>CAVFZF010000008.1:19449-87571 GCA_963627025.1 Bifidobacteriaceae bacterium | reverse complement strand
TGCCCTTACAGGGCGCAAGGGTTGGCGGGACTTTTTTTACCCAGGGTGTTACCCTGGGCTATGTGTAACTGGGCTTTCAGCCCGCAAAAAGACAGATGCTGTTTTTGTTTTGACAAATCCGCCTTTAGCCAAAAAGAGTGGCACTCCGAATAATCGGAATGCCACTCTTTTTGGTATGTGAGGATGTTAGAATTTGTAGGTGAATGTTGCCAATACCTGATGCCGCTTGTTGCTTATGTCGACGGCATCAGCATTGTTTACAACCGTTTCGATCGTGCCGTCACCCCAAGTATACTCTGCATTGGAGTTCGTGAACGGGTGGAACTCGCCGTTGGTAGTGGTGTACTGGTAAGCCAAATCCACAGCAAACGCACCTTTAGAGTAGCCCACACCGCAAGTGAAACGGTTGGTAGCCTTCCAGTTGGTGTAGTCCGTGGTTGACGAATAGTATGTTCCGGGAGAACTGACTGTGCCGTCCTTGAATGCGTCTGTGCGATACATCGGCGACACATAGTTGTATCCGAATCTGACAGCGCACTCCACTGTGGGCTTCACTTCCACTCCCACCTTCAGCGTAGACACGCCTTTCAGACTTTTCTGCGTGTGGTCGTTCATCTCAGAATCCTTGTATGTATTGGCGTCACCATAGTAATCATAGCCGTCAATAATCCTGTTGCTCATGTTGGAGTAGTCTGAAAACTCATAGGTTGCACCCAATGCGAGATAGTTGGACACGGTGTGTCCGAGGGCAACACCAAACTTCCACGGTGTGTAGACTCTGTATTCGTAGTCTCCTACGGAACGATAGTTCGGTTCAATGGGTGTACCTCCCGTGTTGGCATTGTTTACCAGGTAAGTGCGGTTGCTGGTACGCAGGTCATACCAAGTCGGTGTTGACAGGTAGAGACCGATGCGGAAAGGACTTTCCTCTACAGGATATATCACCGTTCCTACCTTGATATTGAATCCAGTACCCGTTATCTCGCGCTGGTCATTGATAGTTATGTCGCCGATAGAATTGCTGCTGGAGTTGATGAGAGACTCCCTGTATGAAGTCCAGGACTTGTAGTTTACATCGCAGAAACCGATTGTCATGCCGAGATAAACACGGTTGCTCACATTGCCGGAGACGTTGATGCTGTATTCACCGACATAGCCTCGGGTTGTCCTGGTCAGGTCATAACCGGTTGCAGAGTTGTAGTACAAGTTTCCATCCGTATCGCCCACGAAGGTCTTGTAGTACAGTGCATCCAACTGAGAAATCTTGTAACTGTTGAGCCAATCGCCTTCCGGATTGTCCGACATGGCATCCATGAGGTTCATATAGGAGTTTGCATTCTGTGAAGCGACACCGTCATAGTTGCCTGAAACATTCAGTATATTGCTGAAATTGCGGTTCTTCTTGTAGTTGAAAGCGAAGTTGAGGGTGTTCCACTTGCTGGGTTTCGTACTCCAGACGAATCCCACCTGGTCGAAACTCATGCGTGTGGCATCGCCCACGGCGCTCTGTCCCGCATCCTGCTGTGACACTACTCCGGCACTGAAATTGACCACTGAGCGGCGGTAAAGTCCTATTCCGGCAGGATTGGTGTTGATGGTTGACAGGTCAGCACCGAGTGCTTCCATCGCTCCACCCATGCCTATGTAGCGTGCCGTTCCGTTCAAATCCTCGGTGAAAAGTTCCGCATTGGTGTATGTTTCCTGTGCCATTGCTGTCACTGATGCCAACAATGCGGCACTGAATATCAGTCTTCTCATTTTTATAAAGTATTAGTGTTTCTTGATTGAAAATACATTCCCGTGCAGGATATCCTCCCGTCTCCTATCGTCTGCCGCCGTGACCGCCACCGCCAGAGAAGCCTCCTCCGCGTGAACCGCCGCCGAAACTACCGCCACCGGAACGGCTTCCGCCCGAGAAGACGGATGAACCGGAATTTGTATTGGGGCGTGTCTGCGTGTAGGTTCGGGTGTTGCTCCTGTCCGTATAGGTCGGTGTAGTGCCTACATAGCGTCTTGACGATACGACACGACTGCTGTTTTGGTTCTTCTTTGCGATGTCATTATAGACGTTGCCACCACTTGTACGCCTGTTGTTGATGCCTGCAAATCCGCCGGAAGCACCGGGCTTGGTGTTCACGCTGCCACGATTGGAATAGCCTGCGCCCACTCCGCCGTGTGCCCAATAGCCTCCATGGTGGTGTCCGCCACCGTCCCAACCTGGATGACCGGGATGCCAAGGACGATACCAACCGCCGTAATAGCCGTAGAACCACGGATCATAGAAACCGTACCAACCGCCATAATAGGGATAGTACCATGGGTCATACCAACTGTAAAGTGAACTGTAGAATGGAGAATACCATCCGTAACCGTAGTACCAAGGGCTGAAATAGGCACGCCCGTAGAGCCAAGGATCGTAGCATCCGTACCACCTGTTCAGTTCGCGCGAATATCTGTAGTCGTCATCATCGGCGTCTGCGTAATACTGGGAAGTGCGGTTCTGCTTCTTCGTGTCGGTCAGGCTGTCGGGATAAACTCCCTGTTCACCATCGAGGAACACGATGTCACTGTCGTCGACACCTGTCGAACCGTTGCGGTATTTGCCGCTGCGGTTGTACTCGTCCACATCGCGGTCGCTTCCTGAATAATATGTCTCTTTGGCTGCCTTTACTGCCGAGTCCTTTTTCGGAGTATAGTACAAGTCATCGTCTTGTGCCAACAGCGGTACGGAAACCAACATTACCATTGTCGTTAGGATTAACTTTTTCATCTTCTTACCTCCTGTCTTTCGTTTTCTTTTGATACTGCAAAAATACCAATAACCTATATGCAAATATACGGAAAAACCCTAAGTGGGGGTAGGATTTCCCCTATTTTTTGTAATTTTGCAAGTGAATTTAACACACAGGAACAGGCATTCCAACAAGAGATGAAATACTACAAAGCAGAATTTCAGATAGAGTGTGCGCCGGAACTGCGGCAGACAGCAAGAGAACTGCTGGCAGACATGGTCGGCGAAACAGGTTTTGAGGCGTTTGAAGACACTGGAAAAGGCATTGACGGATATATCCAGATAGAGTTCCTGCACAAGGCTGCAATCGATGAGGTTATAGCGGATTTCCCTTTGGAAAACACGGTCATAACCTACACCTTGTCGGGTGTGGTGGACGAAAACTGGAACAGGACCTGGGAAGAACAGGGCTTTGAGCCCATCAATATCGACGGTCGGCTGTTGGTATTCGACGCAAGAAAGCCCATTCCAAACATCGACTGCCCTATTGCGATAGGCATTGAGGCATGCAAGGCTTTCGGTACAGGAACGCATGAAACCACCCAAATGATACTCGCTCAACTCGTTGACACTGTGAAGGAAGGCATGAGAGTGCTCGACTGCGGGTGCGGCACCGGCATTCTGAGTATCGCTGCCGCAAAACTCGGAGCGGAGGATGTGGTGGCGTATGACATCGACGAGTGGAGCGTGAAGAACACTTTGCACAACGCAATGCTTAACGGAGTGGACAATATAAGTGCGATGGAAGGCGACGCTTCCGTACTCTCGCATGTATGCGGAGTGTTTGATGTCGTTCTGGCAAATATCAACCGCAACGTACTGCTGGACGATCTCGACAAGTTCAAGGAGGTGCTCAACATCAGCGGCACGATAATCCTCAGCGGCTTCTACACCGAAGATGCCGACCTGATATTGGAAAAAGCCAAGGAACTGGGCTTTGAAGAGAAGGCCCGCAAGGAATGCAACAACTGGTGTATGCTTGCTTTAGCGTAGGCGCAAAGGCAGTCTTTGCCTGATACCAGTCGCTCCGGCAATGCCAAATCGGTGACATCCTCCCCCATAAGCAGTATGGTGTCAAGGACATAAAACATATAACAACCACATTATATTTTATAAACAGTTACGTCCGCTAAAACTCTTTTGTCACAAAGAAGTTTTAGCGGACGTAGCAATATCAAAGCAGCCGTGCCACCTATCTGACTACTACCTTGTGGCTGACACCGCCCTTTCGAACTATCATCATGCCGTTTACAGGTGTAGAGAGACGGCGACCTTGGAGGTCATAGAGTTCTGCGCCATTGAGGAAATCGTCTGTATTATCCGTCGTGTCGACGCTCTTGATGCCGTCGGTCTCGTCCTCTGCGATGCCGATAGAGGTCGGCTTAGCGCCGGCAGACAGGTTGAGCGCAAGCGAAGCACGGTAAGGAGCAGCGTAGACATACTGGGCATCGGTGTTGTTATCCTTTAGCCAACCGGCATTCCAAAAGTAATCATTGGCGACAATGTAGTCGTCATTCGCCACCGCAGTCTGTGTAAAGACACCCTTGAGCACAGTGTCAGAAGCGGGTGTGGCTACAACAGCAGCACCGAGAGCACTGACCGAGAGTTCTCCGTCGGTGACATAAGCCAAGACCGGCGTGCCGGCAGCGATAGTACCAGTGAGTTTCTTGACATTGAGTTTGCTGTCAGTATAGTTCTCTACACCGTAGAATGATGCGTCAGCACCGTCTGCGCTGAAGGCAAAAGGCAAGCAGAGAGTAGCCCAATGGTTCTTCACCGTGCGGGTGTAAGAGGCTTTATTGCCGGATGAGAAGGCGAAGTCGAAGTCAGAACTGTACGCCGAGCCGTCGGTGAAGTCAACATCCGAGTAGCACACCGGTGCTTCGTAGCCATCCACAGTGTACTTGGCATCACCCACGCTGAAATGGCGACGCAGGGTAAAATACCCCCCCTCTTTATAGTGTGCGTAAGTTCCGTCTACCTTATCAGCATTGAAATTGGGCATACTTGTACATTCCATGAACATATTTGCATGGTTCTGCGTGTCTGTCACCGAGTTCAAAACAAATTTACTCGACACATAAATTTTGTTGAGACTACTGCAACCATGGAACAGGTCATATATCTGACTCACATTCCATGTGTCGAAAGAGGTTAAATCCAATGTGGTCAACTTTTCACAATATTCAAACATGAATGACATATCGGTAACCTTCAGGACATTGAAAGATGTTACATCAAGTTCAGTCAGCACCAAGCATTCCTGGAACATTGATGTCATCAGGGTGACATTCTCGGTGTTGAAGTGGCTTACGTCAATTGAGGCCAGTGACTCACAATTTTGGAACATACTGGTCATATCATCCACCTCAGAGGTATCCAGATACTTAAGCCCCTTGATATCGGTGAGTTTTTTCAGTCCATAGAACCACTTCTTACAACTTTTGGGACACACATCGGCAAAGCGCCAGTCTATCACCACATGCTCAATATCTGTTTTCAGCCATTCCGGGTCAGCACCGCCTTCGGGCAAATCATACTTGACGTCGTATGTGGTATAGGCAGTCTTGCCATCATTGTGGAACGTCAGCGTCTTGGTAGAGGACTCGTATTCCACCCAAGGCTTGGTTTCCAAAAAGGTCATATAGGTTGGAACTGCATATATTGTGATTTTTTCTGATTTAAAGTTTGGCAGTTTATAACAATACTGAAACATCTCCTGGGAGTTTTTCACCTTGTCCGTAACAAAACCACTTGATGCATAAATAGTGCTAAGAGCATTACACCAACCGAACATTCTTTCCATATTCGTCACGTTATGTGTATCGAATGAGGAAATATCCACTTTCTCCAATTTTTCACAAGTTTGGAACAAAAAGGACATATCATCAACCTTTGAGGTATTGAAAGAGGACGCATCGAGTTCGGTCAACCCCCAGCAAGCGCAGAACATTTCAGTCATCGTGGTGACATTCTCGGTGTTGAAGTGGCGCAAATCCAGCGAAGTCAGTTTATAACAGCCTTTGAACATTCTGCTCATATCATTCACCGAGTCGGTGTTCAGATATTCAATACCTGTGATATCTGCAAGGTTATTCTGCTCCAAAAACCATTTGGCACAAGTCTTGGGACGTGCATCGGCAAAACTTTTGTCGAACACTACATGCTCTACAGCGTCTTTTTGGGTAAGCCATCCCGGGTCTTCGCCCCTTGCGGGCAGACTATAGGTATTGGCACTACTGCTACTTGTCCGGTTCTCATCATAGTGAAATGTCAGCGTGCCGTCTGAAAATTCCACCCATGCCTCCTTCTCTGCCCGCATCATCGAGGGCAAAAGGAGCATACAGACCGCCAAAAGGACGGTTCGAATGTGAATGTTGATTGAATGATTCATATAACTTATAATTTCATTATTATCGGTGTGAAGCGCATTCTACGCCATTGTCGGCATGTCAGAATGAATATGCGAGACCAATGGAGGTATATTCTTTGAACTGGAAATAGCCCAGTCCGTCATCCTTGCGCCCGGGATTGGAGTCGTCGAAACGCGGATAAAGGTAGATGCTTGTGGTGATGACCTTGCTGATTTTAAGGTTTATCGTATTTTCCCACTGTAGGTTCACGTATTTATAAGAGGTGAACCCATAGAGCCGTGTGCTCCAGTTTATGTTGTCGGCAATACGCCAGTTGGCGTTCATGGTGAACGTCGAACCGTAGTCACGCTTGCTGTGGTGTCCCTCTTCAATACCGTTTCGGGGTGACAGGTTGAGCCTGTCGACATAGCGATAGTCAAATGCGAGGGGAGCCAAATGCACGTTTCCGGTAAGCCTGTTCTTAAGCCAACTGAAGTTATAGTCCATACCTATTGACACGTTGACGTTCAACGGGCTGAGGAAATCGGAGTTTACATTGTTGCTGTTGGCTGCAAAACTGCGCAAGAACTGGCTGCTTGCCACCAGTTGGACGGTGTAGTACCACTTCTTGGTGGCCTGAAGTCCGAGTTTGCCTGTATACCGAAGCAGGTCGGTAGAGGTCTTCACGTTGTGCACGGTGTCACTTTTGCTGGTCTGAAAACCGAGTTGCATCTCCAGTTTATTTTCCCACCGGACCTTCTGTTTGTTGTTGTAGTTGGCCTGAATGGTGGCACGTCCCAAAACGGAATAGTTGCTCTCACCGCCCTGATACCAGTTTTGCGAATAGTAGTTCTGCATCGTCTGGAAATAGAACTCACCCGACAGTTTCCAGAAATTCGGGCGTTTTATAACCAGATCAACAGGTTTGAAGGCTGTCTCTCCAGCATCGGGAGTGACCACGACATTGGTGGGCGGAGCGACCTCTATCTTCTTCTTCGCCACGGCAACTTCCTTCTTTGCCTCATTCTTGTCTGTACGGAAAACGCCTTTCACCAATTCCGGGTGATAGACATATATGTTCATCATCGCCCTGTCGACCGTGTACATCTCGTCAGACTTGTACATCTCGTCGGGCGAAAGGGAGAAATGACGGTGTGCCATATCGGGATAGAATTTCAGAGGAGTGAACAGGCGGAAAAGGCGCGGAGAGTCCTCCTCTGCCGACAAGACTGCCGACTTGGGGACATACACGCTGTCTACAAGGACAGAATCCTGCCTTGCCCTGAATATCTTGAGCGAATCTACATACCTGTCAGTTATACTTTTCTCAACGGTGACGGTCGTCTGACGCACGCTCTTGACCTTATGCTGTGCATGAACGGACAGTGACAGCGCAACGAATACGGATAACGCAAAATATCGCATACCTCTATCGATTGAAAGTAACGACTGCAAAGGTAATAATAAAAACCGGAAAGTAGTTTGCAGAATATGCAAAAAAGCACTAACTTTGCAACTTGAATTGTAAATAAAAAGGGCATTTCGTTTCACTAAAAAGACATTTCGTATCATTATGGATAAAAATACTGTCACCGGATTATTGTTGATTGGAGTTGTGTTTTTCGGATATATCTGGTGGTCGCAGCCGTCAAAGGAACAGTTGGCGGAAATGGCTCGACAGGACTCTATCGCAGTTGTAACGGAGCAAAAGGAGCAAATCAGAAAAGCACAGGAGGCAAACAAGGCAAAGAAAGAGGCGGAACTGGCCGAGGCTGACACCAACAGGCTGTTCTATGCAGCACTGAAAGGCACTCCGCAACGCATTACCCTGTCAAACGAAAAGGTCGCTTTGACACTGAACAGCAAGGGTGCAACCGTGGAGAAAGCAGTCGTCAAGAACTTCGAAGACCGCAACGGCAACAAGGATGTCACCCTGTTTGACGCAAACACACAGAAACTGAACTTCACCCTGTCCACAAAAACGGAGAACATATCTACGGCAGACCTCTTCTTCACTGCCACGAATGTCACCGACTCAACCGTCACTTTCACTGCAGATGCAGGCAGCGGCAAGTCGCTCGTCATGAACTACAAACTGGGCAAGAACCATCTGCTCGGTTTGCAGATGTCCGTAAAGGGCATGGCAGGATTGTTCGCCCCCAATGCCACAAACATGAATGTGGACTGGGAAGAGATGTGCGCACAGCAGGAGAAAGGACACACCTTTGAGAACAGATACACCGCACTGACCTACCACAAAGTGGACGGCGGTACGGACAAACTGAGCGAAACATCGGAAAAGATAGACGAAAACATAGAGGACAAGATAGACTGGGTGGCATTCAAAAGCCAGTTCTTCTCGGCTGCGATAATAGCAAAGAACAACTTTGCGGAGAACTCAAAGATGACCTCCATACCGCAGGACAAGCACTCGGGCTTCCTCAAGGAATACGGTGCGAAGTTGAACACATCGTTTGACCCTACCGGTTCGCAGCTTTCAGAGTTTGAGTTCTTCTACGGTCCCAACGAGTTCCGCCTGCTACAAAAGGTGGAGAAAGAGAGTACTTTCGGAAAAGACCTGCAGATGGAACGCCTCGTTTACCTCGGATGGCCACTGTTCAGACTCATCAACCGTTGGTTCACAATCTATGTATTCTCATTCCTCACATCGCTGAACATACCGATGGGTATTGTCCTTATACTCATAACACTGCTCCTGAAGGTCATTACCTACCCCATGGTGAAGAAGAGTTACATGAGCAGTGCCAAGATGAGGGTGCTCAAACCGAAACTTGACGAGGCGACAAAACAATATAACGGCGAAGACCAACAGATGCAGAAGCAGCAGGCGATGATGCAGGAATATGCAAAATATGGCGTGTCTCCAATGGCAGGATGTCTGCCTGCGCTCATACAGATGCCTATCTGGATTGCCATGTTCAACTTCGTTCCTAACGCAATAGAACTGCGCGGACAGAGTTTCCTCTGGATAAAAGACCTTTCTACTTATGACCCTATCATCTCGTGGGACAGCAATATATGGCTCATAGGCGACCACCTCTCACTCACATGTATCCTGTTCTGCGTAGGTCAATTGGCGTATAGTTGGATGACAATGAAGCAACAGAAAGACCAAATGGTGGGTCAACAGGCAGAACAAATGAAGATGATGCAGTGGATGATGATGCTTATGCCTCTCATGTTCTTCTTTATGTTCAACGACTACTCTGCCGGTCTGAACTTCTACTATTTCGTTTCGCTCTTCCTGTCTGCCATAATCATGTGGGCTTTAAGACGCTTCACTGACGAGGAGAAACTCCTTGCCAAACTCGAGGCACGCTACAACGAGAACAAGGTTTCAGGCAAGAAACTCTCCGGACTGGCCGGTCGTCTGCAGGCAATGCAGGAAGAACAGCAGAGACTGGAAGCCCAGAGACGTGAACTGGAGCAGCGTCGCAAGAACATGAACAACCGCTTAAAGAAATAAGAAATGAAGAAAACGTTTATATCAGCAGTACTTGTCATGGTCTCGGTAGCCAACAGTTCCGCTGCGACACAGGATGCTCCTGTAATCGGGAAAAGCGACATAAAGGTGGAAAACAGGCGCATGACTCCGGAGGCGCTGTGGGCTATGGGACGCATAAGCGGCTATGCCGTGTCGCCGGATGCCAAAACCGTGGTCTATCAGGTGGGCTATTACAGTGTGGAACAGAACAAGAGCCACCATGTGCTGTACACTATAAACATTGACGGCAGCAACCAGCGTCTGCTGACAACATCGTCGAAAAGCGAGACGGATGCCTCTTGGATTGACGGAGGACGCAGGATTGCTTTCCTCTCAGAGGGGCAGTTGTGGTCAATGAATGCCGACGGTACAGACCGCAAACAACTCTCCAACAGCGAAATTGATATCGAAGGCTACAGTTTCTCACCCGATGAGACTAAGGTCATACTCATAAAGTCCATTCCCTATTATGGGGCTATAGCAAAGAAACCGGCTGATTTGCCCAAGACAACAGGCCGCTTGGTGAATGACCTCAACTACCGTCATTGGGACCATTACGTTGAAACGATAGCCCATCCGTTCCTTGCTGATGTTACGGGAAAGGGTGTCGGCGACGGCATTGATATCATGGCGGGCGAACCTTACGAGTGCCCTGTCGCTCCGTTTGGAGGTATCGAACAGTTGAGTTGGAGCCCTGACTCAAAGTCAATAGCCTACTCCAGCAAGAAGTGCGAGGGCGTGCAATATGCCATTTCCACCGATTCTGACATATACCTATATAATATAAGCACAGGAAAGACCAAGAACCTGTGCAAGCCCGAGGGTTATGTTGAGCCGGAGATAGACCCGACGAAGTCTATCGCCTCGCAGAAGATAAACAATCTGGGCGGCGACTACAATGTGGGATACGACACTAATCCGCAGTTCTCACCCGACGGCAAGCAGATAGCATGGCTAAGTATGGAACGCTGCGGATACGAGAGTGACCGCAACAGACTGTGTGTCTACACGTTTGAAAGCGGCAAGAAAGAGTATGTCACAGAGACTTTCGACTCCAATGTCGACAGTTATGTATGGTCTGACGACAAGGAAGCGAAATTCTATTTCATAGGTGTTTGGCACGCTGTGGAGAACATCTACGCAGTCACAAAGAAAGGGGCTGTGAAGCCTGTGACCGACTTCTGCGCTGACTTCGGTTCGCTCCTGTTGGTAGGAAACAAGAAACAACTCATAGCGGAACGCCACGATTATTTCCACCCGGCAGACCTTTACCTTGTCACACCGGGCAAAGATGCGGTAAAGACACAGACCGTCCAGATTACCAACGAGAACAAACATATCCTCGACCAACTGGACTCGGGTTCGTGCGAAGAGCACTGGGTAAAAACGACAAACGGTGAGGATATGCTCTATTGGGCTGTTCTGCCCCCCAATTTCGACCCGAACAAGAAGTACCCTACCCTTCTTTTCTGCGAAGGAGGTCCACAAAGTCCTGTCTCGCAGTTCTGGAGTTACCGTTGGAACTTTATGATTATGGCTTCGCAAGGCTATGTCATCATCGCTCCCAACCGCCATGGTCTGCCAGGCTTCGGTACGAAATGGAACGAGCAAGTCAGCGGTGACTGGACTGGTCAGTGTATGAAAGACTACCTCACTGCCATTGACGATGCCTGCGAGAAACTCCCTTACGTCGACAAAGACCGCCTCGGTTGCGTGGGCGCATCTTTCGGAGGATTCAGCGTCTACTACCTTGCCGGACACCATGAGAAGCGTTTCAAGGCGTTCATCTCGCACGACGGAGCGTTCAATCTGGAGTCCATGTACACCGATACCGAGGAAGTGTGGTTCTCTAACTGGGAGTATGAGGACGCATACTGGAACAAGGACGCTTCGCTCAACGCCAAGCGCACATACGAAAACTCCCCTCACAAGTTCGTGGACAAGTGGGACACACCGATACTCTGCATCCAAGGGGAGAAAGACTACAGAATCAACACGAACCAAGGACTTGGCGCTTTCAATGCTGCGAAACTGCAGGGAGTGCCCGCGCAGTTGCTTGTATTCCCCGATGAGAACCACTGGGTGTTGAAGCCACAGAACGGTATACTCTGGCAACGCACCTTCTTCGGTTGGCTAGACAAATGGCTCAAATAACAAAAATATCTCATGTCTGAACAATTAAACAAAACTTTGAGAGATTCTGCCGCCATTCGCTGGACGGCACTTCTCATGTTGGCACTGGCCATGTTCTGTGCCTACATCTTCGTGGACATTCTGTCTCCGATAAAGGATCTTATGGCTTCGGAACGCGGTTGGGACTCTACAGCATTCGGAACAATGCAGGGAGCGGAGACGTTTCTCAATGTCTTTATCTTCTTCCTCATTTTTGCCGGAATCATACTCGACAAGATGGGCGTTCGCTTCACTGCCCTTCTGTCCGGCGGAGTGATGCTTGTCGGTGCAACAATCAAGTACTATGCCATCAGTGAAAGTTTCATGGGAAGCGGTCTGGAGGCTTGGTTCACCAACAATCTCAACCATATTCCTGTATTCGAACAATTGGGTGTAAGTCCCTTTTACGAGGGTATGCCGGCATCAGCGAAACTTGCTGCAATCGGTTTCATGATATTCGGATGCGGTGCTGAAATGGGCGGCATTACCGTAAGCCGTGGTATCGTCAAGTGGTTCAAGGGTCGTGAGATGGCGCTTGCTATGGGTTCGGAGATGGCACTCGCCCGTCTCGGTGTGGCAACGTGCATGATTTTCTCGCCGTTTTTTGCCAAGTTCGGCGGTTCGATAAACGTTTCCCGCTCCGTAGCCTTCGGTGTCGTACTCCTGTGCATCGCAATGATAATGCTTGTAGTGTACTTCTTCATGGACAAAACACTCGACAAGCAGACAGGTGAGGCTGAAGAGAAAGACGATCCGTTTAAGATAAGCGATATAGGACAGATACTGACGAGTGCCGGATTCTGGCTTGTGTCACTGCTCTGCGTGCTCTACTACTCCGCAATATTCCCATTCCAGAAATATGCGGTGAATATGCTTCAGTGCAATCTGACATTCACTGATGTTCCAGAAACCTCGTTTTGGGCTTCTTCATCCGTCACTGTAGTGCAGTATGTCATCATGCTTCTGGTGGCTGCAACGGCGTTCGCATTCAACTTCATCAAGAATAAGGCACTGAAATATACCACTCTCTGCATTTCCGTTGTCGCCCTTGTGACCTATTGTTATATGGGATATATGCGTCAGTCGGCAGAGTCTATATTTGCAGTCTTCCCTCTTCTTGCCATGGGTATCACCCCTATTCTCGGCAATTATGTAGACCATAAGGGAAAGGCAGCATCGATGTTGGTACTCGGTTCGCTGCTCCTCATCGCCTGTCACCTCACCTTTGCATTCATACTGCCAGAGTTCAAGAACAATCAGGTGGGCGGTGTCATAGTGGCATACATGACCATTCTTGTGCTGGGAGCGTCATTCTCACTCGTTCCGGCATCACTTTGGCCGTCAGTTCCAAAACTTGTAGAGCCGAAGATAATCGGGTCTGCATACGCCTTGATTTTCTGGATTCAGAACATCGGACTGTGGTTGTTCCCTCTGCTGATAGGCAAAGTGCTTGACAAGACCAACCCGGGCATAACCGATCCGCAGCAACTCAACTACACCGCACCATTGCTTATGCTTGCCAGTCTGGGTGTTGCCGCTCTGGTGATAGGTTTGATTCTCAAGGTCGTTGACAAGAAGAAGGGTCTCGGATTGGAAGAGCCGAACATCAAGTAAGCCTTACGTGGACATCGCAACAGCCACTGCCTCAATTGCAGGAATATGTATGGCGACATGCCAGATACCCCAAGCGTGGAGCGTCTACAAGACAAACGACACGCGAGGTATCTCCATCGGGATGCAGACAATACTGTCAACAGGAATCGCTTTCTGGTTTGTTACAGGTATATTGCTTGACAATCCTCCCATGTATCTCAGCAATGGCTTTTGCTTGATATTCTGTCTGTATGTGCTTTTTGTGTGCGTAAGGAACAAGAGACAGAAGAAATGACACAACTGTAACACGCAACATCTGTTACTTGACAATATCAAAAGAAGCAGGAAGAAACCTCAACGGTTTTCTTCCTGCTTCTTTTCTTGTCCGAGTTATAAACCTTGTCCCGAACAGTAATGACTGTTCGGGAACTATCTGGTGATTTATCTTACAGCATACTTTTCGCCGTTCAGAATGTAAAGACCCTTACCGAGGGTGTCCAAGTCGGCAACATCGGCATTGAGACGCAAGGCTTTACCCTCAATGGAATATATGGTGTTGTCTGCTGTGCATTTCGTTTCCTTCAACTGTGAGATGCCGTTGGTCTGGGAATCATTTGCCGGGAAAAGAAGCATAAGAGCCGGCATGGCACTTGCTCCGTAACTTTCCACCACCTCATCATCAGCCGTTTTCTCATTGAATTTGCCATTGTTCAGGTTTCTGGCATCCCTGTTGTTCCATGCAAGTTGTATGTTCTGGCGAATCCATTCCTTGCAGTCCTGGAAATCGCCCTGCCCGAGTTCATTGATGAACATATCCATATACTGTGCAAAAATGGCGCAATAGATACCCTGCTCATAACCGTTTTCATAAGGCAGAACATAGATACCGTCTGTGTTTTTCTGGCACATCATCCTCTTGGTGTAACTTACAGCCTGCTTGGCATTGGTCAGATACTGCTGCTCACCGGTTATCTTGTAGAGCAAACAGGATGCTCCGATATAGGTAGCCTGGTTGTACAGGTGATTGGAATATTCCGGATTGCCGCCGTGCATACCGTCTGCCACACGGCCGGAGTTTGGAACAAGGTGGTTCTTTGCCCATGTATAGATTTCTATAGCCTTCTCCTTATAGAACTCCTTGGTCTGATATGTAGGATACTCGTCTGTCGGTGCGGTGCGTCCCTCGGGTACTATCTGATAGAGAGTACACATGGCACAGATGGCAGGGAAATTGATGCAGGCGGACTTGTAGTCTCCTTCCTTGTTCGGATTGGGACCTGCTATCGGTTGCCATTGCCAGTACATACCGCCAGTCTGACCGCTTACAGTCGGGTCAGAGTAGGAACCGGTATCACCAACGCTCTTGCTTCCGTACCACACACGGCAGAAACTTTCCTCCGCATACTTGAGATAGTCGCTCTCTGACGGGTCAAACTCATAGGCGCGAGCCAAGGCGCAAGTCCACCACATGATGTCATCATAAATGAACCAACCGTTGTTTGTGTTGTTGTCATCAAAATTGAAATTGGTGTAATGGGTCTTTTCGCCTTTGTATATATAGGACATCGCATTCTTGTAAAACCTCTTCTTGGCAGAAGTCAACGTAGTGCTCTTGTCGGCAAGTTTCACTGCATTGATTGCCATATCGAAATAAGGAGCCTGGCACCAGATAGCAGCAGCACAACCAGAGACGTCTTTGTCACGGTAGCCATTGCCGCGGTGATGTGCCGAAGGTTGCTTTGTATCAGCCTTGTATATGCGGCGTGTCTTGTCTATAAGGTTGTCATAGAAGGCATCATACGCTGTCCACACATCTTCTTCTGTCCATGTGAAGTCCTGGGCACAAGCAAAACTGCTTGCAGAAGACACGAAAGCCGATAGAAATAAAGTTCGCAATAGATTCATAATATCATGTTTGTTGTTAATAATCTGATTTGCCTACAAAGTTACGAATAAACCTTTTGGATTACAAGAAAGGCCGAACATTAAGCGCGAAACAGCACGGAAGAGCAACACATTACAGCGAATAGTCACGACCATAGCGCAGCATCTGGTCTGCATACGCTTCGGAATAGTCCACGCTAACATCCACAATATTGCCCTCTGTATCCAGTTCCGGTTTCAGTATCGGGTTGATGAAACCCTTGTAAGGGGCAATGTTGAGGGTCTTGTATCTCTGCAGTACTTCCTCATGAAGTGTATTGTCAATCTTCACGCCGTAATCTTCCACAAGTTTCTGAGCGGCGTTATAGTCACCCTCACTCTTTATTCTCTGCACCTCGGCAAGCAGTTCTACAAAGAGGGAACGCAGGGAATCGTAATCAGAAATCTGTAGATATGTCTTGCCGTTACGGTGTATCAATGCCACATTTCCGTTGCTCCGCTCTGCTACCCAGCGCGCAATTATCGCACGGTTACGCATATGTGCCTCTTCGATTTGTGCTCCGGGTTTTATGCGAACCTGCTGTGTCAGCAAGCCATTCATAATGTATGTGTAATACTGTGACTTATATGCTTCCTCATCAGGTAACAGTCCAAGTTCCACAAGTTTGCTGTCGGCGATATAGTAAAGACCAAACAGGTCTGCCCGAGCCTCCTCTATCGTACTGCCATACGACTTCAATGCTCCGGCATCAACACCCGGAAGAATCTGACCGCTGCCGTGTCCAAGACACTCATGCAAGTCTGTATGCAGGTCATCACACGCATCTCCGTACTTGTCAATGAGCCTAATGGTATCCTCATCGACGACAAACTCTTCACGGAAACCATTGCCCTTGGCAGCCTGATTGTATGCTTCCGTGAGGTTACCGATAGTTACGGATTTGCTTCCATGGCGTGCACGAATCCAGTCTGCATTGGGCAGATTGATGCCAATGGCAGATGACGGATACTCATCGCCACCAAGCATCGCAGCACAAATGACGTTTGCGGTGACTCCCTGCACCTTTTTCTTCTTGAATCGGGCATCTACAGGGCTGTGGTCTTCAAACCACTGGGCATTGCTACATATCTTTTGCGTGCGCTCAGTAGCCTTCAAATCCTTGTATTCGACAATGCCTTCCCATGATCCCTTTATCCCTAAAGGATCTCCGTAAACCTCTATAAAACCGTTGACAAAGTCCACCCTTGCCTCTTTCTCATTCAGCCACGCAATGGAATATCGGTCGAATACGGCAAGATCACCTGTTGTATAGTATTCTATGAGGAGTTCTATGTATTTCTTCTGTCGGTCGTTCTCTGCAACCTCTGCGGCTTTGCGCAACCAATAGACAATCCGTTCTATATAGCGACCATATTTGCCGGAAAGACTCCAAACCTCCTCCTTGATTTCTCCGTCTTGCTTTACCAAGGTGCTGTTCAAACCAAATGACGGTTTCTCGTCTCCTTTATATTGCGCATCAAGCGCCGCATAGTGTTCTTCTGCCTCTGCCTGTGTCACGCCGACATAGTAGTTGCAAGCGGACGCTTTCACCTGATCGACACCTTTGTCGAGGCATACGCGCTTTGGCTGAACGGTGTTGTCGAACAACACAGGCAACAGTTCTTCAACGAGAGCGGCACGTGTCTGACCAGCGGAAAGAGGCAGCAATCCCTCTGCCGTGTTCATAACGCTATCTCTGAAGAAGTCCGGGGAGAATGTAGGAACGAACTTCTCCTGACCATAATGGTGATGTATGCCTGAAGAAAACCACACACGTTTCAGATACAATTCCAAGCCCTTGAAATCTTCATCATGACGAGAGCCACCGTAAGAAAGGTACAGAGCCTCCAGTGTTTTTCTGATTTTGAGGTTGTGACAGCCAAATTGGTCGAACGTGATGTCGCGTCCCCACAACGTCGCTTCAGACAAATAATAAACTAATTTCTTCTGTTTTAATGATAGAGAAGAGAAATCTCCAAGTCTATAGCGCAGCATCTGAATATCAGCAAAGCGCTCGTCCGTATAGTTGAATTTCTGCATTGTCAATTATATAACGGTCTTTAGACAAGACCGTCTGTCCTTTTTTGAAGCATCAATGTCTGTCCTTTTCGGCAGATGTTCCCCGTATCGGTTTTTCCTATGCTTTCTTCGCGTTTTTCTGTTTCTTCGCTTTTGCGTTTTTCTTTCCCGCTCTTTTCCCGTCTGCCGGTGTGTTGTTCTGTCTGTATTCGCGTGGCGTTATGCCCAAAATACGGAAAAAAGATGCATAGAAAGACTGGCGGTTGGCGAATCCGACCATATCAGATATTTCCTCTATGGTGAGTTCCGAATACCTCCTATCAGAGAGCAGGGACATTGCTTCGTCCACTCTGTACTTGTTGACAAAGGATGTGTAGTTCATGTGGAACTTGACATTGACCACCGCAGAGATATAGCGCGTGTTCGTCCCGAGTTCCTTTGCCAACGCCTGAGCAGAATAATTCTTCTGCTTATACTTCTTTTCAACAAGGATTTTGCTGATAATCTTGTCTTTCAACTCATCCATCAAAGCCGGATTGACAAGTGTGCGGTAACGCGCTGCCTTTGGTTTAACCTCTGTTATATTGTACTTGCTCATGTTGAAAATGTTTTTCTGCGTCCGTCTAAATCAGTCTTCCGTGGCAAAGTTAACAAAAGATTTCATAAGCCAAACTTGCTTTCTGAAGTTTTAAGATTTTTTCTCTATGTCGTTGATCCACAGTTTTGCCACGGCATCGCTTGCCATTCTCCAGTCTCCACGCGGTGAGAGACTGACGCTACCTACCTTGGGACCGTCAGGCAAACAAGAGCGTTTGAACTGGTTGGCAAAGAATCTGCGGAAGAATACTCTGAGCCATTTGTCTATCGTTACGGTGTCATAGGCAGTTCCATTGTGTCCGTCAAACGCCTTTTCCGCCAATAGCCGAATCTTCGAAGGGGAGAATCCGAAGCGCAGGAAATGATAGAGGAAGAAGTCATGCAACTCATACGGTCCCACAAGGTCTTCTGTCTTTTGAATGATATTCCCCTCCGAATCCGCAGGAATCAGTTCCGGTGATATGGGAGTATCGATGATGTCAAGAAGCGTTTTTCTCGATTCTGCATCCACATCATTCTCCGCCACATAGGCAACAAGATACCGTACGAGTGTCTTGGGTATGCTTACATTGACGCCATACATGGACATATGGTCGCCATTATATGTACACCAACCCAATGCCAACTCCGACAAGTCACCCGTTCCGATTACAAGTCCCCCCACTTTATTGGATATATTCATGAGCAACATCGTGCGATAACGGGCCTGAGAGTTTTCGTAGGTCACGTCATGAACGGCTCTGTCATGCCCCAAATCCAGAAAATGCTGCTCTACTGCGGGCACGATGTCTATCTCCTTTTGGGTTACTCCGAGACTGTCCATGAGAGCAACGGCATTGTCATGAGTACGGTCTGTAGTGCCAAAACCGGGCATGGTGACACAGTGGATTCCATGGCGGTCAAGTCCCAACTTGTCGAATGTCTTTATGCAAACGAGCAATGCGAGGGTGGAATCCAACCCGCCACTGATACCGAGAACCACATTCTTGCAGTCGGTATGGCGCAAACGTTTCGCCAATCCCATTACCTGTATGTTGAGTATCTCCTCGCATGACTCTTTCATATCGGTTGCCACGGGGATGAAAGGATGGGAGTTGAAGTTTCTCGAAAGCACAAACGGCTGTGTTGACTCTGCCACATCCAACTTTATAATCTCCGCTTTTCCATCGTAATGACTTTGAACTTCCCTAAAGGTTGTGTTGGTCAACCTTTCCGCACGGAGTTTCTCAACGTCTATCTGGGCGGTTATAAGTTGTTCTTCAAGGGAGAAACGCTCACTGTGAACAAGTTGATTGCCGTTCTCATACACGATGGCATTCCCGCCGTAAACGACATCTTGGGTACTCTCGCCAAATCCTGCCGAACAATATACATAGCCCGATATGCCTCTCGCACTTTGCTGTGATATGAGCGAAAGCAGATATTGGTGTTTGCCTATGAGTTCGTCTGACGCAGAGAGATTGAAGATTATGTCCGCCCCGGCAGCCGTTGTATAACTGCTCGGAGGCAACGGAGACCACAGGTCTTCACATATCTCAGCCCCGAATCGGACACCGCTTGGCAACTCAAATATCAGCGGAGAACGGTCAATGTCTTCTGGTGTAAACCAGCGTTTCTCATAAAACTCGTTGTAATTGGGCAGATATGTCTTGTTTACAAAATGGCATGAGTCTCCGGCTATGACTGCTGCGGAATTGTATAAACGGTTGCCACAGCGAGCCGGCACGCCGACAATGACCACCAAAGGCAAGTTGCGGCAATGGTCTTTCAAACGGTCAAGAGCAGTCTCGGCTTCGTCCAAAAGGTGCGTATTGCGGAATAAGTCCTGACAAGTATATCCTGTAAGGCTGAGTTCCGGGAAGCACAGGATTTCGACACCCTCGCTTACGGCTCTGTCGACAAGGGATTCTATACGACTGATGTTGTACTCCACGTCAGCAACACGGACGAACGGAACTGCCGCTCCAACCTTTACAAATCCGAAATTCCTCATAACCGTTTAGTAAATTAGGCGTATGACTGTTATCTTATGGTCACTTGTGTTGCCCCGAATCCGTATTCCTGGAAAGAGGCATCCTGATACTGATAGCGTTTATACTTGTAGTTGAGTTCTTTTACGATTGCATTCCTCAGTACGCCTTCACCCTTTCCGTGAATGAAAACTATCTTCTGTCCTTTCTTGTTGGCGTACTCTGCAAGCGTATCCGTGAATACCTTAATCTGATATCTCAATATATCAGCATTGTTCATGCCAGCCGTAGTTTCCAACAACTCCGATGCATGGAGGTCTATGACAATGACATCAGAACCGTTCTTTGTCACGGTTTTCTTCTCTGCAAGACCGTTTTTGTCGGGCTGGACATACATACTACGTTTCAACTGCTGTGGGTCAACGGTCAAGAGACTGGGATTTTCATCATTCTCAACAACAGCAAACATCAAGGCAGACTGTTCGAAAAAGTCATTGGGAACGAAGCAATGAAGTTTGTAGAATTTCACTGTATCTATCCGTAACTGCACGTCTACAGCCGGTTTCAGGACGAATGGCTTGTCCTTTTTATATGCAAGCATCTGAATGGCGATGTGCTGTAGCCCGTTCAGTTCACTGCGCTCAATCTCCTTTACAAACGTTTTCGTGTTCGGTTCCAATTCTCCTTCAAATGCAAGAGTCCAACTGTTGTTCTCTGCAACGAGACAAGAGCAACGGAGATAATAGTTGGAATCATTTATCAGATAACACTCAAAAGCGGTCGTAGAGAAATTCTTGGTATCCATAGGGACAAACGCCAAGTAAGCGGAAAGTCTGTTTCCGCCTTTTCTTTCCATTGTCGGGGCTTTGAATGTTATCTCCTTGTCCGCCGGGTCTACATCCTCCTGCTCGTAGTCATCGTCCGAAGTGAGCAGTCTGTGCTTTATTGATTCCCCCTCATGGCTTTGCGTTTGAGGCTTTTGTATAGCATTTGTCGTATTGTAGTCATCACTGTTTACAACTACAACCTCGTTGATTTGCATCGGTATCTCGAAACCGTCACTGTCTTCAACGAGCACAATATTCTTCCCTTGAAAACCTGTAACCTTACCGTCACCGGTCTCATTCAGAAATCTGACTTTATCTCCTATCTTCATAATTTCAGGGTATTAACAGACTTGAGTCGCCGTAACTCAAAAAGCGGAACTCATGACCAAGTGCATAATCGTAGACTTTTTTCCAGTCCCCTTGCAAGAATGCGCTGACCAAAAGGAGGAGCGTGCTCTTCGGTTGATGGAAGTTTGTAATCAGAACTTTGACGATTTTGTACTCATATCCGGGCGCAATTATAATCTGCGTGCTTGAGTGCAGGACTGGCAGAGAATGCCTGTCAAGATAGTCAAGTACCTCTTTCAATGCCTCTACAGGAGTGATTGACGCTTCCGTCTCATAGGGTTCCCACTGGTTGACGTGCAGTTTGTCTTCGGAGATGTCCTTGTCAGAGTGTATCTTCAGTCCCAGATAATACAGACTCTCAAGTGTTCTCACGCTGGTAGTTCCTACTGCGATTGCTTCTGCACCATACTCTATGAGTTTCTCTATCGTCTGTTTCCTTACGGAAATGAACTCCGTGTGCATCTCGTGTCCCTCTATCTCCTCGCTCTTTACGGGTTTGAATGTACCTGCACCGACGTGCAATGTCAGTTCCTCCCGCTCGATTCCGGCTTGATCTATCGTCGCAAGTACAGCAGGGGTAAAGTGCAGTCCTGCCGTAGGAGCAGCCACCGAACCTTTTATTTTGGAATATACGGTCTGATAAGTTGTCTTGTCCGACTCTTGCGCTTCACGGTTAAGATACGGTGGTATAGGCAGTTCTCCTGCCAAATCAAGTATTTCCGCCCAACTGACATCAGGGTTATTCCATTCAAACAGCACCTGATGTGATGTGCCATGCATCTCTCCCCTTGTGGCTATAAGGGTCAGTTCTGGCCCCTTGTATGTAAAGGTACGGCTGACAGAACCTTCTTTCCATTTTTTCAGATTGCCAATCATACAGTACCACGAGCATGAACCCTTCGACTGGAAATTCTGCTCATAGTCGGCAGGAACAGCCGGTTCAAGGAGAAAAACCTCTATAAGCGCCCCTGTATTCTTTCTGAAATGCAGACGGGCCTGTATCACACGGGTATTGTTGAACACCATAAGTTTCTTCTCGGGGAGGAACTTTGGCAGTTCAGAAAACACGGTTTGGGTTATCACGCCCTTATTATAGACCAGCAATTTCGACTGGTCTCTCTGCGACAAAGGGAATTTTGCAATTCTCTCATCGGGGAGCGGATAATCGTAATCGGATATATGTATATGTTTTGGAGAATCCATAATTTACTGTTAAAAGACGGACCGGAATGTTGCATAGAACAAAGTCAGCATCATCACCGTCAATACTATATATATGTCTTGGTAGGAATAACCTGTCACCGTATACTGGTTTGATATGTAATTTGCCTTCATTGACGTCTTCTTCCTTATGCAATAATACAGTCCATAGGAAATAAACGCCACGACACATCCCCACACAAGACCTACGAGAACATCACTCGGGTAATGCACTCCCAGATAAATGCGTGTGTAGCAGTTAAGCAGAGACCAGATGACAAGGGCTGTCGTCAACAGCCGGCTTCTGACAACCATACTGAAAAACAGTGCTATTGACATGGTGTTTGAGGCATGGGCGGAGAAAAAGCCGTATGCTCCTCCTCTGTGATTACTGACCACATCAATGGTATAACGCAGGATTGGGTCATTGGTGGGGCGGTAACGCATGAAACAAGGCTTTACCAATACGTCCACGACATAATCCGAAAGGGCAAAGGCAAACAGGGCAAATCCTATTACGAGAGCAGCCTGTTTCACCGTCTCATTGTTCCTTATTACAAGGAATATGAGTGCCATATAGAACGGTATCCAAGTGAATGCGTTGGTCAGCACAAGCACGGTTCGGTCCCAATAAAGGGATTCCGACCCTTGCAGTACGTGCATTATGGGAAGGTCAAAGTTATATGTCAGAGCGGTAAAATCCATTATCGTATCTTAAATCTCTTCTATATCATCAGTGTGCAGCCAACCTTCTCTTCCGTCTGTGAGACGTATGCCAAGCCAGCCTTTCATTGTCCTGTCCGTTATATCCACCCTTGTTCCCTCGTGAAGAACCATGCTATTGCCAGAACTTGCCGCCGGTGTACTCTTCACTGTCACCGTCGGAGCGATGATTATGGCTCCGTCATGGGTTTCTGCCTGTACTTTTTGTTGCCACGACAAGAATGTCGTCACAACAAACGACAACAGTAACAGCATTCCTATATAGAAGCCGCTGCGTACCAGTACGGCGTTCGTGCAAAACAGATACAGAGCCAACATCGCCAATGCCAGCACGAAGAACACTATGGAAACGACTGCCCATGTATTGCTGTCAGTCATGTTGACCAGCGATTTATACCATGTCACAAAGAATATCTCCGGCTGTGGTGTTATCTTGTCAACCGTTTTGCTTCTCGCAAACTGGAGGTTAAACCTTATATCATCATTGCCCGGGGCGAGTTTCTCGGCACGTTCGTATGCCAATATGGCCTGTGTGATGTTGCCCGTACGGAAATATGAGTTTCCGAGATTATAGTAAACATCCGCAGAAACGCCCTTTTTCAGTATCTCATTATACTGTTTTATAGCCTCCTGATAGTTCTCTTTGGCATATTCAGCGTCCGCCATTTGCTTTGTCACGACGGCATTGGCTGAAGCGCACGTCATAAGCAACACGACAACAGCAAGTGTCTTTTGAGCGGAAGATTTCTTTTTTCTCAAGTTTAACATATTGTCAATTTCCGTGATGGCATCTGCCGCCTTGCCGTATACGACATCCATTTTCCCCTTTGGATCGCCGGGGGCATAACGTGCATATTCGCACTCGTCAATAGCCTCTACAAACGCATTCAGTGTCTTGTCGCCGATATTGTTGGAAACAAGTTTTTCTGTTATGTTGTCCCTTGAGAGGCTTTCGACAGGTATATTCAATTTGTCTCCAACGTAACCCCACAGTGCACGGAGTACCTCGTCATAGAACTCGTTCTGCTTGCCCTTGTTCATCAATGAGGCTGCGAGGCGCAGACGCTTGGTGGCAACTTTGTTCGCCTTCTTGCCTTTCATCCTTATGACATTCGCTTTGTCCAGTGCACGTTTGCGGAAGACAACCACGAGCACAGCAAAGACTATCATCGGAACGAGCAACAGGACTATATAGCCAACGCTTCCGAAGAAATATTGCCCTCTCTTGCTCAGAGTTACATTACCTGTTTTCACTCCTCGAATATCGTTGTCACTGTTCAAAGAGTAGTCTGCAACATGGCTCTTGCCATCACCTTTCAGAACCTCCAGAGTTATCGGAGCGGTCTTCAGGGTCTTGTATTCTCCTGCAGACGTGTCGTAATATATGAAGTCCAAGGCAGGAAGAGTATATGTCCCCTGATTCCTCGGCACTATCAGATAATCGTAAATAATGCTGCCTTCCACTCCGTTTTGGGTGAGTTTCGTCTTGTCAGTAACCTTCGGATCGTACTTGTCAAAGTCCTTTGGCAACGACAGGACAGGTTGTTTCAACAGTTTCAGGTTGCCTGTTCCACTCACCATTACGCTCAGATTGACAGGCTCTCCTGCCTTTACACTTGCCTTGTCAACGGAAGACTTGATGCTAAACCGCCCCACTCCGCCAGAAAACCCTGCTGGACGGTTGGGCAATGGAGTCACATTGATAGTGACAGCAGGGGCGACAACATTGCGCTTAACCTCCGTATAGGCAGATCCGCCGTTAAAGAATGCCTCGAAAGGATCTATATTACGGTTTCTCTGAACGACGATTCCCTTGAATACAAGGCTCGGTATCTGGAGTTTGCCGGTCATCTGCGGGTACATGACATACTGACTCCAGGTGACCGTTCTGTATGGTTTGCCGTTTATATTCTCCACAGAGAAACTCTTCTGGCGTGGCAACGGTATCTCCTGAGTATGGAATCCAGTGAGGTCAGGCATCTTTCCCTCAAGTTGAGTGAGGTCTACCTGAGTGTAGACTTTGTAGGTCAGGAGTATCGGTTCCTGTTCGTGCACGGTCTTCTTGTTTGCGCTTACACGAATGAACAGGTCGTTCCCGGAGATAGCGGAACCGGCAGGACGCATATCATCGGCATCCGATCCATGCATCCTTGGTGCACCTTGTCTGTTTGACTGTGACGCACTGCCCGACACGGAAATCTTTACAGGGTTTGAAGTAATGGTCTTTCCGTTAACCACTGCTCTCGCTGCCGGTATGGTATAGGTTCCGTTCTTTGCCGCATACAGCGTATATGTGTAGGTTATGGACGAAGAACTGGAGGTGTGTCCGTTAACCATCTGGAAACTCGAAGAGCGCGATGTGTAAGGTCCGGTAATGACTTCAAGCCCCTCAGGAACGTTTCCTGCCCTGAAATTCTCCACATCCTGCGTTGACACAACATAGGATACACGGAAATTCTCACCGCATGACACTTGGGAAGGGGCTTGCACCGAGATTGTCTGTGCTATCAATGACAGTCGGGCAACGACACATAACAATATAAACAATATCCGTTTCATTTCACTCAAAGACGTATAAGTCACACATTCATGAAGTTACCAGTTCTTTTGCAATCTCCGCTTTTGCGGCATCGCCTGTTGTTTTTTCATCTTCTGTTGCGTATTTTTCTCTTCCTGCAATGCAGCCTGCAACAGTTGTTCGGCATTCTCCTTGCTCATCTGGTCTTCCGGTTGCTTCTGCTGTTTCTTGTCCTCCTTGTTCTTGTCGTTCTTGTTTTGCTTGTCCTGATTGTTCTGTCCGCTATTGTTCTTGTCCTTGTTCTTATTGTCGTTGTTATTCTTCTGGTTCTTGTCGTCCTTATTGTTCTTCAACTGCTTCTGACACAAGGCAAGGTTGTATCGGGTCTCGTCATCATTGGGATTGTTCCTCAGACTCTCCTTGTATGCTTCTATCGCTTCCGAGAACAACTGATGCCCCTGACATATCACACCTATGTTGTGATATACCTTCGCCTTTCTCATCCTTCCTGTCTCAAGTTTTCCGGCAGTCTCAAGGTTGGTTATCGCAAGCGAATCCTTCTGTTGTTGCATGAGGGCACATCCCAGATTGTAGTACGCCTGTGGATTTTCTTTGTTCTTGTCCACGGCTTTTCTGTACTCAACCTCTGCTTTGTCAAACTTCTGTTGACGGTACAGACGGTTTCCGTTCCTTATATGCTGACGGTCTGTCTGTGCCGAAGCCACCACGCAACAGGCGGTCAAGATAGCCATAACAAATATTCTCGTCATTTGTTTTTTCCTTTCTTTCTGAACACGCGCACATTGGCAAAAAGAGGGTTCTTGCTTTCAAGCACGCATACTTCAATTATCAGAATCAGCAAAAGCATGATTGCGACAGCCTGAAACTGCTCGTCGTATTCGCTGTAAACAACGCTTTCCGTCTCGCCACTCTGGAGTTTCGCCAACTGGGAGTTCAGCATATCCTGTGCATCTCCGGTGTTGTCGACGTGTATGTACTTGCCTTTGCCGGCGTTCGCTATCTGCTTGCACATTTCCTCGTTGAGGGTGCTCATGACCGTATTGCCCGAATTATCTGTCATGTATCCGCCCTCTCCATCGGGAATCGGTGCTCCCTTGACATCTCCGATACCGAGTATAAACACATTCATTCCCTTGTCATGGGCTGCCTTTGCAGCCTCCACCGCTCCCCCCTCGTGGTCTTCGCCATCGGTAATGACAACAATCGCTTTGCCGATATCCGATTTTGTAAACGAATTGGAGGCGAGATTAAGTGCCTGTGCAATGTCCGTTCCCTGCGAAGCGATAAGACTTGGATCTATGTTTTGAAGGAACATCTTTGCCGAAACATAGTCACTCGTAATGGGCAACTGCACGAATGCGTCACCGGCAAAAACTATCAGACCTATCTTGTCGGTAGAGAACTTGTCGATAAGATTCTCTACCATCATCTTGCTTTTCTGCAAACGGGAGGGCACAACATCCTCGGCTTTCATGGAGTTGCTTATGTCCATGGCTATTATTATCTCGATTCCGTTCCGCTTTTCGTGCGATATCTTGCTTCCCATCTGGGGACGTGCAAGGATTACAACGGTGAGCGCTGTCGCCGTCATCATAAGCCAGAACTTCACCGTAGGGCGGAATTTCGATATGCCCGGCATCATCTGCCGTAGCAGTTCCTTGTCTCCCAGACGCTTGTAACGTCTCTTCTGACGCTGCCACATAAGCAGATTGACCAGTGCCATCAACGGAATGACGGCAAGCAACCATAACATCAAAGGGTTCTCAAATCGCAGCATTACGGTATCCTTCTTAGTATTGTAGTCCTCAACAGCACCTCTAGCAACAGCGTCAACAGCGCAGCCCAAGCGAAAGGCATATAGGCTTCATACCGCTTGGAGAACTTTTTCACTGTCAGTTTTGTTTTTTCGAGTTTGTCTATATCGGAATAAATCTTTCTTAGTTCCTTGTTGTTTGTCGCACGGTAGTAGTTACCGCCCGTCATCACGGAGATTTCTTTCAGGGTCTTGGTGTCCACTTCCGCAGGACGGTTTATGTACTGCACGCCTCCTGCGACCTGCATCGGATAAGGTGCAACATCATTCGTGCCGACACCGACGGTGTATACACGGATGCCAAGACTTTTCGCTATCTGTGCCGCAGTCATCGGAGATATGTCACCGCAGTTGTTCGCTCCGTCTGTCAGAAGGATTACCACCTTGCTCTTGGCCTTCGAATCCTTCAGGCGCAACACGGCATTTGACAATCCCATTCCCACTGCTGTACCGTCTTGTATCAGTCCTTTCAGCACCATGTCCATACGTACGTTGTGCAACAGGTTCTGCAATGATGCGTGATCTGTTGTCATCGGGCATTGCGTAAACGACTCTCCTGCGAATATTGTCAGACCGATATTGTCATTCGGACGTCCCGAGATAAACTCCGCAGCCACATTCTTGGCAGCCTCCATACGGTTGGGCTTGAGATCCTCAGCCAACATCGAGGCTGATATATCCATGGCAAGCATGATGTCGATGCCCTCTACCGATTTGTTGTCCCACGCATTATGTGTCTGCGGACGAGCCAAGATGATGACCACAAGGACAAAAGTCACGCACCGCAACACCATTGGGGCGTGCAGAAGACGTATGCGCCAACTCTTGGGAGCGTCGATATACGCCGATGTGTCGCTGATACGCATGGACGGTTCTCTGCGCTTACGACCGAGAAAATACCACAGCACATAAGGCACAAGCAGTATCAGCAGGATGAAATATTCTTTGTTGGCAAATTCCATTTCTCTACTCCTTTATAACAACATCATCGCATTGTAGACCACAAAACAGAAGATGAATACCACCGTAACGGCTATCACGGCAAGCAGAACCTTTATCAACTTCCTGCTTTCCTGTATCCGCTTGTCGTCAGCACTCAGTTTCGGGACAATCCGTTCCTCCGTTTCCTTTTCCTGAGTCTTGGTCTGGTCAATGAAGTTTACAGCGTTTACGAGGTTCAGGTCATTCTCGTTCAGTAGCGTGGAGTGCTTTGCGAATTTCACGAGATCGGCGGTATTGAACAGTTCACGCAGTTCACTTATCATGTTCGGGTCACCCGTATTGCGCAAGCGTGATATAATCTCGGTACTCGTCATCTCCATTGCAGAGAAGCCGAACCGCTCCTCTATGTATTTTCTCAGAGTATCTGTCAGTTGCGTGTAATACTCTTTTGGATTTTCCGAGTTCTGCATTTTGCTCTGCTTTATCTTGTCTATTGCTGACAAAGCCTTTTGGTGCGCAGGGATATGACGGATAATCTGTATGCGGCTTATTATCGGTTTGTTCTGTTTGTAGCGCAGATACAGGTATACGCCTATCGCTATCAGCACCATGAGAATGACACTCAACCAGAACAACGGACTCCATTCCGACCACATGAAAGGGTTGTCCTGCACGTCCTTCGGTGGGAAGAACTGCCCCAAATGCAGCGTATCGACATCCATTGTTATCACTTTCAGTGCCAATGGGTTGGTCTTGTATGCCTTACCATCGACTTTAACAGTCTGTGAGGGTATCTTGTAGGCGTTCTCATCGAAACTCGTCAGTTGAATACGTCTCGTGATTTTTCTGCCGTCAGAAACCTCTGACGTGTCGTCCTTTGCCACGTCCACTATCTCCACTCCGGGGGTAATGAACTGCCGCGGCTGCATTGCCGGCATCTGCACAGCCTTGTCTTCGGGCGAGACAACTGTTATCGTCATGCCCACCTGTTGCCCTATCATTATGGCAACAGAGTCGATTCTCGCCTCCACCGATACGTTTTGGGAAGAAGCCGAGACTGCTATGAGAAACAATAATATAATGTTGGAAATCCTTTTCATCGCATTTTGAACAACTGCATCATGGCCTTTACATAGTCACCATTGGTGGCTATGCTCGTCCAATCCACATTACTTTTGGCGAAGTCATCCTTCAGTCGCTGCTGTCTGTCATACCATTGCTTGGCGTGACGCATCCTGACTTTCTTTGAAGAGGTGTCTATCACCGTTTCGTATCCAGTCTCCGCATCCTCCACTTTCAGCAATCCCACATCGGGCAATTCCTTTGCCAAGGGGTCATAGACCTGTATCGCCATGAGGTCATGCTTCTGTCCGGCAATCTGCAACTGCTTCTGAAACGACCGCTTGTCATAGAAATCACTCAGCATGAACACCGTACTCCGGCGTTTCAGAACCCTTGTCATGAACTCCACGGCCATAGTCATGTCCGTGCGTCTGCTCTCGGGTTGGAAATCAAGCATTTCCCTTATAATGTACAGGATATGCTTTCTTCCTTTCTTTGCCGGTATGTATTTCTCTATGCGATCAGAGAAGAAGATAACGCCTATCTTGTCGTTGTTCTGCATGGCAGAGAACGCTATGGTAGCGGCAATCTCCGTTGCCATATTGCGTTTTGTCTGTCCGCGAGTACCGAAATCAAGCGAACCGGAGACATCTATCAGCAACATCACCGTCAGTTCACGCTCTTCCTCGAACACCTTTACATAGGGTTTATGAAACCGGGCGGTAACATTCCAGTCGATATCACGGATGTCATCGCCAAACTGATATTCCCTCACTTCGCTGAAGGCCATACCTCGCCCTTTGAATGCCGAGTGGTATTCACCTGCAAAGATATTCTGACTCAGACCTCGGGTCTTTATCTCTATCTTCCTGACTTTCCTTAACAGTTCTGAAGTATCCATGTTTTACAAAAACAACAGCAAAGTTATCACGACAGCCGTACACAGCAACGCTGCTTTCAACTGCCGCCACAGGCTGCCGATCAGGGCACTTCCACGTTGTTGATTATCCGGCTTACTATCTCCTCACTTGTCACATTGCTTGCCTCAGCCTCGTAAGACAGACCGATGCGGTGACGCAATACATCGTGGGCAACAGCCCTTACATCCTCTGGAACGACGTATCCGCGGTGCTTGATGAAAGCATATGTCCTTGCGGCTTTCGCCAAGTTGATGGACGCACGCGGTGAACCTCCGAATGTAATCATGTCCTTCAGGTCTGACAGACCGTAGTTTTCGGGATAACGTGTGGCAAACACAATGTCGGCGATGTACTGTTCTATCTTTTCGTCAATATAGACATTGTTCACCACACTGCGTGCTTTCAAGATGTCGTCGGTGCTGCATACCGGCGTTACCTGCGGCATTTCGCCTGCCAGATTCTCCCGAACGATGAGTTTTTCCTCCTCTATCGTCGGATAGCCCACCACGACCTTGAGCATGAAACGATCCACCTGAGCCTCAGGCAACTGGTAAGTTCCCTCCTGCTCTATTGGATTCTGCGTTGCCATAACCAGGAACGGCTTGGGCAAACTGAACGTTTTCTCGCCTATAGTCACCTGATGTTCCTGCATCGCTTCGAGCAATGCACTCTGCACTTTTGCCGGTGCACGGTTGATTTCATCGGCGAGTACGAAGTTCGCAAACACCGGTCCCTGCTTCACAAGGAACTTCTCGTCCTTCTGGCTGTATATCATTGTACCGATTACATCAGCAGGCAACAGGTCGGGAGTGAACTGTATTCGGGAAAAGTCACCGGAAATCAGTTTTGCCAAAGTCTTTATTGCAAGGGTCTTGGCGAGACCTGGTACACCCTCAAGGAGGATGTGTCCGTCACTCAGCAGCGAGATCAAGAGGGAGTCAACGAGGTGTTTCTGTCCGACAATCACCTTGTCCATACCGGCCGAGAGCGCATTTATGAATCCACTCTGCTGCCGTATGAGTGCATTCAATTCCTGGATATCGATTGATTCTGCCATAATATTTGTTGTTACAGTTTTCTGGTTTTGCGAGATAGGAAATGTCCTAAATCACCACAAAATTATAACAAATTATTGTAGCATCGGCAGAATGGCGCTCTAATAAACATTAAATTAAATGCTCTTTTCCAATATTTAAGAAAGTTTTTATGTTTGTAATGAAGTTTCCGCAAATGTTTACAGACTTTGCAAAACGTCATATATGCGCTGTACTGGCAATCCCATCACATTGAAGTAACTGCCCTCAATGGATGTCACGCCGATATATCCTATCCACTCCTGTATGCCGTATGCACCAGCCTTGTCAAATGGCTTATATTTTGTAATGTAAGTATCTATCTCATCATCAGTCAGTTTCCTGAAAGTGACATCCGTAGTTACAGAAAAATATTTTTCCGCCTCCGTAGTCTTTACACAACATCCCGTTATCACCTGATGGGTATTGCCAGATAGAGCGTGCAGCATCCTTGCAGCATCGGCAGCGTCTTTCGGTTTACCCAACACGGTGTTGCCGAGCACCACCACGGTGTCAGCGGTAAGCAGTATCTCGTCCTGGGCTATGTCATAGGCACTCGCCTTCTTTCGTGAAATATACCCCGCCACATCCTGCACAGGCATTTCTGCCGGATAACTTTCGTCTATACCTTCTTTCACTCTCACCTCGAAGTCAAGTCCGAGGCCTGCCAGGAGTTCTCTCCTGCGAGGAGAATTGCTTGCAAGAATTATCTTTTTCATCACTTTATACTATGTTTTGTTTACCAGCCGAATGCCTTTCCGTCGCTCATCCACTTGCCCTGTGCACGCAGCACCTGCTCTATCACATCACGTGCACAGCCCTTTCCGCCGTCACGGTCGCTCACATAGATACTCACGTTCTTTATTTCCCGGCAGGCATCTTTCGGACAACAGGGACACCCCACAGTCGTCATCACCTCGTAGTCGGGTATGTCGTCACCCATGTAAAGTATCTCTCCATCGCTATAACCGTACTTTTCCGTAAAGTCTCTGTACTCCACTGTCTTTACAGAACAACCTGTGTAGATGTCGCTGACTCCCAGTGCTTCGTATCTCATCCGGACCGATTCGCTCCGCGCCCCGGTTATTATAGCGATATGCAGACCGAGTTTCACCGCCAGTTGAATGGCGTAGCCGTCTTTCACGTTGACCGTCCGCATTGGCTCACCCGATGCCGACATATTGACCGTTTCACATGAAAGGACACCATCAACATCAAATATCAGAGCCTTTATCCTGTTCAAATCGTAATTTATCATGCGTTTTGTAAAATCCTTTGCCGTAGTTTTTACTGTCTGCAACCGCCTTTCCTCTATTTTGTCAGACCTCTGTGAGCAGTATGGTAAGCACCACGCTCCAGTGGGAAATAGCCCCCAAAAGCACGAAAACATGCCAAATGGCATGGTAGTGCGGGCGTTTGTCATGGGCATAGAAGTATGTCCCGACCGAATAGAACAGCCCTTCAAGCAGAAGGAACACCACCGACAATGTAGACATACTGTCCACGACCGACTTTATCATCAGCAGTATGCTCCACCCCATTAGCAGGTATATGGCAAGCGAAAGACGCGGATATTTGCCCAAGGCGACAATCTTATAGACAGTTCCGAAGATGACAAGCAACCACTGGAAAGCGAACATCAACCAGCCGAGCCAGCCACCTACAACTCCCACACACACAGAAGTGTAGGAGCAGGCTATCATCACATATATGCTGATATGGTCAAATTTACGGAGCAGATTCTTCGCCTTGCCGGGGCGCACCCAGTGATAGAGCGTGCTGGAAAGAAACATCACGAACATTCCGAAGATGAAGAACGTCACGCCTATTGCCATTTGCCAACCGGCATGAACTGCCGGCCACACCATCCAAATGGAGGAAAGGGCGAAGACTACTCCCAAAAGATGTGTCCAGGTATTTCCTTTTTCTGTCATTCGTGCGCTGTTTTCGGTTGCCAATGCAAATGTAGTCAAAAAAAAGGAGACCGCAACAAACTCACCGCGGCAATCGTTTTCCATCATAGAAAATAACCGTCTGGAAACCGGCATCCTCCACTCCGACTGTCCAAGAACTCTGTTTTGGCAGTGCTGATGCCACTTCTTTCTGGAGCACAAAAAGCGGAATAGGTATAATTATTAAAGAGGTGTGGCTTTTTACGAGTGAATTTGTTAACTTTGCACAAAATATCCATTAACTGAAAAAGGCATCCGATTATAAGTGAAAGAGATTACCACGCACACGGCAAGAGCGGTTCGGACTGAACCCACGACACAGACAACACACCACATGACGGCGAAAAGACTTGCCATACTATGGTTTCTCATCACCATACTCGGCACTTTGAACATCTACGCTCAGCGCGCATTGCAAATGAGAGAACGCAAATTTGTAGACACGAGGGCTGATTCAATGATTGTCAACCAGTTAAAGCAGAAGGGAATCGAGTTCACTTCAGACAACAAGGTGGTGTTGCTCAAAAGTGGACAAGAGAAGTTCCAAGACTTGTTTGCCGCCATTGACCAAGCCGAAGAGAGCATACACATGGAGTATTTCAACTTCAGAAACGACTCCATAGTACACTTGCTGATACACCATTTGGAGGAACGTGCGAAGCAAGGTGTGGAAGTGCGACTGCTGTATGATGCCTTCGGAAACTCTTCCAACAACCGTCCGCTCAAGGCAAAGGACGTGGAGTTCATCCGTGAAAAGGGCATCCAGATATATGAGTTCGACCCGATAAAATTCCCTTGGATAAATCATGTGTTCTCTAGAGACCACCGCAAAATAGTCGTAATCGACGGAAAGATAGCCTACACAGGAGGAATGAACATCGCCGACTACTACATCACAGGCACCGAACAAGTGGGTGAATGGCACGATATGCACTGCCGTCTGGAGGGCAGCAGTGTGAATACACTTCAGGAAATATTCCTTGAAACATGGTACAACGTCACAGGAGAACTCCTCACAGACAAGAAATACTATAAGGGAGGCGCTGCCGACGACACGGGTTTCTACGGTCTCAAGGAGGACGGATGCCAGTCCAGTGGCAATAAAACGGTTGGTATCATCAACCGTGTGCCACGCCGAACGAACGACATAATACGCTTCTTCTACGAGAATGCCATAGATGACGCCAAGGAGAACATAAAGATTATCAACCCCTACTTCACCCTTTCACACAAATTGAAGAAGGCTCTCAAAAGGGCAGTAAAACGTGGAGTAAAAGTGGAGATAATGCTCAGCGTGAAGAATGACATTCCTCTCACGCCCGACTGCGGTTTCTACAATGCCCACAAACTGATGAAAAACGGATGCGACGTGTGGCTTTACAAACCCGGATTCCACCACACCAAGATTATAATGGTAGACGGTCAGTTTTGCACGGTCGGCTCTGCCAACCTGAATGCACGGTCGTTGAGGTGGGACTATGAGGACAATGCGGTAATCATAGACGAGTGTACAACCAAGGAACTGGACGACTTGTTCGATGAGGAAAAGAAGGATTCGTTCTACCTGACACCGGAAACATGGAACGAGTTCCGCACTCCTTGGCAGAAATTCCGCGGCTGGTTTGCGCAGTTACTCTCCCCTTTCCTTTAATGCAGCGGCTATATTCCGCTTAAGTCCTGCATATTTCGCCCGCTTCACAGCAGAGTTTTTGAACAGCCGGCGGTACTGTTCTTCGGTGAGATTCTGCCAGTCTTGGCGTGTCATACGGAGCAGTTCGTCATTGGGTTGGAATTCCTCTACATCGGTGGGCACGGCAAAACGGCTCCACGGACACGCCTTTATGCACAAGTCGCAGCCATAGAAAGTGTCGCCAATCTTGTCTTTCGCCAGTTCAGACAGTTCGCCCCGGTTCTCTATAGTCTGGTAACTGAGGCATTTCTCCGCATCAAAATGACCGTGTCCGAGGCATCCTGTCGGACAGGCATCGATGCACTTGTGGCAAGTACCGCAACGGTTTTTGCAGGGCGAATCATATACATCGACTTCATCCATGACAAACAGTTCACCAAGGAAGAACATACTTCCGGCATGAGGAATGACCAATTGCTCGTTGCGCCCTATCCAACCTATGCCTGCCTGCTCGGCCCAATATCTCTCGAGTACAGGCGCACTGTCGCAGAAAACACGGTATTCCTGCACTCCGAGAGCCTCAGCCAACTGGTGCAGTTTGGCTTTAACGACAAAGTGATAATCCGTTCCAAGACTGTAGGATGCGAGTTTCAGTTCTCCTTTGGGAATATCTTTGATAGGCTTGTAGTTGAGTGCCACACTGACAATACTCCTCACTCCCGGAACGAGAAGGTGCGGATCAAACCGTTTCTCCACATTCCTGTTGAGGTAATCCATAGTCGCATTGCCGCCGGAAAGGAGCCATTCGGTGTATGCGCGTTCCTTCTCGGGGCTGACCCTACAGGCCTTTGCCACTCCACATCCAAAAAAGCCGAGACGCTTCGCCTCGGCTTTTATCACTGAAGACTCCAGCATACAGTCTTATACTTCCTTATGATTGATACATACCCCCTGTATATACCATTCATACAGACGGTGTATACCCTCATCGATTTCTATCGTGTGATGCCACCCGAGACCGTGCAGCTTGTCGACATTGCACAGTTTCAGCATTGTGCCGTCAGGTTTTGTGCTGTCCCAACGGAGTTCTCCCTTGAAACCGATTTCCGCCATTATCTTCTCGGCACACTCCTTTATGGAGAGTTGTTTGCCCGTTCCGACATTGATATGACAGTTGCGCACCTCCCTGATTCCGTCGCGGTTGACAAGGAAATCGCTCTTTTCGACAATGTCACTGAAATTCACGTTCAACAGACAGTGTACTGAGGCATCGGCCATCTCCTCGCTCCAGAGGAACTCGCGCATGGGCTTTCCCGTGCCCCAAAGTGTCACCGCATCGGGCGTAATGCCGTAATGCGCAAGCACAAAGAGGATGTCTTCTTCAGTAGAAGAGCCGTCTATGCGTTTGTCAGTACCCTTTATCGTGACAGGACGGAGACCGATATCCTTGCGGACAGCACCGAAATCGCCCTCGTTAAGACATTTTGCAAGGTGTATCTTGCGTATCATTGCCGGGAGAACATGGGAGTTCTCGAGGTGAAAATTGTCGTTCGGCCCATATAGATTGGTAGGCATCACGGCTATGTAATTGGTGCCGTACTGGAGGTTGAACGACTCACACATCTTTATTCCGGCAATCTTTGCTATGGCGTAAGGTTCATTGGTGTATTCCAGAGAACTTGTCAACAGGCAGTCTTCGGGCATGGGTTGCGGTGCTTCTCCGGGGTATATGCACGTTGAACCGAGGAAAAGGAGTTTCTTTACACCGTGCTTCCAGGATTCACCGATGACGTTCTGCTGTATCTGAAGGTTCTGATAGATAAAGTCTGCCCTGTACTGGAGGTTTGCCATAATGCCGCCCACATGGGCAGCGGCAAGGACTACTGCATCGGGACACTCGTCGTCAAAGAATTTCTTCACCGCCGTCGGGTCAAGCAAATCGAGTTCTTTGTGGCTTCTGCCGACAAGATTGTTGTAACCGCGAGCCTTCAGGTTATTCCATATAGCCGACCCTACAAGTCCGTGATGACCGGCAACATATATCTTTGAATCTTTGCTTAATGTCATTTTACAACTCCTTTTTCCAGATATTCAGCAAGGTTTGTGCGCATGATTCCGGCAACATGGTCGGCGGCAACTTTCTGCATATCGTGATGAACCATTATCTTTACAAGTTGCTCAAAGGTCGTTTTCTGAGGATTCCAACCGAGTTCTGTCCTCGCCTTAGCAGGATCTCCGAGCAGGTTGACGACATCTGTCGGACGGTAGAAGTCCTTGCTTACCTCGACAAGAACCTTGCCCACGAGTTCCGAAGGACCCGACACACAGACGCCTTTCTCGTCTATGCCCTCGCCTTCGAACTTGAGTTCCATTCCGGCAGCCCTGAATGCCTCGTATGCGAATTCCCTTACGGAATGCTGAACACCGGTGGCAATGACAAAGTCTTCCGGCTTTTCGTGCTGCAAAATCAACCACATACACTCGACGTAATCTTTGGCATAACCCCAGTCACGCAGTGAAGACAGGTTGCCGAGATACAGTTTTTCCTGTTTTCCTTGGGCTATTCTTGCGGCAGCAAGAGTTATCTTGCGCGTAACGAAAGTCTCGCCACGGCGCTCCGATTCGTGGTTGAAGAGAATGCCTGAACAGCAGAACATATTGTAAGCCTCACGGTATTCCTTGACTATCCAGAAACCATACAGTTTCGCAACGGCATACGGAGAATACGGGTGAAACGGCGTTTTCTCGTTCTGTGGCACGGCTTCCACCTTGCCATACAGTTCCGATGTCGATGCCTGATATATCCTGCAGGTTGCCTCAAGTCCACAAGCACGCACGGCTTCGAGTACCCTGAGCACACCAACAGCGTCTACATCTGCGGTAAATTCAGGCGAGTCGAAACTGACCTGAACGTGACTTTGCGCTGCAAGATTGTAGATTTCGGTCGGTTTCACCGCCCCTACCACCTTGACAAGAGACATTGAGTCAGCCAAATCGCCATAGTGTAAGTGAAAGTTCGGTTGCCCTTCAAGATGAGAAATACGTTCCCTGTAGTCGACAGAAGAACGGCGTATGATGCCGTGAACCTCATATCCTTTCGACAACAAGAACTCAGACAAATATGAGCCATCCTGACCGGTGACACCCGTAATCAATGCTATTTTTCGTGTATTCATATCAGTATATATTATACATACCTCTGTCTATTCATGCCAGAAAACCGCCTTTGCCAAGCAGAACTGTCTGACAAAGGTAAGAGTTTTTCCGCTTATCCGAGGAGACAGCGGCATTTTTATTCATTCAAAGAACAATATGTACCTTGCGTCTCTATTCAAATGTCACCTTACTGAACGGAGATTCGTCTATGGAACAGCGGACACCGTCAAGATATTTGTAATATCCTGTTATGGCAATCATGGCCGCATTGTCAGTGGTATAACTGAACTTCGGTATGTAAATCGTCCAACCGTATTTCCCGGAAGCCTCGTGGAAAGCGTTGCGAAGACCGTTGTTTGCCGACACGCCACCTGCTACAGCCACATGCTTTATGCCTGTCTGCTTCACGGCAGCCTTGAGCTTCTTCATCAGAATGTCCACAACGGTAAATTCAAGCGAGGCTGCGATATCCTCTTTGTGGTGTTCTATGAAATCAGGGTCGTCTGCCACCCACTTCCTCATATTATACAGAAACGATGTTTTCAGTCCCGAGAAACTGTAATCCAGCCCGGGAATGTGCGGTTCCGAGAACTTGTAGGCGTGCGGATTTCCCTTTCTTGCCAGCCTGTCTATTATCGGACCGCCGGGGTAACCCAACCCCATGACCTTCGAACACTTGTCTATCGCCTCACCGGCGGCATCGTCTATGGTCTGCCCGAGTACCGTCATGTTGTTATAGGCATCCACTTTCACAATCTGCGAGTTACCGCCGCTGACCAGAAGGCAGAGGAACGGGAACGGCGGATTGCTGTTGTCATCGTCGCTTTCCTTTATGAAGTGCGCCATGATATGCCCCTGCAGGTGGTTCACGTCCACCATCGGGATGCCGAGAGAAGCCGACAGTCCCTTTGTGAAACTCACGCCCACGAGCAACGAACCCATAAGACCCGGGCCGCGCGTAAACGCTATTGCCGACAACTGTTCCTTGGTTATGCCGGCACGCTTGATGGCTTGGTCAACCACAGGAACTATGTTTTGCTGGTGTGCCCGGGATGCCAACTCCGGCACAACGCCGCCATACGCCATGTGCACGTCCTGTGATGCCGTCACGTTACTCAGCAAAACGCCGTCACGGAGCACTGCTGCCGAGGTGTCGTCGCAACTCGATTCTATACCTAATATATATACTGGTGTTTCCATTATGGCTAATACGTTAGAATTTCAACTCCCGTTTCTGTCATCAGAAGCGTGTGTTCCCACTGGGCAGACGGTTTCTCGTCCCACGATATAACCTCCCAGCCGTAAGGGTCTTCCTCGTCAATGAATACCTTGTACGACCCCATATTTATCATCGGTTCTATGGTAAAGACCATTCCGGGCACAAGAAGCATGCCCGTGCCTCTTGCTCCATAATGCACGACATCGGGCTCTTCGTGGAATTTAAGCCCCACTCCATGACCGCAAAGGTCACGCACCACACCATAACCGAACTTCTTTGCGTGCTTCTCTATGGCATGTCCGATGTCTCCGACGAAGGAATAGGGCTTGGCAACTTCCATTCCTATCTCCAGACATTCCTTTGCCACACGCACCAACTGTTCCTTTTCCGGGGTAGTCTTGCCACCCACAATGAACATACGTGAGGCGTCTGCGTAGTATCCGTCAAGTATTGTCGTGAAGTCGACATTCACTATATCGCCCTCCTCCAACACGTCTTCCTCTTTCGGGATGCCGTGACACACCACCTCATTGATGCTTGTGCAGACCGACTTGGGGAATCCTTCGTAGTTCAGACACGCCGGTATCGCATTGTGATCCTTGCACACTTGCATGCAGATATCGTCTATTTCCTGCGTGTTCATACCCACATGTATCTCCTTGGCAACGGTGTCAAGGACCAGTGTGTTTATCTCTCCCGACTTCCTGATGCCCTCTATCTGCTCCGGAGTTTTTATCAAGTCTCTCGTCGGAACGAGTTTCCCCTTGTTTTCCCAGTACATCACCTGCTTGTCGAGATCGGTGATCTGACCGGGTATACAATGCCATCTCTTCTTCCTGTTGTTCATTTTCCAAGTATCTTTTTCAGGCTGTCAAGCCACAATTTGCCGTTTTCGGGACAGAAAGTTCTCATCCCCGCGTGCTCCGCAGCCTGGCAGTTGGCTGCGCTGTCGTCCACAAACAGTATACTTTCGGCAGGCGTTTGTTCGTGTTCAAGTACATATTCAAAAAACTTGTCTGACGGTTTCATACACTTTATCTCATGGCTTCGGTACATCTTGTCAAAATAGTCGCTTACCGGACGACCCTGTTCGGAAAAGTCTTTCGAGTCTGCCCACGACTGGATAAAGCCGTTCGTGTTTGACACAAGTATCAGTCTGTAGCCGAGGCTTCGCAGTTCGTCAAGAGCCTGAAGTTTCTCTACGGGCACTCCAGCCACAAATCCTTTCCACGCATACTGGCACTGTTCCCACGAGATAGCCTTGCCTGCGTGATCGCTCAATTTGTTTACGAAGTCCTCTTCAGTGATGATGCCTTCTTCCAAATCGCCGAAAAAGCCAGTCTGTTTGTATGGATCAAGCAACTTGTCGGCATCGTCCACGCCTATCTCACGAAACCTTTTTGCCGGTTCATCATTGTCAATCGTAATGATGACACCGCCCAAGTCAAATGCAATAGTCTTAATCTCCATTTGTTTCATATATGTTAGTCCCCCGTTTGCGGGCTTCCTCTATCGGCACAATCTTTTGCTGTTGCCTGTTGGAATATTCTTCCCGCATAAGTTCGTATTTACTGTTCAATTCGTTTGTCAGTACCACTCTGTCGGCAGGATTCATCAGTCTGGTCGCCAAGACCGCATTCTGCGCAGCGTCTTTTGACCATATCACGATACCGTCATATTCGGGTGCAATCTTCAGGGCGACATGAAGTTCCGACGTGGTTGCGCCTCCCACTATGACAGGCACTGTCATTCCCTCACGCTGCATCTCCCTCACGACATTGACCATCTCGCCGAGTGACGGCGTGATAAGACCGCTCATGCACACCATATCGGCGTGTTCCTTCTTCACGGTATCTATTATTGTCTCGGCAGGAACCATGACGCCAAGGTCTATGACATCGAAATTGTTGCACGCCATGACCACTGCCACAATGTTCTTGCCTATGTCGTGCACGTCGCCCTTCACCGTTGCGATGACCACCTTGCCTGCTTTCGCCGACCCTACGGTCTTCTGTTCCTCTATGTAAGGTTGCAGTATGGACACCGCCTTCTTCATCGTGCGTGCGGTCTTTATGACTTGCGGCAAGAACATTTTGCCCTCGCCGAAGAGTTGCCCCACCTCGTTCATGCCTTTCATCAACGGTCCTTCTATTATGTCTACCGCCTGCGGGTACATCGTCAGTGCCTCTTTGATGTCCTCTTCGAGATATTCCGATATTCCTTTTCGCAACGCATGGCACAACCGTTCCTCCGTTGTCTTGCCCTCGCGCCAGTCTTCCGCCGTCTCACCAGCAGCATTACCACCGCCTTGGTTTGCCGGAACGAACGACGCAACCTGTGCAAGCAATGCCTCGGTAGCACCGTCATACTTGTTCAGAACGACATCTTCTATAAGTTTCAACTGGCTTTCCGGTATATCGGAATATGTCACCTTGGTTGCCGGATTCACTATTCCGAAGTCCATGCCGGCTTTCATCGCGTCATACAGGAACACAGCGTGCATCGCCTCGCGCAGGTAGTTGTTGCCTCGGAAAGCGAAACTCAGGTTGCTCACGCCACCACTGACATGCGCCCAAGGACAGTTTTTCCGTATCCACGAAGTGGCTTTTATGAAGTCCACGGCGTAGTTGTCATGCTCCTTTATTCCGGTTGCTATAGAGAGGATATTCGGGTCGAAGATAATGTCAAGCGGATTTATCCCAACCTGTTCAGTCAGAATACGATATGCCCTCCCGGCGATTTCTATCTTCCTATCGTAGGTTGTCGCCTGGCCTTTCTCGTCGAAACACATCACCACAACGGCTGCTCCAAACCGTTTTATGGTGCGTGCGTGAGAGACAAACACCTCTTCTCCCTCTTTAAGTGATATGGAGTTGACGATACATTTGCCCTGTATGCATCTGAGACCGGCCTCTATCACGCTCCAGTCAGATGAGTCTATCATCAGCGGAACGGCTGCGATGTCTGGCTCGGAGGCTATGAGGTTGACGAAATGGACCATTTCTTCCTTGGCGTCAAGGAGTGCGTCGTCCATGTTGATGTCCAGCACCAGTGCACCGTCTTCCACCTGTTTCCTCGCTATAGCCAGTGCTTCCTCATAGTTTTTCTCGTTTATCAGTCTTAGGAACTTGCGGCTTCCAGCCACATTGCAGCGTTCACCGACATTGGTAAACGTGTCCTCCTGCGGTACGAAAGACGACAGTCCGCTCAGGTGAAGTTGCCTGTATCGCGGGTGTGTCTTGTGAGGCGGCTGTCCGACAACCATTTCTGCATACCTCCGAATGAAAGAGTCGTCAGTACCGCAGCATCCTCCGATAATGTTGACCAGCCCCTCATCGATATATTCTTCTATCTGCGGCGACATCGATTCCGCCGTTTCATCGTACTTGCCGAGTTCGTTGGGCAGTCCGGCATTGGGATATGCGCTTATGTAATAGGGGGCTCTTGATGCCAGTTGCCTGAGGAACGGCTTCATCTGCCGTGCACCCATACTACAGTTGAGCCCTACGGAGAAGATGTCATAAGAAGACAGTGTGGAGAGGAAAGCCTCGAGAGTCTGTCCCGAAAGCGTGCGCCCTGCCATGTCACTCACGGCGACGCTAACCATAAGAGGCAGTTTCCTGCCCTTCGTTTCCATGACCTGATTGGCGGCATCTATGGCAGCCTTGCAGTTGAGAGTGTCGAAAATGGTCTCTATCAATATGGCGTCTGCCCCTCCGTCAACAAGCCCTGCAATCTGTTCCTTGTATGCTTCGAACAGTTCATCGTAGGTAATTTCCCTTGCGGCAGGGTTGTTAACGTCTGGCGAAAGCGACGCCGTCTTGTTCGTGGGTCCCACGCTGCCAGCCACAAAGCGCGGCTTCTCCGGCGTGGAATATTCGTCTGCACACTGTCGGGCAAGCCTTGCCCCGGCAAGAGCCATGTCGTAACTCCTGTCTTCCAGATGGTAGTCAGCCTGCGAAATGCGCTGTGAAGAGAATGTGTTGGTGGTGATTATGTCCGCTCCGGCGGCGAGATAACGGCGGTGAATGTCGCTTATTATCTCAGGATGGGTGAGAGACAGTTCGTCGGTATTGCCTGTCTGGATGCCGTAACCCTCCGTCATGGTCCCGAGACCGCCGTCGAGCACGAGTATGCGTTCCTTAATAACTCTTTCTAACACGGTCCATCTCCCTCCTGTCTTCCTTTTCTTTCAGAGACTGCCTCTTGTCATACTGTTTCTTGCCACGGCACAGGGCGATGTCCATTTTCGCCCTTCCGTGCTCGTCAATGAACACAAGTGTCGGCACGATAGTGTAGCCCGGAGACTTGCAGGCTTCCTTCAGGTTGTGTATCTCCCTGCGGTTGAGCAGCAGTTTGCGGTCGCGCTTCATCTCGTGATTGGCGAAAGAACCGTAGAAATAGGGTGAGATGTTCATGCCTTTCACCCATATCTCGTCGTTGTTGATATAGCAATAAGTGTCCACAAGCGAGGCTTTGCCGAGCCGGATGGACTTTATCTCCGTACCGGTCAGTACGATTCCTGCCGTGTATTCATCGACAAAAAAGTACTCAAACGAGGCTTTCTTGTTCTTTATCTGTACGGGACTTTTCTTGCGAAGTTCCTGTTGTGTCTTGTTCATAGTCAGTTTCTCCCTGCCTGCCGGCGTTGTTTCTACTGCTCCACTGTCACGAAATCGCTGATGTGTTCGTCTATATAGCAGGCTATTTGACCAGTAAACACATCCTCGTTGTCCACAAACCCGTCATCAAACTCATCCAGTTCGGGACACTGTTCGTACAGAGCCATAAAGTCTTCATCGGTGTCTGCACCCTCGATAACAGTGTGGTACATACCGTAATACTTGTGTGCTTTCTGTATCAAGCGGCCCAGTTCCTGCAGCCCCCAGCCCTTCAGTACCCTCGCAAAGGGATTTTTGAATATGAAAGGGCCGTATCCGTTGTATATCAGTTGCACGAAACCGCCTTCCATGAGTTCACGCCTCAACGTGTCATAAGCCAGCAGCGTTATCTGGTCTGGGTTCAGCGTAGACATCGTTTCCGGGGTCAGTTCACCGCCAATGGCATCGTTGATTGCCTTGATGACAACATCCACAAACTCCGGCAAGCCCTGTTGTGCGGCTTCCCTTATATCCTTCTCCTTTATGACAACTATCTGCATAACACTGCAAAGTTACGACAAAACGGACTAAACTCAAAATATTTACAGATATTTTAAGTTCTCGCAGACTGCCGCATCAAGCCTGTTGACACGGCAGTCCGCAAACTCCGTACAACCCGGTTGTTCCTCTATGCGTCCAGCATATACACCGGTGAACTTTTAAGCCCCACCCTCTTGAGCAGCCCGACCTCCGTAAAATGGTACAGCCAACGTTGTGCGGCACTGCGGCGAAGACCGAAATTCTGTTCCATTACACGCCTTGTCAGTGCATCATGGCCGGCAAGATAGGTGCGGATTGCCTGCAACAGTTCGTCCTCGTTGTATTCTCTCGACTTGGTGGAAAAGTCCGCACGCTCGAAGTGTACGTCCTTTGTAGCGTCACGAAACAGAGCCTTGTCGGGACGGAAGTTGATTTTCCGCACACGGATGTGGTTGCCGCGTGCCTTGTCGGCAGAGACTCCGTCAGGCAGTTCAAGTCCTGTCGCAAACGAGAAACTGCCTATCTCCGGTATGCGGAAACGCGCTCCACCCGCCAGTTGCTCTGCCATGAGTTCACGCAAGGCGGAAAGTGCCGCCCTGACATCACTCTTTGTGAGCGAACAGTTCGCCTGAATGTAGTTCTCGATTTCGCCGCTTGTCATCGGCGCACCCTCGTAGATACGCGCAAAACTGCGCTCTTCTCCGCTGCCTTGCGAGTTCTTGATTGACTGGATTTCATACTTGATACTCATTGTGTATAGATTATTGGTTAATAAAAAGTTGTATTGTTGTTGTTCAACCGGAACTCTATCCGGCATCGTGTTGTGTGTTTTTCCTTATGCAAAGGTAAGAAATTGTTTCCGAAAAACAAAATCCCGGAATTGCGCCACGCCTATCCTGCAACGAGAGAGATTGGTACAAGCGGCACCCAACCACCCCACAGACGGTGCGAAAGCATACTGCAATCAATCCGAGGACACAGTTTTGGCGGTTGACCACGACCGTGGTTCGGGCGAATGACGGGCGTGAACCGACCGAATAACGGACGGCAGCCGACCTGCCCACGACCGTGAACACCCCACGAAAGCACCGTCCGCATACCGTCCAAACACCGCTTACAGACCACTATAACCGTGAGCGCGGACTGCGGCAACGCCGATTTGGCAGACAAAACTCACACCTTTTATATAATCGTAACGACATTTTTTGTAATTTTGCAGACTGAACAAGAAATACAAAACATAATATATAGCACAATGGCAACAGAACTGAAGCAACTCACGAAAAGGAGTGACAACTACAGCCAGTGGTACAACGACCTCGTCGTAAAGGCAGACTTGGCTGAACAAAGCGCCGTGCGCGGCTGTATGGTAATAAAGCCTTACGGTTACGCAATATGGGAAAAGATGCAGCATCAACTTGACCTGATGTTCAAGGAGACAGGTGCTGTCAACGCTTACTTCCCTCTTCTCATCCCGAAATCGTTCCTTTCACGGGAGGCAGAGCACGTTGAGGGCTTCGCAAAGGAGTGCGCCGTGGTGACCCACTACCGTCTGAAGACCAACGACACCCATGATGGCGTGGTGGTAGACCCCTCCGCAAAACTTGAGGAAGAACTGATCATACGTCCCACATCGGAGACTATCATCTGGAATACATACAAGAACTGGATTCAGAGTTGGCGTGACCTGCCGCTCATGTGCAACCAGTGGTGCAACGTGATGCGTTGGGAAATGCGCACACGTCCGTTCCTCCGCACATCCGAATTCCTCTGGCAGGAGGGTCACACAGCCCATGCCACACGCGAAGAAGCCGAGGCTGAGGCCCAGAAAATGCTGAAAGTGTACGCCAAGTTCGCCGAAGAGTGGATGGCAGTGCCTGTGGTACAGGGCGTGAAGAGTGAGACCGAGCGTTTCGCCGGCGCACTCGACACCTACACAATCGAGGCAATGATGCAGGACGGAAAGGCTCTCCAGAGCGGTACAAGCCACTTCCTCGGACAGAATTTCGCCAAGGCTTTCGACGTGACATACCTGACCAAGGACAACAAACAGGAATATGTGTGGGCTACATCATGGGGAGTTTCCACCCGACTTATAGGCGCGTTGATTATGACGCACTCCGATGACAACGGTCTGGTACTGCCTCCGCGCCTTGCTCCGCTGCAGGTTGTAATCATCCCGATCGGCAAACCCGAACAACAACAGCAGATAAGCGAGAAGATGCAGCCTGTCATCGCGGCACTCCGCGCAAAGGGCATCACGGTGAAATATGACGATGCCGACAACAAGAGACCTGGCTTCAAATTCGCCGATTACGAACTGAAGGGTGTGCCTGTACGTCTCGTTATGGGTGGCAGAGACCTCGAAAACGGCACTGTAGAGGTTATGCGCCGTGACACACTGGAGAAAGAAAGCCGTGCGTTTGAGGGAATTGCAGAATATGTAGAGCAACTTCTCGACGACATACAGAGCAATATCTTCGCCAAGGCAAAGGCTTATCGTGACGCCAGAATCTACGAGTGCGACAACTACGATGAGTTCAAGGAGAAAGTGAAAGATGGCGGTTTCTTCCTATGCCACTGGGACGGTACAGCCGAGACAGAGGCAAAGATAAAGGAAGAGACTCAGGCTACGATACGCTGCGTGCCGTTCGGATACGAGCAGACACCTGGTATTGACATGGTGAGCGGCAAACCTTCCAAGGCGCGCGTCATCATTGCACGCAGTTATTGATGCCATCTTGCCCCGCACGATGATGCCGGACGGCCGACGGAAAGGCAAATACCCAATATAAGGTATTGTGTCCTGACCGCCACAATAGTACCTTTGCACTGCATTAACAAAGTAACAAAGGAGATTATGAAAAAGACTATTGTGGTATTCGGCAGTTCTACAGGAACATGCGAAGGCATTGCCGGTGAGATAGCAGCGAAACTTGGCTGCGAGGCAATCAACGTACAGGACTTTTCGGCGGACACAGTCGCCGGTCATGACAACCTCATCTTGGGTACAAGCACATGGGGATGCGGTGAACTGCAAGACGACTGGTACGACGGAATAAAGGTCATCAAGGATGCCGACTTGAGCCAAAAGACAGTGGCACTGTTCGGTTGCGGTGACTCGCAGTCCTATTGCGACACTTTCTGCGGCGGTATGTCGGAACTCTACAACGCCGCAAAGGAAGCAGGAGCGACCGTCGTCGGCAGCGTGGAGACAGGTGATTATGATTTTGAAGACTCGGAAGCGGTCGTCGACGGAAAATTCGTCGGACTTGCCCTTGACAATGACAACGAGGGCGACAAGACTGCCGACAGAATAGAGAAATGGATATCAGACATAACACCGTCACTGTAAGACGGAAATAGAAACAACGTTTATAACCGCATGGAAAGTGGCTACACTGCTCTCCATGCGGTTATCGTATGGCCAAAACTCCATATCATTATGACAGACAATCCCATAAAGCGTTTTCTGAAAAACTGGACTTTGCCGGTGGCAATGGCAACGGGCGTTATCATATACCTTCTGTTCCATTTCATTCCGGCATTACAGCCGATAGGCAAATGGTATGCCCCCTACAATGGGAACGTACTTCCAGACTTCATGTTCCTCATGCTCTTCGTCACCTTCTGCAAGGTTGATTTCAGGAAACTTGTGCCTGTGAAGTGGCATTTCTGGATTGTCCTGCAACAGATTGTCTTCGTTCTGATGATAACAGGGCTTATCATCGGGTTCGGCATTACAGCCGAAGGATTGATTCTGCTGGAGTCTATCCTGGTCTGCATCATAGGTCCTTGTGCGGCAGCAGCGGCTGTCGTGACGGCTAAATTAGGCGGTAATCTGGAGGAAATGACAACCTATACGTTCGTCTCAAACTTCATTTCCGCCCTGCTGATACCCATCTGTTTCCCTCTGCTTCCACACGTCAACGGCAATGCGGACATGGAATTTCTGCCGATGTTTCTGAAGATACTGTGGAAAGTAAGTTACATTCTGCTCCTTCCGATGCTCGTTGCTTTCATAGTAAAGCACACCATGCACAGGTTACACAAGGCCATTATAAGCATCAAGGATTTCGGTTACTATCTGTGGGGAGGGTCGCTCGTGGTGGTGACCGGCACGACCATGATGAACATATTCGACGCTTGGGAACACACATCCCTTGCCTTCATCCTCTGTATAGCCGCCACAAGCCTTGTACTTTGCATTGTGCAGTTTGCCACAGGCAGATATATCGGGCACTATTTCGACAAGACCATCGAGGCAGGACAGAGCCTCGGACAGAAGAACACGGCATTTGCCATATGGATAGCAACGGCGTTTCTCAATCCCCTTTCATCCGTCGGACCAGGCTGCTACATCCTTTGGCAGAACATAATAAACTCGGTTGAGATTTGGATTTTCAGGAAAAAGGGACTGGAAAAGACGTGCTAATCAAAGCACAAACAGACATTGCGTTGAGCAACAACGACTCTAAAACAAAAGGAAAACGGGGAAAATATAACGTAGGAATGTAGTGGATAGGGGATTCGAACCCCTATGGCAAGATTGAGAATCTTGAATCCTAACCCTTAGATGAATCCACCTTGAGAATCAGAAGCAGTGCATTGGTTCGAGAAGAACGCCCTCTGCGGAAGGTGGGGGATTCGAACCCCCGGTACGGTTACCCGCACGGCAGTTTAGCAAACTGCTGGTTTCAGCCACTCACCCAACCTTCCTTAGACGGTCACAGGATAGAATCTCTGAACTCGAAACTAATGTATGCCCTTTCAAAAGCGATTGCAAAGGTACAATTATTTTTTCTTTTGACAAAACTTTTGCAGTGTTTTTTAAGAAAAGAAATTCGCCTTGCCACACTCGGGACTCTATCTCATGTCTGCATCGACAAAGCCTAACGGCAGCAGATCTTTCGCCGTGTTCAATCTGTAAACTTTGTTCTTGCCACAGAGAAGCACTGACATGGAGTTGCCGTAGCGGTCTTCCATCTCGGTCATGACCTGCCGACAAGAACCGCAAGGCGAGACCGGACTTTCCGTAAAGCCGTCTTTGGTGCGTGCGCATATCGCTATCTGGGTTATCGCCTGGTCAGGATAGTTGGCTTGGGCGGCAAATATGGCGGTACGCTCGGCACACAGACAGAGAGGGAAAGCGGCGTTCTCCTGGTTCGCACCGATGATTATGCGTCCGTCAGCAAGGCGTATCGCCGCCCCGACATTGAACTGGCTATAACGTGCATTGGAATTGCCTGTCGCCGTCATGGCTCTGTTTACCAGTTCCATCTGTTCCTGCGGCAGTTCGCTAAAATCCAGTTCTTCAAATCCGATTTCAATGGTTTTCTTAATCATGTCGTGTCAGTTAGTCTTTTCAAAGGCACCAATATCCGGTTTGTCATCCCTGCGCAGGCCGAGTCGGTCTACAGGTTCGGATGTCAGAGGGTTACCCCTGTCTATAGCCGGAGATATGGAGTCAAGTTGGAAATTGTATATTAGTTTGTCTGCATCTATTGTCTTGAAATGTTTCTTTCCTGTCGTCACCGTGTCCTCATAGGACTCAAACAGTACGTTGGAGAAACGCACCGTGTCCGCATTCTCCTCCGTCTTGTCCACTGTGACCTGCGGTGTGCGGAGTATGCAGTCCTCAAATCCGACATCAAACTTCCGTTCTTTGCCGGGCAGGACGCCGTTTACCACATCATCGGCATAGCCTGTCACCAATGTATTCCGGCACAGGAATGTCAGGTCTCCCTTGTCCGTAGAGAAGAACAATGCCGCCCCACGGTTGGAATCATACGGATAGAACTGCGCCAGAGTACAGTTGTTGAGCGACACGTTACCGCCCTCTATATGGAAACAGTCATTCAGAGTATTGGTTATCTGACAATTGTTCAATACCATACGGCTGTGGTTTGCCACGATGCCATACCCTTGGCAGTTGTGCACGGTGGACATATTCATGGTCAACGTGGGCGTTTCCACACCGCAGGAATCGACCTCTATGCCGGTATAGGCGCTGTGCAAATCGGTGTAATCAAGTTCATTCCCATAGGAAGACTCGTGGAAACGGATACCGCCCCACTGTCCGCTCACGCGGTCATAGGGCAGGTAATCAAACATATTGTCAAGGCGATAGCCTCGCAAGACGACCTCTTTTCCCGGCTCTCCCTTGCACAGCATACGACCGTAGACATCCAGTTTGGCATCGTCACGAAGGTAAACTGTAGTGCCGGAAGTTATCGTGAGAGTTGCCAAAGAATCCACCTTCAGTGCCCCGTAGACCACTATCGGCATCTCCCCACTCCACGTTGTATTTGTCTTTACGCTTACATTGTTAAGTATCAATGCTTTCCATGCGAAAGCATTAAGGTTTACTTTCTGCGTCACGCCGCTCTCGAGAGTGAACGAAAGGTTGTCTTCTATCTCCTTGGGGGTGTCCGCATCGTTTGTCGGAGCGGTGAGTTCAACGTACACACGGATGCTGTCGCCGCCCATAATCTCCACTTCTCCGGTCTGGAATCCCGTCTCCTGTCCGAGATAGATGCCGTCCACATTCACCCTGAACCCCGACTGGTTGCCACGGTTGAGCCGCACCGAACTTACACGAATGGTCTTCTTGCCCTTGTTGAACACCCAGAAACTTTTGGTGGAACTCGGAATATTGCAGAAGACAGTGTCCATTCTCACCGTGTCATTGACAAAAGACAACACGTCGGAACGTGACGTCGTGTATTCCTCATCGCTGCATGAGGACACGGCAAAACACAGCAACAGCGTTGCAATGACATATAAAGTGAGATTTCCTTTCATCTTGTACTGATAACGAAACATATCTGCAATTATTGCACAGACAGTGCTCACAACGGCTGCAATAGCCCCAAAAACATGATATTTATTGTTAATAAGGAAGCCATTAGGCATATTTTCACTAACTTTGCCGTATATATTAAAAGGTGATGAACAGTATTATAAAGTACTTTCCCAAACTGAGCGAACAGCAGATGCACCAGTTTGAAATGCTGCAACCTCTGTATGAGGAATGGAATGCGAAGATAAACGTTATCTCAAGAAAGGACATCGGCAACCTCTATGAGCACCATGTGCTGCACTCGTTGGCTATTGCCGAAGCCATAAGGTTCAAGTCCGGCTCGTCCATACTTGATTTCGGAACAGGCGGAGGCTTCCCCGGCATCCCCCTTGCGATAATGTTTCCCGAGTGCAAATTCACGCTTATAGACGGCACCGGCAAGAAAATCATGGTGGCAAACGAGGTCATCAAGGCTTTAGGACTGGAGAATGTCACCGCCTTGCACCGTCGAGGCGAGGAAGAAAAGGGCAAGTACGACTTTATAGTAAGCCGTGCTGTCATGCCGTTGCCCGACATAGTCAGATTGATGAAAAAGAACGTTTCCTCAACACAAAAGAATGCTGCCATGAACGGTTTTTTTGTGCTCAAAGGCGGTGAAATCGGTGCTGAAACCCAGCCGTTCAAGAAGATTGCGGAAACGACAGAGATCAGCACATGGTTCGAAGAGGACTGGTTCAAGAACAAATATGTCATCTATCTGCCATGCTGGAAGTAAGAAAATTCACCGTAAATCCGCTGCATGAGAACTGCTATGTCGTCAGTGACGACACGAAAGAGTGTGTCATCATCGACTGCGGGGCATACACCGAGGCAGAACGAAAGGCCATAAAGGACTACATCGACGAGAACAGTCTGACGCCGAAACATCTCCTCCTGACCCACGGACACATTGACCACTGCATCGGAAACGGTTTTATAGAAAAGGAATACGGACTGAAACCGGAAGTCCATGTCAAAGAGCAGCGCCTCATGGAAGTTCTACCCATGCAAAGCGAAATGATACTGGGAGAACCGTTGAAGGACACAATGCCTGCGATAGGCAAATTCTTTACAGACAAAGACACTGTCGTTTTCGGCAACCACACATTTGAGATTATCGAGACACCGGGGCATTCTCCAGGCGGTGTTTTCTTCTTTTGCAAGGATGAGAAGGTGGCTTTCTCAGGCGACACGCTGTTCAAGGGAAGCATCGGAAGGACGGATTTCCTGGGCGGAAGTATGTTCCAGATAATACAAAGCCTCAGGATGATTTGCCAACTTGATGACGACACGAAGGTCTATCCGGGACACGGTGATGCCACGACTGTCGGATATGAGTGTGTCAACAATATGTATCTTGACAGGTAATCCTCTGTTTCAGATGGGCAACAAGCCGGAAAAGATAATCATGGGCATTGACCCCGGCACGAACATCATGGGATATGGCGTGATAAGTGCTATAGGCAACAAGGCGAAAATGGTGGCTATGGGTGTCATAGACATGCACAAGATGTCAGACCCGTATCTGCGTTTGGGACATATATCTGAGCGCGTTGACGGTCTGATTGCGTCCTATCTGCCTGACGAAATCGCCATCGAAGCACCCTTTTTCGGCAAAAATGTGCAGTCGATGCTGAAACTGGGACGTGCGCAAGGCGTAGCCATCGCGTCGGCAATACGACATGACGTTCCTGTACACGAGTATGCTCCGCTAAAGATAAAAATGGCTCTTACAGGCAACGGGTCGGCAAGCAAGGAGCAAGTGGCAGGTATGCTGCAACGGATACTGAAACTCCGGCAGGACGAGATGCCTGCCTATATGGATGCAACTGATGCCTTGGCGGCTGCCTATTGCCATTTCATGCAGATGAATACGCCCGATACGGGCGGGCAACACTTCAAGTCTTGGAAGGATTTTGCAACGAAAAACAAGGACAGAATACAGCAAAGCAGAGGTGCAAACAGAGGCACTGAAAAGGCTGTAACAATGGATACTAAATAGAGATGAGAGAGATTATAAAGATAAAAGACGGCATGACGCGTATGCCGGAATGGCGTCTGAAGAAGCCTGTGCAGTTCAATTTGCTCGAAGGAGAGCACATCGTCGTCGTCGGAGACAACGGTAGCGGAAAGACAAAACTGGCAGACATGATTACGGGAAAGCACCCCCTGTTTCCTGACCAGATAGTCTACGACTTCGGTGACGAAGCAAAGAGACTTGTCTCCGACAACATCAAATACATCACGTTCCGCGATTCCTATGGCAGTTACGACGGCAGTTATTACCTGCAACAGCGCTGGAATCAACAGGAAATAGACGAAAGCACACCCACAGTGGGCAAGTTGCTGGAGGACGCATACCACTATTCGGCGGAAGACACTGCGGAAAGGAGGGCTTTCCAACAGCATCTTTACAAGATGTTCTCCATGGAACACCTGCTCGACAAGTACATCATACTGTTGTCATCGGGCGAGATGAGGAAGTTCCAACTGGCGAAAATGCTCATGTCAAATCCCAAGATCCTGATAATGGACAATCCCTTTATCGGTCTTGACGAGGAGACACGGGGACAGTTGGAAAAATTGCTGGGAACACTGGCAGCGGAGAAACGGCTACAGATAATACTTGTCGTGACGAAGACAAGGGACATTCCCGGATTCATCACCCACGTGTGGGAGATGGATGACGAACAACTCCTGCCAAAGCAGACGAGGGAGGAATATCTGGCAAAGGAACATTCCGCATCTGCCCTTGAGGATGAGAAAGCGCACGACATCGTTGCTCTGCCGCAGAAAGACAACGACTACAACACTGAGAAAGTCGTGGTGATGAACAATGTAAGCATTGGTTATGGCAACAGGACTATCCTCAACAAAGTGAACTGGACTGTGCATAACGGAGACCACTGGGCTCTTGGCGGCAAGAACGGAGCAGGCAAGTCCACACTGCTGTCACTTGTCTGTGCGGACAATCCCCAGAGTTATGCGTGCGACATCACCCTGTTTGACAAGAAAAGGGGGTCGGGCGAGACCATTTGGGACATAAAAAAGCACATCGGATATGTGTCGCCAGAGATGCACAGAGCATACAACAAGGATATAGAGTGCATAAAAATCGTTGCGAGCGGACTAAACGATTCCGTCGGACTTTATGTCAAACCTACAGACAAAGAGTATGAAACGTGCCGCTTCTGGATGCGGATTTTCGGTGTGGAAGAACTGCAACACCGCACCTTTCTGAAGATTTCGAGCGGTGAACAGCGTCTGGTACTCTTGGCAAGGGCATTCGTAAAAGACCCCGAACTGCTCATTCTCGACGAACCGCTGCACGGTCTTGACGAGAACAACGGGCAGAAAGTGAAGGACATCATCGACGCATTCTGCCGCCGTCAGAACAAGACGCTGGTGATGGTCAGCCACTACAAGGAAGAGTATCCGGAGTGTATCGACAAGGAAATAATACTGAAAAGAAACATTTAGAACAAATATGAAAAAGATCTTTACTTTGATGCTGTTTTGCGCAATCGTAGCACAAGCATCCGCACAGGACATCTTTAATGAAGTAAAAAGACTGATGGACGGCTATCAGAAAGTCAAGAATGACACCACACAAAACCTTGACGTGAGAAAGATAGCAACATTCAAGTGGGACGCCATATATTATATGGTGTACCGTGCTTCAGACGAAACGGAGGACGAACTCGGCGTTCAGGTCAGTTCCATGATAGACTTTGTCAATATGTACCTCAAGAAACTGAAAAGTGCAAAGACAAAACAAGACCAGGAACTCGTCGTTGCAAAGTTCAAGAACGCAACACTTGAGAACTCCAAATACAATGATCAGGACAAGGATGTCATATATGCTTATGTCGACAACCCCGACTTCCTGACTCATTTCTCGCTTGACACGGATTGGGTGAAAGCAGTCGAGGAAGTGAAGAAATAGTAGAACCAGTAAGTATTACCATAGGCTTTCCGAAGGGCACTCTCCAGTAATGTCTTGTCGGAAAGCCTTTTTTTCGTCGCCAGGAAATCGTTCCAGTCTTTCTCTTTCTGCGAAACGGTTATGCTGTCACACTCGTTTCCTTTCATGTGAGCATACAGCACAATTGCCTCACCGTAGTTTCCTGTAGCGTCGGTTGTGGGATACCCCCACTCCTTGTAATGCCTCATAAAAGTGTCCAGGTCCTTGTCCATAAGGCAGGCTGTCAGCAGATAGTCCCTGCCGACAGAGGTCAGACAACCCTTTTTTGCCATTATCTCAAGGTAAGACCTGACGGTCAGCCCTGCCGAGGGGACACCTCCCAATGCCTTGTAGATTGTCAATGCCGGCAGCATCTTCAGTTGTGCCTGATGCAAAGGAAGGAGATTGTCCGAACCGTGCATAATGTTCGGCCTGAAAAACGTCTCTCCCAACTGTGATGTTTCCGCAAGTGCAAAAGCCCTGACCATTGTCAGTTCGGGACTGTTGGCATTGCAGTTGTCGATGAAATCTATCGCCTTGCCGTATTCGCCCTCCGCTACCATCCTCTCGCTACCGAGCGTAACATGGTCTTCCTCTGCCGTATTGGCGAAGCGGACGGCGAAAAAGATCATCACAAAAAGGATGAACAGATTGACAAAAAGTCCCTTTGCGGTTGGAAGTTTAGCAGGAATGAACACCATACGGCTTGCCACGCTGTTGAAGACAAAGCCAACAGCAAATATCAATAGCGCAGCCAGCCACACATATCCGAACACGTTTTCATGTCCGGGACTTACGATATGGATATCCGTTATCGCCGCCAACACAAGTACAGAAGGCAGATGTCCGAGTGCCGGGAAGCCGACCAATCTCTTTGACAAAGCACTTGTCGTCAACAGACTGAGCAACAACAGCACACCAGTTATGGCGAAAGCACCGATGAAAGGGTTGTAAACGGTAGTGCCTTTCGACAGAACGTGCTGTGCATAGGCGAGCATATCATTCTGGAAAAAGTACAGATACAGAAACGTGAACGCACCAAACAGGAGCGTACACACCACATTTCCCAGACTTGCGGAATTACGGTTATCCTTCATAAAACATCCTATAACTTCTTCAAGACCATGGCGGAACGTGCCGGGATATACAGTTTCAGCCATTCCTTGCCGTCCTCGGCATAGAGGTCATCATGCACTGTGAAATGCTCTATACTGTCATCGTTGAGTCCCTGACCGCCGAACTCGGTGGCATCAGTATTCAGCACGACCTTGTAAGACCCGGCTTTCACGAGGAAGCCATAGTCCGTGAACGAATGTGTAGGGCTGAAATTGAACACGAAGATGAGTTCCCCCCTACTGTAAGCAATGACCTGATCGCCGTCATTATGCCAGATTTCCTGCACCGGAGTGGCTTGAAATCCGCGGCAAGAACCTATCAAGTGCATCAATCGTGCATCGAAATCACCGAGATAATGGTAGCAAAGTTCCTTGTTGTCCACAAGATTCCACTGTCTGCGGGCATACTTGTAACTCCAACCGTTGCCCTCTCGCGGGAAGTCAATCCACTCAGGATGCCCGAACTCATTACCCATAAAATTGAGGTAACCGCCGTTTATCGTCGAGGCAGTAATCATCCTTATCATCTTGTGAAGGGCGATTCCGCGGTGTACGGCATCGTTTTCGTCACCCTTCTTGAAGTGCCAGTACATATCGGAATCGACGAGACGGAATATCACTGTCTTGTCTCCGACAAGGGCTTGGTCGTGGGATTCCACATAGGAAACAGTCTTCTCGTCACTGCGTCTGTCCGTCAACTTCCAGTACATGTCAAAGACTCCCCAGTCCTCGTCCCTCTTTTCCTTTATCGTCTTAATCCAGTAATCAGGGATTCCCATTGCCAACCGATAGTCGAAACCGTAGCCGCCGTCTTCCAGTTTCACTGCAAGACCGGGCATTCCCGACATTTCCTCCGCTATGCTAATGGCGTTCTTGTTGACCTCATGTATGAGTTTGTTGGCAAGAGAAAGGTAGCATATGGCATTGTCATCCTCCGCTCCGTTGAAGTAATCGGCGTAAGAACAGAAGTCCTGACCCAAACCGTGGTTGTAGTAAAGCATAGAGGTAACACCGTCAAAACGGAACCCATCGAACTTGTATTCCTCCAACCAATACCTGCAATTTGACAGCAGAAAGTGTATCACTTGGTCCTTTCCGTAGTCGAAACACAGGCTATCCCACTGGTTGTGTTCATGGCGTTCGCCGGGATAGAAATACTGATTGGGGTCGCCACACAGGTTGCCGAGTCCTTCCACTTCATTCTTCACGGCGTGAGAATGCACAAGATCCATTATCACGGCAATGCCGTTCTTGTGCGCCTCGTCTATAAGCCTCTTCAGGTCTTCGGGCGTACCGAAGCGGCTCGAAGCGGCGAAGAAACTGCTCACATGATAGCCGAAACTGCCGTAATAGGGGTGCTCCTGTATCGCCATGACCTGTATGCAGTTGTAGCCTGCCTTGATTACGCGCGGCAGGACATTCTCACGGAACTCATTATATGTGCCGACTTTCTCCGCATCCTGCGCCATTCCGATGTGACATTCATATATCAGCAGCGGCGAAGTGCATGGCTTGAAAGTCTTGCGTTTCCACCTGTACTCCTTCTCGGGAGCCCAAACCTGAGCGGAGAATATCTTTGTCTGCTCATCCTGAACAACCCTTGTAGCCCATGCGGGGATACGTTCACCACTGCCGCCGTTCCAGTGAACGCTCATCTTATACAAGTCTCCATGCTTCAAAGACTGCTCCGGCAGTGTCAATTCCCAGTTCTCTGTACCCGGAATACGCTTGGCTTTGTAAGCCCGGGTTTCCTTCCAGTGGTTGAAATCTCCCACCAAATATATCGCAGTAGCATTGGGCGCCCATTCCCGAAACACCCAACCGTCGGCGGTTCTGTGCAGTCCGAAATAGAGGTGTCCGCTGGCGAAATCCGTCAGGGACTTCGTTCCGTTGCCGGTCAACTGGGCAATCTTGTCCATCACTCTGGCGTGTCTGCCGTTTACAGCGTATGCAAACGGACGAAGATACTCGTCGTCACGCAGCAGTTTCAGCATATTCTTGTCAGCCGAAACGTTTTTTTTCTTGGCAACCATATTATTGTCTTGTTATTCTTCGTAGCGTCTGCCGTTCTCGTAGTAGCCTTTTTTCGTCACCTTCCCGTCCCTGTCTTTCTCCACGAAATTACCGTCTTGCTGATCATTGACGAAATGTCCTTCGAAACGTTTGCCGTCCTTATACTCCATGATAGCGGCTCCATTCTTCTTGCCACCCTTGTATTGACCCTTGAATTTCGTGCCGTCAGCATAGTGGATGATGACTTCTCCCTCTATCTGACCGCCCTTGAACTGACCGTCATACACGTCACCGTTTTTCTTCTTCAACTGCCCTTTGCCGTGCTGAAGGTCGTTTTTCCACTGTCCGTTGTACGTATCGCCATTGGCCCAACGCAGCACTCCCTGTCCATTCTTCTCGCCTGCAGAAAAATGACCTGTATAAGTGTCGCCGTTGGAATACTTGAGTATGCCCTCGCCCTCACGGAAATCGTCCTTGTAAGTGCCTTCATATACATCGCCGTTCTGGTACTTGTATATGCCCTTGCCGTTCTTCATGTCCTGCGACCACTCGCCATTGTAGACATCTCCGTCGGCATATCGGAACGTGCCTTTGCCGCTTCTGTAGTTGCGTTCCCAATCTCCGTCGTAACTGGAGCCGTCGTCCCAGAGAAAGAATCCTTTGCCATCTTTCTTGTCATTCTGCCAGTTACCGTCGTAATATGCTCCGCTCTGGAATGTGTAACGTCCTTTTCCCTGACGCTTGTCCTGATACCATTCGCCGTCGTACTTGTCTCCGTTGAAATAATACATCACGCCATGACCGTGCTGAAAGTCACGAAACCACATTCCAACATACTTGTTGTTGTTGGCAAAATAGTATGTTCCGCGACCGTGTTGCTGATCCTGAAACCAGTCGCCTTCATACTTCTCGCCGTCCGTAAACGTATATACGCCATAGCCTTGACGCTTTCCTTTCACATACTCACCGTCGTAAGTATCGCCTGTTTTGAACAGTGTGCTGCCCTTTCCATTGGGCTTTCCCGCCACGATTTCACCCTTGTACTGTCCACCGTCGTGTGTTGTGCATGAACCGAGGGATATCTTCTGCGCTCCACAGGGAACGGTCAGAAGCAGGGAAAACATTGCGGGAAATATATGTTTGCTTATTGTATGAGGTTTCATTTTATACCATTATATATGCCAAAATTACGAATTTTCCCCGATTATCCCAAGTGTATTAAAGTATTTTTCATTTTTGTGACAAGCAGGAAATGCAACTACAGACAGGGCAGGAATGGCATTTTGGTCTCGTAAAAACGCCATTATGCACGACAAAAATGTGATTTCGAATTATTCGTTGACCGTTCCACAGTAGGGACACTTGCCCTTTTGCCTTATGCGGTGACCGCAGTTGCCACAGACATAGGGACGGTTGTCATGGCGGAAGTACTGCTTCACAGCAAAGAAAATATAGGTTGCCAAGAGCGCATAACCCACATAGAACAAAGTGGTGAGGCTGAACAACACATAGTCAACGGCGCACACAGCCCCCACTCCGCCCAGATAGAGCACGGCATCGGCAAACTTCAGGCGACGGAAAACATCGTCGGCGGCAGCCAAACCGACTATAAGCATACTCCAGACGGAAAAGAGGAATATGCCGAGAAGTGGCTGCACAGAGAATGGATTGAGCGTAGGATGATAGTAGAAGTGCCGCCACGCATCGGGACAGAATGCCTGTATGGAGGCGTAGAAAGTGGCTGACGCTGCCACTATGAGGCACAACAAGGCAGGGAAGAAACTGTCTATGTCACGAAGATGGACTATAGGCACGTTTCTCTTTCTGACTATCGTCGTCATGTAAGCCACGACCATAATGGAGAGAAAGACGAGGAATATGAGGATGTGAGCGTCGGAGAAGAAGTTTATGAACTGCGAAATCGGATCGTCAGGGACTACATTTTCGAGCATCTCGCTCTCGTGTATCCAGCCGAAAACCGCCCTGTCGTTGGCGAGTTGCACCCACACCGAGTCGACAGTATCGGCCGGTATGGAGCGAATGTCAGCCACAACTACATGTTCATTGCGGTAAACAGAAAAAGTGTCAATGGGCAGTTCTGACACTTTCTCCTCAGGTTGTTGACTCTGAAGAACGAGAGAATCGCAGTTGACGATAAAGTTGTAGTTGCGTGAATAATGTCTGCCTGACAGGCTGGAGACCGTGTCAACCGCTACCGACACACTGTCTGCTGTCAGTGTACTGTACCGTTGCGTCTTGTTGTAGCATCCGCTTAGCATAGACACGACAAGAATCAAGGTCAGGAGCAAGGCACTATTCCGCATATACATTCATCTGGCATTTTTTGCAATCAAACTCCAATCGGAATCTGCGTCCGTCGCCAAGACGCAACTGCAACGGCTCTTTCCACGTCGGACGCTGCCCTCCGCGCTTCACACAATACCCCAATGAGAACCGCAAACAATGGCGGCACTGCATCAAAGGCAGCGTAAAGCCCTTTCCGTCAATCTCCATCGCTTCGGTGAAATCATCTATTCCCCATGCACGGTGCATCGCTTGCGAAACACCGTTGCTGACATTCTTGAAGCGGAATGGACGCTCTTCGGCAGGAATGACCGTGGTGTTTGGCTCATAGACTGCCTCCTTGTCAGAAACGGAATCGTCGGTATTGACCGTCAATGCGGCACAAAGCCTCTGGCGCAACTGTGACAGTCGGCTGGAGGGAATAAAGTATGTGTCGGCGGCGTTCTCTATACGGATGTCATCGGCTCGATAGATCGTTCCGCCCCAACGTGAGAGTTGATTGACGATATTGTCGTGTTGCGGTTTCTGCGCCGGCTGTTTTTCCATTTTCCCCTCTACCGTCACAGTTCGCAAGCCTTCCCCTTCGCCCTTGAGCGAGAAGCCTTCCGGGGTAGTGGAAAACGTTATCGTGACAGGAACACGGCGTTCTGTGCCTGGAGTTGAGAGTTGTTTGTCAAACGCCACATCGTGGTTGCGGTAGAGCGACAACCCTGGATGCAGTCCCTCGGGAAGGCTCTGCAAAAACAGGCGATTACCCTCCGCACGGTTTACACGGAAGCCTTCAAGTTCACGGTTAGCATTGATAAAACACAGGCCATCGCCATTGCTAAATGACGCGATGCCTGCCACAGTAAACGAACGGCCGCGTATTTCCTTCACACGTCCGACGTATTCACCGATGGCTTTCGGTGTGTCGGGCGAGAAAATGTCAGGTTTGCGTCCACTGAGGAAATAGTCCGTATAACCACGGTTGAACGTTTTCTTCAGGTCAGGAGTGAATGAATATGCCACTTCTCCCACGGATGCACGGCAGTAATCCCTCACTCTCTTTTTGCAAATGCCATCAAGTTGCCGACTGTAGGCTGCCACCACATTCTTCACATAGCCGACGTCCTTGAGACGTCCTTCAATCTTAAACGAGACGACACCGGCATCTGCGAGTTCTTCGAGATGTTCTATCCGGCACAAATCACGCAGGGAAAGCAGGTGACGCTGATGCTCCCAGACACGTCCGTCGGCATCAATGAGATCGTATTTCATTCGGCAGAACTGTGCACACTCGCCCCTGTTGGCACTCCTGCCGAAGCAATACTGCGAGGCATAGCACGCCCCCGAGTAACTCACACACAGTGCCCCATGGACGAAAACCTCCAGTTCGGTATCGGGACAAGCGGCGTGTATGGTGCGGATTTCATCCAACGAGAGTTCTCTGGCAAGTACAACACGGCTGCACCCGAGTGATTTCATCCACTCTACAGAGGCTTTGTCACGGTTGTCGGTCTGTGTAGAGGCGTGCACGGTCATGCCCATTCGCCTCGCCATATCAAGGACTGCCATGTCCTGAACGAGTATTCCGTCGACACCGATTGCATTAATCTGCTCAAGGAGAGAACGCACCTCATCAAGTTCATCATCATAGACAATGGTGTTCAAGGTTATGTACACCTTCGCACGAAAGCGGTGGGCATAATCTGCCAGTTGCCGTATGTCATCGAGGGAATTGCCTGCCGCAGCACGGGCACCGAATTTCGGGGCACCCATATAGACAGCGTCAGCACCGCAGTCTATGGCTGCGATGCCGCACTGAAGGTCTCTTGCCGGAGCAAGCAATTCAAGTTTACGCATCACTTAATGTCCTTTATATTGTAAGGAGTGGTCTGGTAGACGTAGTAGTTTATCCAGTTGTGATAGAACAGATTGGCGGCGGCGCGCCATGTAACCACAGGAGGGTTGTCGGGATTGTTGTCCTTGTAGTAGTTCTCCGGCATCGACACGTCATCACGTTTGCCAAGATCACGTCTGTATTCGGTGTCTATCGTATTGGGGGCATACTCCAAATGGCCGGTCACGAAGAACTCCCTGCCCTCGCGTGCCATTATGATGCTCAGACCGGCATCGTCGCTATCAGCAAGCGGAACGAGTTCAGGCACATTCAGAACATCCTCCTTGCGTATCTCCGTATGGCGCGAATGAGGCATCATGAACACATCGTCGAAACCGCGGAAGATGGGTTCCAACGGCTTCAAAGGACGCTGTTCGAAGATGCCGAATTTCTTCATCGGCAACGGATATTTCTGTATGCCATAATGATAGAACAGTCCAGCCTGTGCCGCCCAGCAGATATAGAGCGTACTGGTGACATGAGTCTTTGCCCAATCGAATATCTCCACAATCTCAGGCCAATAGGACACGTCCTCATAATTCATCATCTCAAGGGGTGCTCCCGTTATGATCATCCCATCAAAATTGGTACTTTTCAATTGCTGAAAGTCCTTGTAGAACATCAGCATATGCTCCACGGGGGTGTTCTTTGGGGTGTGGCTCTTCAGTTTCATGAACGTTATGTCCAACTGAAGAGGCGTGTTTGAGAGTATACGGACGAGGTCTGTCTCCGTCGTAATCTTCAGAGGCATGAGATTAAGGACGACAATCTTGAGCGGGCGAATATCCTGTCTATGGGCCCGGGATTGGTCCATGACAAAGATATTCTCCTGCTTCAGAAGGTCAATTGCCGGCAGTTTATCTGGTAATCTGAGTGGCATTGCTTACCAAAGATTAAGTCTTTCACTTTCGGGAATGTACATCTTGTCACCCGGTTTTACGCCAAACGCCTCGTACCAGGCATTGATGTGTGGCAGAGCACCGTTGACACGCCATTCGCCGAGAGCGTGTACATCTGACCGTGTGAGGTTTCTTATCTCCGCTTCGGTGATGTTCTGTCCCCAGACACCAGCGTATGCCATGAAGAAACGCTGGTCTCCAGTGAATCCGTCGATAGTTTTAAGCGGAGCGAATTTTGTGGCATTTTTGTATGCATTGTACGCTACCATGAGACCACCATGGTCTGCGAGGTTTTCGCCAAGGGTCATCTGACCGTTCGCATTCAGATCTGGGAGCACTTTGATCTGTGAGAACCATGTTGCGTACTGGGCAGTACGGTTCTTGAAGTTCTCCACATCCTCTGCCTTCCACCAGTCTTTCATATTGCCGTCTTTATCGTAATGTGAACCCTGGTCGTCGAATCCGTGGGTCATCTCATGACCTATCACCACACCGATAGCACCGTAGTTGAAGGCATCATCAGCCTTTGCGTCGAAGAAAGGAGGCTGCAATATACCTGCAGGGAAGCAAATCTCATTAGTCGTAGGATTGTAGTATGCGTTCACTGTCTGCGGTGTCATGTGCCATTCGTCACGGTCTACAGGCTTTCCGGCAGTCTCTTCTATGTACTGTTTGTTGCGGAACAGTTGTGCGGAACGGATGTTCTCATAGAGTGATTTCGACGGATCTATGACCAAAGCACTCATGTCTTTCCACTTGTCAGGATATCCGATTTTAACGTAGAAAGTAGAGAGTTTCTCAAGAGCAGCGGTCTTTGTCTCCTCGCTCATCCACTCTTGTGCCTTGATTCTTTCCCCCAATGACGCCTGAAGATTGTCGACTAGGGTTTTCATACGTTCCTTACTTGCTTCGGGGAAATAACGTTCACAGAAGATTTTTCCGAGGGCTTGACCAAGCACACTCTCCACTGTCGAGGTGGCTTTCTTCCAACGTTCGTAGTCCTGTTTACGTCCTCTCATCACCTTTCCGTTGAACTCAAACGATGCGGCAGCGACCTCATCGCTCAAGTAACTGACAGAACTCTGGATGAGATCCCACTCCATCAACGCACGCAGTTCCTCGGCAGTCTGCATAGCAACAATCTTGTCTACTGCGGCAAGGAAATCCGGCTGACCAACAATAAGGTTCTGTATGTACTGTGTTTCCACACCTTCGGCGTTCTCCAACTGGGTGAAACGGAGATTGGGATATGTCTTTTCGAAGTCTTCAAGAGAGGTCTTGTTGTAGTTTTTCTCCACATCACGCAATTCGGTACGGCTCTTTGAAGCGACAGCAAACTGTGTTTCCATACGCATGATTGCCTCCATCTTCTGCGTGGCCTCACTCCATGAGAAGCCAAAAAGTTGGAACATCCGGACGATGTGTTTCTTGTATTCATTGCGAATATTAACTGTTGCATCATCATTATCAAGGTAGTATCCTTTCTCACCGAGGGAGAGACCGCCCTGCCATACATACATTATGTTATTCTTGGAGTCCTTCTCGTCAGCAGTGAAAGACGCGCTATAGGGCACTCCATAGCCGAATGCTGCGTACTTCAACTGGACTGCCTGTAACTCAGACTTGTCCTTTGCCGCTTCGATTTCGGCTATATAAGGCTTCACTGGAGCCACTCCTTCAGCATTTCTCCGTACGGAATCCATGGCGAGTTTGTACAAATCGCCTATCTTCTGCTCCAGTGTTCCGTCGGCAAACTTGCCCTTGCACAGGTCTGTAAGTATTGTATTGATGCGCTTGTTGTTGTCTAAAGCCAAACGGTCAAATGACCCAAAGCGAGAGTAAGCAGCCGGCAGAGGGTTGTTTTTCATCCAACCTCCACAGGCAAACTCGTAGAAATCGTCCGCCGGACGTACACTTTTGTCGAGATTCTTTGTGTCGATTCCCGACTTCAACTGTGCCATTGCTGGCATCGCCGTCATTGCTATAACAGCCATTGTGACAATTGTTTTCTTCATATCATTGTAGTTTTTTGCTTTCTTCTTCCAGTTGTTCCGACAGGGAAGTCCATTTCAACTCCTCGTCGTCAAGCCGCCTCTTCACGTCTGTGTATTCGTTTATGAGTTCCATGTTCGACGCATTAGCCGGATCATAGAGGATTGTGTCGAGTTCGTGGATGCGCGTTTCCCACTTGCCAATCTTGTCTTCACTCTCCTTGACGGCTTTCTGCAAACGGCTTATCTTCTTCTGTAACTCCTTGCGTTCAGAGTAGGACAAGGACAGGGATTCCGTCTTTTGAGGCTGCGGTTGTTTCGTTTCGGCAACCTTGTTTCCCGCGTGCAACATAGCGTCTATGGATGTTTGGTCGGCCTTGTCGGCATCTCCTGCCGACAAGGAGAGACGTCGCAGCCAGTCGTAAATGCCTCCCAAATGTACCCGAACCTGTCCTCCGCCGAACTCATACACCTTGTCTACCAATCCGTCGAGGAATTCCCGGTCGTGGCTGACAATGATTGCCGTCCCGTCAAAAGCCTTTATCGCTTCCTTCAGAACGTCCTTTGACTTCATGTCGAGGTGGTTTGTCGGTTCGTCAAGAATAAGGAGATTTACCGGTTCAAGCAGGAGTTTTATCATCGCAAGACGGCTTCTCTCACCGCCGCTGAGCACTTTCACTTTCTTGTCAGAGGCCTCTCCGCCGAACATAAACGCGCCCAAGATATCGTTGATGCGCAGTCGCACGTCGCCCTTTGCCACGTTGTCGATGGTCTGAAACACCGTCAAGTCTTCGTCAAGCAGTTGCGCCTGATTCTGTGCAAAGTATCCTATCTGCACATTATGACCCACTTTGAGTTTTCCACCAAACGGTATCTCGTTCATGATACACTTCACCAACGTCGATTTCCCCTCACCATTACGCCCCACAAATGCCACTTTCTCACCACGTTTTATGATGAAACTGACATCATGAAATACGTTGTGGTCACCGTAACTCTTCTCCACGCCATCGCAAATTACGGGATAGTCGCCACTGCGAAGGCACGGAGGAAACTTCAGACGGAGTGCGGACGTATCCTGCTCGTCTATCTCTACCGGGACGATTTTTTCCAGTTGACGTATGCGTTGCTGCACTTGTATCGCCTTGGTAGCCTGATAACGGAATCTCTCAATGAATGCTTTGGTGTCGGCTATCTCCTTCTGTTGATTTTCATAGGCGCGTATCTGTTGCTCACGACGTTCGGCACGGAGTTTCACATACTCGTCATATTTCACCTTATAGTCAACTATATGGCGGCAGGTTATCTCTATTGTGCGGTTTGTGACATTGTTGATAAACGCACGGTCATGGCTCACCAGCACCACGGCTTTGGCACTTTGGACAAGGAATTGCTCCAGCCATTGGATGCTCTCTATGTCCAAATGGTTCGTAGGTTCATCCAGAAGGAGCACGTCTGGCTTTTGCAAGAGAATCTTGGCAAGTTCTATTCGCATCCGCCAACCGCCTGAAAACTCTTTCGTGGGACGGTCAAAATCACTGCGGGAGAAGCCCAATCCTACAAGGGTACGCTCTGTCTCGGCATCCCGATTGGCTGCTCCCGCCATCATCAAGCGGTCGTATTCGGTGGTAAATTTCTCCACCAACACCATATAGTCTTCGCTTTCGTAGTCTGTACGCTCTGCAATCTGCTTTTCCAACGACTTCACTTTCGCCTCGAGAGCCGCCACCGATGAGAATGCCTTCTGTGCTTCCTCTCTCACCGTGGTGTCGTCCTGCAACTTCATTACTTGTGGAAGATAGCCCACAAGCGTATCGTTGGGTACGGAAACTGTTCCTGATGTGGGTGCTTGAATACCGCTGAGTATCTTCAGCATAGTGGATTTCCCCGCACCGTTTTTGCCCACAAGCGCAATGCGATCGCGGTCATTGATGACAAAATTCACATCTTCCAACAACGGACGGGCAGAAAATTCAACCTTTAAGTTTTCAACTGAAACCATAACTTACCTTGCCAAGATACCACTGACGGACGGAAAGGAAATGCCTATCCGTCCTCTCCAGTACAGCATACCTCTTGCAAAGGTAGTTCAAATTGCCGAACTATTCAAGTATTTTAGTTTCTTTTATACTCCACGATGCGCCTATGGAGACAACCTGCAAGGACAAAATCAGGAATGAACTCCATATTGTCCTGAATAATTATCGAAAAGGCACATCCGCAAGACAAGAGTTTACAATGCAAATGAATATTTGACAATAAACTCACGTGGGCGCAAGCGATAGACCGTATAGGTTGTGTAATCAGACTTTATAATTCGGCGTTCATAGGTATCATTTCCCATGATGTTGTTTAGACTGAGAGAAATTTCGCTTCCCTTTAACCGGTACGATATGGACATATCGGAAAAGAAATTGAACGATGCAGACTGGTCGTTGCTATGGTAAAACTCATTCTTCCATTGTAGCACCCATTTCTTGGGAGTAACAAACACATCAATTGTATGGTTGAATGTGTTTGTACTTTGATTATAGGCTGCTAAATCACCTATCTGCTCCCGTTTACTCTCTGTGTGGAAAAGGAAAGACTTTTCTTCCACAGAAAACCAATTGCATGGACGATATGACAGGGACACCGAAGCATT
>CAVFZF010000008.1:0-19439 GCA_963627025.1 Bifidobacteriaceae bacterium | reverse complement strand
GCCACAGGATTGTCCTCCAATAGAATACAGGAGTTGCTTTGACTGATATAGGCATCAAGTCCTACAGACAACTTCGACCCAAAGTTTTTAGTCAGTTTGACGCTTGTATGAAACATTTTGCTGGGCTGCTCGTGTGACGTAGCTATTGAACTGTAAACAATCCCGTCCAATTGATGGGAATATAACATGGTGTTTGGTGAATAATTGTAGCCGGCACGTAATGAGGCAAAGAAGCCATAACGTACATCTTTGAAAGTGGCATAAATGTTGGCAGTATGCATACTCTGAGTGTAGAAACTGCCATAACCACTCCGCCGCATTAAGTAGCCGGTAAACAAAGGCGTTTGGCATAGCTCCAGTCCCTCCTTTGTCTGTTCCGAATAAGAATAGGTTATGGAAAAACTCCAATGCGCATTTGGTTTGTAAGCTATTGACAGATAGGGCTCAAATCCGAAATGTCGATGTGAGACCTTGTCCAAAGTCTGCGTAATCAAAGCAAGAGGTAAACGAATATTCCAGCTGAACTTATCATTTTGGTTGTATAATCCTACAGTTGCTTTTGTGGCATTTTGAACACAGTTCAAATGCAACTGACAATGGCTTTCCTCAACACGTTGCGCGAATCCTTCATTTCCGATACTGTATTTTGCATTCATCTTTCCAAGAGGATGACTGAAAGCGGTTGTAACTCCCCAAAATGCGACCTTTTGGTTTAGTTCTTGCAAGATGTTGTTTGCTGTCAGCAGTTCACTCGGCATGTAATTGTAGGAGAAATAAGCACGACTGGTAAGATGCTTCCCGTTCTTCAATTTGTTAATCATTTCCAACTCGTCGGATATCGTGCGCTTATGCGGCTTGACATATTGGTTTTGCTGCAGCGAATTGACAAGTGCGGTTCCTTTGCCGCGGTCAAACGTAAGATTTGCATTGAAATTATTGGTCAGAAAAAGCTTGTCGCTATTCACACGGTAAAGTAATTCGCTGCCGGCGTAGTTTTTGTGACTTTTGGCATGTGAATATTCTGCAATGCGGTTGTATGTTGCGATGTCCGAATATTCGGTTACGATTTCCTCTTCTACCTTGGTCTCGTCAAACACACCGCTCAACTGAAAACGCAAATCGGCATCCTTGCCAGTTTTGAAAAGCCAGTTGGTAGACAACAGGTGTGTCTGATTCATTCGGGTACGTGACGAGTTAAGATCGGGAACATACTGAGATATATTCTCCACAAATTCGGAAGCCTCAGGCATCCCATATCCAAAGAACTTTCTGAGGTTGACAGCTTCTTTCAGTTCCGCTCCGCTATTGTTGAATTTATACAAAGAAAAAGTCTGCAATCTCCGGGAAAAAAGCATGGAATTAAGCCGACTGTCGCACAGGAAATCGGCATTCTTCCGCAAACTGCTTCCGGCTCCCAGGTCAACCATGCCTTGCCAAACGCTTTTGGCATCATCACGAAGCACAATGTTCAGCGCAGCTTGTTCCGAGAAGTCAAGACCGCGCAACATCTTAACTACCTGATGGTTCTCATATACTTGTACGGATTTCACCTTGTCTGCGGCAAGGTTTTCTGAAACTTGGGAATATTTTGTTCCCAACATATCCATACCCTCGATGTAGAATTTGTTGATCCGTCGTCCCTGATACTCTATGGTGCCGTCGTCGTTTACCTGTAGCCCCGGCATTTTCGCAATGACATCGGCTATGCTTCGGTCTTGCTGCTGTTTGAAGAGATTTACGGGATAAGTCAATGTATCACCGCGTTGTGCAATGCGAGGCGCCTCAATTTTTACTTCTTTAAGACTGTAAGACTGCTCTTTCAAAACAACAACAACTGTTTCTCCCACTCTGAAATGCCGCACATCTACAGTGTCTTTGGCATAGCCGAGTTGGTTGAACGTAAGAATTCCTGTTTTCTTTTCTGGACACGACAATACAAAATATCCGTCAGCATTTGTGCGTGTAAAAGCCAACGGCTTCATGATCGTACTGTCTAGCAAAACCACAGATACGCCTTCAAGTGGAGTATGTCGGCTATTTACAACACGACCTGTGAACGACTGAGCCGCCACTGTCGTATAAGCCATGAGAAAGATGAACAATACAAGCCATTTATTCATACTTGTCCATTAAACAGGCATTAAAACTCCGTTGCGCCTTAGGAGGTTCGCTGTATCCGCTGCCTTGCAAGCGGTTGGTGGTATTCCATTGGTCTTTCCAATAATCTGTCAGCAACCGCTGAAACTTTTCAGCACTTAAACGCTCGTAACGTTTGGGCTGAAAGCTAATGGTTGCTGTGCTATGCAATTGCTCAATACCTGTAGCAATAAACGAAAATTCATTTTGGCTTTCAGACGCTGCCAGTATGAGTCCTGGCAGTCCTCCCAACTTCCACGGACCGTTGTCAAAGGGCAAATCCAAAGTATACCATGCCGTCCAAGTTCGTCCACGAAACTGGCAAACAGCCTTATGACAGGGATAACCGACAATGAGTGTATCGCCTTCAGCCAGTTCCCATGAAAAGGTTGGAATGGATTCCTCATAACGGAAGAAGAATTCGTTGTGCAAAACATCCGTATAAGTGAGCATTCCTTTTTGTGGAATGTGCTTATAAACTTCATACTCGCGTCCTTTCTTTGAGCCAAACCTGTCTCCCAAAAATTGCAGATAGGTCATAGGATCGGAAGTTGCACTTCTCACAGAATCGAGTTGATGCAGAAACTGCTCAAAACGTTGGCTGTAAAATCGGGACGAATGCTTTCCTATATCCAACAGTTCCGTATCATCATACACTTCCTTTTGTTCCTGTATATGTTTGTACAATGCCTGATACTGCACACGCACATTGACGGTGTCCAGCACTTCTTGTGCACACGCACACATTGCGAAAGCATAGAATGCCAAGATACTGAGGACTAATTTCATAGTCAATGCAAAATAATATCGTATTGCTATCATTGATACATAACAGCGGAAAGCCTTCTAAGAGAAGAACTTTCCGCTGTAAAGAGCATTTTATAGCGATTCTGGCATCCCTATAAAAGAATCAGTTGTTCTCCGGACGGAGTTTGCGAACGACCTCTGCAGTGCGCCACATCTCTGAGTCGTGTAGCGCAGCGAGTTCTTTCTCCAAACCTACACGGTAGTCTGGCTTTGAATTGGCGTCGATTGAAATCTGTGCTTCGTTACCTGTCTTCACGGAATTGTAGAGTTCCTGCACAACAGGCTTTATTGCATCGTGGAACTTTGGATACCAGTCAAGTGCGCCACGCTGTGCCGTTGTAGAGCAGTTTGCGTACATCCAGTCCATTCCTTTCTCTGCAAAGAGAGGCATAAGTGACTGTGTGAGTTCCTCAACAGTCTCGTTGAAAGCCTCAGAAGGAGTGTGTCCGTTCTCACGGAGAACCTCATACTGTGCGAGGAGAAGTCCCTGAATAGCGCCCATGAGCGAACCGCGCTCACCGGTAAGGTCGGATGTTGCCTCACGCTGGAATGTGGTTTCAAACAGATAGCCGGAGCCGATACCGATACCGAGAGCCAGCGTACGGTCAAGAGCCTTGCCTGTCGCATCCTGGTAAACAGCGTATGATGAGTTCAGGCCACGACCCTCGAGGAACATCGTGCGGAGGGATGTGCCGGAACCTTTAGGTGCGACCATGATGACATCGATGTCCTTCTGCGGGACACAACCTGTGCGGTCATTCCATGTGATGGCAAAACCATGTGAGAAATAAAGGGCATCGCCTGGTTTGAGGCAAGCCTTGAGAGTTGGCCAAACAGACATTACGGCAGCGTCGGAGAGCAGGCACATCACGATAGTACCCTTCGTTGCAGCCTCCTCGATAGAGAAAAGCGTCTCGCCAGGAACCCATCCGTCAGCCTTAGCCTTCTCGAATGTCTTGCCCTGACGCTGTCCTACGATGACATTGAAACCGTTGTCACGGAGGTTACAAGCCTGACCTGGACCTTGCACACCGTAACCAATGACTGCTATAGTTTCGTCTTTGAGAATCTCGCGAGCCTTTTCCAGGGGGAACTCTTCGCGTGTCATTACCTCTTCAATAACACCACCAAAATTCATTTTTGCCATAGTTCTAACTTTTTGTTTATAAGGTTTAACATTATCTGTCTGTAAATTTAACGTGCGCACGGACGCACTCTGTCTCGCCGTCAGCAGTGGCCTTGCTTATCTTGACGAGATGTTCATCTGGGCTGACACCGTCCTCCATATAGAAACGGAGGGTGTCTCCGGCGTGGCTTTCCGCCACATAGGCGATGTCCAAACGGCGCAGACGCTTCGTGCTATAAGCCTCCACGGGGAACAAGTCAAGCACGTGCTCTATGGATTTCACCGAGTTTACATGTCCGTTGATGTCCACATCGTTGTATCTTGCCACATATTCGCCCACGAGTCTTGCACTGTCCGACATCTTCACACGCGAGGGTTTGTCTATCGGATTCTCCTTTTCCGCCTCCACCCAGTCCGTGATTTCACCGTCACGGACATCCAGCAGGTTGACCGGCTGGCGTGTTTCGGTATCGATCATCGCCCATATCGAACGGCCGTAACCTATTGACCTGCCTTCCTTGTCCTCTATGCGGAAATTGCGGTTGGTAAAGTATCGCATGACACTCTCCACCCATGTCTCGACAAAAAACTCGTCATATATGTGCGGCATAGTGTCCATCTCGACAACAAGACGCGAGAGTACCCACGTCTTGTGTATGCTCTGCAGATACACCATACCGAATCCACGGTCGTTGCTATGGAAGTCTGCGGCGTTCAGCAAGTGGTTTCCAAGATGCCCCATGAACAGTTCCTTGTTCATGTCACAATGGAACGGCTCTGCCAGATTGCGGTATCTTCCTGTCTTTGATAGTTTCATTGCCTTTCGCTTTCCCTCTCTTCGAGGTAGAGATCCAGATGTTCTATGCAACTGCGCGTTACGGCTATGCGACCCGAACGCACAAACTGCAGCACGACACCAAGTTCGTTCAGGCTATTGTAAAGTTCCGTAATCGTGTGGCTTTTACCCTTGCGCTCCACGATGCAAAACGTGGAATTGACCTCCACGATACCTGCTCCGTTGCGGCGGATTATCTTGCCCACCTCCGGCATTTCAAGCGACAGGGGCGTACTGATCTTTATCAGGCACGACTCAATGAAGAACAGTTCGTCGTCACGGAAGTAGTCTGCCTTGAGTACGTCTATCTTTTTCTCTATCTGTTTCACCAGCATCTTCGCCATGTCTTCTGTGCACCAACACGTCAGAGTGTACTTGTGCACACCTGGAGTACTCGACGCACACACGTTGAGACTCTCGATATTGACCTGTCTACGGGTAAATACGGCAGTAATCTGGTTGAGTATTCCGGCAAAGTTTTCGGAGTATATGATCATCGTGAAGAACGTCTGTCCTTCATGGGAGTTGTTCGGTTCCACCCTCTCATCACAGTGTCGCTCGCATGTGCGGCAGTCTCCACACTGTCCGCCGGTCATACCTCCAGTCTGGTTTGCCTGCTTCTGGCTATTGTCAATTTCCGTCATGGTTGTTCTAATCTTTTATCTCCAACAGCATTTCGTCCACATTCGCACCCGGAGGTGTCATCGGCAGCACGTTGTCTTCCTCCTTCACGGCACACTGGAGGAGATATGCGCCCTCCGCAGAGAGCATCTCCTGAATGGCGTCATCGAGTTCCGCCCTGTCCACTACCGTACGTGACGGTATGCCATAGGCTGCCGCTATCTGTCCGTAATCGGGGTTGAGCATCGGCGTAAACGAGTAACGCTTGTTGAAGAACATATACTGCCACTGGCGTACATTGCCCAAGAAATTGTTGTTGAGCAATATTATCTTCACTGGCGAACGCTGTTCCATGATAGTGCCGAGTTCCTGTATGGTCATCTGAAGACCGCCGTCGCCCACGAACAGGCACACCGTACGGTCGGGAGCGCCAAAGGTTGCACCGATGGCAGCAGGCAATCCGAAGCCCATAGTGCCACATCCTCCTGAGGTAACCACCGACCTTCCCTCGGTGAACTTGAAGTATCTGCAACCGAACATCTGGTTTTGTCCGACATCAGTAACCAGTATGGCCTTGTTGTGACTTGCCTCACTCACCTTTCTCACGACCTCTCCCATGAGCAGAGGACCGTCAGTCGGGTGGATGGCTTTGTCTATCACCTTGTTGTATTCCTTCTCTTCGTATGGAGCGAAACTGTCGCACCAGGACTGGTGAGTGGCACTGTCGACGAGTTCTGTGACAGCATGGAGCGTCTCCTTGCAGTCGCCAAGGACAGCGACATCTGTCTTCACGTTCTTGTCAATCTCACTTGGGTCAATGTCAAAGTGTATGATTTTTGCCTGCTTGGCGTACGTTGCGAGGTTGCCGGTCACACGGTCATCGAAGCGCATACCCACGGCTATGAGCAGGTCACACTGGTTTGTCATCACGTTGGGACCGAGATTTCCGTGCATGCCAAGCATTCCTTTGTTCAGCGGATGGTCACTGGGCAGTGCCGACAAGCCGAGCAATGTCGTGCCGACAGGTATCTGCGCTTTTTCCGCAAGGGCAAGAAGTTCCTTGTGGGCATTGCCCAACTCCACACCTTGTCCCACAAGCAGGAACGGCTTGACGGAATTGTTGATGAGTCGTGCAGCACGTTCCACCGCCTCGTGATCCATCTGCGGAACAGGCTTGTAGGAACGGATGAAGTCCACCTTCACCGGTTCGTAGTTGACCATACCTGTCTGCGCATTCTTTGCGAAGTCAAGTACCACAGGACCGGGACGACCGCTGCGTGCGATAAAGAAAGCACGGCTGACAGCCCATGCCACATCCTCCGCACGCCGTATCTGGAACGCCCACTTCGTGATAGGCTGGGTCACGCCGATGACATCCACTTCCTGGAAAGCGTCAGTTCCAAGGAATGCCGCTCCCACCTGACCGCAGATGACGACCATTGGCGTGGAGTCTATCATGGCATCTGCCACTCCAGTGATTGTATTCATTGCTCCCGGACCGGACGTGACAATGGCACAGCCGACCTTTCCGCTTACCCTGGCATACCCCTGAGCGGCGTGTACCGCTCCCTGTTCATGCCTGACAAGCACATGGTGCATCTGTTTTCTATGATCATAAAGTGCATCGTAGGTGGGCATGATGGCACCACCCGGATAACCGAAGAGTACATCTACCCCCTCGTTTTCGAGGCTTCGCATCAGCGCCTCAGCACCAGTTATTCTCTCCATATCAGTCTATTATTCTTACACCGCCCTTGTCTGCCGACGAGACAGCCTGTGCATAAGCACGCAAAGCCTTTGAAACCACGCGGTTGCGCTTAAGCGGTTGCTGCGGACGTGCAGCCAGTTCCTCGTCGCTGAGGCGCACATTGATACTGCGGTTGGGAATATCTATCTCTATAATGTCGCCGTCAACAATCTTTCCGATGTTGCCGCCCGACGCCGCTTCGGGTGATATATGTCCGATGGAAAGACCCGATGTGCCGCCCGAGAAGCGTCCGTCAGTGATGAGGGCGCACTCTTTTCCCATGTGCATACTTTTTATATAAGATGTGGGATAAAGCATCTCCTGCATACCCGGACCGCCCTTAGGACCTTCGTGAGTGATGACCACGACATCGCCTTTCTTCACTTTACCGCCCAATATGCCCTCACAAGCGTCCTCCTGAGAGTCGAACACAACGGCAGGACCGGCAAATTTCCATATTGACTCGTCCACTCCGGCAGTCTTGACAACACATCCGTCTTGTGCGATATTGCCGAAGAGGATTGCCATACCGCCGTCTTTTGTGTAAGCATGTTCTATGTCACGGATGCAGCCTGTGGCGCGGTCAGTGTCCAAAGTCTCGTAGTTGGTGTCCTGCGCACCGAGTTTGTTGCAGAACTTTCCAGCCGGAGCACTCGAATAAATGCGCTTTGCCTCGGGATCGACAGTGTCTTTCAGAATGGAATACTTGTCTATGTCTTCCGCCAAAGTGTGTCCGTTGACACGCTTCACGCTGGTATCTATCAGTCCGCCTTTCGCCAGTTCACCGAGCAAACCCATCATTCCTCCGGCACGACCGCACTCCTGCACGGAGTACTTCTGGCTGTTTGGAGCAAGTTTACACAGGAAAGGCGTCTTGCGTGAAAGGGCATCTATGTCTTTCATTGTGAAGTCCACTTCCGCCTCCTGCGCCACTGCGAGCAGGTGAAGCACCGTATTTGTCGACGCGCCCATGGCAATATCGAGCGTCATGGCATTGAGGAAAGCCTGCCGTGTGGCTATCGAACGGGGAAGAACGCTCTCGTCTCCGTCCTCATAATATGCCATCGCATTCTTCACGATCTGCCGTGCCGCAGCCTTCATCAACTCCACACGGTTGACATGAGTGGCGAGGATGGTGCCGTTGCCGGGCAAGGAGAGACCGATGGCCTCGGTCAGATTGTTCATGGAATTGGCAGTAAACATGCCCGAACAGCATCCGCAACCGGGACAGGCACGGTTCTCCACCTCTGCCAGTTCATCGTCACTGACTGTCGGGTCAGCACCTTTCACCATGGCAGCAATGAGGTCAAGGTTCTCGCCTTTGTACTTTCCCGCTTCCATCGGACCGCCGGAGACAAACACGGCAGGGATGTTCAGGCGCATCGAAGCCATGAGCATACCCGGTGTAATCTTGTCGCAATTGGAGATACAAATCATTGCGTCCGCCTTGTGAGCGTTGCACATATATTCCACGGAGTCGGCAATGATGTCACGGGAAGGCAGGCTATAGAGCATACCGTCATGCCCCATGGCTATACCATCGTCTATTGCTATCGTGTTGAATTCCGCTGCATAGCAGCCCAGTCTTTCTATCTCTTCCTTTACTATCTGCCCTGCCTCGTGCAGATGAGTGTGTCCCGGTACGAATTGAGTAAATGAGTTGACAATGGCAATGATAGGTTTGCCAAACTGTTCGCGCTTCATTCCGTTGGCAACCCACAGGGCTCTGGCTCCCGCCATCCTGCGTCCTTCCGTACAGACAGCACTCCTTAACTGTTTCTTCATCTTGTTTTAATAAATAAACTTCTCTGTAGGCATCTCCCGAAATGGAAGTATCACCCCTCTTTCATTAAAGTTCGGCAAAGGTAAGTATTATTTCTTTTCCTACCAACAAATTCACCGCCAAATTTCCATTACACCTTTAATTCGTAATATATTTCAATAAAATACTTTTATTCCGTAACTTTTCTGTCGTCAGAAAATACCGAATCGGTTTGCCGCATCATCCTATTACGCAATTTCCCGATGCCGTTTTCCGGCATCGGGAAATTCACGCTTTCAACGAGGAGGCATCACTTGTTCTTCAGCAAATCGCGTATTTCAGTGAGCAGTTTCTCTTCTGCCGAAGGCTCTGGCGGTGCAGGAGCCTCTTCCTTGCTGTCTTTCTTCTTCGTGAGATTGTTGAGTCCTTTTACTATAATGAATATACAGAATGCTATTATGAGGAAGTCTATGACATTCTGCACGAACATTCCCCATTTTATTTCCGCCTCACCAACCATCACAGAGAGCGACTTGAAGTCCACACCACCAGTGATTATACCTATCACGGGCATCATTATGTCGCCCACAAGCGACGAGACAATCTTGCCGAAAGCACCGCCTATTATCACACCGACAGCCAAGTCAAATGCATTTCCCTTAATGGCAAATGCCTTAAATTCCTCGATAAATTTCTTCATAATATTCCGTTTTCTAATGTTTCAACTGTCTTTTCCTGTCTGCATTCAGGCACTTTGCGACTGTCTGTCACTTCCTCTTCAGCATCTGCGACACGGTTGTAGCCACCAATCCGGCAGTTTCTGTCCGCAGACGGAAATCACCTAAGGTTACCGATTCGAAACCTTGACCGAGCGCATACTGCACTTCATCAATGGCGAAATCACCCTCGGGGCCGACAAGCACCGTGATGTCATCGTCCGTATCCGCTACAGACAACTCGCGGAAGAAGTCTTTCCGTTCTATCTCTTCATAGCAGTGGCAGATGTATCTCTTTCCTGTTTTGCATTCCGACACGAATTTGCGGAAGTCTATCATATCGCTGACACAAGGAAAGAAAGGTTTTCTGCTCTGCTTTGCCGCCGCCGTCACTATCTTCTCTATTCTGTCCTTGCGTATCTGTTTCCTCTCGGAAAACCTGCAGTTGAGGAACGTTATGCCATCGAAACCCACCTCCGTACATTTTTCCACCATCCATTCTATGCGGTCAATGTTCTTTGTCGGGGCTATGGCAACACTGATGCTGCCGTGCCAGGCCTTTTCCTGCGTCAACGTCTCGACTATGTTGTAGAGGCAGTGTTTTGGGGAGACGAATGTCAGTTCCGCACGGTAGAACGTCCCTACCCCGTCCATTAGGAACACCTCATCGCCGCTTTCGAGCCGCAAGACCTTGGCAGCGTGCTGCGCTTCCTCCTGTGGAAGTTCCGTCACAACGGCCGCATCGGGCACATGGAAATACCTTACCTCTTTCACCTGTCAGCCGACTTTACCCTTTGGACTCTGAAGTTGTTTTCTTCTTTGCCTTGAATATGAACATGAAAAGCACAAGTACCACAAACGCATAGCCGGCAAATATGAACCAGCAAGTGCGCCAGCCGTCCAACTGCAAGGCTGCATCCTGATTATAGACGAAGTGGTTGACGACTGCCTGAGCGGAGAGTGTACCTATGGAAGCGCCCAAACCATTGGTCATCATCATGAAAAGTCCTTGGGCAGAAGAGCGTATTCCCTCGTCGGTATTCTGGTCCACGAACAGCGCACCCGAAATATTGAAGAAATCAAACGCCACTCCATAGACGATACACGACAGAATGAACATCCAGACTCCTGCCCCCGGATCGCCTGTACCGAAAAGTCCGAAGCGCAGAACCCACGCCAACATGGCGATAAGCATCACGTTCTTGATGCCGAATTTCTTCAGGAAGAACGGTATGAGGAGTATACAGCAGGTCTCGCTCACCTGACTCAGGGAAATCAAGATGTTTGCATGCTGTGCCCCGAACGTGTCGGCATACTCTACGACATTGGCGAACGAGGTGATATAGGGGTTGGCGTAGCCGTTGGTAATCTGCAGGCTTACGCCAAGCAGCATGGAGAAAATGAAGAACACGGCCATGCGATAGTTCTTGAACAAACGGAACGCATCAAGTCCGAGAGCCTGCGACAAGGTCTTCCGTTGCACTCCTTCTTCTGCCGAGGCTTTCCTCGTCGGACAAGCAGGAAGTGCCTGTGCATACAGAGCAAGCACTATACCCAATAAGCCACTGACAACAAACTGGTTACTCGTTGCCTGGTAACCCAACAGGTCAACCGCCCACATGGTGCAGATAAAACCCACCGTTCCGAATACGCGAATAGGCGGAAAGTCCTTCACAGTGTCAAGTCCCGACTTCACAAGAGCATTGAATGCCACACTGTTTGACAGTGCCAAGGTAGGCATATAGAATGCCACACTACAAGTATAGAGCACAAACAGCAACGCCATATCAACGTTTGCGAGATGTCCATACAGTCCGACGGCTATCATGAAGCCACCCGCCAACAGATGACAGAGACCCAACAGCCGCTGTGCTGGTATCCAACGGTCTGCGACAATGCCCATCAGAGCAGGCATGAATATCGAAACAATCCCCTGAACGGCATAGAACCAGCCGATGATAGACCCGAACCCAGCCTGCGAGAGGTAGGTTCCCATTGAAGTCAGATAGGCTCCCCACACAGCGAACTCGAGGAAGTTCATCAGTATGAGCTTTACTTTAGTATTCATAGATTTGTCTTTACTTTTCAATGACTGACGCTGCAAAAGTACTTATTTTTATTTGTAAACAAAAAGAAAAACGGCATTTACTTGCATATTCTGGCGTAAGGACAGCCGTCACAACGCCTTTCTTTGTCCGTAGCGGCAAACGGCACATCCCTGTCAAAAATCTCTTCCACCTGCTGTTTCAGGAGTCTGCGGAAATCCGTTTCGTATTTTGCGATGTCGCCAATACTCTCCCCGTTGAGTTTAAGCACCGGGTCCTGCACGCTCTTGCTCTTCTGTATGAACAGCAGAGCAGGCTTCACTGGCAACAACTTGGGATTGAGCGCCCTTGTGGCATTGTCTTCCGACGCCTTGTTCTGGTGGCGTACGATGACAGAATAGAGCATCGCCTGAAGATAATAGTCGGAGTGACAGGTATCTATATTTTCCGGATTAAACACTTCCTCCATAGTTTTCTTTTCCATTCCATCGGGAGTTCGGCTGCCTGTTTTGTAGTCTACGACACGCAGCACATCGCCTTCTGCCGTGTGGACAAGGTCAAGGCGGTCTATATAACCGCCGACAAGCAGTTCCCTGTTCTCGCCGTTGATGCTGAAAGTCATCCTTTCGTAAGCACGCTCCTCTATGCCCACGATTGAGAAGGGGGCAATGTTATAGTCGTTGTCGAGCATCTTTTCGATATACCGGCAGATGACTTCGCGGTTGATGAGTTGCAGTCCGTCGTAATGAGGCTTGTGTCCTCGGAAGATGTTTTCGGAAAACGCCTCGTCCACAAACCGCTGTATCGTGGAGCGGTCACGCTGTTTGAGGAGTGCGCCAATAGCCTCTTTGGTTATCACACCGTCAGGTGTCTGTATGTTTTTGTATATGAGTTCCGCCGTGGCATGGAAGATTGTACCGAACGTGCGGTGGTCACTGATGTCATCCGTGTCGGGTTCTTTTATCTTTGCCACATTGTTATAATAGAACTTCAACGGACATCTCATGTAGGAATTTATCGCCGAGGGCGACAGTGAACTCATGCTTTCCAACACCCGGAGCACCTGTTCGTCCTTTTCCACATTCTTCCGTGCGGACGCCACTGGCGACTGTCGGGCTGTCAGATTGCCGTGATGGATATGCGTTGACGATGGGTCTGACTCCGCCATTAGTTGCGTCATAAAGCGGCTCATCTGCCCAGTGTGGCCGTCTTCAGTGGAACTGTTGTAGGCAATACTCGTATCCGGGCAACGCTGAAGCAGCCTGTAGAAATAGTAGGCGTATATCGCCACCTTGTTGTCAATGGTGGTCAGTTCGTGCGCTTTGCGTACAGAGTAAGGTATCAACGACACCTCATTGATACCCTTCGGCAGGTTCCCCTCGTTGCAAGAGAGCACCAACAGGTGGTCAAAGTCAAGGTTTCGCGTCTCGAGCACGCCCATTATCTGTATTCCGGCGGCAGGTTCGCCGTGGAAAGGCATCGTCGTCTGCTGTATAATCTGGTCGGTCAGCCGGAGCAATGTCGCCGGATCGACCGCCAAATCGCCGCCCTTTATCAGGTCGTTGAGGCGGTTCATGATGTTGTACATACGGAACACCGACTCCTGCAAGAACTGCTGCTCGTATGCGGGAAGTTCCTTTTCCGGGTCTCGCCCCTCTGCAGCGAGGTCTTCTATGCGCTGCTTTTCGCTGTTCTTGCCGATAACGGCGAGTATTGCGAGCAGGCGTTCCACAAACACAGCATTCATCTCGCTGCGGTTGCAGTCCACCGGTTCAAACAGCAGGCTCAGTCCTTCGTCAAGACACAGATGCTCCTTGTTCGGGAAAAACACCCTCTCCCTGATGAGCGTCTGCGACAGTTCCGCCGCCTTTTCCGACAGCAGATGCATATATGGATGACGCAACAGGGCGGTCACAAACTTCTGCATGAACACCTGTTGCTGCACATTGTACCCGTGCAGATGCAGGGCGAGGAAGTTCTCGACCAGTGCAGTGACAGGAGACTGCGACAGAGGAAAGCCCACCGTTATGTTCATCTTGCCCGACATTTCCTTCGGCAAACAGTGGATTACACTCTTGAGCAGCGTCTCGTCAGCGAGCACAATGGCGGTCGTCTCGCCGTCTTTCATCCTGTCGTTGCCCTCCAGCCACTGGCTTATATAACGTGCCTGTATGTTCTCGGTGGCGGCTGACAGGAAGGTGATGTCCTTCTCTTGCGAGAAATTATCATAGACTTCCCTGTCCTTGATGTCAAGTTCATTGGGGTATTTCACAAGCCATTTCTCAATGAAACGGCCCGCTTCCTGACTGCTGTTGCCAAGGTAATAGTCGTCAAAGTCCCAGTAGAAGTAGGCAAGTCCCTTGTCTTTCAGACTTTTGAATAGGGTTTGTTCAACCTTTTGTATCATATTGAAGCCCACAAAGATGTACTTCTTGTACCTCCATTGCAGCACATCCGCCGTCTCTGCCACCCTGCGGTACACAGCCCCCTCATAGCCCAAGTCTTCCTTTAGCATGGCAGCATTAAAGTCATGGTATATGTTTGCCAGTTTGTTCCAGAGGTGTTCAAACCGCTGCTTGAGCCTTGTGTCGTGTCCATCGGTAAACTCTGCAAAGAAGCGTTTCAGTGTTTCGCGCTCCTTTTCGTCAAGATAGGCAACGGAATCCAAGGCGTGCAGGTCGCGTATATTGCTGAACACGAGGTCTGCATTGCCCATGTTCTTGTCGAGGTCGTCAAAGTCCGACAGCATGATCTCGCCCCAACTCCAGAACTGGTCGAGTGTTTCCTCGTTGGAGACATACTGCTTGTATGTCCTGTAAAGCATGCAGACACTCTTTATCTTGTCGGCAACGGTCAGGTCAGTCTGCGACCTGAACAGTTCGCTGATAGTGATATAGTGCGGACTCCACAGCGGTTTGCCTGCGACGTTCAGCAGATAGCGGTTCATGAAGAGCGACGCTCTCTTGTTGGGGAACACCACAGCCACCTCACTCAAGTCTGTGCCGTGTTTTCTTATTATGTCTTCCGCTACATATTCCAGAAAGGCTTTCATACTAAAGGATGTTTGTCTTTTGTCAGCCGTTGCTTGCCACCGGCTCCACCACATTGTTGTATATGTACCACAGATAACCCTCGACGTGACGGTAACCCATGTCCCGCAGCAAGTCCATATATGTCCTCACCTGACTTTTGTACCGTTCGTTGGGTTTGCCGAACTTGAAATCGATGACTGTCATTGTGTCCCCTATCTTCACCACACGGTCGGGACGCAGTTCGCGTGCGCCTCCCGTTTCCGGGTCGGGAGAGATGATTGTGCACTCGTTGAACACCTCTGCTTCTGCCGAGAACCAGCGGTTCACCACGGCGTGGGGATTGTCGTTGATGCGTTTGCGGATGAGTTTCGAGAGCGTGACGCGGTTCAGTTCGTTGTCCGTATCGGAGATTACGCCCTCCTGCACGAAGTCATCAAGCACCCGTTCCACCTCACTCGCATCGTGAATCTGCGAAAGTACGCTGTGCATCACCGTACCTTGGGTGATGTAATGCTGGTTTTCGGGCACGGTGTCCGTCTCTGCCACAAACGCACGGCTCCTGTTGCTTTGCCTGAACTCGAGGTTTCCGTTGTGCACATTGGCATCAACGGCAATATCCGTCTTCTTCTGCAAGAACACGTTTCCCGACGTTTTGGCGTCCTTGTTCTTCACATACAGAGCGCCGTAGGTGAAATGTACCGTTTCGCCTCCCTTGCCGGCATCGCCGGTGATGACGCTTCCGGGGAGGGCTTCTGTCAGGTTGGGCAGCGTCTTTTGTATCAAAGCGCACATCGTGGACTTGCCCAATCCGTTCTTGCCCATTACGTTTTTGCCTATGACATACAGGTTTTTCGCCGCACGGGTGAACGCCACATACAGTATGTTCATGTTGTCTATACTGTTCTGCACCTGCTCTTTGAACCAGTCATCAGAGTAGACGGTGTTCTTCAGACCGCCTGTCTCTACCGGCACGACAGGCATTTCCGAAAAGGGTGCTTCGTCCGTCTTGCACCACAGGGTGCTGCCCTTGTCAAGTTTCCACGCCGCAAACGGCAGGAGGACGTGGTCAAATTCCAGTCCCTTACTCTTGTGTATGGTCAGCAGTCTGATGCCCTGCAGGTCGCCACCCTTGACACTTTTCTTGTGCAGAGTGTCGTCCCATGCCTCCAGGAACCGTCCTATGTCGGGCACATTGCTCTTCGTAAACGCACTGAGTTGATCCATGAAGGCGTCTATATAGGCTGATTCTCCGGGCAGCCTGTCCAGGCTGAACAGAGCGAAAAGGGCATCGGCGAGGTCACCGGGAGGGAGTGACAGCAGACGCTCGCGGTCGTGCACAAATCCATAAGGCAGATATTTGTCCGCCCCGTCGTCTCCTCCGAGGTTCACCGCAGACACCTCCTCACCGAGTATACTCTGCCTGTATTCCTTTGCCAATTGCGCCCTGAGCAGACGGTTGTTGGGGTCTACGAGTGCCTTCAGCGCATCTGCGAGGATGTTCACCGCCGTCGACGAGTCCAGTTTGTAGGCCTCGTCCGAGATGAACGCATGGTCAGGTATCTCCTTCTGGAGCCAGTTCGCCAGTTCGGAGATGTCCTTGTTGTCGCGCGCCAGTATCGCTATGTCGCCGTCTCTCGCCCCATTGGCGACAAGAGAGAGTATCTGTTCCTTCACCAAGGAGTAGCACACGTCCTTGTAGGTCTCGTCCTTGTCCGTAGCCAAGAGGGTTATGTCGACCAGACCATGCGGCTGTTTGCCCTCAGGACACTTCTGGCAGACAAGGTCTTGGGAGTATATCTGCTCGATGACACCGCCCTTTTCGTTGCCGTCTTCCTCGAGAAGCAGCCTCGCCATGGGGGCTGCGGCGGCGAAAAAACTGTTGTTGAAGTCCACGACATTGGTCTCCGAACGGTAGTTGACATCCAGTTTGTCGAGTTTCACATCCTTGTCTTTCAGGTCTTTGTCGGCACTTATATTGTTGAGAAGTCCCCAGTCACCGTTCCTCCATCGGTAGATACTCTGCTTCACATCGCCCACAATGAGGTTCTCAGACCCCTCATGCGACATGCATTCGAGCAGCAGTTTCTTGAAATTCTCCCACTGTATGGTACTCGTGTCCTGAAATTCATCAATCATGATGTTCTTTATCCTGCCTCCGATTTTCTCGAACACGAACGGCGCATCGGTATTTTCCATCAGTTCATTCAGCAGGTTCTGCGTCTCGTCGAGCAGGAAACGGTTTGCCTCACGGTTTATTTCACGCACTTCCCGGTCTATGTCATTGAGCAGCCTCAGTTCGTTTATGTTCTTCAGAACTGCCCTTGCCGTCGCCACATTGCGCACACATCTCTTGCGTTCGGCCTCTGTCTCGTTCAGGTAAGGCATGAGCGTTCTTTCGGCAAAAGCCCCTATCGGCTTTGCGGCATCGGCTTTTTTGACCCATCCGTCAACACCCTCGGCAGCCTTCTGCGCCCTGTTGTTAAACACCAGAGTGTTGCCCTTGTCAATGTATTCCCCCTGTTGCAGTTTGGCAAAATATGCCGTCGGGCCTCCCTTAGTACTGTATGCAAAATCATCAGGAGCATACCCGGCATCGTCTATCATGCAGAAGAACCTGTCAGCCAAACGTTTCATGCACTCGTCAGCCTCCTTTACAATCTTGCGCAACGACCGCTTGTAGAGTTCAAAAAAGTTGTCCTCGCCCTCCAGTTTGCTGTTCAGTGCCTCGGCATTGTCCTTGTATTCGCGCTTGAAGATTTTCTTTCCGAAATCCTTTATGTCGCCTATGACATTCCAGTTTTCGTCGTCCTCCATCTTCTGCTCTATGTAACCGATAATCCATTTCAGCGCACTGTCGTTCTGTTTCAACTCCGCTATGAGTTTGTCGACAGCCATTTCCTCCACCTCATCGTTGTTCAGTTCAACGCGGAGATTGGCATTCAGTTCCAGTTCATGTGCCAGATTGCGCAGCACACGCTGGAAAAAGGCGTCTATGGTCTCTATATTGAAGTTGGAATAGTCGTGCAATATGAGACTGAGAGCCACGCCCGCCTTGCGCCGCACCTCCTGTTCCGTACAACCGAGGTCACCCGTAATGCGCTTCATATAGTCCCTCGAATCAGCCAAGCCGTTGGCAAGGCCATACAACTGACAGAGTATGCGCAACTTCATTTCCTCCGTTGCCTTGTTGGTGAACGTCACTGCCAGCGTCTCCCTGTAGGCATACGGATTGGCAATCAGCAGTTCTATAAACCTCACGGCAAGGGTAAATGTCTTGCCGGAGCCGGCACTCGCACGGTAGACAGTCAGTGTGTGATAATTTCCCATAGCAGTCCAAAGGTACTGAAAACGCACGGTTCGTTGAAACAAACCACCCTTTTTAACTTACTTTTATGCCGACTTCATCCTCCGCCACACCGCCCATCGTCAGACCGCCCTATCCTTCTTGCAACCTCACAACACCTTTCTTATAATTCCATGATACCCTTCTTGCAACGCTATAATATCCCTCTTGCAACTCCATAACACCTTTCTTATAACTCCGCAACACTCTTCTTGCAACGCTATAACATATCTCTTGCAACTCCATAACACCTTTCTTGCAACTCCATAACATCCCTCATGCGGCTTGTTCACGGTCGTGGTTCGGTCGAACCACGACCGTTATCCGACCAGCCCACGACCGTTATCCGACCGAACCACGGTCGTGAACCGCTCCCACAAAACCCTTTACACACTGCAAAAGGACGGTTTTCACACTGCAAAAACTGTGTTCACACACGAGAAAGAGGGTGTACCAGAACAAGAAAGCGGATGTTCCGACATAAAAAAAAGAATGTGCCTATGCCAGAAAAAGAACGTACAGATGCCAGAAAAAGAGTGTGTAGGCACATAAAAAAAGCCACTCCACAGAAACGTCTGCGGAGTGGCCGTATCCTGAAAATCGCCTTTTACCTAAGAAAAGACATTTTCTTCTTTAGAGTTCAGCGAGGTACTTGATAGTACGAACCATCTGAGAAGTGTAAGAGTTCTCATTGTCATACCAAGAAACTACCTGTACCTGATATGTCTCATCGTCGATCTTGCTAACCATTGTCTGAGTAGCGTCGAAGAGAGAACCGTACTTCATACCGATGATATCGGAAGATACAATCTGATCCTCGTTGTATCCGAAGCTCTCAGTAGAAGCAGCCTTCATTGCAGCATTGATGCCTTCTACAGTCACATCCTTGCCCTTTACGACTGCGATAAGGATTGTTGTAGAACCTGTAGGAGTCGGAACGCGCTGTGCAGAACCGATGAGTTTGCCGTTCAGTTCAGGGATTACGAGGCCGATAGCCTTTGCAGCACCTGTTGAGTTAGGCACGATGTTCTGTGCACCTGCACGTGAACGACGGAGGTCACCCTTGCGCTGAGGACCGTCAAGAATCATCTGGTCGCCAGTGTAAGCGTGGATTGTAGACATGATACCGCTCTGGATTGGAGCAAAGTCGTTAAGAGCTTTAGCCATTGGAGCCAAGCAGTTTGTTGTACAAGAAGCAGCAGAAATGATGTTGTCGTTCTTTGTAAGAGTTTTGTGGTTTACATTGAATACGATTGTTGGAAGATCGTT
>CAVFZF010000007.1:0-104151 GCA_963627025.1 Bifidobacteriaceae bacterium | reverse complement strand
GTACCTTTGTCACACATATTTTATTATAATTATAATCAAAAATTTTCTCTATGAAAAAACTTTTACTCGCTTTGTTTGCTGCGGTGTTCACCGTTTCGGTATCCGCACAGACGGTCGTGACATTCGTTGCAGGAACGGATAAGAGTGCAAATTCTAACGCCGTGAACAATGATGCCATTACAAAAGACGGTATTACAGTTACTGTATCAAATGGCGTTCTTGGTAGGACTGACAACTACCGATGCTACAAAAATCGGACTATGACCATTTCTTCTACAGTCGGCAATATTGCAAGCGTGGAAGTAACTTGCACAGCAGAAGAAAAATCGCAGTACGGTCCCGGTTGTTTTGTTGCAACAGACGGAACTTATGTTTACGATGGGAAAATCGGTACTTGGACTGGTGATGCGGCATTGGTTACATTAACAGCATCAGGCGCTCAGGTGCGTATGGAAAAGATTGTCGTTACCACAGTAGCGGCTGACGGCACAGTGGCAAAACCGACAGTCAAGCCTGCAAGCGGCACTTATTATGGTGACCAGACTGTGACAATGACCGCAGCAGAGGGTTGCACCATAAAGTATAAAGTCAATGATGGTGAGGAGAAAACATACGCAGAGGCGTTCCAACTCACCGCTCCTGGAACCTACACACTCGTTTCCTATGCCCAGAATGCGGACAGCAAGAAGTCTGATGAGGTGACTACGACTCTCGAACTCAAGGAGATTGCCAACTACACCACTGTCGCAGACCTGCGCACAAACTGTACTGCAAGTGACCAGAACAATGCTTCTGTCGTTTCCTTCTCTTTTGAAAATCTTCTTGTAACAGGTGTTTCCGGCAGCAATGTATTCGTTTCTGACGGTGCAAACGGTTTCCTCCTTTATGGCACAAACGCAAAGTCTCTGAAGAAGGGTGACAAGATTTCAGGCAAGGTGACAGGTAAACTCTATCAGTTCAAGAAACTCAGTGAACTTGCTGTTACTGACAGTTATGCTGACGTGACTGTCGTTTCCAGCGACAATGAGGTGGCAGCAAAGACTATCGCTGTTGACGATGCTGTGTCCTCATACGCCACTTACGAGGCTTCGTATGTGAAGTTCGCCAATGTTACTTTCCAGGCTACGGCTATCGAAGGCAAGAATATAGCAATGGAGGACGAGGCTGGTGATCAGGTCAATATCTATGACCAGTTTAATCTGCTCGCAGAAACCACTTTCGACACAACCAAGAAGTATGATGTGTCTTGTTATGTTGTGAACTACAATGGAACTGTTCAGGTTTATGTCCTTGATGTAAACGACATCAAGATACTCACCGATCTCAAGACTCCGACCTGCTCTTGGGTAGCAAAAGAGGTTGTCGTTTTCGTTGACGTAAATCCTGTCAATGCGTTCACGACCGATTCTGACGGTACTGTGACCTACTCCTCTTCCGACGAGACAGTGGCTACCGTAGACGCGGCAACAGGTAGTGTTACCAATGTTGGAGTGGGTTCTTGTACAATTACAGCATCTACCCCAGAGACAGACAAATATCTTGCTGCATCGGCAAGTTACACTCTTGTGATAAAGGAACGCATGGGCGGTCTTGAGTCGTTCACCAATGGCGGTTTCGAGGAGTGGACATCTGACGCTCAGCCGACAGGCTGGAAGTCTACCACAACCGCTTCAAATGCTACACTTGAAAAGAGCACTGAAGCTCACAGTGGCGACTATTCCGTATGCATAAAGAATGCTTCTTCAAATATGCGTCTTGCTTCCAAGGAGTTCCTTCTTGATGCTGGCTGGTACACAGTACAGTTCTACGCCAAGTCAGTTTCCGGTGCAGAGAACCTGGCAGAGGCTTGTCCGGGATATGCTCCTTGGGATGACGCAAACAACAAGATGGGAACATATAAATATGGAGACTACACTGATAGGCTAAGCAGCACTGAGTGGACTCTTGTAACCTTTACTTTCCAGCTCGAAAAGACAACGCAGATTAACCTTGTGGTTATGAATCCCAAGTCCAAGGATGATGCTAAATACGGTGACCTGCTTGTTGATGACTTTACGTTGCGTGAGGCTACAAGCGAAGAGACTGCAATCTCGTCTGTAAAGGCCAACACCAAGGACGGTGCTGTCTACAATGTTGCCGGTCAGAAGGTGAATGCTGACTACCGTGGCATCATCATCAAGAATGGCAAGAAGTATCTGAACAAGTAATTGGCATACAATTATGTATAAACGAATCCTGCGGGTTTAACAAACCCGCAGGATTTTTTTCTTTCGTAGGAAATGCTCACAGTGGATATTGTTACACGCAAGTTTATTGACGAACACAGAAATGATGATGTGCGGAAACTCGCTCTTGAGGCGGAGAAGTACCCCTCTGTAGATATGCCGTTTGCCCTTTCGCAGATTGCCGGCTGGCAGACCGCAAGGACAAAACTGCCCTCTTGGTCGGAAAAACCGCAGATAATCTATCCTCCGCACCTGTCAATGGAACAGTGCAGCAGTGAGTTCACGGCAAGATACAAGGTGTCTGTCATTGACCGCCTGATAGTGTCTTGTCTATTGAAAGCCAATTCCATGACAGACATCACAGGCGGATTTGGCGTTGATTTCTCCTTTCTTGCAAGACGGTTTCAGCACTCTACATATGTGGAAATACAGCAACATCTCTGCGATATCGCAGAACATAATCTCTGCCACCTCGGACTTGACAACGCAGAGGTTATATGTGACAACGGAGAAAGCATACTTCTAACGATAAAACCGCAGGATTTCATCTATCTTGATCCTGCCCGGCGTGATGCCAACGGCGGCAGGACTTACGCCATAGAGGACTGCACCCCGAACATGAAAGCGCTCAACGGACTGCTTCTGGAAAAGGCTTCCGTGGTGATGGCAAAACTCTCTCCGATGCTCGATTGGCGCAAGGCGGTCAGCGAACTGCATGGAGTAAGCGAGGTTAACATCGTCTCAGTCAACAACGAATGTAAGGAACTGCTGCTTGTCCTGACCCGGCAGGAAACGGAGAAAGGTTCTGTCCGCATAGTCTGCGTCAACAATGACCAGACCTGTTCTTATACCCTCGACGAAGAAAAATCCGCAGACACCGTTCTCGCTCCCCCTCTTTCTGAAAGAAATGACATCGCCGACGGTTCGCAACCTCTTTTCCTTTTCGAACCGAATGCCTCGTTGATGAAGTCAGGATGCTTCCCTCTGCTCTGCCAAAGATACGGTGTCAGCAAGATTGGCAAGAACTCCAATCTCTTTGTTTCCGCCGATGAAACCGCACATTTTCCCGGTAGACGCTTTACAATAACAGCCGTTTTATCCATGAACAAGAAAGAACTGAAACGTGCGTTTGACGGTATTGACCGTGCAAATGTGGCTGTCCGCAATTTCCCCCTCTCGGCACAGGAACTGAAGAAACGCCTCAAACTGAAAGACGGAGGCGGCATCTACGTCTTTGCCACCACCGACTCCGCAGACCGGCATCTGCTTCTGATTTGCCGGAAAGCGTAATCTTTCTGAACCCTGGATAGTGTGGTTGTAGTCATTGTATCCCTCATTTAGAGCATGTAATCTTGCCCTTTCCGATAATTTTATCTAAATTTGCACATTATATAAAACAAGTGATAACAAAACCTTGGAAAAATAATGGCAACAATAGAAATTCGTAAGGTAGAGACAAAAAAGGAACTTGCCAAGTTCATAGACGTACACTACGACCTCTACAAGGGAAACAAATATGACGCGCCCAACCTCTTCCTGGACGAGATGAACACCCTCAGCAAGGACAGAAACGCCGCTTTTGAGTTCTGCGAAGCAGATTATTTCATCGCCTACAAGGACGGAAAGGCAGTAGGACGCGTGGCTGCCATAATCAACAACAGGGCAAACGAACGCTGGGAACGCAAGGACGTTCGTTTCGGTTGGATTGATTTTATTGACGACATAGAAGTTTCAAAAGCATTGCTCAAAACCGTTGAGGACTGGGGACGTGAGCGCGGGATGACCCAGATAGTGGGTCCGCTGGGCTTCACCGACATGGATCCCGAGGGAATGCTTACCTTCGGATTCGACCAGTTGGGCACAATGACCACGCCATACAACTATCCCTACTATCCCGAACACATCGAAAAACTCGGCGGCTGGGAGAAAGACAATGACTATGTGGAGTGCAAACTGCCTATCCCGGCAGAAGTTCCCGACCGCTACGCCAAGATTTCCAAGATGATACAGAGCCGCTACGGTCTGCGCATAAAGAAAATCAAGAACCGCAAAGAGGTCTATGAGGGCGGCTACGGACAGAAGATTTTCGAGGTGATAAACACTTGTTACAAAGACCTCTACGGTTACAGCGAACTGACCCAGCGGCAGATAGACCAGTATGTGGATATGTATCTGTCGTTCGTAGACTATAATATCGTAACCCTTATTGAAGACTCTACCTGCGACAACAAACTCGTCGGCATCGGCATAACCATTCCTTCGCTCACCCGGGCACTGCAGAAATGTCGCCGCGGACGACTGTTCCCCTTCGGTTGGTGGCACATACTCATGGCACTGAAATTCCATAAGACCAAGGTTGTCGACTGCCTGCTCGTCGGCATATTGCCCGAGTACCGCAAGAAAGGGGCTAATGCTCTGCTCTTCGCCGACCTCATCCCACGCTATGTGAAGTACGGTTGGGAATGGGGAGAGACCCAAGTCGAGATGGAGACAAACCATGCCGTGCAGAGCCAGTGGAGCGAACTTGACGTCACCGTGCACAAGCGTCGCCGCTGTTACAAGAAGACCCTGTAGAAAGGATTCGTATGTCAGAAGAAACGAAAGAACAGAATCTGCCGCAGACAGAATACGTTGACTCCAACATCAAGACCCTGACCGATGTCGAGCATATCCGTATGCGACCCGGTATGTACATAGGCCGTCTCGGTGACGGAAGTCTGCCCGAGGACGGCATTTATGTGCTCTTGAAGGAGACGGTGGACAATTCCATCGACGAGTTCCGCATGAATGCCGGCAAGAGAATAGAGATTGACGTCGACGACAACCTCGCTGTCACCGTGCGCGACTACGGCCGTGGCATCCCGCAAGGCAAACTCGTGGATGCCGTGAGCAAACTCAACACCGGCGGCAAGTACGACTCAAAGGCATTCAAGAAGTCGGTCGGCATGAACGGAGTGGGTATCAAGGCGGTCAATTTCCTTAGCGAACGGTTCGAGGTAAGGTCCTACCGTGACGGCAAGGTTCGCACTGCCGTCTTCGAGAAAGGTATCCTCCAGTCCGACACTACCACCGACACGGACGATGAAAACGGTACTTTCATCTCCTTCAAACCCGACAACACCCTTTTCGTCAACTACAAGTTCAAGGACGACATCGTGGAGACAATGCTCCGCAACTACACTTACCTGAACTCGGGACTGACGATAATGTACAACGGAAGGCGCATTCTGTCACGCAACGGACTTGAAGACCTGCTGCGTGACAACATGACCACCGATGCACTCTATCCTATCATACACATGAAAGCCGATGACATCGAGATAGCATTTACCCATACCAACCAGTATGGAGAGGAATACCACTCGTTTGTCAACGGTCAGCACACCACCCAGGGAGGTACTCACCAGAGTGCTTTCAAGGAGCATATAGCACGCACTATCAAGGAGTTTTTTGGCAAATACGAGTCCGGTGACATCCGCAACGGTATTGTCGCTGCCATCGCACTCAATGTCGAAGAGCCCATATTCGAGTCACAGACAAAGATAAAACTCGGTTCTCTTGCCATGAGTCCGGGTGGAGAGAGCATCAACAAGTTCGTCGGTGACTTCGTGAAAAAGGAGGTCGACAACTATCTGCACATCCACACAGATGTGACGGAGGTGATAGAAAGCAAGATAAAGGAGAGCGAGCATGAGCGCAAGGCCATGGCAGGCGTGACGAAACTGGCAAGGGAACGTGCCAAGAAAGCCAATCTCCACAACCGCAAACTGCGCGACTGCCGCATACACTTCAGCGATGTGAAAGACCCGCGCAAGGAGGAATCAAGCATCTTCATCACCGAGGGCGACTCGGCATCGGGTTCGATTACCAAGAGCCGCGATGTCAATACGCAGGCCGTATTCTCGCTCCGAGGCAAACCGCTCAACTCCTTTGGACTCACCAAAACGGTGGTCTACACCAACGAGGAGTTCAATCTCCTGCAGGCTGCCCTCGACATTGAAGACGGTCTTGACACCCTCCGCTACAACAAAGTCATCGTTGCTACCGATGCCGATGTCGACGGTATGCACATCCGACTCCTCATCATAACGTTCTTTTTGCAGTTCTTTCCCGAACTGGTCAAGAAGGGTCACGTCTATGTATTGCAGACTCCTCTCTTCCGTGTGCGCAACCGCCGCACGAAGATAAAGGACAAGGCGGTAATCAAGGCGGAAGACGAGCGGTTGGCAAAACGCAATGAAAAACCGAAAGACTTTATCACCCGATACTGCTATAGCGACGAAGAGCGACAGGCAGCGATAAGGGAACTCGCACCCGATCCGGAGATTACCCGATTCAAGGGACTTGGGGAGATTTCACCGGAAGAATTTGCCGGTTTCATCGGACCGGACATCCGCTTGGAGCAAGTGACCCTCCACAAGACAGACCAGGTGGGAAAACTGCTTGAATACTATATGGGAAAGAACACTATGGAGCGTCAGAAGTTCATCATCGACAATCTCGTGGTGGAGGAAGACAAACCCGAAGAAGACATCACACAGGCAGATTGACATGAAAAAAATCATCATATTCACAATGTCGCTTGCTCTGTCCGCAGTAGCAGTGGCACAGAAACCGAAAATCGCGGAGACCGCTCTCAGAAAACTGCAGATATCCGCCGTAGCCGTATCGGAACTGTATGTTGACAGCGTAAATTCCGACAAACTCGTGGAAGACGGCATACGCGGTATGCTGAAAGGTCTCGACCCGCACTCCACATACACCACGGCAAAGGAGACAAAGTCACTCACCGAACCTCTCGAAGGCTCTTTCGAGGGCATCGGTGTGCAGTTCAATATGGCTCAGGACACCCTTCTCGTGCTCCAGACGATAACCAACGGACCGTCGGAAAAGGTCGGCATACTCGCCGGTGACCGCATTGTGGCTGTCAATGACACCGCCATTGCCGGCGTGAAGATGAGCCGTGAGGACATCATGCGTCGCCTTCGCGGCAAGAAAGGCACAAAAGTAAACCTCAGCGTTGTGCGCCGTGGCATCAGCGACACATTGACTTTCGTGGTGAAAAGAGACAAGATTCCTCTCAAGACAGTGGACGCTTCCTACATGATAACGCCCTCTGCCGGCTACATAAAGATTGGCAGTTTCGGTGCAAACACCTACGATGAGTTCATGGCGTCCGTAGACTCTCTGAAACGACACGGCATGAAAGACCTCATCATTGACCTGCAGGAGAATGGCGGAGGCTACCTTCAGAGTGCCGTGAAAATCGCCAACGAGTTGTTGCAGAAGAACGATCTCATCGTCTATACCGAGGGAAGGGTCGCACCGCGACAGGAGTTCCGTGCCGACGGAAAAGGCCGTCTTCTCGACGGAAAGGTGATTGTCCTTGTGAACGAATATTCCGCTTCGGCCTCCGAAATCCTTTCCGGCGCTATCCAGGATCAGGACAGAGGCCAGATTGTCGGACGCCGCTCGTTTGGCAAAGGTCTTGTCCAGCGTCCGATAGAATTCCCCGACGGTTCGATGTTGCGCCTCACCGTAGCGCACTACTACACCCCTTCGGGACGCTGCATCCAGAAACCTTATGAGAAGGGAGACCTGAAAGACTATGAGCAGGACATAGAAAACCGTTTCCGTCACGGCGAACTCTACAGTCGCGACAGCATCCATTTCGCCGACTCGCTCAAGTTCCAGACCCTGCGCCAGCACCGTACCGTCTACGGTGGAGGCGGCATCATGCCCGATTTCTTCGTGCCTCTTGACACCACACAGTACTCCCTCTATCACCGGCAACTGGCGGCAAAGGGCATCATCATCAACCAGACCATCAGGTATGTGGACCAGAACCGCAAGAAGTTACACAAACTCTACAAGTCCTTTGACAGTTTTGAGGCTGACTTCAGTGTTCCCGACGAACTGCTCCAGGAAGTGTACCGTGACGGCGAGAAGGAGAATGTCAAACTCAAGGACGAGGACGAACGCCGCAGCAGCGAACCCCTGATAAAGGTGCAACTCAAGGCTCTCATAGCCCGCGACCTGTGGGATATGTCGGAGTATTACAAGATAATGAACGGAGCAAACCACATCGTGTCTAAGGCGGTGGAGTTGCTCGGAAATTGACGACAGTAGATGGAGAGCGAGGATTTCTTCATAGAGAAACTGCATCACCGTGACATCAAGCCCACGGCAATACGCCTGTTGGTGCTCCGCAATATGTTCCGCGGCAACCAGGCAGTGTCGCTTCCCGACCTTGAACACCTGCTCCCCACCGTCGACAAGTCCACTATCTCGCGCACATTGTCGCTATTTCTTCTCCATCAACTCATCCATGCCATCGACGATGGCTCCGGTGCGATGAAATATGCGGTGTGCGACGACAACTGCGAATGTGTGCCGCAGGACGAGCACACCCATTTTTACTGCACGCAGTGCCACCGCACCTTCTGCCTCAAGCATATCCATGTGCCAGAAGTGCGCCTTCCGGAAGGTTTCGCACTGCACAATATCAACTATGTGATAAAGGGACTTTGTCCCGAATGTAACGAACGCCATGCAAGACGAATTTGACATACACGGCTCCTCATGCTCCGCCGAAAAGGAGTTTGAAAATGCTCTCCGACCGCTTTGTTTCGACGATTTCAGCGGTCAGAAGAATGTCGTTGACAACCTGAGAGTGTTTGTTGAGGCTGCCAAATACCGCGGTGAACCGCTTGACCACACGCTCCTCCACGGTCCTCCGGGACTGGGAAAGACCACCCTGAGCAATATCATTGCCAACGAACTGGGCGTGGGCTTCAAGATAACATCGGGACCTGTGCTTGACAAACCGGGCGACCTTGCCGGCATACTCACGTCGCTTGAGAGCAATGATGTGCTGTTTATCGACGAGATACACCGCCTCAATCCCGTGGTCGAAGAGTATCTCTACTCTGCCATGGAGGACTATCGCATCGACATAATGATAGACAAGGGACCGTCGGCACGCAGCATACAGATAGACCTCAACCCCTTTACGCTTGTCGGAGCGACCACTCGCAGCGGTATGCTTACTGCCCCTCTGCGCGCCCGCTTCGGCATAAATCTCCACCTGGAGTACTATGATCCCGACACCATAAAGAAGATTATCAAGCGTTCGGCATCCATAATGAGAGTGCCGATAAGGGAAGATGCCGCCATGGAAATAAGCCGCCGCTCACGCGGAACGCCGCGTATCGCCAACGCTCTGTTGCGCCGCGTGCGCGACTTTGCACAGGTGAAGGGCACAGGAACGATAGACCTTGACATCGCCAACCTGGCTCTCACGGCGCTGAATATCGACAGTTACGGTCTCGACGAGATAGACAACAAGATACTGCTCACTATCATTGACAAGTTCCACGGAGGTCCCGTTGGCGTCTCCACCATTGCCACAGCCATCGGAGAAGACGGCGGCACCGTGGAGGAAGTCTACGAACCGTTTCTCATAATGGAAGGTTTCATCAAGCGCACTCCGCGCGGACGTGTGGCCACCGAACTGGCTTACCGTCACTTCGGGCGCAATATCATCGGCAGCAATGCAGCAGAACCGACACTCTTTGGGTAGAGTTCTCTTCGTGGGAAGTTTCGATCCGTTCCACGAAGGACACCTCAGCATCGTGCAGAGAGCACTCACCATCTTCGGTGAAGTGGTGGTGGCAGTAGCGGTGAATCCGCAGAAAAAATGCCGTTACAGCATCGAGGAGCGTATGGAAAGAATCCGCACGGAATTCCGTGACACCCCACAGGTGACAGTAGACCAGATAAAAGGACTGACGATAAACTACTGTCGCAGCCATGGAATAAGCCATATCATAAAGGGTGTACGCAACAAGGAGGACTTCGAATACGAACGGAAACAGGCCGAATGGAACAAACTTAACGGACAGGTTGAGACCATTCTGCTCTTTGCCGAACCCGGTATGGAGAACGTGAGCAGCACAGCAATAAGGGAAAACACAAAATAACACACACGATATGATCACTTACAGTGCAGAAGGTGTGAAGATGCCTGACATCAAGAAACGCGAAACCAACAAGTGGATTCGCGCCGTTGCCGCCACCTACGGAAGGAAAGTGGGCGAGATAGGCTATCTTTTCTGCGACGACGAGAAGATTCTGGAGGTGAACAACGAGTACCTCGGACATGATTATTACACCGACATCATCACCTTCGACTATGATGAGGGCAATGTCATCAACGGTGACTTGGTAATCTCACTCGACACTGTCCGCTCCAATGCCGACAAGTTCGGCAAGGCATACGAAGAGGAACTCCACCGCGTAATCATCCATGGCATACTCCATTTGTGCGGCATCAACGACAAAGGACCGGGCGAAAGGGAAATCATGGAGGCTGCGGAAAACCGTGCTCTATGCATGTTGTGATTGTCGGAGGCGGTGCTTGCGGCTGTTTCTGTGCAGTCAACCTGAAGCGCAGACTGCCCGATGCAGACATCACAGTAGTGGAGAAAAGCACACGCCCAATGGCGAAACTCGCCGTCACAGGCGGCGGACGGTGCAACCTCACAAACTCCTTCCGCGATGTGAAAAGTGTCGGCCAGGTGTATCCGCGCGGTGAGAAACTGATGAAAAGGGGACTGAAAGTGTTCTCGCAAGAGGATACCGTGCGGTGGTTTGAGGCAGAAGGCGTGCGGCTGACGGTACAGGATGACCAGTGCGTTTTCCCCGTGTCGCAGGACGCAATGGAGATTGTCAACACCCTGTCGCACCTCATGCGCCGCCTCGGAGTGGTTCTCCGCACTTCCACAGGAGTGGAACTCATCGAGCATACCGACACTGGACAGTTCCGCCTCAAGGTGTCTTCCGGCGAGGAAATCATTGCCGACCGTGTGATAGTCACCGCTGGAGGAAAGCCAAAATCTGCCGGCTACGGTTTCCTCTCTCCCCTCGGCATTGAGGTCGTACAGCCCGTTCCGTCACTGTTCACATTCAATGTCGATGACGAGAGACTGCATTCTCTCTCTGGAACGGTGGTCAATCCCGTGACGACAAGGCTCATCTCGACAAAATATTCCGCCTTTGGCCCGATTCTCATCACCCACTGGGGACTGTCGGGTCCTGCCATTCTAAAACTCTCTTCGCACGGTGCCAACGCCCTTGCCGACACTGACTACAATGCCGAAGTCGGCATCAACTGGTTCGGAACGGCCTCTTTTGCTGATGTGTTCGACATTCTCAAGACCACCCAAACGGAGAATCTACACAAACAGATAGCCAATGCCAAACCGCTCGACAGCCTTCACCTGACACCCATAACACAGAATTTCTGGACTTATATGGTCGAGAGGGCGGGACTTCCACCGCAGAAACCGTGGGCGGAAGTGGGGTCAAAGCAACTCAACCGCCTGGCTTCCGTCCTCACCAATGACATCTACCGCATCACAGGAAAGGGACAGTTCAAGGACGAGTTTGTCACCTGTGGCGGCATAAGCCTGTCGGAACTGGACACCAACACGCTGGAATGCAAGAAACATCCGGGCCTGTTTTTCGGCGGTGAAATCGTCAATGTGGATGCCGTGACAGGCGGTTTCAACCTGCAGGCAGCGTGGACAATGGGACATATTATTGCCAACAACGTATGAAACGACACGCCTTTCTCATAACCTTTCTCGTGTTTTTCTGCACAGGCAACGCCCTTGCGCAGATAACAATGCTCGCCCAACAGAAGATGAGACGCTGGGGTGTGCCGGCTGCCAACTACAGCGGCATTACGCCGATAGGCGACAGCCGCTATGCCGTAGTCAGCGACAAGCAGGACAGTGACGGCTTTTATGAGTTCGAGATACACCAGAACGACACCACAGGACGGGTGGAAGACATCCGCATCATCGCCTTTCACGGCAACGGAGGCAAGCAGCGTGACGCCGAGGGAATAGCCTTCTTTCCTGACAACACGGTCTTCATCTCGGCAGAAGACGACCAACAGGTGAAGGAATACCGCCTCAACGGCACTCTCACCGGCAGGGAACTGGCAATCCCGGACCAACTGAAAAAAAGCAACATCCACTCCAACTACGGTTTCGAGGCTCTGGCCTATTGCGGTGAAACCGGTCTTTTCTGGACGTGCACGGAGAATACCCTGAAGTCCGACGGAGATGCTTCGTCCGACAAGAACCCTGTTCCTGCCAGGATAAGAATACAGTCTTTCGACCGCAATATGCAACCTCAGCGGCAGTTCATGTATGAGACGGACGCTCCGCAGGCACAGGGGGAAGCGAAGCAGATGGCTTTCGGCGTGCCGGAACTGCTGGCTCTTCCCGACAGCACACTGCTCGTTCTGGAGCGTGAGTTTCTCGTCACGCAAGGCTATCTCGGCAGTTATGTCACCAACAAAATCTACAAGGTGCATCCCGAAAGGCGGGAAAAGACTCTACAGGCGCAATGGACCACCAGTCTCAAACTCTTTTCCAAGACCCTCGCCAACTACGAAGGAATGTGCCTCGGAGCGAAACTCCGTGACGGCAGACAGACCATTCTGCTCGTCTCAGACTCCCAAGGCGGCTACGGCAACTCGCTCTTTCGCCTGAAAGACTACATCCGCGTGGGCATCATCGAAGTGTCTGATGCAGCCACCTCGACCGATGTGTCATTGCCCTGACAATATGCGTTGCAACTGCGATATGGCATAATTGGTCCCTTGTCGACAAGATTCGTTCTGCTTGATATCAGTATTTGGGCATAAGAGTGTACTGATGTGTGCAAAGAAACGAAAGTACAAAAATCCAAAGAAATAAACATATGGTCGCGGAAAATACCGACAATGTCGGGAAAATGCGTACCTTTGCACAGTTTTCAGTACAAAAAGACCATTATGAAACGCCTGTTTGCTGTCGCAGCACTCACCCTTTCGCTCTCCGCAAGTGCACAGGAAGTGGAATGGCAGATGCCTGTTGACTCCATCAAAATGGAAACCGTGGAAATTGATTCCACAGAAACTGATACTGTCTTTTACGACACTGACCTTGCTGGCAATGCGTTTTGCGACACCAAACTGGAGCGTTTCTTCGCCAAGCGATGGGTGCAGTCCACCTACATAGGCTTGCCTCTCATCACCGCGGGACTGATAGAGATGGGCGAAAACCGCCACTTCCGCTCGCTGCGCAACGGTTTTATGCCCACTTTTCATAATGAATTGGACAACTACATACAGTATTCTCCCGCTGCCCTAATGCTCGCTCTTAAGGCTGCAGGGGTGGAAAGCCGCAGTTCATGGAAGAAGATGCTCGCCGCCGATGCCTTTTCCATAGGACTTGTCACCGCCGTTACACGAGTCATCAAACCCTTGGCAAAGGAGGAGAGACCCGACGGCTCAAACCGCCACAGTTTCCCTTCCGGCCACACCGCCACCGCTTTCATGTGCGCCACAATGCTCCACAAGGAGTACGGATACCTCAGTCCGTGGGTCGGTTTCGGCGCTTACACCGTGGCAGCAGCCACAGGCGTGATGCGAATGATGAACAACAAGCACTGGATGAGCGACATCCTTGCCGGCGCAGGCTTCGGCATCATGGGCACGGAGTTCGGCTACTGGCTTGCAGACTTGGCGTTTCCGAGCCATGAGAAAAGTTATGACCCGCGTTCGATATGGTTTGACGACACCGACAGGAATCCCTCTTTCTTCGGCACATACGCCGGTTTCATCGTGCCTCTGCACCATTACAACATCGGCTACGGACGCACGATGCGGTCGTCGACAGGCGCCGCAGCCGGACTTGAGGGGGCATATTTCTTCAACCGTCACTGGGGCGTGGGCTCCCGTCTGGGCATTTTCGATGTCAAATACATAGCCGATGGCGAAGAATGGACGGAGAACACGACCCACTCCTACACCGCAAAGGCAGGCGTATATTTCCATCAGAACATCTACGGAAGGCTGTTCATGGAGAGCAAGGCACTGGTCGGCTACACCTATTATCCCGACATCAACAGCAACGTTATAGCCGAACACCACGGCGGAGGCTTGGGAACGACCGTGGGAGTCGGCATCGGCTTCCGTGCGAAACAGCATCTTGACTTCAGCGTCAACGCCGAGCACGAGATGTTCCCCTCGCCGAGCGACGAGGCGAAAAGGCTTGGCGCACTCGTCCTGTCAGGCTCTGCCTCTATCCATTTCTGACCATTTTATTTTGTATATGACAATGTCTGGTGCTGCGCGAACAGCGTTTACGCAGTGTCAGAACGGTACTTTCATGGGATGAAACCGCCGTTTTTGTGACGGTGCATCAGATGAAGTACGAGCGTATATCGTCTGTGGTACGGGTGTACATCGTGTGTTGTACAAGCGTACTTCATCTGATGTGCCACCGCAAGAACCGCCTTCATACGCTGCAAAAACACACCTTACACACTGCAAAAACGCCTCCTATGCACGGCAAATGCTACCCTTCGCCCTCACGCCAACGCTGCGGAGTGCATCCCGTGAGGCGGTGGAAGTACTTGCAGAAGAAACTTGCCGTGGGGAAATGCAGGTCGTCGGCTATCTGCTGCACGGTGTTGTCGGTGTGGCGCAGCATCACTTTCGCAGCGGTAATCACCGCCTTGTCTATCCACTCCTTTGCCGTCGTGCCGCTCACCTGCGCCACAGTGGTGCCGAGATGGCGGCGTGTCACGCAGAGACAACCGGCGTAATAGTCCAGTTGGCGGTGTTCGCGGCAGTTGTCGTTGACAAGCGTTATGAACCTCTGGAACATATTGTAGGCGGTGTCGTGGGGCTTTCCCTGCGGATAGTCTGCCGTGTCGTGCAGGATGAAAAGGTCGTTGAAGGTGTTTGACACGGCTGCAATCATGCTCTCCTGTGTATCGACGCTGACGGCAGGACTGCCCGTCATGCTCCACAGGCAGCGGAAAATGTCTGTCAGCAACTCCAGTTCCCTGTCGGTGAGATGCAGCGACCTGTGTTTGCGCTGCCCGTGAAACGACGCGGGCAGATTGTCGTTGTGAATCATGCGGAAACATTCGGCAGAGACTCCAAGTCCGGTAACGGAAAAGTCGGCGCTCATCTCCAGCGGTTCGACAACGGTCCCCGGAGTTATCGCAAGTATGTCTCCCTGTTGCACCAGGCACTCCTGCAGGTTGATGACAGTGCGCATATGGCCGCTGTGAACGAAGCCCATGCGGTAGTCTTCCATGAGAAACGGCGCATGGGAACTGTCTATGAAAATGCGGAGAACCTCGCCACAGTCATTCACAACGGCAAAGTCTGTGTTGTAACGGATGTTGTCAAGCATTGACGGATTCTGCTCCATGATGCGGCGGAACATCATTTCCAGAGTGAGTTTTCGGGGTGTCTTCATGTATGCAAAGGTAATTATTGTGTGCCGTTTCAGCGTTATTTCCATGAAAAATCCTACAAAAAGAACATTCTTTTCATTCAAAGGGTAATATGAGGACGTGGTTTGCACAGTAATTTTGCACCCGGAAAACAAACTCGGAACGTGATTATGACGAAGAAAAAACTATTCCTTGTGTTGTGTGCGGCTGTCGTCAGCGGCGTTGCGACGGCACAAAGTCTGACCCTCGACGAATGTCGGCGCATGGCGCAGGAGAACTATCCCGCCATCCGGCAGTACGGCATGATAGAGCGGTCGCGCGGCTATGACCTCGCCAATGCCGCCAAGGCGTGGCTTCCGCAGGTGTCACTGTCGGCAGGAGGCTACGGTTTCACCGACATCATCGACGGCAGCAGCCAGGCAGCAATGATGGGTGTCGACACGAAAAACCTTGTGGCAAGCGCATCAGTCACGGTGAAGCAGACCGTCTATGACGGCGGAAAGATTGCTGTAAACCGCCGTATGGCGGAGGCTGAAGCGGATGTGCAGTCACGTCAACTGGACGTGACGATGCATGACATCAACGACCGTGTGGAAGAGATATACTTCTCTCTGCTGCTCATCGACGAGCAACTGCAACAGAACTCCATGCTCCAGGCTGACCTCGACGTGAGCATGAAGAGTGTGGAGAGCATGATAGCGGGCGGCATAGCCAACCAGTCTGACAAGGACGTGCTGCGCGTGGAACAGTTGAAGGCCATGCAGCAGCGTGACCGGCTGACGGCTTCACGCAGTGCCTGCCTGCGCATTCTGGGCAGGTTTACAGGCAGCACGCTCGGCGACAATACCCGACTGGAAAAACCCGAGATGACATGCCGTGAGGGAAAAGACGCTTCACGACGTCCCGAGATGAAACTCTTCACTTCGCAGGAGAAGATGCTCGACCTGCAGCGCAGCAAACTCGACGCCGACCTGCGCCCCACTGTCGGGTTCATGGGCATGGGCACATACCACACGAAGGTGAGCGACATGATGAACAACGGCATACTGCTCGGCGGACTGTCGCTGTCGTGGAACATCGGCGCACTCTACACCAGGAAGAACGACCTGCGCCGTCTGGAGGAGCAAAGGCAGAAAATCAGTTCGCAACGCGAGACGTTCCTCTTCAACAACACCCTGCAACAGGAACAGACCGACGGTGCCGTGGAGACGCTCCGCAAGCAGTTGGCGCACGACGACGAGATAGTGTCGCTGCGCGAGAACATACGCGCCACAAGCGGCAAAAAGGTGGAACTGGGCACCATGAGTGTCAATGACCTTGTGCAGGACATCAATGCCGTGGCACTGGCAAGGGCGCAGAGGGCGGAGCATGAGGTGCAGTTGCTGCAGAACCTCTACCGTCTCCGCAGTCTCAGAAATGCCGAGTGAGAAAGGAAAAACAGGAATAAGGAAAGACGAAAAGATTTGTATTGTTATGGGAAAGAACATTTTAGCAGTGACAGTTTCTGCCGCATTGCTCGCCTCGTGCGGCAGCGGCAAGAGCGAATATGCAGCCACAGGCACGTTTGAGGCCACTGAAGTGACCGTCTCGGCAGAGCAGAACGGAGTGTTGCTGGAGTTTGACGCCGAAGAGGGGGACTATGTTGAGGCGTTCCGTCAGGTGGCTTTGGTCGACACGGTGCAGTTGTATCTCAAAGCCTGCCAAGTGGGTGCGCTGAAGCAGGTCTACGCCTCGCAGCGCCCCGACATGGGCAAACAGGTGGCGGCAACACGCCAGCAACTCGCCAAGGCACGCCAGGAGCGTGACCGGTTCGACGCCCTTGTGAAATCGGGAGCGGCCAACCGCAAGGCTCTCGACGATGCCGACAGTCAGGTGAAGGTGCTCGAACGCCAACTCGAAGCGCAGATGTCGTCGCTCAGCACATCGACAAACGGGCTGCAGGCGCAGATGAACACCGCCGACATAGAGCGCATGCAGGTGGCAGACCAGTTGCGCAAGTGCCATGTGAAAGCCCCTGTCAGCGGCACCATACTGGCGAAATACATGCAGCGGGGGGAGTTTGCCTCGGTGGGGAAGCCCCTTTTCAAACTGGCGGACACACGCAACATGTTTATCCGTGCCTACTTCACGTCGGCACAACTCAAGGATCTGAAACTCGGACAGAGGATGAAAGTCTATGCCGACTATGGCGGCGGAGAGCGCAGGGAGTATGACGGCAAGGTGGCATGGATATCGTCAAAGTCGGAGTTTACACCCAAGACGATACTCACCGACGACGAGCGCGCCGACCTTGTGTATGCTGTCAAGATAGCCGTCAGAAACGACGGGCACATCAAGATAGGCATGTATGGAGAGGTGAAATATGCTGACGGTAAGTAACATAAGCAAGTCTTACGGCAAGACACGGGCTCTGCGGGATGTCTCGTTGTCGGTAGACGAGGGCGAGATATTCGGCCTTGTCGGTCCCGACGGCTCGGGCAAGACCACGCTCTTCCGCATCATCGCCACACTGGTGCTTGCCGACAGCGGCACTGCCACGGTCGACGGGCTTGACGTGGTGAAGGGTATGCGCATGATAAGGGGCAGGATAGGCTATATGCCGGGGAAGTTCTCGCTCTATCAGGACCTCACTGTGGAGGAGAACCTGGAGTTCTTTGCACGGCTGTTTGGCACTACCGTGGATGCCGGCTACGACTCCATCAAGGCGATATACAGCCAGATAGAACCGTTCCGCAAGCGGCGTGCAGGGGCTTTGTCGGGCGGCATGAAACAGAAACTGGCACTCTCGTGCGCCCTCGTCCATTCCCCACGGCTGCTGCTGCTCGACGAACCGACGACGGGCGTAGACCCCGTCAGCCGCAAGGAATTCTGGCAGATGCTCGCCACGCTGCGTCAACGCGGCATCACGATAGTGGCTTCCACGCCCTACATAGACGAGATAAAGTGCTGCGACCGCATAGCATTCATGCAGGAAGGAGAGGTGAAAGGCATAGGCAGACCTGACGACATACTCCATGAATTCCGTGACGTGTTCTGCCCCGGGGGCATAAGCCACAGCGCAAAGCAGCAGGGCGGTGACGGCGCGAACGTCATAGAGGTGGAGCATCTGGTAAAGGCTTTCGGCACATTCCGTGCCGTCGACGACATCTCGTTCAGCGTGCGCAGGGGCGAGATATTCGGTTTCCTCGGTGCCAACGGCGCCGGCAAGACCACTGCCATGCACATCCTCACCGGACTGAACCGCCCCACATCGGGCACGGGACGTGTGGCAGGGTGCGACATCAGCACGGAGTATGAGCGGATAAAGAGCCACATCGGCTATATGAGCCAGAAATTCTCGCTCTACGAAGACCTGACGGTGCGTGAGAACATACGCATCTTCGGCGGCATCTACGGCATGAGGAAGGAGGACATCGGGGCAAAAATGGACGCTCTGTTTGACCGCCTGCACTTTGCGGAACACGCCGATGACCTCGTCAAGAGCCTCCCGTTGGGTTGGAAACAGAAGTTGGCTTTCTCGGTCAGCATCTTCCATGAGCCGGAGATAGTGTTCCTTGACGAACCCACAGGAGGCGTGGATCCGGCGGCAAGAAGGCAGTTCTGGGAACTGATATACGATGCCGCCGACCGCGGCATAACGGTGTTTGTGACCACCCACTACATGGACGAGGCGGAGTATTGCGACCGCATCTCCATAATGGTGGACGGCAAAATCAAGGCCATGGGCACACCGCAGGAACTGAAAGAACACTACGCACAGCCCGACATGGACCATGTGTTCACCCTTCTGGCACGCACTTCCACACGACAACAAGACACATGAGACAGTTCATTTCATTCATAACAAAAGAGGCACGCCACATACTGCGCGACCGCCGCACGATGCTCATACTCTTCGGCATGCCGGTGGCGATGATGATGATATTCGGTTTCGCCATATCGACAGATGTGAAAAACGTGCGCACGGTGGCGGTAATGTCGTCGCTCGACCACGAGACGCAGCGCATGACAGAGCGGCTCTCACAGAGCGAATACTTCGATGTGGTGAGCCTGGTGCACACTCCTGCCGAGGCAGAACGCCTCATCCGCAACCAGAAAGCCGACATTGCGGTGGTCTTCAGTGCCGATTTCGCCTCACGTCACGACGGCGTGCAGGTGCTGACAGACGGCAGCGACCCCAACATGGCACAGATGTACGCCTCGTATGTGGGGCAGATACTGACGCAGGACGACAGTGCGAAGATGCCGTTTGGACTGAACCTGTCGCTGCTCTACAATCCACGGATGAAGAGCAGTTACAACTTTGTGCCCGGCATAATGGGCATGTTGCTGCTGCTGATCTGCGCCATGATGACCAGCATCAGCATAGTGCGCGAGAAAGAACGCGGCACCATGGAGGTGCTGCTGGTGAGTCCTGTGCGCCCGATAATGATTATCGTGGCGAAGGTAGTGCCCTATCTGGTGCTTGCTTTCTGCATCCTCGTTTCCATACTGCTCATCTCGCATTTCGTTCTCGGTGTGCCGATAGCCGGTTCGCTGGTGTATATCATGCTGGTTTCGGCCATATATGTCGTGGTGGCACTGTCGCTCGGCATGCTCATAAGCACCTTTGCCAACACGCAACTCGAGGCTCTTCTCATGTCGGCAATGATGCTCATCATGCCCTGCATCATGCTGAGCGGCATGATGTTCCCCATTGAGAGCATGCCCAAAGTGCTGCAATACCTGTCGGCGATAATGCCTCCGAGATACTACATAGCAGCCATACGCAAACTGATGATTATGGGAGTGGACATCAGCAAGGTGTCACATGAGGTGGCGGTGCTGGTCGTCATGGCGGCAGTACTGGTGTCGGCGGCACTCGCAAAGTTCAACAACAGACTGGAATAAGGGTTATGACAATACGTTATCTGATAGAAAAGGAGTTTCTGCAGATAAGGCGCAATGCCTTTCTGCCCAAACTTGTGGTGATGTTTCCCATAATGATCATGTGCGTGATGCCGTGGGTGGCAAGCATGGAAGTGAAGAACCTGATGGTCGAAGTGGTGGACAACGACCGTTCCAGCCTGTCACTGCGGCTGACACATGAACTGGAAGCGTCACGCTATTTCATCTTCGGCGGGCAGCGGCAGTCGTATGAAGAGGCACTTGCCGACGTGGAGAACTCGCGGGCGGACGTCATCCTCGAGATACCGCAGCACTTCGAGCGTGACCTCACAAACGGCAACAGCCCGCAAGTCTACATAGCGTCCAATGCCGTCAACGGCACGAAAGGCAGTATGGCAGCCAACTACCTGTCGAGCATAGTGACGGCGAGCGTCAGCGGAAAGTCCGCCGCCGACATCGTGAAAGTGCTGTACCTATACAACAAGAACCTCAACTACAAACTCTTCATGATACCCTCGCTCATGGCGATAGTACTGCTCCTGATGTGCGGATTCCTGCCCACGCTCAACATCGTAGGCGAGAAAGAGAACGGCACGATAGAGGCTATCAACGTCACTCCGGTGAGGAAACGCGACTTCATACTGGCGAAGATGATACCCTACTGGTTTATAGCCATGGTGGTGATGACCATCTGTTTCATTCTGGCATGGGCTGTCTACGGCATCACGTCAGAGGGTTCGCTGCTGCTGGTGTATGTCATCTCCATACTGATGGCACTTGTCTTCAGCGGTCTGGGACTGATTGTCTCCAACTATAACGACACCATGCAGCAGGCAGTCTTCGTGATGTGGTTCATCGTGATGAACATCATCCTGCTCAGCGGACTGTTCACTCCCGTGCGCTCCATGCCCGACTGGGCCTATCTGACCACCTGGATAAACCCGATGCACTACTACATTGACGCCATTCGCACTGTCTTCGTGCGTGGCGGAACATTCGCAAGCATAGCCCACCAAGTGGCTGCCCTCGCCGCCTTCGCCCTCGCCGTCAACCTGTGGGCAGTGAAGAGTTACAGCAAATACAGATGATATGGAAAGACAAAAAGTAGGAAAGTAGTCTTTTGTTATTTGACTTTTTTACTTTGTCATCTCCTTGTCCATACGGCAGAAATCATATTGTTGGAACAAACAATGTGTGCTTTGGTCCGATTTTTACACATTTGTTGATGTTTTCTTTTATTGCATGATTTTTGGAAACGTTAACTTTGCCGATTGAACAAGCAAAGTTCGTCTAAATCTATTAAACGCAAATGCGGAACTCACAGTGCCTGCCGGTACTGCGGCGATGGTGAGAACATCGCAGGGAAACAAGGATGTTGGTAGCGGACAACATTGTTTTACGCTTCAGAAAACATGAATCTAACAATAATAAAACTAACCAAGATGAGAAAAAAGTCAAGTTTGCTATGGTCTATATTCCTTTTTTGGGGAATAGTTTCTTGCGACAGTAGCTTTCTGGATCAGACATCCACGAATGACCTTGATGAGACGGTAGTCTTTGGAGACAGTACTTATGCCTCCGGATTTCTTACCAACATCTACACCAGTATCGGTTTCGATACTGACCCGGACCGCTTTGGCGGTCACAATTCAGGCAACTCCAACGGTGGTCTGCAGGTTGCTTGCGATGAAGCGGAATTCAGGTCTTCATCCTCAATTACCACAGGCATGGCGTTCGCGACAGGCACTGTGAACCCCGTGATAGTCACTGATGACGCATGGAGTACTTGCTATCAGCAGATACGCGCTTGCAACACATTCCTAAAGAAGATAGGAACTACGCCGATGGCGGAGTCTACACGCCAGCAGTACATAGCAGAATGTCGTTTCCTGCGCGCCTGGTACTACTACACGCTTGTGCGTCACTACGGCGGAGTACCGCTTGTCGGAGACACCCTCTACAGAGCAGAGGACAAGGTGAATGCTGTCCGTGCCACCTATGAGGAATGTATAGGATACATTACTGATGAGGTGAAGCAGGTCATAGCGATGAATGTATTGCGGCCACGCACCTCAGGCAGTGCCAATGGGCGCATAAATGAGGGTGCGTGCTACGGTTTCCTCTCGCGTGTATACCTCGATGCCGCATCGCCACTCCACAACAATCCGGACGGACAATGGGGTACTGCGGAAACCAAGGACTTGCTCGGATATCCCGGTTACTCAAAGGACCGCTGGCTGGAAGCAGTCAAATATGCCAAGTCGGTAATGACGTTGACGGCAGGAGACTATAGATTGTTTGAGGTGCATGCTGACAATGACAACGGCGATGTGTATGAACCGGGATGGGGATACTATGCCGTGCAGATTGCCGCTGACTTCGCTGACGTGACCTCCTATGGGGATTTCAGTTATCCATACGGTGCTTATCAGGAGATGATATTACAGTACAAAGAGCCGGAATCAATACGTATGTGTGACAATTTCTGTCCTCCTTCGTGTGGCGGTGACAAGTATGGCGGTTACATATACTGGGATCTTTGTGAGGCATTCCCGATGCTTGATGGCAAGTATTATGATGATCCGACTTGCAAATACTATCAGGCTGATGCACATTTGCGCGACTCTATCCACCATGTACATCCTAAATTGTATCGTGATCCACGCCTTTCCAATGTGGTGACAGTAAACAACATGAAGCAGATGTCGGCAGGAGATCCGTCGCATATGGTATACACCTGCATTGGAGATGGCGCCACCGAGGATGCCATATACTCCGGCACTCCAACAGGTTTGTATATAAAGAAGATGGTGCACCGCAACTGTGCAGGCAACTATTTCGTGGCTCCTCCCGTGTCGCGTCCGCTTATCCGTTATGCGGAAATACTGCTCAACTATGCCGAAGCGGTGAATGAATACTATGGACCTGACTATACGGAAAGTCTCGGGAGCATAGAGATGAGCCCGATAGAAGTGCTGAAACTTATCCGCAGACGTGGAGGCATTGAGGCCGGAGATGACGGGATGTATGGCTTGAAAGCCGGTATGACACAGGAGGAGATGCGTGAAGCAATCCGCCTTGAGCGCCGTCTGGAACTTTGTTTTGAGGGTTTCCGCTTCTTTGATGTGCGGCGTTGGATGATAGCAGACGAGACCGACAATGCTACAATGCACGGTCTGGAACTTACCCACAAGGGAAGCAATATGAACAAGGGATATACATGGAGAGTTGTCGATGTGCGCAAGCATATCTTCCGCAAATCAATGTACTTCTGGCCGATACCTTACAATGAGACGGTAAAGAACAAGGAACTCATACAGAATCCCTATTATGAGACCACAAATGATTAGTCACTTACTACAGAAGGATATGAAAAGATTACTGACAAGAGTTGTCGTAGCCAGCCTGACGGTGTTGGCAGTGGCATCATGCGGCACTTTCTCTGATGAAACAAACCCATATGGCGGCAAAGAAGCACTCAAAGACCTGAGCGGTGTGTGGAAATTGAAGACGGTGACACGCAATGGTATAGACATAACGACGCAGATGGATTTTTCCAAGTTCACACTTAATCTGAACTCAGATGGTTCTTATTTCATAGACAACTATCTGCCTTTCATCGTCAGAGAGAACGGAACATGGTGTACTGATGACCCTGCTTGTCCGTTTATGATCTCCTTTAAGGAGCAGACAGCCAATGCATCCATTGATGTGGAACTGAGTTATCCTGTAGTGAACGGAAAGCGTGCGCTGGCAATAACACATTCTCCAGGCTGTTACTCCAACACATATACGTATACCTTGGAGAGAATTTCAACCTACAAATAAGCAGGAGGATACAGACATGAAGAAAGTTTTTGAGTTGAAAACAAGAAGGTCTTGTTTCCTTGTCCTTGCCGCAGTGATTGCTGTAGCCGTAACGGGATGTGTCTACATTGACGGTTTTTCTGTCACCCAGATAATCGATGGGAAGGAAGTGAACTATGCCTATGCCAATACGGAGGCAACCTTTACGCTGACAGGACACATCGAGGCACACGAGGATCACTCTGATGTGAATTTCGTGGTGGCCTATCTTGTGCCGAAATCATGGAAGGTGGCCGAGAATGGAAAGGTGAGTTACAAGTGTGATCTTGCTGAAGACCACGACCAGGTGATGACAATGTCGGTTGTGCCTTCATCGCAATTGCCGAAAAACGGCAACGGACGCACATGGGTGGAATGCCTTACCCAAGAGTATGGAGTGGGCACAAATGTGCTTGATGACATGGAATGGGTGGTATTCCAGACAGATGACAAATACACAATCATCAACAACCAGTTCCCTACATACACCATTTGGCTCAAGACCAATGTCGGTGAGAAAAACCTGAAATGTCACCTCGGCGTGTTTGTAAACCACACGGACGATGGTTTCAGCAGTGGTACTGACCACAAGAAGGTGCAGTTCAGTTCCGAGTGTTTTGAGGTTGTGGGCGGCAAAGGTGCCACTCTCGATTTCTGTAGCAACCATTACAACAAGGTGTCACCGATGACATCGCTGCAGAATGACCTTGTCACGTTCACCTTCAACGGTTCTGTCAATGCCAATGACCTTGTCTCTCAGGATGCAGTTTACTTCAACGGCACCGCCTATACCACAGACGGCAAGAAGTATGAACTCACAGAACGGAGTGAAAAAACGCTGATGACACGCGAGAATGCCTACAGTGACAATTACAGCATCACCGTTTGGCCTGTAGGGTTGTTTTCCGTTCTTGTATCGGAAACGATAGAGCGGATAACCTATTATTTCACAAACAAGGATGGAAGTGTCACCATAACGCAGTCAGAGGACGACGAGATGGCAGAGGGTATTGCCATTCCGGATGTAAAAGAACCGTTCAACTTTACATTTGAATGTGAATAGTGGGACAATGTATAATGAGAAAAAGAAATGCTATATGACAAATATTGATTTTTCAAACAGAAACAGGCTGCTGTCTGTGATTGCAATGTTCATCTCATTGTTGTCCTCTTCCGCAGTGCTGGCGCAGGTACAGAAGGGCGTTGTGTATGACGAATCGAACAATCCTTTGCCAGGGGTCATCGTTCAAGTGAAGGGCACCGACAAGATTGTCACAACTGACGAGAACGGAGCATTCCCTCTTGACTACAGTGAGAATGATGTGCTTGCTTTCTCACTCGTGGGTTACCTCTATAAGGAACAGAAAGTGGGCAAGGCGGGTAAAATGTATACTGTGCATCTTACGGAAAGTTTTGTCAACAACGAGAGAGAAATTACAGGACCTTACGGTGACAGAATTTCGCAGGGCGAAAATCTTGGCGCAGTGGCTACCGTATATGGCAAAGACCTTGAAAAATACATCTCCACCGATATTCTCACCTCACTTCAGGGAAGAATAGCCGGCTTCAATGTACAGCAGTATCGCGGCTCCCATTTGCCGCGGACAGGTTCCAATACGAGTACAGACCTCATAGGTTCCACGCCTTCGGGTTTCGGTCAGGGCGTTTACAGTGACAATACACGTTTCAATCTCCTTTCACGGAGTATGTCTCCTGTAATAATTGTTGATGGCGTAGAGCGTGATTTGGTATCCATAGACCCTGAGACGATAGAATCCGTTTCGCTTCAGCGTGATGCCCTTTCGTCGATGTTCCTCGGAATGAAGAGTTCACGCGGAGCACTGGTTATCACCACCAAGCAGCCTACAAAGGGCAAGATACGTCTTTCACTTACAGGTAAGTTCGGTGTACACAGTAGTGTGAATCATCTTGAGCCGCTCTCGGCAGCCCAGTATTCTTATCTCCTCAACGAGGCTTTGCAGAATGACGGAAAGTCAGGAATATACACGTCGTCAGATTACAAGGCTTATCTTGATGGCTCAAATCCCTACACCAATCCCGATGTAAATTGGGAAGATGCGGTCATGAACGACAATGCCACGACCCAGTCGTACAATCTGAATGTTTCAGGCGGTGGAAAAGTGGCGCAGTTCTTTGTGTCTTTGGGCTATATGAACGAGGAAGGTCTGTTCAAGACTGACAGCAAAAACAGTTACAATACAAATCTTAATTATAATCGCTACATGATTTCCTCCAAGGTAAACATCAATATAACCAGAGGACTTACAGCATCCTTGACGGCTATTGGGCGTGTTATAGAAGGAAATCAGCCGGGAGGAACAGGCACAGGTTACAGCGACTTGCTTCTCACGGTGTTCAATACACCGAACAATGCTTACCCCATCTATAACGAGAACGGAACTTTTGGAGGAAACTATTCTTTCCAAAACAATCTCCTGTCACAGACGATGGAAAGCGGCTATATATCTGACAACACACGCGACATCATGGCTACCGGAACATTGAAATATGATTTCAGTGACCTTGTAAAAGGCCTTTCGGCAAGATTCATTGGTTCTGTGGCGGCGCAGAGCCGTACCGCCATTACCCGCACAAAGCGCAATGCAGTGTATGTTTTGTCAAAAGATGATGCCGGCAGGTCAGTATATACGATGTACTCATCTCCCTCTTCGCAGACCAACGGATTCACTTCTGTAAGCAACTATCAGAATCTCTACGGTCAACTTTCTGTAGACTACGAGCGCAAGTTCGGTGACCATTCTGTGAAGGCGGGTGTACTTGGTGATACAAGACAGGAGATTGATGACTACGATTTGCCCATGATACCTTCCAATATCATAGAAGGTGTGGCTTACAATTATGCTCAGAAATACTTTGCAGAGGTGAAGTTGGCGGAAAGTTACTACAACCGTTATGCTCCTGGAAAGCGTTGGGGAACATTCGGTGCGATAGGTATCGGTTGGGATATGAGCAAGGAGAAATTCATGGAACAGGTGCCTTGGGTCAACAAATTGAAACTCCGTGGAGTGTTCGGACGAACAGGCAACGGGATAAGTAACTCCGGTTACTATACATGGCGCCAGACTTATAGCCGTGTTCTTACAGGATACTATCCTCTCGGTTCCTCACTTGGACGTGGATATTGGGTCTATGAGAATGAGCCGATATCCAATCCTTACATTTCATATGAGAAAGCGAACAAATTAAATGTCGGAGTTGATGCCTCATTCTTGGACAGCCGTTTGTTGCTGACTCTTGACTATTACAACGACAAATATATTGATCTGCTCCAACAAAGAGGTAAAAGTATAGCGTTACTCGGCGCTACTTATCCGACAGAGAATATAGGGAAGTCACGCCGCTACGGTCTTGAGACAAGTCTTACATGGCAAGACAGAATAGAAAAATTCAACTACTATGTGACAGGAAACTGGAGTATAGCACAGACGAAACTCCTTTTTATGGACGAGCAAGAAACTCAATACAATTACTTGCGTCAGACAGGACGACCTGAAGGCGTGGTTTTCGGGCTGCAGACCAATGGTTTCCTCACGGCAGAGGATATAGCGGCAAACTATCCTGTCATGGTAGGGTATAGTGTGCAGCCTGGTGACGTGAAATATGTAGACCAAAATAATGACGGCATAATTGATGAATGGGACAGGGTAGTGATAGGTGGCGAAAAACCCATACAGTGCTTTGGGCTTGACTTAGGCTTTGAATACATGGGGATTGAGTTCTCGATGCTTTGGCAGGGAATATACAACCGTGACCTCTATGTGGACAATCGCACGCTTGTGGAAGGTTTTCAGGCCATCGGAAACAGTTACGGTCAGGCTTACAAGAATTTGCTCCAGCGCTGGACGCCCGAGACAGCTTCCACGGCAAAATACCCGAGACTTACGGCAGGGGGCAACACTTACAATTACGGCAGCAGTTATGGCTCATCGCTATGGATGCAGAATGGTGACTTTATTCGCTTGAAAAATCTCTCTCTGGCCTATAATCTTCCTGAGACATTCTGCAACAGAAGACTTGGAGGATTGCGTGTGAAGGTTTTCGTTGAGGGGCAAAATCTGCTGACATTCTCAGGCTGTGACCTTGTAGACCCGGAGGTTATGTTTACAAGTTCACCACTTCAGCGCACAATGTGTATGGGCGTAAATCTCAAATTTTAATATGCGGAACGATATGAAAATAAACAAATCATTCATAATAGGCATAGTAGCCGCCAGTACAGCAGTCATCTCCTGTACCGATAACTATGAGGGGCTGCCAGTAGACCAGTTCACGAAGGAATATGTGTTTTCTACTACAGACTCTGCCGGGTCAATGGCGACAGAGTTCCTCAATGCAATTTATGTGGAGTTGCCTAATGGGCACAATCGTGTCGGCAGCGACTATCTGGATGCCGCATCCGATGATGCGCTTTCCCTTTTCTTTGACAGTGATCCCGATGTGCGCCGTCTTCAGACAGGAAGTTACACATCCAGCAATTTGGTTTCTTCTGATATGATGTGGGCATCCTGCTATTCGTCCATACGCAAGTGCAATACATTCATAAACGGAATAGATCGTGTGCCTTACAATACGACCTATACCAATGCTTTGGGAGAGACCCGGCCGATGGGAGTGTCCTATAAGGCTGAGGCGAGATTTCTGCGCGCATTTTTCTATTTCCTGCTTCTGGAACGTTATGGAGGTGTGCCTCTGCTTGGCGATAAGGTTTTTGACCTGAATGACAATCTTGAGATACCTCGCAATACATTTGCGGAAACAGTGGACTATATTGCCGGAGAACTTGATGACATTCAGGATTCCTTGCGTTCATATCCCATGAGTGATGCATCCAGTTTCGCTCATGTGCCAACCAAGCAGGCTTGTATCGCTTTGAAGTCACGCCTTTTCCTTTATGCTGCAAGCCCTCTTTTCAATGAGCATACGCTTGAGGCGGGAAACGAGTATGTGGGATATGCTTCCTATGACGCTTCGCGTTGGCAGAAAGCGGCAGAGGTTGCCAAAAGGTTCATTGACGATTATGGTATTGTTGGAACAAAGAAATCGATGAGTACCGCCAAGTTTCACATGACAGACAAAGGCAGTTACACCAATGCGTTTATAAACTATTTTGGAGGTTCAAATCATGAGATAATATTCTTCCGCAATAATGGTGAGGGCTACTCACAGGAGACAAACAACGGTCCTCTCGGTTTTTCCGGTATACGATTGGGCAAAGGCCGTACTAATCCGACCCAGAATTTTGTCGACGCATTTCCTATGCTTGATGGAAAGATGCGTGGAGAAAGCAGCAAGTATCCGTATGATCCGCAAAATCCGTATGCCAATCGGGATCCTCGTCTTGATTTGATTGTGCTTCATCAAGGATCACAATGGCTCAACAGCACTCTGCAGACTTACCAAGGAGGTGCCAATAATCCGTCAAGTGGAGGACGTTATTCACAGACCAGTTACTTCATACGCAAGTTTATGGGCAACTGTACCACAAGTAAGGAATATAGCAGTCATGCCGATTTGTGGATATATCTGCGCTATGGCGAGATATTGCTCAATTTTGCGGAAGCAGCCAATGAAGCCGATGACGCCTATCGGTCTGCCCATATGGACGACATCTTGATGGCATTGAAGACTCTCCGTTGGCGAGCCGGAATTGAGGCTGGCAGTGATGCAGACGTTTCTGCATACGGACTTGAGAAAGGTTCTTACGGTCTGTCTTCTAATATGACACGTGATGAATTGCGTGAGGTCATTCACAATGAACGCCGTGTAGAACTTGCTTTTGAAGAACACCGCTATTTTGACATCCGTCGTTGGCGTGAGGCAGAGACTATTTTCCAGACGCCACTTCAGGGAATGCGTATTGTGGCTGGTTCAAACAGGATGAACTACAGTCCGACAGATCTTGTGCAAGTGAATTGGACAGACAGGATGTATCTCTATCCGATTCCATACACAGAGGTAAACAAGAACAAGAATATGGTGCAGAATCCAAATTGGAAATAAATGATGAAAAGATTATTGACATTCCTTTTTTGTCTCAATGCGACAGTATTTGCATTTGGTCAGGCAACTGTCGTGACAGGAAAGGTGACAGATATAGAGACTGGTGATGAACTTATCGGAGTCACAGTGAAAACACAGGGAGCGGGTGCAACTGCTGTAACAGATATTGATGGAAAATTCAGTATCAAAGCCAAGAACGGTCAGACGCTTCAGTTTTCTTATGTCGGATACAAGGATGCAACGCAGAAAGTGTCAGGCGCAAATATGGTTGTCCAGATGCATCCTGACCAAAGTGATCTCAACGAAGTCGTTGTTGTAGGCTACGGTAATGCAAAACGTATTACCATGACAGGTGCGGTGAGTGCCATCAATGGCAAGGAATTGCAGAAAGTTCCGGTGTCAAGCGTACAGAACGCTCTTGCCGGAAAACTGCCGGGATTTTTCTCACAGCAACGTTCCGGGCAGCCGGGAAAGGATGCTTCCGACTTTTTTATCCGAGGTGTCAGTTCCTTGAATTCGTCTGGAAACCAGCCTCTTATCATTGTGGATGATGTAGAGTACACATACGAACAGCTTTCTCAGATTAATGTAAACGAGATAGAAAGCATCTCTATCCTTAAAGATGCGTCAACGACAGCCATATATGGTATTAAGGGTGCTAATGGCGTGCTTGTTGTAAAGACACGTCGTGGCGTAGAAGGGAAACCACGAATCAATGTCAGACTGGAGACTGGTATCCAGATGCCGGTGCGTACACCAAAGTTCCTGAATTCTTACGAGACAGCTACTCTCGTGAATGAAGCCTATGAGAATGACGGTTTGCAGCCGTTGTTCACGGAAACGGATCTTGAACATTTCCGTACGGGGGACAGTCCATACGCTTATCCTGATGTGAATTGGTATAATGAGATATTCAAGAAGACGGCTCAGCAGAACAACGCCAATGTAGATGTGTCGGGTGGTACTGACCGTTTGAAATATTTCGTTTCTGTTGGTTACTTCTCACAGAACGGTCTTGTGAGGGATTTTGGTTCTGCCAATAACGATGTAAATTCCAATTATCTTTACCGTCGGTTCAACTATCGTTCGAATCTGGATTTCCAAGTGACAAAGAATCTGTCAATGCGTTTGGACATTACATCGCGCTTTATGAATATCAATGAGCCACATAACATTAATGCAACGAGTGAGATATATAATTTCGAATCGATGCATCCATATTCTGCACCGGTAATTAATCCCAACGGTTCGTGGGCATACCTTTATGATACTCAGGACAGGAAACCTACACTTAATGCCCGTTTGGCCAATGAAGGCTACTCACGTACAAGGCGCAATGACAACAATCTGCTCTACAATGCTAACTGGAAGATGGATTTCCTCACCAAGGGATTGTCATCGAATGTACGTGTGGCTTATTCTACTGTGGACGAAAACTACCGTCAAGTATGGCGCAGTTCTTTCCCGACCTATCATTATAACGTGACTGCTGACGGCGAAGGCTATTACACAATCAATCCTGACCGTGTCTATACCAATGGTTCGTATGCCGTAACGGGCGGTTCCAACATAGCAAAGAAGGACCTCAACCTTCAGGCTTTCGCCAATTATGAGCGTATATTTGATGATGCACATGATGTTGGAGCAATGTTGCTTTACAACCTTCAGAGTACTACATGGGAGAAAAAAAGCAATGATTTCGGAAACCAACGTGTTCCGGAGAAATTCATGGGGTTGTCTCTGAAACTCAGTTATAAATATAAGAACCGTTATCTGCTGGACATCAATACCGCTTACAATGGTTCTGACCGTTTTGCAAAAGGTCACCGCTATGGCCTGTTCCCTGCTTTCGGAGCTGGTTGGGCAATTTCTGAAGAGCCGTGGTTTCGCAAAAAGTTCGGCAAGACAGTTGATCTGCTCAAGATACGCACCTCATGGGGAATCGTAGGTTCTGATGTGGCAATGGGAGACCGTTATCTCTATAATCAAGTGTATGAGACAGGAAGCCTCTATTACTTTGGAGATCGTGCCATGACATGGCAAGGTTACAAAGAGGGGGCACTCGGCAATGACAAGGTGACATGGGAGAAGGCACGCAAGTTTGACCTGGGTGTCGATATCAACTTGTGGAATTCGTTCTCTCTGACCTTTGATTATTTCTACGACTATCGGTATGATCAACTTGTCTATCGTAACGACATATCCCAGATACTTGGTATAGGTACGTCGCCCATTAACGTTGCCAAGACATCCAATCAAGGTTTTGACGGTCAGGTAGGATACCGTAACCAGTGGAAAGATTGGGGCTTCAATACAAACCTCGTGTTTTCCTATGCCAAAAACAAGATTATATATGAAGCCGAAGCCCAACAGCGTTATCCGTGGCTTGCCGCTACAGGCCGGCCGATAGGACAGCAGTTCGGCTACCATTGGATAGGTTACTACACTCCAGAAGACATAGCCCTTATTGAAGCAGGTGACCCCTCTGCTCCGGCTGTACCCAATACGGATATCGCAGTGCAGGCTGGTGACCTGAAATATCAGGATTTGAACAATGACGGAACAATTGACGATTATGACAAGATGGCGATAGGCAAGCCGAATCTGCCCAACACCACACTTGGTTGGACTGTAGGCGGCAGTTGGAAGGGACTTACCTTGAGCGTTCTGTTCCAAGGCTCGTTCAATTATAGTTTTTCGGTCGTAGGTACTGGTATAGAGCCTTTCAAGAGCCAGTTCCAACCCTTGCATAAGGAACGTTGGACGTTGGAGCGCTACAGGAACGGGGAAACCATAAACTTTCCGCGTCTCACATCCAATCCGTCTACTATTAATTCGGCTTCTGCCTATATGTCTGATTTTTGGCTTGTTGATGCTTGGTATATCCGTCTTAAGACCATTGACCTGTCCTACACTTTCCCTCAGAAGGTGTTGCCGAAGTTCATAGAAAATCTCAGACTCTATATGAATGCCTACAATTTACTGACATGGACTTCGTATGATAAGTATCAACAAGACCCCGAGATAGAGACCAATTCTGCAGGCGATGCCTATATGAACCAAAGAGTTCTCAATTTTGGTGTGGCCATCGGTTTTTGATATTTAATTGTTGGCAAATGATATCTCCTCCGTCATTTATTCGCTACATTTGCATCGGAAAACCACAGGAAACTTATGGATTGTTAAAACAAATACTAACAACAACAAATTTATAATATGAGACATCTCAGATTAACAGTTTCATTGCTGTTGCTCACAGGGACTGCAATGGTATTTGCACAGCAGAAAGATCTGGTGCAGTATGTCAACACTCTACAGGGAACTCACTCCAACTTCGGCCTTTCCCACGGCAATACATTCCCTGCTACGGCCATGCCGTTCGCTCAACATATGTGGACGCCACAGACTGGACCTAATGGAGAAGGGTTCAAGTATCTTTATGATGCGGATGCCATACGCGGGTTCGGTCAAAGTCATCAGTGTTCACCATGGGTGAGCGACTATGCTGTCTACACTTTCTTTCCGGAGGTAGGCACTCTTGAGGTTGATCCTGATAAGCGTGGAGCGAAATTCTCCCATAAGAACGAAGTGGGCAAACCGCACTATTACTCGGTAAAATTTGACAATGGCATACGCACGGAATATGCACCGACGGACCGTGGCGTACATTTCCGCTTCTCTTACCCCAAGACAGGCGATGCCTATCTCATAATCGATGGTTATACCGACATGAGCGACATTACCGTAGATCCCGTCAAACGGCAGGTGCGCGGCTGGGTCAATAACCAGCGTTTTGTTAACCATTCGGATAATTTCCGCAACTATTTTGTAATCCAGTTTGATACACCTTTTGCCGATTACGGTATTTGGGAGGGTGAGAACAAGCAGGTGTTTGCCAAACAGACACAGGGCCATGGCAAGCGCTACGGAGCATATCTGAAGTTCAAGAAGGGCGCTAAAGTGCAGGCTAAGGCGGCTTCTTCCTATATTACTCCCGAACAGGCGGAAGTTACACTCAACATGGAACTTGGCAAGGACAAGAATGTTGAGGCTACCAAAGAGCGAGGATTCAAACGTTGGAATGAACTCCTCAACCGCATAGTTGTAGAAGGCGGTACCGATGAAGAGACACGCACGTTCTATTCTTGCCTCTTCCGCAGTAATCTCTTCTCCCGTAAGTTCTACGAACTTCGTGCCGATGGGACTCCATACTACTACAGTCCCTATGACGGAAAGATACACGATGGCTATATGTTTACAGACAATGGATTTTGGGATACCTTCCGTTCACAATTCCCATTGACCAATATTCTGCACCGCGAACAGCAGGGCAGGTATATGCAATCGCTCCTTGATGCACAGAAACAGTTCGGTTGGTTGCCATCGTGGTCATTCCCGGGAGAGACTGGAGGAATGTGTGGCAACCACTCAATATCTCTCCTTGCCGATGCATGGGCAAAGGATATACGCACTTTTGACCCGGATTCGGCACTTGTGGCATACGCTCATGAGGCTATGAACAAGGGACCTCTCGGTGGTGCAAATGGTCGTGCAGGTTGGAAAGAGTATTTCGAGTTGGGTTATGTGGCATTTCCGGAAAGTCACGGGTCGGTGACACAGACATTGGAATATACCTATGATGACTGGTGTGCCTATAATCTTGCTAAGCAGATAGGCAACAAGTTTTATGAACAGGTGTTTGCCAAGCAGATGTTCAACTACAAGAATCTGTTTGACAAAAAGACCGGTTTCTTCCGCGGTCGACTTATCAACGGCAAGTTCTATGAGCCGTTTGACCCGATAGCATGGGGCGGTCCATATACGGAAGGCAACGCTTGGCACTACATTTGGTCTGTATTCCATGATGTAGAAGGGCTGATTCGGCTTTTTGGCAGCGATGAGGCTTTCTGTAACAAGATAGACTCTGTGTTTTCTCAAAGTAACGATGTGCATCCGGCATGGTATGGCGGCATGATACATGAGATGGTAGAGATGCAAGAGGCAAATATGGGTCAGTATGCCCATGGCAACCAACCTATCCAACACATGATATATCTCTACAGTTATGCAGGACAGCCGTGGAAGACCCAATATTGGATTCGTCAGGTTATGAGCCGTCTCTACAACTCCACTGAAGACGGTTTCCCCGGTGACGAAGACCAAGGAGGAATGTCCTCGTGGTATGTTCTCTCTGCATTGGGCATATATGCAGTGACTCCAGGCACTGACCAGTATGTAATCGGTTCGCCGGTATTCAAGAAGGCAACGATTACAATGGAAAACGGCAATAAGTTTGTCATAGAGGCAGAAGGGAACTCAAAGGACAATGTCTATATACAGAGCGGTACACTCAACGGAAAGGACCTTGACAAGAACTACATCACTTACGATGACATCAACACCGGTGGCAACCTGAAGTTTGTCATGGGAGCGCAACCCAATAAGCAACGCAATATAGGAAAAAGTGCCGCTCCTTACTCTGTTTCTACCGCCATGCGTGCCGAGCGCAGGGCTCACAACGGTAAATGAAAAACAGATACAACACATGAAGAAGATATTTTCAGCAATGTTCATGGTGCTTGTGGCCGCTGCTGCAAATGCACAGAACTATGCAGAGAAGGTCAATACACTAATAGGAACAAAGGGAGCCGGGCTTGCCTCCGGCTACCTTTATCCTGGAGCAACCTATCCTCACGGTATGGTGCAGTTTACTCCTTCTTATTTTGCCAAAAATGCCGGATTCGTTATAAACCAGGCAAGTGGTGGCGGATGTGAGCACATGGGAAACTGTCCTACATTCCCCTTGAAGGGTGAACTGAAGGCTTCGCCCGACATGATACGCAATGCGAAAATTACCGTAACGGAGGAAGAAGGACACGCTGGCTACTACAAGGCGATGGTACAAGATGATGTAAAAGCCGAACTTACAGTCACCGAACGTACAGGAATGGCACGTTACACATGGTCTCCTGTTGACGATAAGGGCACAGTAATCATCGGAACAGGACTTGCCGGCAACAAGATTACAGAGGCTGCGGCTGTCATTACGTCACCCAGAACGTTGGAGGGTTATGCCGATGGCGGTTCGTTCTGCGGTCTGCCGACACACTATAAGGTGTATTTCTATGCGGAGTTCGACCGTGACGCTATGGCTACGGGAACATGGAAACGCAAGGAACTGCACCCGGGAGCCGACTTTGCGCAAGGCGAATACAGCGGTCTCTATTTTACGTTTGATACTTCTGCCGGAAAGCAAGTGCAATACCGCATCGGTGTGTCTTACGTTTCTGTTGAAAACGCAAAGATGAATCTAAGGGCAGAAAATGACGGTTGGGATTTCAATTCCGTGCGTTCGGCTTGCGAAAACCAATGGAACAAGTTTCTTGGCAAGATTGAGATAAGTGGCAACAACAAGGCAGACCGAGTACAACAGTTCTACACTCACCTCTATCGCGCATTCATCCATCCGAGCGTATGCTCTGATGTCAACGGCGAATATATGGGTGCAGACTTTCTTGTACACAAGACAAATTTCAAACAGTACACCCAGTTCTCCAATTGGGACACATACCGCACGCAGATACAGTTGTTGTCAATCATTGAGCCGGATGTGGTTTCTGATATAGTGACCTCTCACTATGATTTCGCCGTGCAGAGTGGAGGCTCATTGCCGAGATGGGTTATGGCGAACATAGAGACTGGCATAATGCAGGGTGATCCATCATCTATACTCATCTCCAACGCATGGGCTTTTGGTGCAAGAAACTATGATCCGAAACCTATATTTGAGGTTATGCGCAAGGGAGCGGAGGTTCCTGGCTCAAAGTCACAGGATCAGGAGACGCGTCCATATCTGCAACAGTACCTTGACAAAGGCTATTGTCCGGCATCAATACAGTTGGAATACACCTCTGCCGACTTTGCCATAGCACAATTTGCCTTGTATGCCGCCGGCGATGAATTTTCTTCTTGGCGTTATTTCCACTATGCTCGTTCTTGGAAGAACCTGTGGAATCCCGAAACGAAATGGCTACAGTCACGCAATGAGGATGGGTCGTGGAAGAATCCCGGTGATGATTGGCGCGAAGCCACATACAAAGACTATTTCTGGATGGTGCCCTATAACATCAAAGGACTTGTTGACCTTCTGGGCGGCAATGCCAATGCAGAAAAACGCCTTGATGAGTATTTTGTGCGTCTTGATGCGGGCTATGGTGACGAGTGGTTTGCCTCTGGCAATGAGCCAAGTTGGGGCATTCCTTGGGTCTACAACTGGATAGGACAGCCGTGGAAAACCTCTCGTGTGATTCGTCGCACGCTAAATGAGATGTATTCCAGTGCCATTAACGGTCTCCCGGGTAATGATGACCTCGGGTCAATGGGGGCTTGGTATGTGTGGGCTTGTCTTGGTTTATATCCGGAAATACCGGGAGTAGGCGGTTTCACACTCAACACCCCGATATTCGAAAAGGCGGTTCTGCACCTTCCAAAAGCAGACATCACCATCACAGGAGGCTCAGAGAAGAATACTTATACGACAGCATTGAAACTCAATGGCAGGTCTTTCAATGAGACTTGGATACCATGGGACAGCCTTAGCGAAGGGGCTTCGCTCGTCTATTCCACATCTTCGTCACCCGACAAGAAGTGGGGTACGGCTGCCGTTCCGCCGTCCTATGAATAGTAAAAACTGTGGCAAAAATCAGAAGACCTGTTCTCATAAGCGGATCTTCTGATTTTTTCTTGAGATGCTAACGGTTTTGCAGAGGTGTTTTTGCTTGTGGTAGCGTTTGCACAATTGTTCTATTTTGCTGCAAAAACAGTGAGAAAACGCTAAAAAATGCAACTAACGGGTACGTTATTGCCTCATTTTTAATAAAAAGCAGTAATTTTGCGGAAAATTGTATTGGAGGGAAAACGGAAAATGAAACAATTCTGTCGAGCACTTTTTTGCCCGGTAATGGTGGCTGCGTGCGCAGTCTTTTCATCATGTTTCAAGGATGAACCGCTCAACTCGGAGTGTGACATCATGACCGCAAGTGTCCGTCTGGATGACCCTGCAACAGTATTCTACAACGCTTCCGATACCTCTGCGTTTATCACCAAGGATTATGCGTCAAGTGACATTGTGTTCAACAATGTTGTGAAAGCCGCCGACCTGACACGTCTTTCGCCCCAGTTTACCGTCACCCCAGGGGCTGTCATCAGTCCGGCAAGCGGTACTGAACGTGATTTTTCCGGCGGTGCGCAGACCTATAAGGTGACAAGCGAGGACGGCAAATGGAGCCGTATCTACACCGTGAGGTTCTCACGTCCGCAGCATTTCTACCAGTACGATTTCGAGAACTACTTCCTCAGCGACAACAAGAAATACTATGTGTGGTCGGATATGCCTGCTGGCGAGACACCCAACTGGTGTACTGCCAATGCAGGATTCGGTGTGGCGAGGTCGAAAGCCAAGCCCGAGGAATATCCTTCTACGCCCGATACAGATGGTTATGAGGGTGCTTGCGTGAAACTCACCACCGTCAGCACCGGTTCGTGGGGAGTGCTGACAAATAAGCGTATCGCTGCCGGTAACCTGTTCCTTGGCAGTTTCGACCTGTCGAAAGCATTGACCGAGACGCTGAAAAGCACCCTTTTCGGAGTACCCACGGACAAAAAACCGATGTGCTTCACTGGATATTACAAATATCAGCGTGGCGAGAAACTACAGGACAAGAGCGGTAACGAGATTGCAGGAGAGGACAACGCTGCCATCTATGCGGTGCTCTACAAGAATCACGATGCCGATGGCAACAGCGTGGTACTCACCGGCGAGGATATAATGGACAGCCCACAGCGTGTCGGAATGGCAAAACTCCGCGAGATAAAGAACACAACGGAGTGGACATATTTTGACGTTGCGTTCGACTATTGGGAGGAAATCGATGCTGCCACGCTTGCCAGTCTCGGCTACAGTCTTGCCATTGTGTGCTCGTCAAGTGAGAACGGCGACCTCTATCAGGGCGCAATAGGAAGCACCCTTTGGGTGGACAAACTGTCAATAGGGATAGAAGAATGAGAATCAGAACTTTCCTTTTGGGTCTGCTGGCCACGGTGTCGGTTGCGTCGCATGCCGACTGTTTCCACGATGGAGCGACTGCTTATTTTCGTTTGGGCTATACTCTCGGCGGTACGATGCCGCTCGGAATGCCTGCGACAATACGCAGCCTGAACTCATATTGTCTGCTTCCCAATCCGCAGTTTGCCATCACCGTGAACTTCCCCATAGCCGGAATGTGGGGGATAGAGACTGGTCTTGTGGCGGAAAGGAAAGCCATGAAGACCGATGCAGTGGTGAAGGGATACCACATGATGATGACTCAGGGCGAGGAATCTATAGAAGGATTCTTTTCCGGCGGCGTGGTCACGGAGTGCTCCACGTGGGGATTCACCGTGCCAATGCGGGCTTCCTGCCAAGTGTGTCCTGCCCTGAAACTCCATGTTGGGCCGTATGTATCGCTGCTGTTCAACCACAAATTTACAGGCTATGCCTACGATGGATACATCCGCAAGAATGCTCCTACAGGCGAGAAGATAGAAATCGGCAACACCGATGACACCCGAGGGGAATACTCTTTCAGTGACGATATGCGCCCGGTGCAGGTGGGTATCGGTATGGGAGTAGACTGGACGGTGTGGAAAGGCGTGGGAGTCTACGCCGATTTGCAGTGGGGACTCAACGGTGCTTTCAAGTCTTCGTTCAAGACCATCGAACAGACGATGTACCCGATATATTGCACTATAGGATTGACAAAACAGATTCGATTATAAAAAACAACTCTTAAAAACATTCAAAATGAAGAAAATCTTTACTTTCATAATGTGCCTTTCGGCACTCACAGTTTCAGCACAAGACAAACCGCAGATTACAAACGGTGACTTCGAAGACTGGAGCGGTGTGAGCAGCAAGAATCATGCACCCAACGGCTGGAACTCTTTTGAGACAGCAGACGGAACTCTTGCCGATCTTGCCGCCTATCAGCAGGTGGTGCAGAGCGATGATGTGCGCCCCGGTTCTACAGGAAAGAGCAGTGCGAAGATATATTCACGTAATATTAGTTTTGGATTTTTGAACTTCGGTAATGCCCAAGGCAACCTGACCACAGGCCGTATCCATGCTGGATATGCTTCTGCCTACAACGAGAAAAACTACAATTATTCCGACATCAGTGACGATAATTACAGTAACAAACTCGGTGTCTTGCCTGACTCGATAGTTTTCTGGGCCAAGTTCGAACCTGCGGATGATTCCTATACAGCCCGCGTTTCCGCTATCGTGCACGACAGTTACAACTACAAGACACTCTGCGCCGACGAATATGATGCTGCCGACACGGAGAATGCTTCGCACGCTGTAGCAAAGGCTGTACTCAATTTTTCTACCCAGAGAGATGCCGACAAGAATGCACAGTGGGTGCGTTATTCCATTCCGTTCAGCACAGAGGGATGTTCCGCAACGTCGCCAGACTACATCATAGTAAACTTTGCCACCAACTCCACACCTGGCGGTGGCGGCGACAATGACGTGCTTTACATCGATGATGTGGAACTTGTCTATGCCACAAAGTGGGACTTCACCGACAATCTTGTGGTCACCATCAACGGTATGTCCTCTGAACCTATGCCGAGTACAATCCATGTAGAGCAGCAGGCAGACGGCAAATACTCCCTCTCACTCAAGAATTTCATCCTCACAGGAGAGGAGAGCGATATGCCGGTCGGCAACGTCACGGTGACCGATGTGGAGGGTGTCAAGCAGGAAGACGGTACCATTGCGCTCAAGCAGACACAGAATGTCATGATTGAGGCAGGTGATGTGGAGGGCGTTGATATGTGGTTCGGTCCCATGATATGTGCGCAGGTAGGTGCTGTGCCGGTAGTTCTCGATGCGGTAATGGGTGACAAACTCACCGCCAATATCGACATAGACCTCTCCCAGACGGCTATTGCCCAGAAGATACAAGTTACATTCGGCAATGCCACCACTGGCATCCGCCCCGCTACAGTGACAGGAAAAACAACTTCTGATGCGGTGTATAACCTCAGCGGACAGCGTGTCAGCGACGGTTACAAGGGTATTGTCATCGTTAACGGAAGAAAAATCAAACGATAGAAAATCATGAAACGGCTCGTTCTCATTTCCCTGTGCATAATGGGAAGCATGGCTTCTTTCGCACAGACTTTTGACTATCTCACCTTCGTGACAGCACAGGGTGAGAAGTCGATGAAGTCCGATGGACTTGTGATAACTTTCTCAGACGGCAAGATGACAGCCAAAAATGCAGAAGGAACTGCCACATTTGACTTGTCGTCACTGTCGAAGTTCTTCTTCTCGGAGACCGCTACTGCCATAGAGCAGCCCACGGTCGAAACCGCCGACGGCGTGACTGTCTACTGCGTGTCGGGACAGTTTGCCGGTGTCTACGGCAGCGTAGAGGATGCCAGGAATGCACTTGCAAAGGGCATTTATATAGTGAAGGACAAACGTACAACCCGTAAGATATTTGTGAAATGAGACGCTTGTTTTTGTCATTGGCACTCGTTGCCACAGCCGCTGCAGCCTTTTCGCAGACTCTCAACGTGAATGTCGGTCAGGTGACTTACGCCTATCCTGCCGCCACCACAGGCGATATGTCGTTGACGGAGTCGTCTGTCACCGTCTGTGGAAAGTCGTTCCCGATAAGCAGTATTGCAAGTATCAATGTTGATAACAGTACCGTTGTAGACAACACAGTGAGTGTCGTCTACAACGGCACAACAGCCAAGGTGACCGTATCGGGCAACATTGCCGACCTCGTTACGGCGAAAGTGAGTGGTGCGCACGTCACTCTCCTTCAGTCGGAAGCCGTCACTGACGAGATAACCTATACTCTCAGTGGTTCTACAACCGACGGTTCGCTCTATATGGACGGTTCGTTGAAAGCCACCTTCGTGCTCAATGGTGTGAGCATACACAACCCGGACTCGGCGGCAATCAATATTCAGGATGGCAAGCGAATAGACGTTGTGCTGCCTGAGGGTACGGCGAGCACGCTCTCTGACGGCATAAACGGCAGTGATGACGGCAGCGACGCACACAACGCTTGCTTCTATGTCAACGGACATACGGAGTTCAAGGATGCAGGTTCTCTCACCATTACAGGCAATGTGAAGCACGCGTTCACCTCTGACGAATACTGCATCGTGAAGGCTTCAGCAGGTACTATCACTGTGAAATCTGCCGTTGGTGATGGTTTCCATATAGGTCAGTACTACCAGCAAAACGGTGGTGTGGTCAGCATTACCGCCACAGGCGATGGTCTGGATGTGGGTGCAAAGAAAGACACCACGAAGGAACTCAACGGTCAGTTGCTGTTCAATGGCGGCACATTTACCGCCACCGTGTCGGGCGAGACGAGCGATGCCATGAAGTGCGACGCCGATCTCACCATGGCAGGAGGCACTGTCACTCTGCTCTCGACAGGTGCCGGCGGCCGTGCGGTCAACTGCAAAGGCAATGTGGAAATATCGGGCGGACGGCTTCAGGGAGTGTGCTGCGGTGCAGTCTACGATGTTGGCGGTGATGACGAGCGCAAATCTCACGGCATGAAGAGCGACGGCAACATCACCATATCGGGCGGTGAGGTCTACATTGCAGCCTCAGCCACCAAGGGCACGGCGTTCAAGACGGACTACAAACTCCTCTTCAATGGAGGCAAGGTGATGGGCATCGGTGCAAAGGAATGTACCGCTGCGGCCGCCTCGACACAAGGTTCCAAGAAGTATGTAGGCGTGTCGGTAAAGGCAGGAGGTACTGTCTCCTACAATGGAGTCAGTTTCACCGTTCCGTCACAGTACAGCAACTCTTCTGCCAATGTCATAGTCTCTTGCGCAGGACTGTGACAGATTGCAACCCGGTTGCATTGCCAATGTAGTAACTTCGCACTTGGTTATGAAAACAAGGCGCTACATATCTCTATCCTCACTGTGGGCAGCAACGCTGATGCTTCTGCTCTCCGTCATGGTGACCCACCACCATCACCTCAGCGAGATATGTGTTGCCATGGAACAATGTGCCATTGACGGCAATGTCAATGACAGCCATACCGCCCACCATGACAGCGAGGATGTGGGCTGTGTGGTGCAGCAGATGCACCATTTTACCACCAATGGCAAGCACATAAGTTCCGTACGTCATTCACTGATTCCCTGTCTCATGGCATCAGCCATGCTGACAGAGGAATCTTTTCTTTGTTTCTCGGACGATGTATCTGGTCTGCCTGACATCGCGGATACGTCTCTATCAGAAGAAGTCCGTGATGTCAGGCAGTTGCGAGCCCCTCCTTGTCTGTAGTTATACTTTCTTTTCCTGTGTTGCAGCCGATACGGTTGCAACAGCCGATGTATAACTATAAGACAACAAGACATGATAAACAAGATTATCAAGATGTCAATACACCACAAACTCTTCGTGGCTTTGCTGGTGATATTGATAACGGGCGGTGGTCTGTGGTCGTTGAGTACGGTCAACGTAGACTCCACTCCCGACATCACAAACAACCAGGTGCAGGTGATAACTACCGCCGACAACCTGTCTACCGCCGACATAGAACAGTATGTCACATACCCTGTTGAACAGGCCATGTCAAACCTTCCGGGAGTGGAGGACGTGCGTTCCATCTCGCGCTTCGGGCTTTCTGTCGTCACGGTAGTGTTCAAGGACAACATGGGAACATATCGTCCGCGCCAACTCGTGCAGGAGAAACTCGAGGAAGTAAAGGAGGAAATACCCGCCGGATTCGGTTCTCCCGAGATGGGACCCATCACTACCGGTCTCGGGGAAATATACCAATACACGCTCGTGCCCGATGATACTGCCAAGTACACTCCGCAGGAACTGCGCTCCATACAGGACTGGATAGTGAAGCGGCAGATGACAATGATTCCGGGAGTAGTGGAGGTGAACTCTTTCGGAGGCAGTATCAAGCAATATGAGATAGCCGTTTCTTCCGAATTGCTCAATGCCTGCAAGGTGACACTCAGCGAGGTTTACGAGGCTCTTAGCCGCAATAACCAGAACACAGGCGGTGCTTATATAGAGAAAGACCACATGGCCAGTTTCATCCGTGGCGAGGGTCTGGTCAAGAGCATAGACGATATCAAGAACATAACGGTAAAAAATCAGAACGGTGTCCCTGTCCTCATCCGTGACATCGCCAAGGATGTGAGGTATGGCAATCAGGTTCGCTACGGTGCTTTCACCCAGGACGGTCATGAGGCAGTGGGCGGAATGATACTCATGCTCAAGGGTGCCAACTCGGCGAAAGTGGTGAAATTGGTCAAGGAAAGGTTGCAGGAAGTGCAGAAGTCTCTGCCTGAAGGAATAACGATAAAACCGTTTCTTGACCGTACGAACCTCATCCAACGTACCACGGACACCATAGCGCGCAATCTCATTGAAGGGGCTTTGATTGTCGTTTTCGTCCTTGTCCTTCTTATGGGAAGCCTGCGCGGCGGCGTCATCACGGCATCGGTCATTCCGTTGGCTCTGCTTTTCGCATTCATAATGATGCGCATCTTCGGTGTGTGGGCAAATCTCATGAGCCTCGGAGCGATTGATTTCGGCATCATAGTCGACGGTGCTGTCATCATTGTTGAGGGCATTGCCGGGACTATAGACCGTCATGTGGGAATCTCGACATTCTCACGCGACGATATGGACAGGATAAGTTACGACTCGGCATCCATCATGATGCACTCCGCATTCTTCGGCCAACTCATCATTCTTATCGTCTTTACCCCCATACTTTTCCTCACCGGGGTGAGTGGAAAGATGTTTCAGCCCATGGCTTACACGTTCTCTTTCGCACTCATCGGTGCCATTATCCTCTGCCTCACCTATGTGCCGGCAGTGTCGGCAATAGTGATGAAACCGTCGAAAAATCCCCATAGCCTCATTGCCCGTATGGAGCGTAGTCTGGAGAAAGGCAGTGCCCGACTGATGAACTATATATATAAGGTGTATGCTCCGATGCTTTCTTTCTCTCTCCGGCACAAGAAAGGTGTGTTGGCAGGTGCTCTCTGTCTGCTGTTGCTGACAGGACTTGCCTTTAGCAGAATGGGAGGCGAGTTCATCCCCGAACTTGATGAGGGCGACATAGCCATGCAGACATTCCTGCGTCCGGGCAGTTCTCTGAGCGAGACAATAAAGCGCGAAGAGGAGGTAGAACGTCTGCTCCTAAAGGAATTTCCCGAGATAAAGACCGTCTGTGCGCGCATTGGAGTGGCTGACATCCCCACAGACCCTATGGGTTTTGACTACACGGACTCGTTCATAATCCTCGAGAAGGACAGGAGCAAATGGACTTCTGCAAAGTCAAAAGATGAACTCATAGAAAAGATAAAGGAGAAACTGGAGACCCTTCCGGGGCTAAACTACTCATTCTCGCAGCCTGTTGCCTTGCGCTTCAACGAACTCCTGACCGGCATACGCGAGGATGTGGCAGTGAAACTCTATGGCGAGGATCTCGACACTCTCAATGTCTTGGGCGAGAAGATAACCTCTATTGTCAGCCGGATTCCCGGTGCTGAGGACGTGTCACTGGAGCGTACGGCAGGATTGCCGCAGATTACCGTGACCTATGACCGGGAGATGGTGGGACGTTATGGATTGGATATAGAGAAACTCAACCAGTACATCAGCGCTGCCTTTGCAGGGCAAAAGGCTGGCGTTGTCTTTGAGGGAGAGAAGCGTTTCGACATGGTTATACGCCTTGATGAGTCCGAGCGCACCGGCATCAATGACCTTGAAAACCTTGTCGTCGACTTGCCCAACGGTCAACTCATACCTCTCAAGGAGGTGGCGAACATCAGTTACAGACCCGGTCCCATGCAGATCAGCCGTGACCAGGCATCGCGCAGAATCTATGTGGGTATAAATGTTCGTGGCAGAGACGTGCAGTCTTTGGTCGCCGACATAGAGAAGGCTCTCGACAAAGACCTGAAACTGCCGCCGGGCTATCACATCACCTATGGCGGAGAATTTGAGAACCTGCAGGATGCCAAGGCGCGTCTCATGATAGTGATGCCCATTGCCATGGCTCTGATTTTCCTGCTTCTCTATCTGGCTCTCGGCTCTGTCCGCCAGTCGCTGATGATTTACATCGCTGTGCCTCTTGCCACTATAGGGGGCATATTCGCCCTTGCTGTCCGCGGAATGCCGTTCAGCATCTCGGCTGGAGTGGGCTTCATCGTGCTCTTCGGTGTGGCGGTGCTCAACGGTCTCGTGCTTATCAACAGGTTCAATTCACTAAAAAAAGAAGGTATGGACAATATTCTTGAAAGGATAAATGAGGGCACACGCGAGCGTCTTCGTCCCATTTTGCTCACTGCGACGGCTGCCATGCTTGGATTCATGCCCATGGCGGTGTCGTCAAGTGCCGGTGCTGAGGTGCAGCGTCCGTTGGCTACAGTTGTCATCGGAGGACTGTTTTCAGCCACACTCCTCACTCTGCTGATTGTCCCGATACTCTATGCTGTAGAGGAAAAACTGCGGTTTCATCGTCGTAAAGTACCTGCTGCATTAGTGGTATTGCTGTTTCTCGTCCCCCTGTCTGGCAGAGCGCAGACTCCTTTGTCGCTGACCCAAGCACGCGAAAGGGCGATGCAGACCTGTCCGCTACTGCGTGCAGGTGAACTGAAAGTGGAGAGTGCAAGGGCTCTGAGGGGTTCTGCCTTTGACGTGGGAAATACCGAACTGTCGACAGGAGCGGAAGAAAAAGGCAACGGAAATCCCGATGGCATCACCAATGTGATTACTATACGTCAGGATCTGGACATTCTTGGCATCGGCGCACGCAAGGGATTGCTCAACCAGCAGTCTGTTGTCGCCAAGGCGGAACAGGAAGTTCTGAAACGTGAGATTATGCAAGAGGTGAGCACAGACTATGCTTTGCTCTATGTTGCCAAACAACGTGTCAATGTGTATCGGCAGATAGAGGCAGCCTACAAGGATTTTGAGGCTGTTGCGAAACGCCGTTATGAACTGGAAGCGACTTCCAAACTGGAGTATATATCCGCACAGAATCAGGTTCGCCAGATTGGTCTGCAACTCCTGCAGGCACAGAACGACGAGCGCATAGCCACCCGCAATCTCAACAGATGGCTGGGCGATTCCGTGGAGTATACCACTGATGACAGTCTGCCGACAATGCCGACGGTCATGTCGACGGAGGCAAATCCGTCGCTCACTCTTGCCCGGGAGAAAATCTCGTTGGCTGACAAGAAACTGAAAGCGGAACGCTCGGAGTTCCTGCCAAAACTGTTTGCCGAGTACGGATGGCAGAAGATAGGCGCTACTTCCGGCTATTATTCCTACTCTATAGGACTTAGTCTGCCGCTTGTCTTCGGTGCACAGGCAAGCCGTACCAAATCCGCCAAACTCGAAAAAGCGGCTGCCGACCAGGAATATGTGTACCGTCAACGAGAGATAAATGCCATGACTGCCACCGCTGAGGGGGAGTTCCACAAATGGCAGTCCATGCTTGACTACTATCGTACGACGGCCTTGCCCCTTGCCGAAGAGCAGCAACAGGCAGCCATCACCTGTTATAAAGAGGGCGCAACCGACTATCTGGGATTCATGCAGAACATGAAAGACGCCTCTCAAGTGCAACTCGACTACTGGGATTGCTTTTGTGAATACATGAAATCAATGTTCAAACTGGAATTTATAAAATAGACTTATTATGAAAGAACTCAAATATACATGGTTTGCAATCATCATCTTCTCGTTCGCCGCATGTGCCAACAACAACGTCTCTGAGGGAGAGTCAGAGGAGACGGAGACAGGAATGACAGACGTGACACTGACGGATGCCCAGGTAAAACAACTGGGCATGACGACAGGAAAGATACAGGAACACAACTTTGCCGGTGAGATTGAGGCTAATGGAACAGTTGCCATAATGCCGCAAAGTGAGGCATTGGTGTCATCGTTTATCGGTGCCAACGTAAAAAATATCGTGGTCAAGATAGGACAAAAGGTCAGCAAGGGACAGACACTGGCCTATGTGGCGCATCCCGATTTGCTCGATATGCAGAGCCGTTATCTGGCTGCCTACAACAAGATGTCATACGTTCAGCAGGAGTATGAACGCCAACAGAAACTCTACAATGAGAAAATAGGGTCAGGAAAAGACTACCAACAGGCGAAATCGGAGTACCTTCTGTTGAAATCGGAACTGCAGACCACCGCAGCGCAACTACAGATGCTGGGCATCAACCTGCAGTCTGTGCGAACGGGCAACAGTGTCACTTCCGTTGCCATAGCAAGCCCCATAAGCGGTTCGGTGGAGGAGATTGGCGTCAAGACAGGGCAGTATGTGGACTCACAGACACCGATGTTCCGCATCATCAACACCCGTAATGTGTACGCAGACCTGCAGGTATTCGAGAAAGATGCGCCGTTTGTCAAGGTCGGACAGAGCGTCACTCTCACCCTGAAATCATCCTCCGGTGCGATGTTCACGGGTAAGGTGGAGTCAGTGGGGCAGTCTTTCGGGGGCGATACCAAGGCTGTCCATGTGCGTGTGGGCATCGAAGGCTCTCACGAGGGACTTGTTCCCGGCATGTACCTGTGCGGTCATGTGGCCGCCGACAGCAGGCGTCTTGACGCCCTCTCCACAGAAGGGGTTGTCGATGAGGGAGGCAAGTCCTATGTATTCTCTGCCAAACATTCGGGCGGAACGTGGACTTTCCACCCGATAGAGGTGAAGCGCGGCCGTGAGGAAAAGGGTTTTGTGGAGATTGCTTCCGGTGTTCCGGCAGACGAGACGCTGGCTCTTGACAATGCCTATTACATCATGTCGGAGATGAAAAAGGGCGAAACGGGAGAAGAATGATGGAAAGAATGACAAGGAGATACAAGAACTTGCGTTTTATCTTGCTGGCAATGCCACCAAGCGTGTCACCTGCAATTCGTTAGGAAAGGTTGTCGGTATTCGCCATCCCGAAACAATCAAGAGTTATCTGGAATATATCCAACAGACCTACATGATATTCCAGTTGCTGAAGTATGCCCCATCTGTCAAGACCCAAATGTTAAGTCCCAAGAAGGTTTATTTCGTCGATAATGCCATAGTAAGCCGAATGGGAATGTGACAAGTTTTTTGGGGATGGCCAAGAACGGCGGTTGCTGTAGCGCGGAAATACTGTTTTGAATGCAAGAAAGTCCGATTTTTGTATAATCGTGTCCAATATTCTCATTTATGAATATTATTCTCTTTATCTTTGCAAGGAGATTACCTGCGCTGAATAAACAATAATTAAAATAATATGAAAAGGTTTCCAATACTGCTTGTGTCTCTGCTTTTTGCGGCTCAGGCTTCCGCCCAGCACTCTCCCAACAGCGAGAAGACGTGGGCATGGCTCGATTTCGTGCGTCCGGAAGGGGTCAATCCGATAATCTCTCCTGACACTTCGAGCGTGTTTCACTGCCCCATGCGCGACAAGACAATGAGGTGGGAAGACAGCGACACGTTCAATCCTGCGGCGGCAGTCATAAACAACAGCATCGTCGTACTCTATCGTGCAGAGGACAATTCGGCGGTAGGCATCGGGTCAAGGACATCGCGCATAGGCTACGCATCTTCCGTTGATGGCATCCATTTCCGCCGTCACGGTGCTCCGGTGCTGTTTCCCGGCGGAGATGCACAGGCTGTTGCAGAGGACGGAGGCGGCTGTGAAGATCCACGGGTGTGTATGACAGAGGATGGTACATACGTCATGATGTACACCCAGTGGAACCGAAAATGCGCACGGCTTGGTGTCGCCACCTCACGTGACCTCGTGAATTGGCAAAAGTTCGGCTCCCCATTCAAGAAGGCTTACAACGGAAAATTCGAGTTCTCCTTTTCCAAATCGGCGTCTATAGTGACACGTCTTGACAAGTCGGGACGGCAGGTCATCGCCAAGATAAACGGCAAATATTGGATGTATTGGGGTGAACAGTTCATCAATGTCGCCACGTCCGAAGACCTCATAAACTGGACTCCGATTCTCGATGAAACCGGTAATTTGAAGCATTTCGTAGACACTCGCAAGGGATATTTCGACAGTCAACTGACCGAATGCGGTCCTCCGGCTATAATGACTGACCGTGGTATCATCCTCATGTATAACGGCAAAAATCTCGCAGGCGAGGGTGGTGACAGTCATTACACCCCTAATTCCTACTGTGCAGGACAGATTCTGTTCGACAAGAACGACCCTACGAAGGTACTTGACCGTCTTGATGAGCCGTTCTTTATACCCGAGGCAGACTTCGAAAAGAGTGGTCAGTATCCAGCAGGAACTGTCTTCATCGAGGGACTTGTCACACTCCATGGCAAGTGGTATCTCTATTACGGTTGTGCCGACTCACGCGTCAGTGTGGCCGTGCGGAGTGCTGGCAAGGTAAGGAAATGAAGGTTTTGTGTCTGACCCCATAACTTTAGATATAGGAAAACTGCAATGAAGCGAATCGGCATATCTGTCCTGTTGACTGTAATCACGCTATTTCTTGTACCCGAGGCTAGTGCAAAGAAGATATTCAGCCACTACGACATGAACGATGGATTGTCGCAGAACACGGTGTCTGCGATAACTCAGGATCACATGGGATTCATGTGGTTCGGCACGAAGAACGGACTCAATCGCTTTGATGGGCAGTATTTCCGTGTGTATCATGAGGGCGCAGATGGCCATTCGCTGAAGAACGATTACATAAATGCCCTCTGTGAGGGTGCTGACAACAGGCTTTGGATAGGGACGAGCAATGGTCTGTTCGTCTATAATCCCCAGACTGACTCTTTCGAAGAACTGGATGTCAAGACCAAAAGCGGCGTTAGTATAAAGGGGAATGTCCGGGTTGTCACAGCCGCAGGCAACTATGTGTATGTCAGTACACTGGAACAGGGCGTATTCAGATACGACACCAAAACCAGACAATTGATTTTCAGGCCGCGTGGAACGTTCATGGCTGCGACCAGCATCACCGTCGATAGCAATGGGGTATTGTGGATAGGATTCTACGGTACTGGGCTTTACACAGCCAACGGCGATCTCTCGAATATTGAGCCGGTGCGTGATGATACAGGCAAGACACTGTTCTCAAACACCAATATCTCGGACATAATTTGTACAGAACAGGAGCAACTGTTCGTTTCTACAGAAACAACGGGCGTGAGCATAGTGAATCTCGACACGCATGAAGTGTCCCAACTCATGCCGGAACCTGGTGTGAGGGGCTGCAATGTACATTCCCTTCTGAGAAACGAAAATGAGTTGTGGGCTGCTACGGAGGATGGTCTCTATGTCTACGAGATGCTGACCAACAACGTGAAACACTACCAGTATGAGCCTACAGACCCGTTTTCCTTATCGGACAATCCGCTCCAGACTATCTTCTGTGATAGGGATGGAGGTGTTTGGATGGGTACTTATTTTGGTGGAGTCAACTACACTCCTTTGAGGAATCAGGGCATTGACCGCTTTTTTCCGCGTGTAGACAAGGAGAACTCCCTGCATGGTCGGCGTGTGAGGGAGATTGTGGAGGACAGCCACGGCATGATTTGGATAGGCACGGAAGACGGAGGTCTCAATGTGTATAATCCCAAAACAGACAACTTGGAGTGGATAAGCGACAGCCGTGCGTTCGCCAATATACACGGTCTTTGCGCTGATGGCGATTATCTGTGGGTGGGCACTTACACCTATGGACTAAAACTTATAGATACGAGGACACACAAAATAGTAAAGTCGTTCAGAGCCGATGGCAAGCCGGGATCACTTCGCGACAATGACATTTTCTCTATTTTGAAATCGAAGCAAGGGCGCATCTATTTCGGCACACTGAGCGGTCTGTGCACTTATGACAACGGTACATTCAACTATGTCTCCGGTATCCCGAACACAATAATCTATGATATACAGGACGATAAGGCAGGCAATCTTTGGGTGGCAACCTACGGCGAAGGTGTCTATATGCAACCTGCCGGATCGCAGAAATGGCAAGTTTTTGACGTAAAAAACGGACAGTTGCCATCAGACAATGTGCTGAGCATAGCCGCAACAAGTAGTGGCGATGTGTGGATTTCTTCTGAAGGTGGTGGCGTAAACTGCTGGCACAAGGGCAAATACACTCGTGCAGTGTTGGCAAACCATGACCCTAATACGATAGTATACAACATTGTAGAAGACAGAAATCATAAACTGTGGTTCACGACTGACAACGGAATGATTTGCTATGACCCTGTGGAAAAAACAACCTACACCATAAAGACCGCCAACGGACTGCTTGACAACAATTTCAATTACAAGTCCTCGCTTTGTGCAAGTAATGGCAGAATCTATGCAGGAAGCCTATCCGGATTCATCGCTTTTCAGCCGGAGGCTATACACAAGGTCGATCGTGTCCCTACTATCGTAGCCACAGAACTCCAGATAAACAGTAATGTTGTGGACAACTTCAGCGAGAAAAGTCCGCTGAAACAGAGCATAACGATGACCGACAATCTTGTGCTCCGTTATAGCCAAAGGTCATTTTCCATAAAGATGGCAACGCTCCTCTATAATGCAGAACAACAATCGCAACTTGAATACAAACTTGAGGGTTTTGACAAGGAGTGGCAACCGTTGTCAAACAGTTACATTATCAGATATACGAACCTGCCTTTTGGAAATTACCGTTTGATTGTCAGGGAGCAGAGAACAAATGGAAATGTTGACGGGCAGCGGTATGAACTGGCGATAAAAGTGAAGCCTCCGCTCTTCTTGACATGGTGGGCTATTGTTCTGTATGTTCTCCTTGCGGGCATATTAGTGCTCTTTGTGTGGCGCAATGTCAGCCAGCGCATAGGAATGCATCGTCGTTTGGCAATGGAGAAATTCCAGCACGAGAAGGAGAATGAACTGTATCAGTCGAAGATAAAGTTCTTCACTAATGTGGCACATGAAATCCGGACACCTCTCACACTGATTAAAGCCCCATTGGAAAATCTGTTGAAAAGCAGTGGAAGCAATGGCTTCGTCAGTCAGGAACTGGGCATCATGAACCAGAATGTGAACAGATTGCTTGACCTGACAAAGCAGTTGTTGGACTTCAGAAAAGCCGAACGTGACGGCATGAAACTTAATTTCGAGAGTTGTGATATAGGAGATGTCATATATGGAGTGTATGTCAGGTTCTCTTCGTTGATAGAGGAGAGGGGCATAAAGGCAGACTTTATCCATCCGAAACAACCTCTCTGTGCCGATGTGGACAAGGAGGCACTGACGAAAATAGTGAGCAATCTCGTTAACAATGCGGTGAAATACTGTGAAAAGAAATTCCGTATAGAACTCCATGTTGACGGCAATGAGTTCCGGATAATCACCAGAAATGACGGCAAGTTGGTGTCTCCTGTCATGCAGAAGGAGATTTTTTCGCCGTTTGTCAGGGGCAATGATGTGTCGGCGGAAATCAGTGGTGTGGGCATAGGACTGGCTTTGGCACGCACTCTTGCCGAACTTCACGGAGGTACACTGGAAATGATAGATGACCGGAAGTACAACGTGTTCTGTCTGACAATGCCTGTCAAACAGAATAAGGCCATAAATGTCGCAGAGCCGGAACAGGGTGTTCAGAAACCGGAACAGAGCGAAGAGGTGGCGGAAAAGGACGCTCCGACAATACTTGTTGTAGAGGACAACCTGCAACTACAGCAATATGAGAAGCAGAACCTGCAGCGGGAATACAACGTGCTCACCGCAAACAATGGAGAGGAAGCAGTGAAAATACTTGCAGAGAGGAATGTGAGTGCCATAGTGAGTGATGTGATGATGGAACCTATGGATGGCTTTGCCTTGTGTCGAAAGGTGAAGACAGATGTCAACATCAGTCATATTCCGTTCGTTCTTCTCACGGCCTTGACACTCGATTCGTCAAAGATAGAAGGCATGGAGGCTGGTGCCGATGCCTACATAGAGAAGCCTTTCTCTATGGATTACCTGTTCTCTACCATCAAAAACCTGCTGCGTACACGTCAGAATGCGAAGGATGCATATGCCCAGTCACCGTTTGTGTCATCGGGAAGTCTGTCCATTAGCAAGGCAGACGAAGAGTTCATAGAACGGTTGAACGCTGTTATGGAGAAGAATATCAGTGACAGTGACTTCAGCATCAATGATATGGCGAGCCAGATGTTTATGAGCCGTACAGGACTGAACAGAAAGATTCGTGGCGTGTTCAACCTTACCTCCAACAACTACATTAAAATGGAGAGGCTCAAGAAAGCTGCCCATCTTATGAGAACAAAAGACTACAAGGTGAATGAAGTGTGCTATATGGTGGGCTTTACATCGCCTTCCTACTTTACGCAATGTTTCTACAAACAGTTCGGACTGTTGCCCAAGGAGTTTATAAATGCCGATAGACAGAAATCGGCGGACTGAACCGAAATTGTCATTTTTATATCCGATTCTTACAAAACAAAGGAAAACCAATGGATATCTTTGCACTGTCAAGTTAAACTATATAAGTAAAAACATTAACCAACCAAATTCTATTATGAACAAATTTTTTACTATGTTGGCAGTGGCATTTCTTTTTGCTGCAAATGTTTCTGCGACATCGACATTCAAGAACCTCTATGTAGAGGCAGAGGTTGTCCCGGCTGGAGCTGGAGTGATATATCTCACAGCAAAGAATGAGGATGACGAGAAGTATGTTTACGATGTTTCCGAAGACTATGACCAAAAAGTCAGGCTTCTTGCAACGCTGGGCGAGAACGGCACCTACGACCAGTACAACACACGCGACGGCTTTTCTGTTGATGCGTCTGGCACTCTGGGCAACTACGAAGCAAAACTTCTGATAGAACCGGCAGAGGGCTATGAGTTCGTTTGTGTCACAAACACGATTCAGCCATCGGGTGTATATTTCCCGGCTGTATGTTATCAACAGCACACAGGAACGGGAACTGAGAATTTCGTTTTCTCTTGGGATTACGATACTACAGATACAGGTAATCTCATCAATGTGAACAGTTCGTCAAGGGCTGCCGACGGAACTTCTGCTGACGGTGACATAGGTCGCGACGGTGCATTTGCCCTGGACAATTGGTCGGAAACTCCTGATACCAAACTTTATGTTGTCTTCCGCGAGAAAGGAACGGACAATCCGAAGTTTGATGCGGACTATTCTCCACTCAAACCGGGAGATGCCAATGCTGACGGGACTATTGATATGAAAGACGCAGAGGCTATTGCAATATACAGACTGGGCAAGGGAACTGTCAATCCAAAGTATGCTGATGCCAACGAAGACGGCGAAATCAACATTGCGGATGTCGTAAAGATAGTCAATATCGCTAACGGTGCAGAATAACAGTACACAATAACACAACCAGAAAGATTACTATTATGAAAAAGATATTCATATCATTGTCTATAGCAATGCTGTCTGCACTCAATGCCAATGCAGGTGTGGCAGTGTATAAAAACCTTTATGCAGAGGTGACGGCAACTCCATCCGGTGCAGGTGAGGTCTATCTTGAGACCGCCACAGATGACGATGCCGGTTATATAAAAGACACTTCCGGAGATTATGGAGAGTCTGCCTATCTGAAAGTGACCTTGCAGAACAATGGTGACGAAGGTGAGTCTGGCGGCGTAAACAGCGGTACTCCTTGCTATTTGGTCAAGGTCTATGCAGAGCCGTTGGACGGTTATGAATTGGCTTTCTACTCCAATGTGGTAAAAGAAAGCGGCATTTATGCTCCGAGCGAGTGCTATGCGGTATTCAATCAGGCAGACAGTAATGGAAGGACAACTTCTTTTACTGCTACAGGGTGGGGAGATATCATCAACGTCAATAACGTAGTCAAACACTCTCGTGAGGACGGAACGTCAGCAGATGACACTCCGAGTCGTGACGAGGCTCTTAATAGCGGAATATGGGAAGAGACACCAGATGCCAACATATATGCCATCTTCCGCAAGATAGGAGAGGAACTTCCCAAGATTGATGAGAGTGCGACACCTGACCAACCAGACCCTGTCGACAAGGACGATATCACCACTGACCTCACCAACGTGAAGGATGCCGTTTATGCGACACCTGTTTCAGCCGTTGCAGGAGATGACATTGTCTTGTCCATACGTATGAAGAATGCCAATCCGGTGACAGCCGTGGAGTTCCAGATAGAAGTTGCCGACACGGTGGGAACACTTGATGTTCCTGTTATGAGCATCGAGCGTACATCGGAAAGTAAGACGACCTACTTCCAGACAACAAGCGGAAACAGTGTCAAGGTGGTCGCATTCTCTGACACTAATGCAACATTCGATGGCAATGACGGTGAGATTGCAACTGTGAAATTTCATGTAAAAGAAGGCATAGACGCCAAGAGATATGAGATAAAGGTCAACAATGTAGTCATGTCCGGCATTGACGCAACGGCAATAAAGCCCAATGAGACGAAGGCTGCGTTGAAAGTTGGTGACCCGACAGCCATTAACACTGTAACCGAAAAAACTGTGAAGAGCAGCAAGGCTTATAGAGTCAATGGCGTGGAAATACAGGAGAAGAATCCGACAGGTCTTGTCATCAAGGACGGAAAAGCCATTATTGTAAAATAAAATTTACAGTACAGGAAACCATAGATGCAGGGTGTTATACTCCCGCATCTATGGTTTCTTCTCTTAACGAACAATAGTCCTGTTAATCTTTGCGCCCTGTAAGGACAACTGCATCGTATTGGTTTGATTATTATGTAGTTGCCCTTACAGAACGCATCGTTTGTTTATCCGTCCATTCCCAGGGTGCCGTTGCTTCGCAACTCTGCCCTGGTCTGTGTGCAACTGGGCTTTCAGCCCGTTCATCATAAAACTTGTCTGTTTTGACATACCCTCCTCGTGAAAGAATCTGACATTGGTTCTTTTTTGCTACTTTTTGCTTTGTTTTTTTCTTTCAATCTTGTTTTATTGGCTAATTTTGCGCCGTATATGTAACCGGACAATCGTAAGGAATAACTGCAAGCGCAAAAATGACAAACAAATTTATTGTTACTATAACCTTCACTTTCCTGTTATTGCACAGCGTCTTCTGCCAAGAACGCCAGACGGACAGTGCAGCCGATGTCGTGGATACGGTCTCTGCGTCTGTCCTCCCTACCGATATTTATGCCGGTTTGCTGATAGCAGAGCCAGGCAATGATTTCTATTCATCGTTCGGGCATTGTGCGGTCAGACTCTGGTGTCCGTCAAAAAAACTTGATTTCTGCTATACTTATTGTCTTGAGGAAACACTTGGTAACCAGTTGGCTTTGTTCAACGGTTCGGGAGAGGGGTCATATTCTGCTGTTGCCACATCCCAATTCATTGAGGAATACATTGCCAGTGGGAGAAAGGTGGAAAACTATCGGCTTAACCTGACCGTAGAGCAGGTGCGTGAATTGTGGCGTATCCTTGACGGTGAAATTACCGGCGGAGCCTATAGGCAGTACAATTATCTGCATACAAACTGTTCCTCAATGAGCGTTCTTGCCGTGGAACGGTGTCTTGGAACGGACGAAATCGTGTGGCGTAATCTCGGTGATGCAGTTGAGGGAACATATCGCACGTTTGTCAGGGCTATATCTGCAGGATGTCCGTGGTCGGGCTTTGTGTGGACTACTCTGCTCGGACATGAAGGCGAAAGCCATGGAACATTGGAACACAAAATGGCACCTATGCTGTTGCCGCCAATACTTAAAGCCTCGCAGTTGAAGTCTGCTGAAGGTTCTTTGCGTCCTCTTCTTGCCAAGGGACAGCCGCAGATTATAAACGAAAGCACCATACAACGTACAGACACAATAATCACTCCCAATGCAATTTTCCTCCTGTTGCTTGTTGTAGCCTTGGCCACTGTGTGGTTAGAGCATAGTGGCAAAGCGCACGGATGGGTGTGGATATTCTATGCGTTGGTGCTTGCTGTGCAGACAATAGTCGGTTTGGTGATAACCTACATTACAGTTCTGTCTGATATGGTGGGGGCTTCACTCAACCTAAACTTGCTTGTTCTCAATCCCATTCCTGCTGTAATGTGGCTTACTTCACGCCACTGCAAATGGTATGGTAAGGTGTGGATAATCTATACAACAGTCATTTGCTTGTACATCTTATTGTGGACGGTATCGCCGCAGGTCGATTTTACACATGTGCTAATGGTTCTTCCTTTTCTTGTCATTGCCGCATCAAAGATGCTGATGACAGGAAAAACGACACGAAACAAATAAAGACAAATGAAGAAAGCAATATTTTCGTTGGCCGTTATGGCTGTATCTGTAATGGGTATACAGGCGCAACAGAAGTACTTTGTTGATGGTTATCATGGCGGAGTTTATGGTCACTATCCGCTGATGACCTACACTCAGTTCCTCGTAGGTCAACTTGAGCAGAATCCGAGATGGTATATCGGTCTGGAGATAGAGCCGGAAACGTGGGACACTGTGCAGGTGAAGACTCCCGAAGCGTACCTTGCCTTCAAAAGGAAGATTGGTACTGACCAGGTGGAATATACCAATCCGTCATACGGGCAGTCCTATCTATACTGCATCAACGGCGAGAGTATCATCCGTCAATTCTACTATGGGATAAATAAAATCCGTCAACATTTTCCCGATGTACTCATCTCCACATATGCTGTAGAAGAGCCTTGCTTTACCAGTTGCCTGCCAACCTTGCTGCCACAGTTCGGTTTTCGCCATGCCGTATTGAAGTGCCCCAATACTTGTTGGGGTGGTTACAGCGCACCTTATGGAGGGGAATTGGTCAATCTGATAGGCCCTGACGGCACACGGATGTTAAGTGTACCTCGCTATGGATGTGAGGATTTGGAGGAGAAAAGTGTGTGGCAGACTATCGCATGGAGTAACCAACCGAAATATTTCAACGCTTGTTTTGATTATGGCATCAAGAATCCTGTTGGCATGACATACCAGGATGCAGGTTGGACGGGCGGACCGTGGATAGGACGTGATGATAGAAATCTGCATGGCACAGAATACACTCGGTGGACAAAATACATTGAAGAGCAGAGTGTGGGCAGTACTTCTGATGACTACAGATTTTCACAGGAAGATGTGCGTCCTGGACTTATGTGGGGTAGCCAAGTGCTTCAGCGTCTGGCGCGACAGTGCAGACGTGAGGAATACTTCATTCCTCAGGCAGAGAAGATTGCGGCAATGTCAAGAATGGAGAACGGCTTTGTAATCGATCAGACGGCCATGGATGAGGCTTGGCGCACGCTTCTTCTGTCTCAGCACCATGATTGTTGGATAGTGCCTTATAACCACTTGAATAATCGTGGTACTTGGGCAGACAACGTGAAATTGTGGACAGAGGCTTCTCATCGGATTGCCGAGGGAGTGATGGACAAGGCTATGGCAGGTTACAAGGTTCAAGGTAATCCTGCTGTAAGAGTCTTCAATACTTCTGGACATTCCAGAAAAGAAGTGGTGACAGCCGCCCTTGCTGACGGAAGGGTTATTGACATGGAAGTTGATGTGCCCGCTTTCGGTTATACAGTTATCCCGGCCAATCTGTTGAAAGAGGCGAGAGACACGAAATCGATAAAGGTTAAGGGCGACTCGTTCACAATGGAAAATGACATCATACGCATTACCTTTGATCTTAAAAGAGGCGGAACGGTGAAGTCGCTGAAGATGAAAAACGGCGGATACGAGTATGCTGACCGCAATGCGTCATTCTCAATCGGTGAACTGAGAGGCTTTTTTGCGGAAGAAAAAAGATTTGTTTCTTCAAAAGAGCAGGCGGCAACGGTGCATATAGTCAAGGACAACGAGTTGGTGAAGATGGTGAAGATAGAGGGAATGATAGCGGGAACGGCATTCTCCAAGACCATCACCTTGCGCAAAGGTTCGTCTGTTATAGACTGTTCTCTCTGCATTGACTGGAAAGAAAACCATCGTATAGGCGACTTTACACGGTCGGAGAAGAAAGCCGAAAATGACAAGCGCACCACTTTTTATGACACCCGTTACGCCCTCTCGCTGATGTTCCCCACGTCCTTGAAGACACCGGAACTCTACAAAAGCGCACCGTTTGATGTCTGCAAGAGCAAACTTGAGAGCACATTCTACAATTCATGGGACTCCATAAAGCACAATGTCATTGAACAGTGGATAGACCTTTGTTCCGAGAATGGAAACCGTTCTCTCGCCTTACTTGCCGACCATACTACGTCCTATAGTTTCGCCACGGATTATCCGTTGGCTCTTACTGCGCAGTATAGCGGCCCGGGTTTGTGGGGCAGAGACTATAAAATCAATGGCAAGACGGAGTTCCGCTATGCCCTCATACCTCATGAAGGTCTGTGGGACAAGGCGGAAATCAGCCGGATGAATGCTGCATGGAATGAGTCTCTCATTACTGCCAACAGTTTTACAGAGGAGAAATGCGTTGCAAAAAAATCGCTGCTTGATACAGGAGACTCCGGTTATGAACTGACCAGTGTCACCAGTGACGGCGACAGTCTCCTCGTCCGCGTCTTCAATGCAGAGGGTGACAACACTGTGCGGACTGTCAGCGTCGCTGCTGAGGTGGCGGATGTCGCTGAGGTGGATTTGCTCGGAAACAAGACGAAAGATATAAGTGTGACCTGCACTGGCGGCAAGTCGCAGTTCTGCGTGAGTATGCCTCGCTTCGGTGTAAAGACTTACAGACTAAACTTGAAATAACAACCTAAATATGAAGACTGTACATTTTATCTCGTCATTAATTCTGTCTGCTGTAGTCATGACAACTGACGCGCAGGATCTGGCAGACTATGTGAATCCTTTCATAGGGGCGAGCACAGATGTGGAACTGGCTGGCGCATACCACGGACTCGGCAAGACATTCCCCGGAGCAGACACCCCTTACGGAATGGTACAGGTGAGTCCGCAGACCATAACAGGCGGCGACAACGGCCCTGGATATTCCTATCAGCATAAGACTATAGAGGGTTTTGCGATGAACAACATGAGTGGCATCGGGTGGAACGGTGACCTTGGCAATTTCCTCGTTATGCCCACGACGGGCAAGTTGCAGACTGCGGCAGGACGTGAAGACGGTTCGCAGAAAGGCTATCGCTCCACTTACGAGAAGGCGACGGAGACGGCTAAGGCCGGATACTACGCCTGCCGGTTGTCAACTTATGGCATTGATGTGGAGACAACGGCTTCCACTCACTGCGGAGTGCTGCGCTTCACGTTTCCAGAGAACCGGCAGTCACGCATCCAGATAGACCTTGCACGCCGTGTGGGAGGCACTGCCGAGATGGAGAAAGTGGAGGTTGTGGGTGACCATACCATACAGGGCTATATGCACTGTACGCCCGATGGTGGCGGTTGGGGCGACGGTCTTGGCCACTCCGAATATACAGTCTATTTCTATGCCACATTCTCCAAACCGCTCAAGAACTACGGGTCTTGGTCGGCAGACATTCCTGTAGGGCAGAGCCGACATCTGGATGATGTCATCAGCGATGCCTATCAGGCACGCATAGCCAACGCCACGGTGACTATGGGAAAGAAAGTCACAGAGGGACGGCACATAGGTTTCTTTACCGAGTTCCCTACAGCCAGAGGCGAACAGGTGGAGATGAAAGTCGGCATATCCTATGTGGATGTGGACGGAGCGAAGAAGAACTATATGGCGGAAGTCGCCGACAAGGATTTTGAAAAGGTAAAGGCTGAGGCTCACAACTCATGGAACGAAGCACTCGGGAAAATCAAGGTGGAAGGCGGAACTTACGAAGACCGGGTGGTGTTCTACACTTGTATGTACCATGCAATGATTGATCCGCGCATCCACCAGGATGTTGACGGCAGGTATGTCGGTGGAGACCGGAAAATACATACCTCTGACAACAGTTTCACAAAACGCACGGTTTTCTCGGGATGGGATGTGTTCCGCAGCCAGTTTCCGTTGCAGACGATAATCAATCCCACCCTCGTTTCCGACATGATAAACTCTCTCACCACAATGGCGGAGCAGAGCGGCCGCCATTATTATGAACGTTGGGAACTGATGAACGCCTATTCCGGCTGTATGCTCGGCAATCCCGCTCTCTCCGTAATAGCCGATGCTTACGCCAAGGGAATCCGTTCGTTTGATGCAGAAAAGGCACTGCTGTATATGAAGAACTCTTCGGCTAAATTCGGCAACGACTCTCTCGGCTATACGCCTGGCGGACTTTCCATTTCCTATACTCTCGAATATGCCTACACTGACTGGTGCATAGCGCGCATGGCGCAATTGATGGGAAAGGGCAAGGACTACCGGACCTACTTGCAGAAGAGCAAGGCTTACAACAATATCTTCGACAAACAGAAGGGTTGGTTCCGTCCGCGCAACGAGGACGGGAGTTGGCAAGAGTGGCCTGAAGAGGGCAGACTGAAGGAGTGGTATGGATGTATTGAGTGCAATCCACTGCAACAGGGCTGGTTCGTTCCTCACGATGTGCCGGGTATGGTGAAGTTGATGGGCGGAACAAAGAAGGTCATCGTCGACCTTGACTGGATGTTTGGCAAGACTCCAAGTGATATGCTTTGGAACATATACTACAATCATGCCAACGAACCAGTACACTTCGTGCCTTTCCTCTACAACCGTTTGGGAGCGCCGTGGAAGACACAGTACTGGACAAGATTCATCTGTCGGCATGCCTACGACGAGAAAATGGAAACGGGTCTGAAGGGCAATGAAGATGTCGGTCAGATGTCTGCATGGTACATACTCGCGTCTTCGGGACTGCATCCCTATTGTCCCGGAGAGACAAGATATGAGATAACATCGCCCATGTTCAGCAAGTCGACGATACAGTTGCAGAATGGCAAGACCTTTACGGTTGTTGCCAACAACAACTCAGAGACCAATGTGTATATCCAAAAAGCCACACTCAACGGCAAACCTTACGGCAAATGCCATATTGACTACAGTGATATCATGGCTGGAGGCACGCTTGTACTGGAGATGGGTGCCGAACCTAACACGAAATGGGGTAGATAAACAATAAAACACAAAATACGGAATTAATGAAAAAACTGTTTGTTTTCGTGCTGTCGGCACTGTTTTTCGGAAACGTGTCAGCACAGCGTACAAGTTATTCTCTCGCCAGTGACGAAAAAGGGATAGAATGGACAGTGGCTCCCCAGGCGGAGATACAGGATGGCGGAAAGATTATATCTCAACCCGGTTATCAGTTGAAAGGTACGGATATGGGTGCTGTCAAGGCTGTTGTGCCGGGTGTGGTGTTCACGTCATATGTGGAGGAGGGCAAGGAGGAATGCCCGGAATATGCCGACAATATCTATCGAGTGGACGAGACAAAGTACAACCGTCCGTTCTGGTATCGTGCCGAATTTGATATGCCGCAGCAGGTTAAGGAGGGGCAGCATGTGTGGTTGTGTTTCGACAATACCAACAAATACGCCGACTTCTATTTCAATGGTCATAAGGTGAGTGGCACGGAAGAGTCCACAAGAGATGTGAAAGGACATATGATGCGCACCCGAATTGATGTCACGGAATTTGTCAACAAGACAGGCAAAAATGCCATTGCTGTGCTCATAACCGATGTTGACCAGAAAAAGACACGCACAGACAAAGGTCCTTATGGAGTGGCTTGTTCTCCCAGTTACCTTGCCGGTGCCGGTTGGGACTGGATGCCTTATGTACCCGGACGACTTAACGGTATTCCCGGAAAATGCACTCTCGACATCACGGGCGACGTTGTAATGGAGGACCCGTGGGTGCGTTCCTGGCTGCCTACCCTTGATGAGGCGCAGTTGACCATACAGTCTGACCTGAAGAATGTCAGCGGTAAGCCTCAGACAGTGACCTTCCGTGGAACGGTAATGCCGGGAAACATCCGCTTTGAAAAGACTGTAAATGTTGATACGGAGCATATCGGACGAGTGAAGATAGACCGTAGTGACTTTAAGGAGTTGGCGGTAAAGAACCCGAGACTGTGGTGGCCTAACGGCTATGGTGAACCGTTCCTCTATCAAGCCAACTTGGAGGTGGTGGTCAACGGTAAGGTCACCGACACGAAGACAGTGGATTTCGGAATACGCAAGTTTGAATATCGTTGGGACAAGAATAAGGTTGATATGCCCGTCCTGTGCGTTCTCTGCAATGGACAGCGCATATTTATGAAGGGAGGAAACTGGGGAATGTCTGAGTATCTCCTGCGTTACCATAACGAAGACTACGAGAAGGCAATACGTTTGCACCACGAGATGAACTACAACACTATCCGTTTGTGGACAGGATGCGTAACCGACGATGAATTCTACGATTACTGTGACAAGTACGGTATACTCGTCTGGACGGATTTCTGGCTCTATGTGGCATGGAATGACGTGGCGGAACATGACGTGTTCCTTGCCAATGCGCGTGACAAGGTGCGCCGTCTGCGCAACCATGCGAGCATAGCCGTGTGGTGCGGAGCAAATGAATGCCGTCCCGTGACAGACCTTGACAAGGGCTGTGAGATGATAGTCATGGAAGAGGATGGAAACGACCGTCTCTACACTTCCTGCTCTAATCAGGACGGGAAGTCGGGTTCTGGCTGGTGGAAAGACTTCCCACCGAAGCACCATTTCGAGACTTCAGCGTCGAATCTGGCATTCAATACTCCCTCATATCCCTATGGAATCGACTATGGATACGGATTCCGGTCGGAGATAGGCATGGCAACATTTCCGACATATGAGAGCACAAGACTTTTCATTCCCAAGAAAGACCAGTGGCCGTTGCCGTCTGACGAGGCTCTGAAAGACTCTGACAACACCGTCTATAACAAGCATTTCTTCGGCAAGGAGGCGTGGAACGGAGGACCTATAGATTATGTGCACTCTGTGAACGACCGTTATGGCGAATGCAAGAGCCTCGAGGAATTCTGCGAAAAGGCGCAACTTATCAACCTCGAGGACATGAAAGGCATGTATGAGGCGTGGAATGACAAGATGTGGAACGATGCTACGGCACTGATAATATGGATGAGTCATCCGGCATATCCGTCGTTTGTGTGGCAGACCTACGATTATTACCTTGATCCGACGGGATGCTATTGGGGCGCAAAACAGGCTTGCAAGGCACAGCATGTCCAGTGGAATTGTCTTGACAACAGCATAAAAGTGATCAACACGACAGCCCGTCCGTTGAATGGTGTTCGTGTGAAAACGCATATATACAAGTTGGATGGTACGGAAGTGGCGAGCCAGTCGAGTGATGCCGTAAATGTGGAGTCGAGCAATATCAGGGAGGCTCTCAAACTCCAGTTGCCCACTGACCAGGGCATGATATTCATCCGCTTGGAACTTGTGGATGCAGCAGGCAACGTTCTTGACGACAATTTCTATTGGTACAATGTCAAGAAAGAGTATGACTACACGGAACTGAACCGTCTGCCGGAAGCCAAAGTGGAGTGTCAGGCAAGTGCCGTAAAGGACGGGAAATTCACCGTGACGCTGAAGAACAACGACAAGACGGTGGCATTCGCGGAGCGCATCCGTCTCGTCAACAAGAAGACTGGCGAGCGCATATTGCCTGCTATCATGAGCGATGGCTACATCACTCTGTTGCCGGGAGAGAGCCGCACTGTTTCCGTGGAGGCTCCTGCAGACCAGATGGAGGGCGGAGTGAAAGTCCTGCTCAAACAGTACGGAAAGAAGGAAAAGGTTGGCTGCAAAATAGATTGACAGGGTTTTACCCCTTGCGCTGTTCCAACTGGAGGAGCATCCTCTTTGCTTCCATGCCGCCGGCGAAACCTGTCAACGAGTGGTCGGAGCCGATGACGCGGTGGCAGGGGATGATGATGCTGATGCCGTTGGCACCGATTGCCTGCGCCACAGCCCTTGTGCCCTTCTCGTTGCCCACCTCTATGGCGATGTCCTTGTAGGTCGTTGTCTTGCCAAATGGTATTTTCAGCAAGGTGTTCCACACCCGTCTCTGGAAATCTGTGCCTACGGTTTGCAGCGGAATGTCGAATGTCTTGCGTTTGCCGGAAAAGTATTCGTCAAGTTGCATCTCCGTGAGGAGAATGACCTCGGACGGCTCTTCCGTGAACTCTGCACCCAACAGCCGTGCAAGCCTACGCCTGTTCTTCTCGGCACATGGCATGCCGTTCCAGTCGCAGAGACACAGTTTTCCGCCTGTAGATGCCAGAACAAGTTCTCCGCAAGGAGCATTGTAATACTGTATGTTGACCGTTGGTTTCCCGCCGTTTCTCATCATAAAATCCGGTGTTGATTGTTTTGCGGACTGCAATGTCTGCTGATTGGGGAGTATTGGTGTTAGCCATGAGAGGTGCAGTGGATACACTGCACCTCTCAAAAACATTTATCAATTACCTCGGTTTCTCCGTCCTACTGCCGTTGGAGTTCCCGTGTCAGTTCGTCTACGCTAATGCCCAGTATCTCCATCTGGCGTGTCAGTTGCGGTATCTGTTGTTCGTAGAATTCGTGACGGCGCTCTTCGCGTATGCGCTCATTTGCTCCCGGGGAGACGAAATAGCCCAGTCCGCGCTTGTTGTAGATGATGTCTTCTTTCGCCAGTTCTTCGTATGCCTTCATTGCGGTGTTGGTGTTCACGCAGAGATTGACGGCATATTCCCTCACCGACGGTATTCTGCTTTCCGGCAGATAGACGCCTGCCGCAATCTCATCCATGAGCCTGTCCGCCAACTGAAGGTATATCGGTTTGTCATTGGAAAAATTCATCGTCATGCAGATTAGATGTTGAAAAAACGGTGGCCGATGACTGTCATGCGCTTGTGTATGCGGTGTGACATCCACAGATTGAAGGCTGTGAACAGCAGACAGACCGTTATTGCGGCTACAGACAGGGTGATTTCCTTGTTCCACCAGAAATCTATGGACACGTTGTCGTAACTGGATGTGAGACAGTAGAGGAAGAGTGTGCCCACGGAACCTGCCGTTACCCAGAATACTATCCATGAAATGGTGGTCATGATAAACGGTACCTTGCGGAACAGAAAGCCGCCGAGGATGTAGGCACTGAACCCCCATGCCGCTGTGGACAGTAACAGCAGTATTTTGAGAATGACATTTGTTGCCGGTGAGCAGGCTCCGTAGCAACCGAAAAAGATGTCGGACAGATTCAGCGACTTGCATATGGCGGCTACCATAGAGGCTGCTGTGCCGGAAAAAATCCATGACACCAGCATCTGCAGAACGTCTGCCACGCACACTGCAATGGCGGAAACCGCATATCCCCATACTGTCGCAAGCAGTATGCGTCCCCAGAATTTATCGTTGCCTGATGCCGGAAGCATAATGTAGAGCGAGCGCTGCTGTTTTGTCTTGAGGTCGGATGCCACCGATGCCGCTACTATTCCCGAAATGCAGATGTATGCCAGACAGATGCCCGGAACGGCATTTACGGCATCCTCAACGGTCACGGGATGACGGTAGAGGGATAACAACCCGGTGTTGAAAGTCATAAGCAGGAAGTAGGCAAGGGTGGCTGCCACCGCCATCTTGACATAGTATCTCTTGTTGGTTATCAGTAACCAACGCGTTGTTTTTGCGAAATTGTTCATTTTGTTGTGTCTGTTTGTTGTCGGAAAGACTATTCCTTAGTTTTGAGTCCCTTGGTGTTGATGTTCTTGCCGCTTGCGGTTATGCTCTTCGCATTGCCCTTCAGCGTGATGTCGCCCGACCCGCTTGCCGATGCGTTGACATCGCCGCAGTCAACAAGTTCTGCCTCTATGTCGCCGCTGCCGGTTATGCTTGTCGTGAAAGTGCCGCAGTTATTGAGGTCCAGGTCCAGGTCTCCGCTGCCTGATACATGACCTGCCACGTCAGCGCAACCTGTCACGTCAGCCTCTATGTCGCCGCTGCCGGTCACATGGAAGTTAGCCTTTGCCTTGCTGAATGCATTTATCTCTGCGTCGCCACTGCCCGAGATGCCCACGCTTATACTGTCTGCCGTGACCTTGCCGAAGTGCAGGTCTCCGCTGCCGATGACGCTTGCGTCAAACTTTTTCGCCGTTATCGGAGTCTTGGCATAGAAGTCTCCGCTGCCGGAAATGTTGACAGCCTTCAGTGTTGGAGCGCTTATCCTGAGTCGGTAGTCACCGCGCGCTATCTTCAGGTGCATGGTTTTGTCCTTTCCATTGTCTGAGTTGCTTCTCGAGATTGTCAGCACGCTGTCCTCCACCGTGGTCTGCACACCCCTCATGGCCTCTTTTGTGGCGATGAGTTCCACCTTGTATGTGTCTGCCTGATAGAACTCCACGTTGGCACTGCCGAGTATGTTTATGGAGTTGAAATCCTTTACTTTCAGGGTCTTTGTTATCTTCTTCTCGTCCGAGTCAACGTCTGTCACCTTGATAGAACAGGCGGAAAGAACCATAGGGGCGAGCAACAGTGTTGCAAAAAGTGTCTGTTTCATAATGTGAAATGTTTCTTGTAGTTATATGAGATGTTGTTTCTTTAGTATTGTTTCGGCATGATGAAATACATGATTATATACAGCAGCAGTCCGGGGAAACAGGCGGAGAACACGCTCAAGCACACATATCCTATCCTTACCAGTGTGGGGTCAACGTCGAAAAATTCGCCTATTCCTCCCAAAACGCCTCCCAGCATCTTGTTTGTTTGTGATTTGTAGAGTCGCTTTTCCATAATTCTATCCTTTCAATTTATGTTGTGTCACGGCGTTGAAGAGCAGTTCCATGTTGATCGTAGTCTCCGCCTTGTTGCCGCGCGGTGCCATTACGGCGTTGCCCTGCAGGCTCGGTTCGGCGTAGATTACATCCTCCATGTCGTCAGGGGTGCGGTATTCGAATATGTATTTGGAGCATATGTCGTTCACCGAAGCGTTGAGCAGCACCTGCGAGTTGTCGAGTATAAGCACATGGTCGAGCAGTTTCTCGATGTCGTGTACCTGGTGTGTGGAGATTATAATCGTGCGGTCAGTGTCCATGGCACGCGTCACCACCTTGCGGAACTGTGCCTTTGAGGGTATGTCAAGACCGTTGGTAGGCTCGTCCATGATGAGATATCGCGTGCCTGTGGCGAGCGCGAAACTCATGTATATCTTCTTCTTCTGTCCCATCGACAGTGCCGACAGGTTAGGGTTGCCCTCCATTTCAAACTCTTTAAGGAACTCGTTCATCGCCTCCAAAGAGAAGTTCGGATAGAACGCACTGTTGGCTTTCACATATTCACTCAGCCTGATGTCGGGCAACGCGAAGTCCTCTGTCACGATGAAGATGTCGCGCAGCATCTCCGTCTTGCGCTCCTTTGTCTCGTAGCCGTCCACCTTTACAGAGCCTTTCTGAGGGCGAAGCAGACCGCAGATGAGGTAGAGCAGGGTACTCTTTCCCATACCGTTCTTTCCCAGAAGTCCGTATATGGCGTTGCCGTCCATACGGAGGTTCAGGTCTTGAAACACGTTTTTCCTCAAGCCGGAATAACGGAATGACATGTTCTCGATTTCAATCATAATGGATGTTTTTTGTACTTTTGATTCTTGTTTAATAGTGTACCACCTGACTAATACACCGCAAAGGTATGACAAAAGAATTTCTCCTGCAAGGTTTTTCCGCACTTTTTTCAGAAAAAGTTGCATATTCCTGTTTTTCCGCCTCCTCGCTTCTGTTTGTATACTGCAGTGGGAAAGCCAATGAGGACTTGTGTTGCAGCACTCTGTTATAGAAAATTGTTCAGATTTGCAGTACTATTGTGCAAATCAAAACAAATCAGGCAAAAAAGTCATTTCTGACATTTCACGTTGCAAGGAAAAGTCGTACATTTGTGACGAAGTAAGTCCGTTGTTCCGGGAAAATCGCAGCCTAAACCTGAATCTCTGCCTTCGGACAACGCAAAACGAGAATACCCTGCAACGAAATGACAGATACAGTGAAAACCAGGTCTTGCCTTGTCACCGCCATACTCTGTGCGATGCTGGTCATAATGTCTGTTTTCCCGTTATGGAGTTGCGGTAAAATCGACTTCGAAGGTATCGGTGACGATGACGGAACAGACGGTTTCGCAGTGCGTTTCAATGTGGAAGAGTATACCGTTACCGATTTCGGGGACGCTTCGCCGACGGCAAAGGGCGTGAAGAAGCAGCGCAAGGCGGCGCGTGAACTCGGCACGGTGCTCAACTTCGCAGTCTTTCAGGACGGCACGAAGGTGCGCTCTGTCAACCAGAATGCCGATGATGACGACTTTGGCAGCATCTCTGTCAATCTTACGGAGGGCACCTATCAGGTGGTGATACTCATCCACAGTTGCGACGGCAACGCAACTTTCACCGCACCGGAAAAGGTGACATTCCCCAACAACAAGGTGACGGACACCTTTATATACAGTGCAGACCTGGAGGTGGATGGCAGTTCCGACAACACCATTGCCGTCCATCGGGCGGTGGCGAAATACCGTCTGACAGTGGCTGACGACATCCCGGAGAACGTGGCGACAATGGAGTTCTACTACACCGGGGGCAGTTCCACGCTCGACGCAACGGCAGGATTGGGTTGCGTAAACTCGCGCCAGACCGAACAGAGAACCGTCGTTGACCGCACGGCAGGACAGGTTTTCGAGATATACACATTCCCCCACGCTGCCGCCGACGAACTGAAGATAACCGTCAGGGCACTCGACAAGAGCGGCGCTACGGTGAAGGAACAGGTCTTCGAGAATGTTCCTGTGGAGCAGAACAAGATTACCAATCACACCAAAGCGTTCTTCGGAGGCTCTTCCGGCGGCACTATCGAGGGCGATGCGCACGTTGTCATAGGCGGCGATGACGCATGGACAGGAGAAATAAACTATTGAAAGATATGAGAAAGATTGTTTTTAGTCTGTTCGCCATACTCATGGCGACAACGGCGATGGCACAACAGCCGCGCCCGGAGTACCCCCGTCCGCAGTTTGAGCGTCAGGACTGGGTCAACCTCAACGGTCAGTGGACATACACTTTCGACTTCGTCGGCGAAGGCTTGGAGAAGGGTCTGCCCGACAGCAAGGGCTTTGACAAGACCATAACAGTGCCTTTCTGCCCCGAGAGCAAACTGTCCGGAGTGGGCTACACCGACTTCATCAACAACATCTGGTATCACCGTGACATACAGCGTCCTGCCGCTTGGGAGGGCAAGAACGTGCGTCTCAACTTCGGTGCGGTGTACTATAATTCCGAGATTTTCATCGACGGCAAACTCGCCGGACGCCATTTCGGCGGCAGCACGAGTTTCTCTGTGGACGTGACAAAGTTCCTTGCCGACGGCAAGAGCCACTCTCTCGTCGTGCATGCCTACAGCGACACGCGCACCACAAAGCAGACCGCAGGCAAGCAGAACGTCCGTCTGCACCAGTTTGAGTGCATGTATACCCGCTGCACGGGCATCTGGCAGACCGTCTGGATGGAACCTGTTGACAACAACGCACTGCAGAGTGCGCAGGTCATAACCGACATTGACCAGAAGCAAGTCATCGTTCACCCGACATTCTACGGCCAGGCTGGCGCGACATTTACCGTCACCATGAAGGACAACGGCAAGGTAGTGGCAAAGCAGACGGTAAAGGCTACCAACAGTTCCACTGTGGTTCTGCCGGTGAAAAGCCCCAAACTGTGGAGTCCCGAATCACCGTTCCTCTATGACCTGACCTACGAAGTGAAGGCTGCCGACGGCAAGGTCATCGACGCTGTAGCATCCTATGTGGGCATGCGCAAGATACATATCGAGGGCAACAAGGTGTATCTCAACAACGAACCGATATACCAACGGCTCGTCCTCGACCAGGGTTACTATCGTGACGGAGTGTGGACAGCACCCTCGGATGCAGACCTCAAGCGCGACATAGAACTCTCCATGCAGGCGGGATTCAACGGAGCCCGTCTGCACCAGAAAGTCTTTGAGGAGCGTTTCCACTACTGGGCTGACAAACTCGGATACCTCACCTGGGGCGAGGCAGCGTCATGGGGACTCAACACCAATGACCCCGAGGCGGCACGCAACTTCCTAAGCGAGTGGAGCGAAGAGATTGTCCGCGACCGCAATCACCCCTCTATCGTCACATGGACACCCATGAATGAGGAGTGGTGGCCAGACCGCGTGCAGTTCCCGAGATTCGTTTCCGACGTGTATGACATTACCAAATCGCTCGACCCGACCCGTCCAGTCAACGACGTGTCAGGCGGAGTTCACATCAAGACAGATATCTGGTCGACCCACAATTACGAGCAAGATCCAGCCAAACTCAAGGATATCATATACAACGGAACACGCTGGTTCCAGACGCCAAACAACGTCGTTGACGTGACGAGAACCAATGTCGGGTTCAACCGCCCGATAGAAAACAACCGCTATGATTTCCTCACTTACGACGCACCCACCATGCCTTACATCCTCGATGAGTTCGGCGGCATCAAGTGGGTGAAAGGTCAGGACCAGGCGACAGGCAACAGTAACGCCTCTTGGGGCTATGGTGAGCCGCCCCATTCTCTCGAGGAATTCTACGCAAGACTTGAGGGACAGGTCGATGCACTCATGGAGTTGTCGGACCATGTGTGGGGCTACACCTACACGCAACTCACCGACGTGGAGCAGGAACAGAACGGAGTATACTTCTATGACCGCACTCCGAAGTTCGACATGAAGCGCATCCACGCAATATTCTCGAAGCATCCAGCGGGATCGAAATAGTTTTTTTACATTACAGACAATGGTTTGTCCGGGCGGTGTCCACATGGGATGCCGCCCGGATGTTTTGTGTCGAGACTGCGGTAAAGGCGTGTCTGCCGTCCACACACTGTCTTCTTGCCGTTTGTAGACAGCCCTTTTGCAGTCCGTAGGCGGTTCTCTTGTTGTCTGTAGACGGTGTTGTGGCGGCGGTTATCGTCCGTGGTTCGACCGAACCACGGACGATAGCCGGTCAGTCCACGACCGTTATCCGGTCGGCCCACGGTCGTGAACAACCCGCAAAAACGCCGCTTTCAGGTCACTAGAACACAGTTCTTGCAGGGCGTAAAGACTGCTTTCGGGCAACAAAAACGAGGATGTGCCAGAACAGACAGGTTCTCTGATGAACGGGCTGAAGGCCCAATTGCACACAGATCAGGGCAGAGTTGCGAAGCAACGGCACCCTGGGGATGGACGGATAAGCAAACAGTGCGCCCTGTAAGGGCAACTGCGCAATAATCAAACAGATATAAAGCAGTTGCCCTTACAGGGTGCAAAGGCAAACTGGACTGTTTTTGCCCAGGGTGTTGCCCAGGGCTTTATGCAGTCGGACTTACAGTCCGCAAAAAGAACGAGGTTGTTTCTGTTTTGAAACAACCTCGTTGCTTTATGTTGGAAGGAACATTGTCCTTTCTTTTGGACGGTGCTTGCCTGTAATGAGAAGGATGTTCTTCTGTAGAACCGGGGGTACTCTTCCGCCGTACAGGGGATGCTCCCTCTCGGCGGATTACTCCTGTTCCTCCATTATCTTCTTCTCTATCTCGTCGCAAAGTTCGGGGTTGTCGCGGAGCAGAGCCTTGACGGCATCGCGTCCCTGACCCAGTTTGCTGCCGCCGTAGGAGAACCATGAACCGCTCTTCTGGATGATGTTGCGCTCCACGCCGAGGTCTACTATCTCGCCGACCTTGGATATTCCCTCGCCGAAACTTATCTCGAACTCCGCCTTGCGGAACGGTGGCGCCACCTTGTTCTTCACCACTTTGACGCGCACTTGGTTGCCTATGGCGTTGTCACCGTCCTTTAGCGTTGTGACCTTGCGTATGTCCAGTCGCACCGAAGCGTAGAACTTGAGGGCGTTACCGCCCGTTGTCGTCTCGGGATTGCCGAACATCACGCCTATCTTTTCACGCAACTGGTTGATGAAGATGCACGTCGTGTTGGTCTTGGAAATGGTGGATGTGAGTTTGCGGAGCGCCTGACTCATGAGGCGTGCGTGCAGTCCCACCTTGTTGTCTCCCATGTCTCCCTCAATCTCGGCCTTTGGTGTGAGTGCGGCAACGGAGTCCACCACGATGATGTCAACGGCGGCTGAGGATATCAACTGGTCGGCAATCTGCAGTGCCTGTTCACCGTTGTCGGGCTGCGAGATGTAGAGACTGTTGACGTCAACGCCCAGTTTCTCCGCATAGAAACGGTCGAATGCGTGCTCTGCGTCGATGAATGCCGCTATGCCGCCTTGCTTCTGGCACTCGGCGATAGCGTGGATTGCGAGCGTCGTCTTACCCGATGATTCGGGGCCGTAGATTTCTATTATGCGTCCTTTCGGATAGCCTCCCACGCCCAAAGCCATGTTGAGTCCGATGCTGCCGGTGGGTATCACGTCGACCTTTTCCACCTTGTCGTCGCCCAACTTCATTATAGAACCCTTGCCGAAGTCCTTTTCTATCTTCGACATTGCTGCCTGGAGAGCCTTCAATTTGGCTTCCATCGGGCTGCACTGGGTCTCTTCCGTATTTTCTTTCTTAGCCATATTGTATCTTGTTTTTATAATTCCAAATCACCGTCAAACTCCTCATGCCACGGCAGACCCTGCTTGTTGAGTTGCTCCATGAACGGATCCGGGTCGAAGTCTTCCACGTTCCACACGCCCGGTTTCTTCCATATTCCCTTGAGGAACATCATCGCTCCGATCATTGCCGGTACGCCTGTGGTGTAACTTACGCCCTGCATGCCGGTCTCCTTGTAGGCTTCCTGGTGGCTGCAGTTGTTGTAGACGTAGTATGTATGCTCCTTTCCGTCCTTCGTTCCGCGTATGCGGCAGCCGATGGAAGTCTCGCCTTCGTAGTTCTCGCCGAGGTCCTGCGGATTGGGAAGCACTGCCTTGAGGAACTGCAGAGGGACGATTTTCACCTTCGCATTGCCTGTTCCGTCGGCGAGTGGAGCCTCGTATTCTATCTCGTCAATGCGGCTCATGCCGAGGTTCTGGATGCAGTCGAGATAGGTGAGGTACTGCTGTCCGAAAGTCATCCAGAAGCGTGCCTGCTTGATAGTGGGGTAGTTCTTCACGAGCGACTCCAGTTCCTCGTGGTGCATGAGGTAGGACTCGCGCGCTCCGATGTTGGGGTAGGTGAGCGGTTTGTGCACCTCCAGCGGTTCGGTTTCTATCCACTTGCCGTCCTTGTAGTACAGTCCTTTCTGGGTAATCTCCCTTATGTTGATTTCAGGATTGAAGTTTGTGGCGAACGCTTTGTGGTGGTTTCCGGCGTTGCAGTCCACGATGTCGAGCGTCGTAATCTCGTCGAAGTGGTGCTTGGCGGCGTATGCCGTGTAGATGCCTGACACTCCCGGATCGAAGCCGCAGCCGAGAATGGCGGTCAGACCGGCCTTTTCAAACTTGTCTTTGTATGCCCATTGCCAACTGTACTCGAAGTGCGCCTCGTCCTTGGGCTCGTAGTTGGCGGTGTCGAGATAGTGGCATCCGCACTCCAGACAAGCCTCCATGATGGTCAGGTCCTGGTAAGGCAGTGCGAGATTGATGACCAGTTCCGGCTTGTAACTGTTGAAAAGGGCTACCAGTTGTTCCTTCTCGTCAGCATCGACTTCGGCGGTCTTCATGTCCATGTCATATCCTTTGGCATGGATGGAAGCCACCAGTTTGTCGCATTTTGCCTTTCTCCGGCTTGCTATCATCAGTTCTGTAAACACGTCAGCATTCTGTGCTATCTTGAATGCCGCTACGGTTGCAACGCCCCCGGCGCCGATCATTAAAACTCTGCTCATGGTTTTCTGTTGTTGGAAAAAGTATTTCTGTCAATGGATTCTATTCCTTTATCTCGTCAGAACGTATGCCCAGTGCCGACATGAGGGAATATCCCAGTATCTCCTGACGGAAGTTTCCGCCCGGCATCGGCTGCATTGCAAACATCGTGATGCGCTTGCTGTCGTCGTCGACGTGCTGCAGTGCGCCTCTCAACTGACTGTATGTGACGCCGTCATCGGCATCAGCGATGATCATGATGCGCCGTGTCTCCTTTGCCGCACAAGCCGCCCCGACCACGTCATTGACGAATTGTGTCTTGCTGACGATGTCCTCCACGACGAGGGAAGTCATCGTGAACTCGCCCAGATTGTCGGAAAAAGCCTTGCCGTCAAGTTCTTCACTGTAGTCGGAAGGGGTGAAATTCTCCATCGCCTTGCTGCCTTTGTCGTGGATGAAGATCACCTGTGTGGCGTTGTCTCCCTCTCTCACGCCGCCGTCAAGGGCTATGCAGTCAATCCAGTGTGCCAGGTCTGCCTTGGGAATATGCCTGCCTATCATCCTCTCGAAATTGACAGTCAAATCGAAAGCCACCCTGTCTATGTAATCGGAATCGGCGATAATGATATTTTCACACCATTGTGTCTGTGTGTTCATGCTGCAAATTTAGGAAAAAACTTTCATTTTGCAATCTGCTCATTACATTTTTTTATGCTGCCTGACAAAGTGTATGCAAAAAGCCTTCGGAGAGGTGACATTTCGTCAAAACAGTGCTTTTGAAGTGTAAAAATATTAGTAATTTTGTGCCGTTTCATTAATTAAGGTATAACAAAACAAAGGATTAAAAGAGATGACGTCTTTCGCTATTGCCATCGTTGTGGTCTTTGTGATAGGCTATATGTTTATTGCGCTTGAGAGTGTTACCAAAATCAACAAGGCTGCCATAGCCCTTTTGATGTGTGTGGTCTGCTGGTCACTTTATTCGATAGGTTGTGCCGAGGGGGCAATACTTCCCGGTGACCTGTTCGGACAGGGCGGTCTGGAGAATCCGGGTGACATCGGCAAGGTGCTCGAGGAATACCTCGGCGAGGCCGGGACAACCCTCTTCTTCCTCATGGGAGCAATGACTATCGTCGAGATAGTGGACCAGCACGGGGGTCTTAACTTCGTAAGCGATGTCATAATGACCCGTCACAAGAGGAAACTTCTGTGGCGCGTGGCGTTCATGACGGCAATAATCTCCGCCGTGCTCGACAACCTCACCACGTCGATAGTGATGATAATGATTCTCCGCCGGCTCATTCCCGACTTCAAGGACCGTATCTGGTACGACGTGTGTGTCATCATCGCAGCCAACTCGGGAGGCGCTTTCTCGCCGATAGGAGACGTGACAACCATTATGCTCTGGAACGGCAAGCAGATCAGTGCCCTCGGTGTGCTTATGGAAGTGACCATTCCTTCCATTGTCTCCTTTATTGTTCCGACGGCTCTGTTCCAGCGTCATCTGTCGGGAACATTTGACCTTTCCACCACAAAAGAGGAGCGCGCAGCCATGCGTGTGGGCGCTGTCACACGCCGTCAGCGCGTGATTATCTTCCTGCTTGGCGTGGGCGGTCTCTGCCTTGTGCCCCTTTTCCACCTGATAACAGGGCTTCCTCCGTTCCTCGGAATACTCTTTGTACTCGGCATACTGTGGGTTACCACCGAACTGATGTACCACAACAAGGACGAGCATGACCCTATGGCGAAGCGCGTGACCCAACTTCTGAGCCACATAGACATGACCACCATACTGTTCTTCCTGGGTATTCTCATGGCGGTATCTGCCCTCGGAAAGATCAATGCACTCACGACTATGGGCAACTGGCTCGGTGATGTCACCTCCGGTTTGGGTGTCGTTCAGCATTATGTCATTACCGGTGTGATAGGCGTGCTGTCCGCTATTGTCGACAATGTGCCGCTCGTTGCCGCTTCAATGGGCATGTATGAGATAGACCCGTCGGTTGCAGCCTTTGCCCAGGACGGCGTGTTCTGGCAGATGCTTGCCTACTGTGCCGGTGTCGGAGGTTCCATGCTCATCATCGGATCTGCCGCCGGAGTGGTCGTCATGGGACTGGAAAAGATCAGTTTCGGCTGGTATATGAAGAACGTGACACTGAAGGCTTTCGCAGGATATATAGCCGGTATACTGGTCTACTTTGTCCTTCGCGAGGTATTGCTGCCGTTGCTGTGTTAGACAAGAAATGAAAAAAACATTCTCCATAATGTGCAGTCTGCTCCTGACAACAACACTGTCGGGGCAGGCTGTTTTTGATTCCTATTTCGAGAAAGCGAAGTCCTTTGCCGAGGCTTTCCCGCGTGAGAAAGTGCACCTGCACTTCGACAACACGAGTTACTATCAGGGTGACACCATCTGGTTCAAGGCTTACGCCGTGACAGGGGGAGACAACCGCTACAGCAAAATATCGCGTCCGCTCTATGTGGAACTCGTTGACCAACTCGGAAACGTCATGGAACGCCAGATAGTGAAACTCACTGACGGCAGCGGAGCGGGGCAGATGTCGCTCTCGAACACCTTTTTCACCGGCTATTACGAGGTGCGCGCCTACACGAAATGGATGCTCGCATTCACCGATGACAGTTATTTCACGCGCACATTCCCCGTTTACAAGAAGCCTCTCGGGGCAACAGGCGCAAAAAGACAGATTGCCCAGTACCGCATGGACGACAGTATGGAGCAGCGTCCGCAGGACAAACTCGCTGCCCTCAACGTGCATTTCTATCCCGAAGGGGGCAAACTCATAGAGGGAGTGCCGTGCGTCGTGGGTATGGAAACGCTCAGCCGCGACTCGGGATGGGTGAATGTCAACGGCACGCTCGTGGCTTCCGACGGCACGCCGATAGTGCCGGTGTCGACCATACACGATGGAATGGGCACATTTCTCTACACTCCTTCTGCCAAGCCGGCATCCGTGGAGTTCGTCTACAACGGCAAGAAGCGCACCTACAAACTGCCCTCCGCAGAGAAGAACGGATACAGTGTGACGCTCAACAACAAGGAGACGGAGTTTGACGTGACCGTGTCACGCAGTGCCACTACCGCTCCCGAACCGCTGGCACTCTTCATCACATCGGGCGGAATGCCATATTCCTATGTCGCGGTAGACCTCTCCGCATCGGCATCGCAACGGTTTAAGGTGTTCACGGCAGACCTTCCCGCCGGCGTGGCGCGCCTGTCGCTCGTCAACGAAAAGGGGCAGACGCTGCTCGACCGTTTTGCTTTCGTCTATCCGAAAGACACCCTCAGCATGGCGGCAACCACCGACAAGGCTGTCTATGGGGCGTATTCGAAAATCGGGTGCACTGTCAGCGTGAAGTCCGCCGACGGCACACCGCTTGCAGGAGTGCCTGTCTCGCTCTCCGTGTGTGATGCTGCCGCGTCCGACTATGTCGCCAACGGTGCGTCCATATATACCGACCTGCTGCTCACGTCGGAACTGAAAGGCTACATCAACCGCCCGGAATACTATTTCGAACAGCACAACCGCACAAGGCGGAAACTGCTCGACAACCTGCTGCTGATACGCGGTTGGCGCAAATATGACCTGCAACAGGCGTTCGGAGTGAGTGAGTTCACGCCGCGTTATCTGCCCGAAGACAGGCTCACTCTATACGGAAAGGTCAAGTCGTACTTCCAAAAGAGCGACGGACTCGGGGTCACCATACTCGCCAGCAACGACACTTCCCATGTGGCAGGCATGACCGTCACCGACTCCATAGGACGCTTTTCAGTGCCCCTTGACGACTTCGAGGGGCGCATGGATGCCCTCTTCCAGACGAGGAAAGCGGGCAAGAAACTTAACCGTGCCTCGGCAATCAGTCTGGAGAGACAGTTCGAACCGGCTCTGAGAAAGTATGATTATGACGAGTTGAACCCCTGGTGGGATGTGGCTGTGGACTCCATCTCGCTTGCGAAACTCGTAAAGGAGGTCGACCCCTACAGTGCTGACGATGCCTCCGACATTGTGCTTGACGAACTGGTGGTGAAGGCCAAGAACAGGAAAAAGAAGACTGTGAGCGACACGGAACGGTTTGAACGCTCCATCCTCGGCTACTACAACATACGCCAGATTGTGGATGACATGCGCGACAACGGCAAGATTGTCAACGGCGACATAGGCAACCTGATGCACGAAATCAACCCGAACATCAATTTCGAGGGCACATACTACAAGGTGGATTCCATTGTCTACTGCGTGCAGGGGAAGAATATGAGCCGCACATTCATCGACAATTACATTGACGACATAGAGACGGCGATGCTCTACTACGACCGTTCCGGGACGCGTGCCTTCAGTATCGGTGATGACTTCAAGGCGAAGGAAACCACCGTGGAGGACTATTGGACGGGCGTGACTGCCGACACCGCAAATGTGGCGGCACTGAAAGACCTGTATGTGAGGCTCGATTTCACCATGGACGAGAGGTTCAATCCCAACAAGAGTTACCTCACCTCGCGCGGCTTGAGGAAGACTTACATCCAGGGCTACAGCCGTCCCTGCGAGTTCTATTCGCCGCAATATCCTGACGGAGCACTCGGTGTCGTCGACGACAACCGCCGCACGCTGTATTGGAATCCGTCACTTGTCACCGACGAAAAAGGTGAGATACGTGTGGACTGCTACAATTCACGCAATGCCACATATCTCACCGTGTCTGCCGAAACCCTTGTCGACGGTCGCCCGGCGGCAGTCAATGTCAACTCCGTGGCGGCGTCGGTCGGGAGTGATGTCCTTACTCCGTCTGCGCCATAAGGGTGCAGACGGAGTGGGGATTATCCCTTTTCTGTCATTTGAGGTGTATCTTCGCCCACACCGGATAATGGTCTGAGGCGGTGCGAAGTTGGTGACGCTTGAGGTCTATCTCCTGCGGAGCGTCCTTGCCTTTTGTATCCTTGCTGTCTTCGACCTCTGTCCAGTATCCGTTGGTCATCACTGCATAGTGGTCAACAGTGAATGCCGGAGACACGAAGATGTGGTCTATGCGCGAGTCGGTCTTCATGTTCGGGTCGTAGGAATTGAATGTTCCGTTCTCCGCAAACTTCTGTACGGCGGCGGTAAAGGAATCCTTCAGTATGCCCGAACCCACGAACGTGTTGTATATCTCGTTGTTCTGGTCAACGTTGAAGTCGCCTGTCAGTATGACGGGAGCGTTCTTCGCTATCTCGGAAATCTTCTTTACAGCCAGTTTGGCAGCCTCGCGGCGCGCCACGATACCCACATGGTCCATGTGCAGGTTGAAATAATAGAAGGTGAAGCCTGTGCCCTTCTGGCGGAACTTGCCCCATGTGCAGATTCTCACGCATGCGGCATCCCAACCCAGTCCGGGCTTCTCCGGCGTTTCCGAAAGCCAGAAATGACCCTCGTCAAGCAGTTTTATGCGGTCTTTCTTGTACCAGATGCACTCGTATTCACCGGCCTCCTTGCCGTCGTCGCGTCCCACTCCGATGTAGTCGTAGCCGTCAAGTCCCGCCTTGAGGTCTATGACCTGGTCGTGCAGAACCTCCTGTGTGCCGAATATGTCGGGGTCTTCAAAGTTGACCTGTCCGCAGATGACACCCACACGGTTGTCCCAACCGTTGCCGGCTTTGGCGTCGCCGCCGTTTTCGTTTCGGATGTTGTAGGTGCCCACAAACAGTTTCTGGGCGCTCAGAGGCATTACATTCAGGCAGACGAGAGCCGTCGCCAATGTCAGCAGGAGTAGAGTACGTTTCATTTGTTTTGTTTTTTATCGTTGTTGCCGGATTTGCCGGCGGCAGTGTTGTTTCCCTTTTCTACAGTCAGAGGAGAGTCGAGGTTGAGAGTGCTGTTCGGTATTTCGTATTCCGAGATGGAAAAGTCTGTCTCGGGCATCTCGTAGTCAGGCAAGCGGAAAGGCACTCCTTCCGGATGGAATACTGTCACTTCCACGGTGCTGATACCGTGCGCCAGCATACCCAGTTCCTTTGCAGCCCTGTAACTCAGGTCAATGATTCTCCCTCTTCTAAACGGACCTCTGTCGGTCACTTTCACCACAACCTCCTTGCCGTTGGCGAGGTTCCGTACCTTGAGAAGAGTGCCGAAGGGATGTGTGCGGTGTGCGCAGGTGAGACTGTCGTGGTGCAGCCTGTCGCCGCTTGCTGTCCTGCTGCCTGTGGAACGTCTGGAATAATACGACGCTTTCCCCTTTTGCACGTGCCCCGACTGCTTCCCGTGTCTGGTCTGAGCCATGCACGAGAACCATGACATGAGTACTGCAATTATTATTAATGCGCTCTTTCTCAATCGGTTTAGGCTGTTGGTGTTTTGCAAAAGTAATGAATATATACATGAATAGCAAACCTTTTCATGTTTTTTTAGTATTTTTGCCCTTGTATAGAACAACCGAAACAACTGACAGAAATTGGTACCTTTCAAGTGGAATAATGCCGATATGCGTGATGTGACATTCATGAATCTGATGACGCACCGCATATACAACGTGCTGATAATCGCCAATCCGTATGACGCTTTCATGCTTGAGGATGACGGCAGAATAGAGGAGAAGATTTTCAACGAGTACATGGAACTGGGTCTGCGCTACCCTCCGTCGTTCATAAAGGTGAGCACAGCCGAGGAGGCATCGCGCGTGCTTGACAGCAACAAGGTGGATTTGGCTCTGTGTATGCCGGGCAATGCCGACAACGATGCTTTTGACGTGGCGCGCGCAGTCAAGGAACGCTATCCCCAATTGCCGTGTATAGTGCTCACGCCTTTCTCCCACGGAATAACCCGAAGGATGCAGAATGAAGACTTGTCGATATTCGATTACATCTTCTGTTGGTTGGGCAACACCAACCTGATTACCTCTATCATAAAGTTGATAGAGGACCGCATGAACCTCGAAAACGACACCCGGGAGGGCGAAGTGCAGGTAATCCTGCTCGTGGAGGACAGCATACGCTTCTATTCTTCTATCCTCTCCAACCTCTACGGCTATATTCTCCAGCAGAGCCACCGCTTCTCCACCGAGGCACTGAACCGCCATGCGGCAACCCTGAGAATGCGCGGCAGGCCGAAGGTGGTGCTGGCTCGCACATACGAAGAGGCGGTTTCGGTTTATGACAAGTACAGTGACAATATACTTGGGGTAATCTCCGATATGCGCTTTCCCTTGACTGTGGGCAGTGAAAAGGACGCAGAGGCGGGTCTGAAACTGTTGCGCCACATCCGTTCACGCGACGAATATGTGCCGCTTGTCGTCGAATCGTCCGAGGCGGACAACCGTCAGAAAGTCGAGGCGGAGGGATTTCTCTTTGTCGACAAGAACTCCAAGAAGATGAGCATCGACCTCCGCAACCTGTTGGAGGAGCACATGGGCTTCGGCGACTTTATCTTCCGTGACCCGAAAACCAAGAAAGAGGTGGCGCGCATAGCATCGTTGAAGGAACTGCAGGACAAGATTTTCGACATCCCGACAGACTCCATGCTCTACCACATATCGCGCAACCACATGAGCCGTTGGCTGTCGGCGCGAGCCCTTTTCCCCATTTCCACCTTCCTGAAACGCATCACCTGGCACGAACTGCAGGACGTTGATGCCCACAGACAGATTATCTTCGACGCCATAGTGCGTTATCGCAGGATGAAGAACATAGGTGTCGTGGCTGTGTTTGACCGCATGAAATTCGACCGTTTCGCCCATTTCGCGCGTATCGGTGAGGGTTCGCTCGGCGGCAAGGGTAGGGGACTGGCGTTCCTTGACAATATAATAAAGGAACACGAGGAGTTCAACCAGTTTGAGGGAGTGACCGTGCAGATACCCAAGACGGTCGTTCTCTGCACCGACATATTCGACGAATTTATGGAGAGAAACTCGCTTTATCAGATTGCTCTCTCCGATGCTTCCGACGAGGAGATACTCTCTGCGTTCCTCAAAGCCCAGTTGCCCGACTCGCTGCGCGAGGATTTCAACATCTTCATCGATGCCACCCACTCGCCGCTTGCCGTCCGTTCGTCGTCCCTGTTGGAGGATGCGCACTACCAACCCTTTGCCGGAGTGTACAGCACTTACATGATTCCGTATCTCGAAGACCACGAGATGATGCTGCAGATGTTGGCGAACGCCATAAAGGGAGTGTATGCTTCGGTCTATTACAAGGACTCCAAGGCGTATATGACAGCCACGTCGAATGTCATCGACCAGGAGAAAATGGCGACCATAATACAGGAAGTGGTGGGCAAACAGTACGGCACACGCTATTATCCCAATATCAGCGGAGTGCTCAGGAGCATCAATTACTACCCCATAGGCGATGAGAAAGCCGAGGAGGGAATAGCGTCTTTGGCTCTCGGACTGGGCAAGTATATCGTTGACGGTGGGGTGACCCTGCGTGTGTCACCCTATCATCCGCATCAGGTGTTGCAGACAAGCGAACTGGATATAGCCCTGAAAGAGACGCAGACACAGTTCTATGCGCTCGACATGAGCCATGTGGGCAATGACTTCAAGGTGGACGACGGTTTCAATATACTCAAACTTAAAGTCAAGGAAGCCTATGCTGACGGAGCGCTCAACAACATCGCCTCCACCTTTGATCCCGACGACCAGATGATTTATGACGGTCTTTACGACAAAGGAAGGAAGATTATCTCTTTCGCGGGAGTGCTGCAACACGGTGTCATGCCCTTGCCGGAGATACTCCAAATGGTGATGCGTCAGGGTGCGGAAAGTATGCGCCGCCCCATCGAGATAGAACTTGCCGGCAACATAGGACGTGACGGTTCGGGTGAGATTTACCTCTTGCAGATACGCCCGATAGTGGATTCCAAACAGCAACTCGATGTGGACATCACCACATTGCCCGACAGCCAGTGCCTCATGCGCACCGTCTCGTCGCTCGGTCACGGCATCATCGACGATGTGCGTGATGTGGTCTATGTGAAGACAGGCGACGGTTTCTCGGCGCAGGACAATCCTGCGATTGCCGATGAAGTGGAGCGCATGAACCGCCAGTTCCTCGATTCGGGTGAGGGGTATGTGCTTGCCGGTCCCGGACGCTGGGGCTCGAGCGACCCCTGGTTGGGTGTTCCCGTGAAGTGGCCGCACATCTCCGGCGCACGGCTTATATGCGAGGTGGCAGTGCCCGGCTACTTTGTAGACCCCAGTCAGGGTACTCATTTCTTCCAGAACCTCACTTCCTTGGGAGTGGGATATTTCACCGTGGACAAGGAAAAGGGCTTTTTCCGTCAGGAGATACTCGACTCCATGCCTGCCGTAGAAGAAACAAAGCACCTCCGCCACGTCCGCTTCGACCGCCCGTTGCGCATCCTCATGGACGGCATGAAACAGGTCGGAGCGGTGATGACTGGAGGTGCTGTGAATCAGGAAGGGTAAAAGGACGTCCCGAAAACTATTGTTTCACTTCGGGATACATGGCATTCCACCATGCATCATCGTCCTGTAGCCAGCGTTTGAACCATGCCATCATGGTGTCAATCCACTTCTTGCGCTTGCTGTAGTCCATGATGCCGTGGTTCTCGCCCTCTACCATGACGAAGGCGGTGGGCACTCCGAGAATCTTCATTGCCGTGTACATCTGTATCGATTCACCTATAGGCACGTTCGTGTCGGCTGTTCCGTGGGTGAAGAGAATGGGTTTGTGTATCTTGTCGGCATTGTAGATAGGCGACCTGTCGACATAAAGGTCTTTCCTTGTCCACGGATAACTGTTGGCCATACTGGTCTCCGAGTAAGAGAAGCCCCAGTATCCCTCGCCCCAATAGGAGGTGTGGCCGGATATTCCGGCGTGTGATATTCCGCAGGCAAAGAGGTCGGTCTTGGAGAGCAGAACCTGGGTCATGAAACCACCGTAGGATGCACTGACGCAGCCAATCTTGTCCTTGTTGACCCATGGATTGCTGTCGGCGAACTGTTCGGTAGCCTCAATGATGTCCTCCGCTACGCCCTCACCGGCGGTGTTGACATGGCGTGCAGCCCACTCCTGACCGAATCCTGACGCACCGCTCGGGTTGACCACGAAGACGATATAGCCCTGCGCGTTCCAGTAATGGCAGGGATAGTGAGAGCCTCCGCCAAACCTGCGTGAGGTGGGAGCGCAGCCTCCGTAGTAGTCGACGATGACAGGATACTTGCGTGAGGGGTCGAAATTGGCAGGGAGAAGGTAGAATCCGGTGATGTCATAGCCCCTGCTGCTGTGGCAGACAAAGGACTTGCACTCTCCAAGTTGTATCTCCGCCATGCGCTCCTTGTTGATGTCCTCAACGAGAGTGACGCGGTTTTTCTTGCCGAGAGCGATAGAGTAGATTCTGTCGGGGATACATTCCGATGCTCCGCTTATCATCATCAGCGGCGCCTTGTCGGCTACGGTCACGCTGCTGACCACCTCTACGGGCTGGTCGACGAACGTGATTACGTTGGTTTTAGGGTCGAGTCTGTAGAGGCTGACGGAGTCTTTGTTTTCGGCAGTGAAGTATATCTGTCCGTCGTAATCGGAAGCGGTGATGTCCTGTACGCTTGGGTCGAAGTCCTTGGTGAGGGGCGTTACCTTCTTCGTGGGAATGTCGAGGCTGAAGAGTTGGTACTCATACATCGACGGTGTCATCCCTTCCGGCAGGTTCTTTCCTATGCCTCCGAACGCTTCGGCATTGCCTTTCACAATCACTCTGTCATCGGAATGCGGAGCGAAAACTGCCATATTACAGAATCCGTCGGCATCAATGATTTTCTCTGTAGTCATGTTGCGCACGTCAAGACGGTAGAAGGTGCTGACCTCAGACGGCCGTTTGCCGATGTTGTTGAGCGACACGGAGAAGATGAGATAGCGTCCGTCGTGGGATATGTCGTGCAGATAGGTGCTGTGATAGCCGTAGGTGAGCGGACGGGAGATGCCGGTCTTCATGTCGTAGATGCCGAGTGTGTAGCGGTCACGGTAGCCCGGCTGGCGGTCGTTGGGGTGAACTACGGCGTAGACGCCGTCCTGTTTCTTCGGCCCTTCGGTGTAGATGTTGTACACGAGGTAGTCTTCTGACGGGGCGACAGTCACCTGGTTGTCGGGCAGATTGCGTGCTATCGTCGTCTCAGTGCCGCTCGCCGGGTCGGTGACAACGAGGTTTTTCACGCCGTCAACGTCCTCCACCTTGTAGTAACGGTCGGTTGTCGGCATCCACTTCACGCCCTGGGCGTTGTGGCGTACTACCTTTCCTGTTGCCACTTCGGTGATTTTCGTCTCGTAGATGGTCTTGCCGTTGTGGTCGAAACGGGAGTACTGGGCGAGGAGATACTTGCCTGTGGGCGAGAGCGAGATATAGCGGCAGTACTTCATCTCCATGTTGTCGTCGAGCGTGAACGGCCTTTTCTGCCGGTCATTGACCACGGTCATCGCTCCGTCCTTGTCGCAATGGAGCGTCACCTTGATGGCAGTGGTGTCGGCAACGTACTTCACCAGCACGTCATACTGTCCCGGACTGAGGCTCTTTTTCGCCCCTTCGTTGCCGGAGATATACACCTTGTTGTCGGGCGCACCTTCGATTTTTACCTCCACATCAGCATAAGTACTGGTGCTGAAGGTGAAGCCTATGGCATTGAGAGAGCCTTTCTCGGGATTTGCTACGGAGGCGATGTCTACGGCAGGATTGCCTTTCACCACGTCGAAAGATATTGGCGTGTCAAGCCGTTGGGCGGTACTGAATGCGGTGTTGTTGAGCGTCACGCTGTCGATAAGCACCGGTTGCGGTATCACAAACGGTCCTGCCATGCGCACTTTCTCCACTTTGATGTCTTCCGCCTGTGTGCCTGCGGCGCACAGCACCAACAGTGCTGCGGCGCACAGGCTGCGGAATTTCTGACTTTGTTTTCTCATCTTATAATATTGTTGTATCCTTTTTATGCGTCAACGACTACAGTGTCAGTCGTCGAAATCGAACAAGGGGTCGTCCTGGGTGACCATGACGGGTTTCCGGGAGAACTCGTCAAGGGTTTTCTGTGGGGCGTACTCACGGTCTATGACGAGGCGGAACATATACTCGTTCCACCAGTCGTTGGACATGACAAGGCATCCGTTGGCACCGGAAGCCGCTCCCCACGAGTTCTCAACCTTCCATTTCAGCGGTTTGCCATCAGCGGAGAGTTGCACTGCGGAGAGTGTCATGGCGTGTGTGGAACCCGAGTCGAAAGTGGCGATACGGTCTGCCTTGTCCATAGGGAACTCCGTGTTGAAGAGTGTGCCGTAGTCGTATATGCCGAGGTCGGCATAGCCGTTCTTGCGGTCAGACTGCTTTCCCACGTCGTAACTGGAGTAAATCTTGCGTCCCGCCTTCAGTTGATTGATTGCCAACTGGGCTATTTCATCGGTGGGAAGGTTGAGGTATTTCCAGTTGTGACCGTCGTAGGTGTGGCGGTCATACTCCACTTCGTAGGTCTTGTGGTACTCGCGTCGGGGGTCGTTCATAACCATTATGAACGTGCCGTTGAGGTCTTTGCCCACTGTGAGGTCGTAGAATTCCTCTGGGGTATATGTCTTCTCGGGGATTACGATGTCGCCTTTGGCGTTGCGGAATGTGTACTTGAACTCCTTTACAGGTTCGCCCAGGGTGAGCGAAAGCATACGGTAGACGGTGGCGAGCATCTCCTCCTTGCGCGCCTCAAGTTGCTTTGCCTTCTTCCCGGCAGCCGCCATACGGCGCAGTTCCAGTCCGTATTCGCGCAGTTTAGATGAGACAAGGCGGTTCATGCGGGCAGTGTTGTCGGAGGAATAAGTCTCCGGCTGAGCCTCCATTGGAGCGAGACCGTATTTCGAGGCGAGGTCAGCCACGCCGCAGAAAGTGCCTCCGTCGTTGATGGGATTTCTGAAGAAGAAGCGCACGACAGGGTCTTCCATGTCCTTGTCAGCCTTGTCTATCATCACCTGAAGCATGAGGTTGGCTTTCTCAAGTTGGTCCCAGAAGAACAGATAGGCGTGGGAATACTCCACCTTCAGGCTGTCGCCGTGGTTGTGGGAAAAGTCCGAGCGCAGCACGTTGAGCCCGGAGAACATCCAGCACCTGCCGCTTGACTGTTGGTCATGGATGCTCTGCTTGGGTGTCTCCACCGTCCAGTTGTTGTCGAAAGCCTCCTTTGTGCGCCTTGTGTTGGCCAGTTGGTCTATCGACACGTTTGCTATGGCGTTGGAGAGAGCCTTGTCTGAGTTGCCGTTAGCCTGTGTCGTCTGTATGCGGTTTACCATTTCCGTCGTGACACCGCCCTGTGCGAAAGCGGCAGAATGGCAGAGTGCCGCGAGTGCGGTCACTGCCATTGCCTTTCCAATGTTTGCTGTTGTCATTTTCTGATGTATTTCTTTCCGTTGATTACATATATTCCTTTGCCCATAGTCTCAGGGTTGACCTTTCTTCCCTGGAGGTCATAGGCGCAGCCGTCACCCTGCACTGTAGCCGTCACCTCGTTGATGCCGGTCGGGTCAGAAGCGATTGCTATAGTCTCCGGTCTCTTCTCTTCGGAGAGTTTTGTGGTGAAATAGCCGCCGCTGACATTCTTTCCTGATGCGGAGGTTATGTATTCGAATGCGCTGCCATCGCTGTTGAGGGCATATCCGGCTTTCACTCTCGGTGTGACAGTAGTGCCGTGGAACAGATAGTGTTCAGAACCTATAATCATGTTGTCCTTGTCAATGGATGTGAACTCTGCGTCGTCAGCGGCGAACACAACGGTCTTCCCGACCAACTGTTCGGGTGCACCTATAATATAAGGTGTGTTGCCGCGCAGTTCGCTTGCATTGGCGAAGATTACCGTGTTGTCGTCGTTCTCCTCGGAGAATTCCTTAAGTATCACGCCGTCCTTGGTGTTGGGAGTGACCTCAACGCCGTCAATGGTGATGCTTGTCGGTGCAAACGGGAATGTAATGACGTCGAATCCCTTTGCTCCGTCACACGCTGTGGCGAAAGTATGAGAGAATGTAGCCTTTGTAGCAGTGAAGTTTGTCGGTATGGCGAACGGTGTTCCCGAGGCGAGTGAGATGTTGTCTGCCTTGCCGTTCTCCACCACATTGTAGCCGTCAAGTCCGCTTGGCGTTGTCAAACCGCTTGTCACAGCGTAGATGGTATTTGTGTTGCTGCCCGGTGTCACCTTGTCGAAAGAACCGTCAATCAGCACGCCGCAGACATTGGAGAAGAGTGTTACCGTTGTCGTCTCGGTATATCCGTTTATTGAACCGTCCTTGTTCCAGTAGACAAGACCCGGCTGCGTGGTGAACGAGTGGGCGTAATTGAGACCGGCGTTATCCAGTTCACCGTTCTGGTTGGTGTAGTATGCGCACATTATGTAGGTGCGGTTTGCCTCGAGATCCTGGAAGTCGAACGCTGCGGAAGCGGTCTTTCCGGCAGCCACATCTATGTCGACCTGAGTGCTTGAAGACGACCAGAAGGAGTTGCTGTCAATACTTTTTATCCAAAGTTGCAACTTCACCCGTCCGCTGAAGTCGGTGGATGCGTTGTTCTTGATGCCTACTGTTCCCTTGGCTCTCTGACCTATACCCTTGTTGCTTACGGTCAGCGAACTGAATGTGAGGTTTGCCCTGTTGGAGTTGGCGTCGGTAATCTCGACCGTAGTCTGGCCGATTACGGTGTTCGGGTCACCGTTGAGTGTCAGCCACAAATTGTATGTTCCCGACTCTGTTGGCTTGAAGTAGAAAGTGATGACATTGGTTTCTCCTGCCTTGACACCGACGAGAGCACGGCTCACAGAACTGCCCTTGTCAGATGTCTTCGAGGCATAGAGGCTCACTTCCTTGAGGAATTCGTCGCCGTCATTCTTGAATGTGACGGTCACGTTCTGCTGTTCTCCCTTGACAAGGCTGCCCGGATAAGCCCAGTTTTCCACGCTCATGATTATAGAAGGCTTCACATGTGTGAGGCTGACATTGAGGTTGTCGTCTACCACAGCCTCGATATATTCGTCCTTCAGGTTGTAGAGCGTCTGCCAAGTGGTATTTGTCGTGAGTTTGCTTGCTGGTGTCACCTTGTATTTTCCGGGTGCGCTGAACTTGCCTTTCAGGTCGAAAGACCATGACAGATAGGTGTTTGCTCCGAGGCTGCTGGCAGTCTGGATGTCGCTTATGGGTACAAGTTCACCGCTCTCGTCCTTCATTACAATTGCTCCGTTGAACGAGTTGGTGCTGCCGGTCCAGTTGATGTAGTTGGACTTGATGGTTGTTCCGCTGATTGCAGTGTCGTTGATTGTCATGTGCGCCCCGTTGTTGTCGGGAGCGGGAATGCCGTCGTCCTCGGCACGGAGATGCAGTATGGCATCCTGTGACATGGAGTATCCGTCAGCGGAAGTGGAGCCTCCGATGCCCTGGTCGCCGGGATTAAGCACGGTGATGAGGAAGTAACCGTTGCTGCCACCGCTCCATCCCCAGTTCAGATGGAACAGTTGGTCGCCGTCAAAACCGTCGACCACGAAAGCGTGACCGCCGCCGGTGGAACTTCCGCCGTAGGCTACAGGGTAGCCGGCAGCCAGTTCGTCGTATATCATTTCAAACCATTCCTGTATGCCATAGTTGTCGCTGCGCAGTATCTGAACGCCGTCATCATAGCCCAGATAGTTGACAAAGAGTTTGCGTGCCTCGGAGTAACTCGAGGCGGAAGAAGCCCCATAGCCCATCTTTACGGCCTGTCCGACATACAGCATCAGGTCTCCCACAGCCTTTTTCTGCTCTTCTGTCTCGCTGCCGTTGTACTTGTCGAGCATGTTGTCCCAGTCAATCTTCGTGTTGGCACGTACTGCTTTCAGGGTGACAGTCTTCTTTGTGCCGTTACTGAGGGTATAAGTGTTGCTGATTGAGGGGATGATTCTCTTCGTCGCAGCCGGGTATTTGTGGAAATAGAGCACCTGTGCGAGTGCCGTGGCTACGCATCCAGTGGCGCTGCGTCCTGTCGTTCCGTCTGCGTTGTAGTAGTCAGGGCAGGAACTGTTGTATGGATTTCCCTGGTCCCAAAGGCAGGTCAGCAGAGGCGCAATGGAGTGGTGCGCCTTGGAAGCCTTCTTCATGCCCTTGCTCTCAGAGGACTCTGTGCGCTGGATGTTGTTGTCGTCGAGATACTTTATCTCGTCCGCATAGTGGTTGAACCATGAGCGCATGTTCTCCGGCATCTTGTCTTTGTCGAATGTTCCGGAGTCAGTATATCCGAGGATTTGGGGAGTTCTGTCGTCGCCCGACACGACAACGAAGCCGTTGTCATTGCCTGCGTTGAACACGTAGTAATAGGCATTGTCTTCCGAAGCGGCTCTACGCGCGGCCTTGTAGGCGACTCTTGCCTGCTTCATTTCGACGCCCTTGCCGGAGAAAAAGTCCTTGGCGATGCCGAGAGCGGTCTGCTTGTCTACAGGACCTGCGCTCAGTGTGAGCGCCAAGAAGGAAAATACACACAGAGTAAATAGTTTTTTCATATACATTTTTTGAGTTTTGGGTAGTTGCGCAAACTTATATAGGACGTGCAAAAATAGCGAAAAGATTTCATTGCCCCAATGCTTTTTGCGATATATTTGCTAACTTTGCAAGGTTTTCATCCAAGGCTTGAATGACTGAAATGAGCGAATTTGTTGTTTTGGACAAGGTGAAGTATCCCTCAGATCTGCGCAATCTGCAGGTGAACCAGCTCCCCTTGCTCTGCGAAGAACTAAGGGAAGACATCATCAGGGAACTCAGTGTCAACCCCGGTCATTTGGGTTCTTCGCTCGGAGCGGTGGAGTTGACCGTCGCCCTACATTATGTTTTCAACACTCCCGACGACAGAATCGTGTGGGATGTGGGGCATCAAGCCTATGCCCACAAGATACTTACCGGCAGGAAAGACACCTTTTGCACCAACCGCAAGTTTGGCGGCATCCGCCCGTTTCCCTCGCCCTTGGAGAGCGAATACGACACTTTCGCCTGCGGACACGCCTCCAACAGCATCTCGGCAGCCCTCGGTATGGCTGTGGCAGCGAAGATGCAGCACAGTGACAGGCACGTTGTCGCCGTCATAGGCGACGGTGCCATGAGCGGTGGACTGGCTTTCGAGGGTCTGAACAACGCCTCCTCGACCCCCAATGACTTGCTTATCGTGCTCAATGACAACGATATGAGCATTGACCGGGCAGTGGGCGGAATGGAGAAATACCTGCTTCAACTCGACACAAACGCCACTTATAACAAGGTGCGTTTCAAGATTTCGCAGTGGCTGAACGGCAAAGGGATACTCGACGACAGGCGTAAGAACAGGATACTGAGGTTCAACAACGCCCTGAAATCTGCCTTCAGCAACCAGCAGAATGTCTTTGAGGGCATGAACATACGCTACTTCGGTCCGGTTGACGGACACAATGTGCAGGAGATGGTGAGGATTCTCCGACAGATAAAGGACATGAAAGGTCCCAAACTTCTGCACCTCCACACCGTCAAAGGCAAAGGTTACAAACCGGCGGAAGAGGATGCCACGGTGTGGCACGCACCCGGCAAGTTCAACCCGGAGACAGGAGAGCGTATGGTTGCCGACACCGACGGCAAACCGGTAAAATACCAGGAAGTGTTTGGCGAGACACTTTTGGAACTCGCCAAACAGAACCCCAAGATAGTGGGAGTGACCCCCGCGATGCCCACGGGATGCTCCATGAACATCATGATGCAGACTTTTCCCGACCGTTGTTTTGATGTCGGCATCGCCGAAGGCCATGCCGTGACGTTCTCGGGAGGCATGGCGAAAGAGGGATTTGTGCCTTTCTGCAATATCTACAGCGCCTTTGCACAGCGTGCCTACGACAATATCATCCACGATGTGGCGCTCCTCGGCCTTCCCGTAGTGATGTGTCTTGACCGTGCGGGCCTTGTCGGCGAGGACGGAGCGACGCATCATGGGGCTTTCGATATGGCTGCCTTGCGCCCCATACCCAACCTTACCATCTGCTCGCCTATGGACGAACACGAACTCAGACGCATGATGTACACCGCCCAACTGCCGGGAAAGGGCACATTCGTGATACGCTATCCGCGTGGCAAAGGGACGCTTGTGGACTGGCGTTGCCCCCTTGAGGAAATAGAGACAGGCACTTCACGCAAACTCCGTGACGGTGAGAAGACCGCCGTGCTGACCGTAGGCCCGTTGGGAAACAACGTCGAAAGGATAATCAAAGACAACAGTCTGAACGTGGCGCACTATGACATGCGCTTCGTGAAACCCTTGGATGAGGCTGCGCTTGAGGAGATAGCCTCCCGCTACACCCGGATAGTGACCGTGGAAGACGGCGTGAGAAACGGCGGCTTCGGGTCGGCTGTGGCGGAGTGGATGGGCGACCACGGTTGTCACATGGACATCACAAGACTCGGACTGCCCGACAAATTCGTGGAGCACGGCACTGTGGAGCAACTGCGGAAGGTGGTCGGACTTGATGACGAAACAATCAAAAGGGAGATTACAAGATGAAAGTTGTCATCACTGGAGCAAAGGCCATAGGTTCTTATCTGGCAAAACTTCTGTCGCGAGGGAGCGAAGATGTCACCCTGATAGACGAGGATGGGGAGCATCTGTCACAACTTGCCACTAACTATGACATCCTCGCCATACAGTCGTCACCGTGCAGCCTGCGCACCATGAAGGATGCAGGGGTTGACAAAGCAGACCTTTTCATCGCCGTCACTTCCAACGAGAACCAGAATGTGCAGGCCTGTATCATGGCGAAGGCACTCGGTGCAAAGAAGACCGTAGCGAAGGTTGACACCAAGGAATACATAGCAGAGGAGTTCTCGGACTTTTACAAACGGCTCGGACTGAGCAGCATCATATATCCCGAACTGCTCGCTGCACGCGACATAGTGAACGGTCTGAAGATGTCGTGGGTGCGCCAACGGTGGGACGTGCACGACGGTGCACTCGTCATGCTCGGCATAAAACTCCGCAATGAATGTACCATCCTGTCGCGCCCCCTGCGCAATCTCTGCGGACCTGACGACCCCTATCACGTCGTGGCAGTAAAGCGCCATGATGAAACAATCATCCCTGCAGGAAGCGATGAACTGCAGCCTGATGACCTCGCTTACTTCATGACGACACGCCAATACATACCTTACATACGCAAGATTGTGGGCAAGGAGTACTACGCAGACGTGAAGAACGTGATGATAATGGGCGGCGGAAAGACCGCTGTGCGTACTGTCAAGGCGATGCCCGACTATATGAACGTCAAGATAATAGAGATTGACGAACACCGTTGCGAGGAACTCAACGAACTGCTGGACAACAAATGCCTTGTTATAAACGGCGACGGGCGCGACCTGTCATTGCTTTCCGAGGAAAGCATCCGCAGTACTCAGGCTTTCGTGGCCCTTACGGGAAGCGCCGAAACCAATATTCTTGCTTGCCTCGCGGCAAAGCGCATGGGTGTGCGCAAGACTGTTGCGGCAGTGGAGAATGTCGACTATGTCAGTATGGCGGAGAGTCTTGACATCGGCACTATCATCAACAAGAAGATGATAGCGGCAAGTTACATCTACCAGATGATGCTCGATGCCGATGTGATGAACGTGAGATTCCTCATGAATGCCAATGCCGATGTAGCGGAATTTATTGCCAAAGAGGATTCCAAAGTTACGAAAAAGCCAGTGAAAGACCTTGGTTTGCCCATAGGAGTCACCATAGGCGGTCTTGTTAGAGGCAACGAAGGAATGCTCGTTTCGGGTAACACTCGCATAGAAGCCGGTGATTCTGTCATGGTGTTCTGCCATAATGTGAACATGAAAAAACTGGAAAAGTATTTCACATGATAAACTGGAGGCTGATAAGCAAGGTTTTGGGACAGTTGCTCTTCATCGAGGCTTTGTTGATGTTGCTGTCATTAGGCGTTGCTGTCTACTATCACCAGGACGACATCTTCTCTTTCATTGTCTCGACGATAGTCACTATATGTGGTGGACTGATACTGAAATGGGAAGGCTTGCAGGCTGGAAACTCCATGTCACGGCGTGATGCTTACCTCGTCGTAACCTTGTCGTGGATAGTCTTCAGTCTCTTTGGCACTCTGCCATTCCTGTTGGGAGGATATCTACATAGTTTCACCGATGCTTTTTTCGAGACAATGTCGGGATTCACAACCACGGGTGCAACCATTATCGATGATGTGGAGGCACTTCCCCATGGCTTGCTTTTCTGGCGGTCACTGACACAGTGGATAGGCGGTCTCGGGATTGTTTTCTTCACCATAGCCCTACTGCCGTCTATGGTAGGAGGTTCCATTAAGGTGTTCGCTGCAGAGGCAACGGGACCGATAAAGACGAAATTGCATCCGCGTCTGTCGACTAATGCAAAGTGGATATGGAGCATCTACATGGTGCTGACATTGGCTTGCACAGGCGCATACTACTTAGGTGGTATGGATGGTTTTGACAGTATCAACTATGCAATGTCTACAACAGCCACGGGAGGATTCTCCACACACAACACCAGTACGGAGTTTTTTCACTCCGCAAGGTTGGAATATATATGTGTGATTTTTACTTTCCTGTCAGGCATCAACTTCACTCTGCTCTATGCGGCAGTCATCAAACTGAAGGTGAAATCGCTGTTGCAGAGTTCCGAGTTCAGGTTCTATGTATTCCTTGTGGCAGTGTTCTCCGCTTTCATAATGGTTGAACTGATGGCAAGATGCCATTATGACGTGGAACATGCCTTTCGCAGTGCCGTATTCCAGGTGGTGAGTTTCATAACCACCACAGGCCTTTTCAATGACGATGCAGGGAATTGGCCTCACGTCACTTGGATAATCCTTGCCTTGTGCATGTTCTTTGGCTCATGCTCGGGAAGTACCAGCGGCGGTATAAAATGCATCCGTGGAGTGATGCTTTTGAGAATTGTAAAGAATGAGTTCCGGCAGATTCTGCATCCCAATGCGGTGTTGCCGCTGAAGATAGACGGTGTGAACGTGTCGCAGCAGAAGAGAGTCACACTGCTGGCTTTCCTCGTGGTCTATCTCATAGTGTGCCTTGTCATCTCGTTTACCATGGTAGCCATGGGCATTGACAACACCAATGCCATAACAATCACACTGAGTTGTGTGGGCAATGTCGGCCCTACGCTCGGTGTGGAGATAGGCCCGACAATGTCGTGGAGCCAGTTGCCTGATGCGGCAAAGTGGATGTGTTCGTTCATGATGCTTATAGGTCGACTTGAGATATTCACCGTTCTGGTGGTGTTCGTGCCGTCATTCTGGAAAGACAATTAACTCTTTTATATTATGTTTTTGAAGTTCAAACCTCTGCTCAAGCAGACAATCTGGGGTGGCGACAAGATCATCCCGTTCAAGCAACTCAGTGATTCTCTCGACAATGTGGGCGAGAGTTGGGAAATATCAGGCGTCAAGGACAACGAGACAATCGTTGCTGACGGTCCTCTGGAGGGCAAGTCTCTCAACGCCGTTGTCGAGGAAATGGGCGCAAAACTCGTCGGTCACGACAACTACAAGCGGTTCGGCAACGAGTTCCCGCTCCTCATCAAGTTCATCGATGCCCGTGATGACCTGTCCATTCAGGTGCATCCCACCGACGAGATAGCAGTGCGTCAGGGACGCAAGAGGGGCAAGACCGAGATGTGGTATCTCATGGCTTCCGACCCGGGAGCGAAACTCTACAGCGGTCTGAAGCGTGAAATCACCCCCGAGGAGTACAAGAAGATGGTGGAGGACGACACCATCTGCGATGCGCTTGCACAGTATGAGGTCAAGGAGGACGACGTGTTCTTCCTGCCTGCAGGCCGCATCCACGCCATCGGCACAGGCTGCTTCCTCGCAGAGATACAGCAGACCAGCGACGTGACATGGCGCATCTACGACTTCAAACGCAAGGACAAGAACGGCGACTACCGTGAACTCCACACCAAGCAGGCTGCCGAAGCCATTGACTATCATGTGGAGAAAGACTACCGCACGGAATACCGTCCCGAGAAAAACCAGGGTGTCAACATCGTGAACTGCCCCTACTTCAACACCGCAGTCTACGACCTCGACGAGCCGATGACCCTCGACTACTCCGGCCTTGACAGTTTCGTCATCCTCATCGGACTGAAAGGGGAGGGCACAATCACCGATGCCGAGGGCAACACCACGTCGCTCAAGGCCGGCGAAACTGTGCTCGTGCCGGCGGAAGAGACGGAAGTGAAAGTCTGCGGCACGGTGAAATTCCTCGAAACTTATGTGTAAACGTTTGGAGTTTAATAGATAAAGTCATACCTTTGCACCGCAAACTGATTTTCTAACGGTGGGGATGACCCTTGCCAAATGTATAATTAAAACAAGAAAAAGGAAATGAAAAAGATTTTTGCAACATTGGTTCTTGTAGCGATGACAGTTGCTGCATCGGCACAGGTGAAGAGCATTGACATCAAGGGAAACCTCCGCAGTGACTTCGGTGTAGGTGTCGGCATCACCGCAGACCTCACCAACAACTTCGAGATTTCTCCGAGTTTCAACTACTACTTCGGTGACGACAAGTTCTTCCACATCGACGCTGACTTCCACTACAATATCGGTCTTGGCAGCAATTTCACTCTTTACCCCATCGTAGGTGCCACTTACTATCATTTGGATGGCGGTAAAGGCGGAGAAGACTACAACAAGTTCGGCATCGATCTCGGTGCAGGTCTTAAGTATGACTTCACTTCCAAAATCGCCGGTTTTGTAGAAGGCAAGTACCAGTGGGTTGACGGTGGCGACGACAGTTACTTCTCTCTCGGTGTGAAAATCGGTATCTAACCGTGTAATATTGATATTTGGGAGAGGACATTCCCCTGTGGGGAGTGCCCTCTTTTTGTATATTCGCACCCCATAGGCACCCGTTCAGCAGTGCATAAGCGTATAAGCCGAAAAAAACAAGGGGTTTGTTTGGCACGGACAGTGTTTTTTTGCTACCTTTGTTTTCACTTATATCTAAAACTGAAAACGTTATGAAGACAAACACTCAAATCCTCTCTGCCGCGATAGTGGCACTTGGACTGGTTCTTACGGGCGTCGCTGTACGTTCGGGCATTGTCAAGTTCAAGCAACTCGACAGGGTGGTTTCCGTCAAGGGCCTCGCCGAACGCGAGGTGAAAGCCGACAAGGTGACGTGGCCGCTGACCTACAAGGAACTGGGCAACGACCCCTCTCAGATGTACTCCACACTCGAGGCAAAGAACGCCAAAGTGGTGGCTTTCCTCAAGTCGGCAGGGATTGGCGACGACGAGATAAGCGTCAATCCGCCACTCATAACAGACCGTCAGGCCGACAACTACGGCAATGAGATAATGAACTACCGCTATAAAGCCACGAGCGTAATCACCGTCACGTCGGGCAATGTCGACAAAGTGCGCCAGTTGATGCGCCGCACTGCCGAACTGATGAAGCAGGGCATAGCCATCGTGAGCGAGGAATACGGCAACAACGCCATAAGTTATGAGTTCACGAAACTCAACAGCATAAAGCCCGCAATGGTGGAAGAGGCGACGAAGAACGCACGTTCCACGGCAGAGAAATTTGCCGCCGACTCCGACAGCAAGATAGGAGGCATACGCACTGCCACCCAGGGGCAGTTCTCCATAGAGGACCGCGATGCCAACACTCCCTATATAAAAAAGGTACGCGTGGTAAGCACCATTGAGTACACCCTGGACTGACCGGCAGGCCAAACGACACAAATATCCAAACAACATAAACGATGAGCACACAACAGAAACGCTTTTTCCTCAGCGAAGAGGACATCCCCAGACAGTGGTACAACATCCAGGCGGACATGAAGACCAAACCTCTGCCGCCGATACACCCCGTGACACACAAACCGATGAATGCCGAAGACCTCTATCCGATCTTCGCAGAGGAACTGTGCCGACAGGAGTTGAACCAGACCGACCGCTGGATTGAGATTCCCGAGGAGGTGCGTGACATGTACAAATACTACCGCTCCACGCCGCTCGTCCGTGCCTACGGACTGGAAAAGGCGCTCGATACCCCGGCGCACATCTACTTCAAGAACGAATCGGTGTCGCCCGTCGGGTCACACAAACTCAACTCTGCACTGGCACAGGCTTACTACTGCAAGAAACAGGGAGTGACCAATGTGACCACCGAGACGGGTGCCGGACAGTGGGGAGCGGCACTGAGTTACGCCGCGAAAGTGTTCGGGCTGGAAGCCGCAGTCTATCAGGTGAAGATATCATACGAGCAGAAACCCTACCGCCGTTCTATCATGCAGTCCTACGGAGCACAGGTAACGGCATCGCCGTCGATGAGTACACGCGCCGGAAAAGACGTGCTCACGCGTGACCCCAACAACCAGGGGTCGCTGGGAACAGCCATCTCCGAGGCGGTGGAACTTGCCATGACGACACCCAACTGCAAGTATGTGCTCGGCTCTGTGCTCAATCATGTGGCTCTGCACCAGACGATAATAGGTCTCGAAGCGGAAAAGCAGATGGAGATGGCAGGGGAGTATCCCGACACGGTAATAGCCTGCTTCGGCGGCGGTTCCAACTTCGGCGGCATCTCGTTCCCATTCATGCGCCACAAGATCAGCGGCGAGAAGGACACACGCTTCATAGCAGCCGAACCGTCAAGTTGCCCGAAACTCACCCGCGGAGTGTTCCAGTATGACTTCGGAGACCTCTCGGGACTGACACCGCTGCTGCCGATGTACACCCTCGGACACAACTTCATGCCCGCAAATATCCATGCAGGAGGACTGCGCTACCACGGTGCAGGCATGATAATATCGCAGTTGCTCAAGGACGGACTGATGGAAGCCGTCGACATCAAGCAGAGCGAGAGTTTCCGCACAGGACTGCTCTTCGCCAAGGCAGAGGGCATCATCCCTGCCCCGGAGAGTTGCCACGCCATTGCGGCAACGGTGCGCGAGGCCCTGAAATGCAAGGAGACGGGCGAAGAAAAGGTCATCCTCTTCAACCTGTCAGGCCACGGTCTCATTGACATGTCAGCCTATGACCAGTATCTCGCCGGCTCTCTGCAGGACTACGACCTCTCCGACGAGGAAATCAACAGGAACATCTCGCAACTGGAAAAAATCCTGTAATCCTTTCCGGCGGTTCCGAATCAGACCGTGCGCCGGAACTCGGCCTGCACCTGATGAGTGACACCTGCATAGCCAACGGCATCCTGGGAATGGACGTATAAGCAGTTGTCGCGCCCTGCAAGGGCAATTTTTGGACAGCAAAGTCACCGCTTTTGCAGCGGTACACCAACTGAAGTACACCCGTACCACACATGAAGTACGGGTGTACCTCACATGATGTACAAGCGTACCTCAACTGATATGCCGCCGCCAAAGCGCAGTTCTTGTTCTGCGAAAGCACGGTTTGCGCAAGACAGGAGCGCCGCTGCGGCACCAACGATGCCTTTCCCCCGTTTTCAACCTCCTGGTTCTTGCATTTTTGTTAAATTTCAAACGTTTTTGGGAAAATGCTTGTGCGTTTTGCGTAAAGACGCTAATTTTGCACCTTAATACATATCGTATAGAAAATTCTAAACTGTTCAAAGACAATGAATACCGGGAAACAAACATTCAAAAATATGATTCCGAAACTTTTTTCCGTGCCGGTGACGCCGCGACTTGGTCTCGTCAGCGTGCTGGCACTGCTGTTTTCGTGCTTCTCGTTGACGGCGCATGCCGACAGTGACGAGCCTGAGAAGAACGCCAGCGGTTACTATGAGATTTCCACGGCGGCCCAACTGAAGTGGTTCTCTGACAGGGTGGCCAAGGGCTACCAGAGTATCAACGGTGTGCTTACCGACGACATTGACCTGTCCGGTCTTGGCGCTGAATACTGGCAGCCTATAGGACTATTGACAGAAAGCAGTGAGAGCGGTATGGTAATAACAGTCTATACGGGTAAGTTCGACGGTCAGGGCCACACCGTATCAGGACTGGTGCTGCGCAAGTCTATGGCAAGCGGACTCTTCGGTTATGTCAAGGGTGGCACCATCAGCAACATCACTGTGTACAATGCACAGATGAAGACTACCCTGGACGAAACGATAGCATCTGTCCAGTTTGGTATAGGTGCCATTTGCGGTTTGGCCACAGAGGGAACGGTGATAGACAACTGTCACTCCACCAAGACAGAGATACTGTATAAGCACTACAATAAAGAAACCCAGCGAGACATCAACTACGTGGGAGGTATCGTGGGCGCGATGCGCTCTTCTACCGTCAAAAACTGTACAGTGGACGGCTTTGTGCGTACCGACGGTGACTATGTAGGCGGTATAGCAGGCTTCTTGGACTTCTCAAAGGCTATAGACTGCCATCTGAAAGACTACGATACGGACAATTCTGCCGTGGTAGGCACTGACCATGTGGGCGGTATAACGGGCTATCTGCAAAACATTCCTTTAGTCGACGCCATTGTAGACTGCACCGTGGCAGACGGGTCTATCGTCAACGCTACTGAGGGTAAATCTGACTTGATATGCGCAACAGACACTTTCTTGGCAGAGCCGAGTGCGGAAAACGGATATTATCTGATATGTACCGTTGACCAGTTCAAGTGGTTTGCCCTCCAAGTGTACAAGGGCAATACCACTATCAAAGCCAAGTTGGGTGCCAATCTGAATATGAGCAAGGCTGGAAATTTCATTCCGATGGGAACTGAGAGCAGCCCCTTTGCCGGTGTCTTTGACGGTCAGGAGTATACCATCGACAGTCTGACAATCAGAAACCGGGATTACGCCGGACTGTTCGGATTTGTTAAGGATGGTGTGATAAAGAACCTGAATCTCACCAATCCCACGCTCAAAACCTACAATCAAAATTACTTGGGCATTATAGCGGGATGGCTCTCGCAGAACAGTGGTCACGATACACCTGTTGGCTATATAGAGAACTGCCATGTCACTAATGGCCAGTTGGTGCGCTATGCCGCTGGCAATCCGAAGTATGTGGGCGGTATCGTGGGTAAGGTGGACATGAGCGCCGAAGTGCGCAACTGTACTTTCCAGGGCGAAGTAACGGCACATGAGGACTACATAGGCGGTATTGCCGGATGTCTGGACTCTGGCGGTAAACTCTACAATTGTAGTACATTGGGTCCATCTAAAATACATGGTGACGACTATGTAGGCGGTGTGGTAGGCTATATGGTCGATACCGAAACACTGATAAACAACTGTTTTGCCGACCAGTCTACAGGAGAGATAATCGCGTCTGCAGAGGGTGGCGGATACGCAGGCTTGATACGCGGCTATGACAAGAGCGGTTCGGTCACCAATACGAAGTATAACGAAGGCGGTCTGCAGTACGAACTTACAGGGAAGACCATTACCGTAGAGGGCAACAAGACTGCCAAGGAAACCAAAATAACCGGTGTTGCCACTACCGGGCAGGGAACTTACTACGCTTGCGTTGACATAGGCAGTTCGGGCAATAACTATTTCAATACCGAGATTGAAAGTGTGGCTGGCGCAGAAGAACTGTATTTCTGGGACAACATCAGCAACCTGGCAGGCACTAAGGCATGCAACTGGATAAGCATGAAGATTGACGACTATGCCTTCGGAACAAATTTCAAGTCGCTCAAGATGTACTACAAGATGTTTGCCGGTGACGACCACGTAGTGATGCTCCGTCCTACAGATGTATATCCTGTAGGCGAAAATATGCTGGGCAACTGTCCCGACGCCAAGGTATATGTGGACGCCGAATATTACGAAGAGTTCTGCAATGACGAACATTGGAGCAAGTACAAGAAGTACCTTGTGCCCGTAACCTCCATGCGTACAGAGGACGTGAACGCCCTTTACGGTGGACGCTACGCCTACGACCGCAACCGTGACAAGACAGGAAGCATAGTTGAGGTGGACAACGGCAGTCTGAACAACTGTCAGCAGGTGCACGTGATAGGCGCCGACGACAGTTACCTTACCGCCGACAACAATTACACTCTGTGGATATATCAGGATATAGGTGAGACCTATGACTACAACACCACCAAGGTATGGGCAGCCTCGTTCAAGGGAAAGGA
>CAVFZF010000006.1:0-118431 GCA_963627025.1 Bifidobacteriaceae bacterium | reverse complement strand
ATGTGGGGGACCTTCCTCTCAGAACCCCTACCGATCGTCGCCTTGGTGGGCCGTTACCCCGCCAACAAGCTAATCGGACGCATCCCCATCCAATACCGTAAACTTTAGTCACGTTCAGATGCCCTCGCGTGACACTATCGGGGGTTAATCCAACTTTCGTTGGGCTGTCCCCGAGTACTGGGCAGGTTGGATACGCGTTACTCACCCGTGCGCCGGTCGCCATCAGAGGAAGCAAGCTTCCTCCATGCTGCCCCTCGACTTGCATGTGTTAAGCCTGTAGCTAGCGTTCATCCTGAGCCAGGATCAAACTCTACATTGTATATGAATGTTTCTTTTTGTCTGTCTCCAGGACGCTTGTCCGTCTTCAAAGAAATCGTACGGATTAACCTTGTTCCATCCGGATATCCATTACGGAATATCCGCTTCTTGTACTGCTACTCTGTTTTATCTAAACCATTCAAAGAACTCCCGTTAGGGCGCTCATCAGTCCAGCCCCGGAACTCAACCGGGGGTGTTCCCGAAAAGCGAGTGCAAAGGTAGTGAGTTTTCATGTTCCCTCCAAACTTTACCGCAACTTTTTTCGACTTTTTCCGCATTTTTCTTCCGGTATTGACATATGTCAAGCCAAAGAAACGGACACACATTATTATATATACACACAGGACCGGCAAGGCGCGAAGGAAGAAAATAGAAGATGAAATCGGTGCGATAGCGATGCTCAAGCCGTGTTTGGGGATTTCAAAAAGCCAATTGGGATACCAGCAGACAATATTTCTACTGCCACAATTGGAAATCTACGACTTTGTTGTCATCATGTCTTTGGTCGTCGACATTCTCCATTTGTCTCTGCGGAGAGGATGTCTCTGTTTTCTTCTTTTGCCAACAAGACGCTGCAAGAAGCCCTATCATGGCAAAGCAATAAAGGGCAAGGATTATTGTTGCAGCGAGCAGACGCGAAGAAGATTTGAAATGACGGCGCAACTCAGCGATACTCTTCGGACGTCTGTTTACGTCGCGTATAGTACACAAAGCAGCCAACGTTTTCAGTCTGCGGCAACCTGTGGCTTTTGCCATCTCGCCGAATATGCATCCCAGAGAGTATATGTCAGCAGAAGGTTCCGAAGTGGAATCCGGCAACAACTGTTCGGGTGCAATGTACCCCGATGTTCCTGCCGGGGTCTTCAGTATACAGAAAGAGTCACTGTCGGACAACCCGAAGTCAATGACCTTGACATTGCGCCCTTTGTGCGTCACCATGACATTCGAAGGTTTCAGGTCACGGTGTATAATCTGCTTGTTGTGCATATACTCCAGCGCATCCATGAGTTGACCTGAGATCTTCTTTGCCAACGAAGGTGTCAACAGGTTCTTGTCCATCAGCGTCTGTAGATTGTCGCCATCAATAAACTCCATTATGATAGTCAGTCCCAAGTCACCGACCTGTTCCAGCCCTATCGTGCGGCAAATGTTCGGATGTTCGAGTTGGACACCTATCTCAAACTCTTTGTTTTGTACCTGTTTGTATACGGGAGTATAGAGGAAATCGCTCTTCAGACACTTGAGCATATATCTCTTACCGTATCTTGTTGCCGTGAAGAGACGTGCATGCCCCGACTCAGACACATAGAAAGGCTTGATATTTCTGAACTCGTTTCTGCCGGTCATCCCGTCCGAGTCATTCATCTCTCCCGTCAGGTTTGTTGTAAAACCCGACGTCAGACGACCACCCCTCTGTTCAGATACATTATCGTTGTTACCCATATACAGCCTCCATACACACCAGTGTCACCTTTTTTCTCTGCTGACAACAGTCAGTCCGCCGTTCCTCCCTGCCACAAACGATGCGGTGCGCTCTCCCCCACGTTCTATGTACGGCAGATAGAGAGGTTCTTCTTTGATGAAGCATCCTGTCACGAATCTGTCGCCGACTTGCAGTTTACTGTTCTCCGATGCCAGCACTTCGTAGACACTTTCGCCAAGGTAACGCAGTCGCAGCATACGGTTCGGACTCCACCCTATCACCACCTCATCGTCCTCATCCAGTTCACTGCTCACCAACTGGTTAGCCCTGAAGAATGAGGAATTGTATTTCGTACTGGTCTTGAGCCATTGTGTAAAGGAGCGGAAATTGGCATAACCGAGATATTGAGACAGGGTGTCGAGTGTCGTCATGCGTGGCTTATGGTCATCGTTGACATATCCATACAGTCGCTTCAGAGTTGAAGAAGACACGCTGCATCCCAGTTTCTTGTCGAGGATGAGCGAAAATTCGTCGAAATCAGAGGTAGCCCCCATGATTCTACCGTACTTCTGTTCTACCAGCAACTTCAGTTCTTCTATTTCCGGTGTTGTCATATTTTTAATCTTCTGTTATGTGAGTGAATATTTTCCATCTATTGTGATTCTGATACAATTTCTTCTTTCCTGCCGGAACATGCAGCACACATGTCGAGGTAAAACCCGTGCCTTTGCTATAACTAAAGGCATTCTCCTCGCATACAGGCGGATATTTTGAGGTGACATACAAGTCCGTCAGCGGACACTGGTCAAAGGCATAGTCTGTAATCAGTTCCATCTTGCTGCCGAGACGCACCACCTCCAGTTGCGTGCAGTTCTGGAATGTTCCTGTGGGAATCTGTTTCAACACGTCAGGCAGTTTCACCTCTTTCACCTTGCTATCCATAAACGCTCCCTGGCCAATATCCGTCAGTCCTTCGGGGAAATTAAACGTTTCTATACTACATTCCTTGAATGCGTAGTCACCGATACTCGTGATAGAGGAAGGCAGAGTATATTCTCCCTTCTTCCCCAGCGGAAACCATAGTATCTCCGTACCGTCTCCATTGAGCAACACGCCGTCCCTACTGCTGTAGTTGCTGTTTGCCGATGACACGCTGATTTCTTCCAATGCGGTGCATCCACTCGACGGCAACAGACTGGTAATACCTGCCGCTATCTCTATCTTGCGCAAAGAAGTGCAATTTGCGAAGGCATCTTTCTCCATCGTTGTAGCACTATTCGGCAACACCACATGCGTCACCTTGTCACAGTTGGCGAACAGCCCCTGCCCTATCACATTGTCCTGCGTATATCTCGATGTGCCGTAAGAACCGCCACCAGCCACAATCTTCACGTCAGTCATATCAATGTCCGTCAACTGTCCGCGCGTTTCCGCTTCTGTCACGTCACGCCCCATCATCAGTCGCAGACAAGTCAAGTCATCACCGTTCATCGGCCCTGCCAGCGTGAGAGACGTGAGTTCATACATATTGTCATCCATCAGACTGACCAGTTCTCCCGGCTCGTCAAGCGTGACAGCATCCGTTGTCGTATAGTTGATTGGTTCACTTACAGTTTCTCCCACTTTATTTTTCGCATAAGCCACAAACACATAACTCGAGTTCCTCTGCAGGTTGCCGATGCAGAGTTTCCTCGTTCCAGCCGTACCGTCACAGTTCTCAACTGGGCATTTCTGTTTGTTCTCGGGGTTATTTTCCGGATAAACATAACACCCGGTTTCTGTCAACGGTTCTCCGCCATCATCGGTTATCTCGTAACTCACGATAGCACTCATCGGACCATGACTAAGGAGTGACGGTCGTTGCAGTGAGGGAGTGAGATTCGGAAGAGTGGAAAACGACATCGTGTTGCTTGTCGTGACCGTATATCCGTTGTTGCCTTCCAACATATAATAATAGGTGGTGCCCGCCGTAAGTCCTTCCAAAGCCAATGCCACTGCAGAGTTGTCCGCCGTCAATTCCTTTGTCGCACTGCCCAACTCCTCTGTTTTGCCGTATCTGAACAGCAGCCGGGGCATCTCCGTCTCGCCTTTCACAGTGACCGTTCCGTGGAGAGTTGCCGAAGTGCGGGTTATGTCCGTGGCAGCCAATGTGCTCAAATCTGGTTCCAAATATGTCGGGCTGTCGCTGCTGCATCCTGTCAACACGGCAACCGTCACGACAGCAACCAGCCTACTAATTCTATGTAACAGATACCTCAAATTCATTGATGTCATCGTTTTCCCAGTTTTATGCCGACGCCGATATTCCCTTGCCATTGTTTTCCGGCAATGGTTATTGCAGAGGCAGCCACGCTCACCCTGCCGAATGACATCAGCAGTCCCAGTTCCCCGGTTATGCCCTTATGGGTCAGTCCTTCGTTGAGCAGATAACCGCCACCGCTACTCTCTGTCCTTTGCCATGCTGTGGCGGTGCGTCCGTATCCCACGCCTTCATAGAGGCAAAGTCCATGTGTGAGATGATGAATGCCGCCAACTGTGACGGTGTAACTACTCTGTCTGGTCGTGCCTGTATAATAAGGTTTGACCGTCATTCCTGTCAGGTTTCCTTCCTTATCGCACGTTCCGACTGTCTTGCCGGTCGTTTTCAGGTTGCCGCTCAGGTGTACAAACCCACCGTGTCGGCGCATTGCGGCAAGCATGACACCCCATGACGGGCCGTCAGTATGTATGGCAGACGTCATCAGAATATGCTCCGACCACGGCATCGGCTCTCGTTTTTTTGTGATTGCGACTGTATCAATGACAGTCTTTATCTCCACTATCGTGTCATGCAGTTCCTGTATTATCGGTGTCTGCTTCGGCATATTCAGTTTCAGTTCGTATGTCATTCTACTCTCCAGCGCCTTACTAAATCTGTAGTCACGCAGTACTCCCCACTCCGGATGCTTCAGAGTGAGCGTCCTTGTTCCCTTGGGCAGATAGAGCCATATCTCCCCTACTTCGTCCTTACGCTTCACTATACCGAGGGGGGACGAGAATGCGAAGTCCTCAGGAGCCTCAACTTTGACAAGTGCGCAAGGCTCATTGTTGAGGTCGCGGACGGGGTCTATGAATGCACTCACGTCGTTTGGCAGCAAGCGGAAACTCGCCACAGAGAATTCCTGTGCCATTGTTGCGGCGGTGCAGACAATGAGAGTCACAAGCAGTATCCGCACCCTCAGTCTCCATGTCCTTGGTCTTTCGCTTACGGTTGCCATAAATGTTTTATTGTAAGTTGAAGTCCTGTATACTTATAATCTCGCTGTCATCGCCGATGCCCTTTGACGGTTGCCATGTGCGCACATGAATGAGCGGCATCGACTTGTCGCGGAAGTCCCACAGCAGAAAGAGATAGCCGTCGTCGCTATAGCGGTCGCTCTTGTATTGTTGGCGCAGTGTGACACCATAGATGCCGTCCATAGTCGGGTGGCGCATGATATGAAAGCCCGAGAACTTCACGTCTATACTCTTGTTTGCGGCAAACACCTGCGACAACCGTGCTATGTAGTCGTGTTTGGAGTGCATTGCATAACTTATTTTCTCGTCCGCCTGACACTTGTCGTCACTGGCGGCAGTCTTCACCACATTGCCCACGATGATGAGAGCGTTGTCGCTAAATACCTGACGGAGAAAGTCTATGTCCTTCGTAGTGTATGCCGTGCGGAAGTGTTCGCAGTAGTTGAGTATCTGGTGCCGGCGCCTGGCATCATTCTCTTCCAGTTTGCCCTGCATTATCTTTGAAGCCTCTTTGTAGAAAGGATTGCTCTGCGCCATCTGCTTCAGGTCAATGCTCTCTATCTTTGTTCTTGCCTTGCTGGCAACTGGTTCTTTTGTTGTAGTCGTAGCCTCGGGTGCGGCATCGACTATTTCCTGTTTCTTCTCCACTGGCATGTTTGCATATCCAGAAGTGAAGATTACCATACCCTGACGGTCTATATACCCTTCTCTCTTGGTGTCCTGCTCACGGAATTTCAACTGACCGTCACGATAGCGAGTGTCGAGAATACAACCGCGCAGAGGAATGACAAACAACTCCTTGCCGTCGCCGTCTTCCACTATGTAACGCTTGTTGCCATTGTCGTCCATTTGCTCCACCAGTTCGAGCCCCTCATTCACTCCGTGCCTTGTTTCGCTGGCGGTGTCTTTATGAGCGGTAAAGGGCAGCAGCCACAAGGCTGCCCCCCTTCCTGTTAACAGGATTGCGAGAAGTGATAGTATAAATACCGTCTTCTTCATTAAGTGCTTAAAGAGATAATATTCTTATTGCCAATTCTGTATCTCGCCACCGATGTCTATCTTCACCTGGTCTGGGTTGTCGCTGATGACGAGGTTTACCAAGTGCTCCGTACCAGGCTTAAACAGGAACTTGCTCTCGAACAGATAGCTCACGCCCTTCATGACCACCTCGATGAGAGGCATTCGGTTTTCCACACGCTGAGGCACTATTATGGCAGAGTATACGAAGTCATCCTCCTGATTGGCAGTGATGGTCTGCCGTGTGCCCTTCACATAGCGCGTAGCCACACCAGCCTGCAGGTCAATGGTGGCAGTAGGCACAGTGTTGTGGATGTAGACATCTGCCGTCGTAGGCATATCGCCCTCGAAGTCCTCTCCTTTTACCAGGCGTATCGTGAGTTTGCTCATGATGTGCTTGAAGGTGAGGTTTATTGGCGATGTGGAAGCTGTGATGCCCTTGCTTATGGCAAAGAGCAGGTCGCTGGCTTCATATCCGCCCAAATCAGTGTCCGTCTTCTTCGTGCTCTGGTCGAGGCTCACGCAGAACGGCTGGTCTTCGATGCTGCTCACTCCCTGAATGTAGGGATAGTAAGCATAGGCATTGTATGTGCCGTCATCCCAGTAGAGGGTGCGCTTGGCGGTCCAGTTGCTGCCGTCATAGGTCAGAGCCTCATTGTTCACCAGGTTGCCGCCAATCTCCAGAGCCGCATCAGATGCTGCCACATAGAGACCTATCTTGTCGCTCTGCTCGAAGTCCGTTGCCGTAGCACGGCTCTTGCTTGCAGTTCCCTGTCCGGGGTGGCTTACTCTGAATGTCATCGGTGTTGACTTTGCGTCAGGATATGTTGTTTCCTCTGAAGTCATGTCACTGCCACATGACGACACTCCCATTATAGCCAACGCAAAACATGCGTATCTTATTATATGTCTATTCATATTTTTTCTGTTATTTATGTCGTCTTACTTTAGCCATCTTCAGCGGACTCTCCTTGTGGAATACAGGAGCGTGCTGATAAGTTCCAGAGTTGCGGTGGTCGTTTCCGTCCACTCCTGTGCGGGTTGTCACAGTGCCTGCATCGCGCTTGTCGTTCTTCACGAAATCCTCGAATGAGTATTCCTCGCCAGCATAACGCTTGATGCGCTTCACGATGCTCTCACGGCTAATGGTGCTGTAGTAAGGAATGTCGTTGTTCATGCAAGAATTTGACTCCGAGCGGAACACGCCACGGTTGTGCATGTAGCCTCCCTCATAGATATCCACGATGTCGCTGTAGCGGTCGTCGAAGATGAGGTGACTCCAGCCCACGCTGTGCATCTTGCCTGTGAGTTCGAGGTTGTCATACCAACCGAGAGACTTTGCGCCACTTACAGCATCCACGTGACCGCAACAAGAACAACCGCAGGCATCGATGAATGCGTTGTGATAGATGTACTCATCACCGAGTTTGCCGAATCCATGACCGCCAGCCTCATGCTGGATGACACCGCGCGAGTCGAGAGGATAGCCATAGGTGCTGAGAGGACAGAAGGCGATGGCTGCTCCGCTGTACCACATTTGGCAGATGCCACCGTAATCAGTAGAGTTAGGCACGATGATAATCAACGTTTGGTCAAGATTCTCCTTGGTCACCGTAGGAGCGTTCAGAGAGTAAGCGAATATCTCGTCATAGTCAGCCTTCAGACCCACACCGCCAGTGAAGGTAGTATTGAACCTATTGTACTTGATGGTATTCACAGTGCCGACACCACTTTCAGTAGAGAGAGGCATGGCAGTGTATACATTGAAGTAATCACGATAAGTTTTGTATGGTTCAATACCGAAGAAGTATTCCACTTCCTGTTTGATATTTGCCAGATATCCGCCTCCGGCAATGTCCTTCGCATTATATCCGTCACCGAGCAATACGATGTTGATACCACCAGTGTTGCCTTTGGTAGCCTTCTGGAGTGTAATCCATTCGTCCTCACCATACTCATAGTTGTATTGCGACACACAGCACTCATGGGTGTAGTCCTTGTCCTTCAGGCGGAATACGATCTTTCCGTCTCTGTCGGCAGAACCTTTCGCCATGGCATTGATAGTGAGTGTCACCTCCGTCTTCTTGCTTCCGCTTGATGGAGACACCTCGCACCAGTCAGGCTTGCTTGCCACTTCCCATGCACCTTCGGCATTGATAACCAAGGTCTGCTTGTGCTCGGTGTTGAGTGCGCATGCCAAGGATGGACGGCAAACCAACTCGTGATGGGCAGCGATGCGTTTGAAGTCGCACCAGCCTGTAGCAGACTGATATTGTGCTATTGCTGGCTCAGGCACTTCAAGAGTGAAGTTGTCCTTGGCAACGCCATTGAAAGCACCGCTATGAACATTGGCAGGCATCTCACCCTTACATACGATGCTACTAATACCATAGCATCCTTCAAAAGCACCACCATCTTCACTATAACTTGCTTCGCATCGGATGTTTTCCATACTTTCAGGGAATATGAGTCCTTCGAGCATACTACATTTGGCAAATGCACCAACACCGATACTCTCTAATCCTTCAGGAAACTCCAATGTGCCCATAAGTCGCCAGTTGTAAGCAAAGGCTCTATCGCCAATAGCTCCGATGTCGGAAGGTATTACGAGTGTTCCAGAGAAGTCATTGCCATAGAAGACTCCATCTGCAATTACTTTCAATGCCTTAGGAAGTCTTAGTTCTCCTTTGAAGTGACAACCTGAAAAGGCATCATTGCCAATGTTGGTAATTCCGTCATGAAGTGTAAGAGTTCCGTCAAAGCCAGCCCAATGAAACGCTTCGGAAGGAATAGTCGTTACTCCTTGAGGAATGGTAAGTGAGCCTGTTAATCCACTGCATGACTGGAAAGCGCAGTTTCCAATTCTCTTCAGTTTCTCAGGAAGCTTCAATTCACCATAGAATCCACTACATTCAGCGAAACAGTAACCTCTAATAAGCTCGAGATCATTAGGCAATATCAGATTTCCTGTCAAATTCTTACATCCCTGGAAAACACCTCCGTAATAGTCAGTGCCCTCGTCTTGTATATCACTTTGGCTTCCATTGCCCAACTTTTTAAGTGTAGATGGAAGTGACAATGTACCATTGAGTCCTGTACATCCGTTAAAGGCTCCTCTTTGAATTTCTGTAACCCCTTCTGGTATCAATAGGGATCCGGTTAGGTACTTACATCCATAAAATGCGTTTCCTCCGATAGATTTTAACACATCAGGGAGTACAATTCTGTTTAATGTTTGGCTTCCACTATTAGTTTCGTTTCTATAAAAAGCGCCTCCTGGTATCTGGTCGTCTAGGTTGTCATTATATCCTTTTATGCGAACCTCTTTCAGATTGAGAGCAGACAGGTGTGACATGGAATCTCGCATGAAATAAAAGTCACGAGCATCAATCTTGCCCGTTATCTTCAGATTTCTTACTTGAGTGTAGTCCTTGTTGGCAGCTGCAATGGCATTCTTCAGTCCGCCAGCTGTCGAGTTGATAACAATATACTCCTTCGCTGTGGCATCATGGCTCACGAGGTCATTCTCCCACTGGGTGATGCTCTCGCTGATGAGTGTCAGTTTATACTGACCACTGCCAGCCTGCTTGTCCACCTTGATACCGAAGTTCATCATCTTGCCTGCCACATAGGTGAAAGCCTCGCTCTTGGTGAACTTGTGGGGTACACCGCCGATGGTGATGCTAAACAATGTCGAACCGGCAGGCACAGTCTGGGGAATGACGATGGTGCGCCACTCGTCGTTTACGCGCGATGGGATAGTCATAGTGCTCTCCACACTGCCGGCGGTCTTTATCTCACCAGTGGACAGGTTGATGCTTGCCTTGCGGGCAACATTCGCCGTAAGCACAATCTTTTCTGTCTGTGCCCATTCGCCCTCATCAAATCCTGAACCTTCAATGAGTGTCACACGGGCATTCGACATCTTGTGCGACAGAGGCAAACGGATAATACTTGTTGTAGGAGCCACGTCGGCAACCTTTCCCCAAAGGAAGTCGCTCGCCTCGTAGCCACCCATTTCGCCGTCGGCAGCCTCCTTGCTCTGGTCCTTCTGCACCTCAAACTGATAGTCGTCGATGCTCTCGGGACTGCCGAAAGGATAGTAGCCATACACGTCGATATGTGTGTGCTTGTCTTTCCAGTAGAGGTCGTAGGCGGAACTCCACTTGTAGTTTGCCTCGTCAAAAGTGTGGCGCACATTGTCGCCACGGTTGCCACTCGTCTGCAGAGTGCCGGGATTGTTGCCGTCGTAATCAACGATATACACGCCCATCACGTCACCATCGCAGAAACCGTTGTCGTTGACACGCGTCACCGCCAACTGGTCGATGTCGCCCGAGAGTTGTATGCGGTTGCTGTCGTTCTGACTGTCAGTGCCATTGAACATGTCGTCGCTACATCCCGACAGGAGCAGTGCTCCTGAGGCGAACATATATAATAATGTATTGTTGAGTAATCTCATAGTTTGTCGTTTTTTAGGTTATTCTGCAGTACCGCCGTGGTCGATGCCGTCGTCTTCCCACTTGGTGATGTTCACGTTCACACCGTTGCTGGTCTTGCTCAGAGTCACGGTAAACTTATACTTCTGTCCGCTTTCAAAAGAAGTGAAGTTCTCAGACTTGGCAAGATTGAAATCTCTGCCGTCAACATTGACAGTGATGATGTTGCCTTCACCCGCTGTCTGCGGCACGATGATAGCCTTGTAAGCACCGTTTTCCTTCAGTGGTGTGATGTCAGCGCCGTTTCCACTGGCTGTCACCACACCAGTGGCGAGGTTTACGGTGGACTGTGTCTTCAGGCTATTTATCTTTACGCTCACCTGAGATGCCGCAAGCGAAGCCTCTGTAAATCCGTTGCCAGCCACAAGCGAGATTACCATCTGGCTCATCACGTGCTTTGCATCAAGTTTCACAGCGTTGGCAGTAGGAGTCACATCGGTGGTCTTGCCTATCATAAGGTCAGCAGACTTATAGTCGGCAGCATTGCTCTGGTCGGCGCTCACGCTGAAAGGCATCGCCTCAACGCTGTTTATGGATGACGTGTAGGGATAATACATGTAGAAATCCGCCTTGGTAACATCGTCCTTCCAGTAGGTCTGCGTGGCCGGCACCCAAGTGCCGTTGTAGGTATACTTCATGTTGTCCACATGATTGCCCGTAGGCTGCAGGGCAGCAACAGTGCCGTCGGCATTGTGGTTGACTACGAAGATACCGATGTTGTCGTTCACCTCGAAGGCATTGTCGGTGGCACGGCTTGTCACCGACGTACTGATGTTGATCGGAATCTTTGCAGTTGTAGGGTTAGTGTTTGGGTTAGTGTCAGGCGTAAGGGAACTTCCGTTCTCACTCGAGCAAGCGCACACCACAAGCAATGTGCAAGCCGCAACAGTCATTTTTTTGATTTTCCGCATACTGAATTTAAGTTATAGTGGTTTATGTTCTATTTCTTCAGTATGCAAAATTCAGTAAAAAATGTTTAACTTGCAAATTCTCAATGGTTCATTATAAACTCATGTAGGTTCATTATCGGATTTTTTGTCACAGAAAACGAATTGACGGGAAAGGCGCAAGCCGAATTTCAGGCTTTCAAGAGGGCTTTTTATGCCGTGTGAGAGAAGTGTTTCACCCGTGTGCAAGCGGTGTTACAGCGGTGTGCAAGTCGTGTTTTGGCGACGGTACATCAGATGAAGTACGGGCGTACATCAACTGAGGTACACTCGGATATCGACCGTGGTTCGACTGTACTTCGACTGATGTACCGATGCGAAAACGGTTGTCTTGGGCTGCGACAACAACGCTTTCGCAGGGCGACAACGGTGCTTTTGCAGTGCAATAGCGACAGTTAAGGAGAAAGAATGGCAACAGACGTGACGGCAGTTACTCCAGAAAGCGGCCGGCTATGTAGTCGGCAAAGGCGGCACGGTAACTGTCGCCGATGGGGATGACGCGCCCGTCTGACATGGTGACCTGCGTTTTTGTCACCTCGCTGACGTGCGCAAGGTTGATGATATATGACTTGTGTATGCGCATGAAGTGCCTGCCGGCAAGCCGTTCCTCCATTTTCTTCATGCTCATGAGCACCACCGACGGTTTCGGCTGCCCGTCCACGTGTATGCGGATGTATTCTCCCATGCCCTCAATGCAGACGATACGGCTTACGGGTATGCGCTGCACCTTGTAGTCACTCTTGACAAACACGGCGTCATCGGCACCTATCGGCGAGACATTGTCGGCGTGCAGCAGTTCGTATTGCCGCTTTACCTTTTCGGCAGACTGCATGATGTCAGCCATGCCAAAGGGTTTTAGCAGATAGTCAACGGCATTGACTTTGTAGCCCTCTACGGCGTATTCGGAGTATGCAGTGGTGAAAACCACGAGCGGAGGGTTGTGGAGTGAGCGCACGAACTCCATGCCGTTGAGGTCCGGCATATTGATGTCGATGAAGACAGCGTCTATGTCCTGCTCCGCCAGAACGGCGGCGGCATCGAGAGCACTCTGGCAACTTGCCACGAGAGAGAGGAACGGAACTTTTGCGATATATGCCGACAACTGGCGCAATGCCAGCGGTTCGTCGTCTATAGCCAAACATCTTATCATGCCGTAGGTGGTTTTTGGTTCAGGAAACTGTGGATTCTGTTGCAGCGGAAAGTGTGCTGTGGGCAGGCAGGCGCAGCGTGAGGCTGTACTCGTCGGGGGTGCTGTCGATGTCCAGCGCATAGTCACTGCCGTAGATGAGTTGCAGCCGCCGCTGGGCATTGCGCAGCCCCACTCCACCGTGACAGTCTTCCGCCTCCGGCTTGCGGCTGTTTACGCAGCGGAACAACACGTCCTGCGAGACACTGTCAACGGTGACGCTGACCTCTATGAACGAGTTCTTCCTGTAACTGACGCCGTGCTTGAACGCATTTTCCACGAATGTCGTGAAGAGCAGCGACGGCACTTGTACGTCGGGAACGGCGTCGGGAAGCGACACGGAGATGCGCACCTTGTCGGTGTAACGGATGCTCATGAGATCCACATAGTGCCTTATGAAGTCGAGTTCACGCTGGAGCGGTGCCATGGTCCTGTTGCCTTCGTAGAGCGCATAGCGCATCAACTTTGACAGAACCTCTATCGTGTGCTTCGCCTGTTCGGGGTTTATGTCGACCAGAGCGTGGATATTGTTGAGCGTGTTCATGAAGAAATGGGGATTTATCTGGTACTTCAGATACTCCAACTGGCGGTTGAGGTTCTCCTTTTCCAGTTGTTTCATGCGTTTGCGGTCGTCAAGTGACTTGAAGAAATACTTGACGCCGACGTTCAATCCCACAAGCAACGCCATGATGATAAACGCCACCGAGTCCTCGCCACCGAAAGCCTGTGGAGGTTCGTGCCCCTGTTTTTTCGGTTCTTTGGGCATATCCGGCCTCCGTGGAGGGGCATCCATAGGCATCGGAGGTCTCTCCATGCGTTCCATTTCATGTCTGTCGCCCCTGTCGTCCATGGGTACGGGCGGATGCGGACGGCCGATCATCTGATAGCAAGCGAAACAGATGGCGAAACAGAAAGCGGCTATGCAGTAAGTCCACCGACGGTTGCGGTAGACGAGCAACGGCGCAATGAAAAAGTTATGGACGGCAAATGCCACAAAAAACACCGACAACAGTCCCCATGCGCTGTACACTCCGTCCCAGTCAAGCGACCTTGCGATGTCGGCGGCATCGGCTGCCGCCCTCTCCGTAACGCCCGAAGCGGCAGGATAACAGACGGCGACAACGGCAGAGACAAGCGGTGCTGCGAACAGCAGTGTCCACAGTGCGGCATAGACGATAAGTTCTGTTTTCTTCTGTCCTTTCATCATTGAGCGGATGCCAAACCTGTGTGTAGATGTTTCCACTTTTTCTGATAACGTCTGAAAATGGTTTTTATTACAGGTATGCCCTGCTTATTCCGGTTTTGTCGTTCCGGAAGTCACAGGACATACCCAAGGATTATAAAAATGGTGAGAATCTCTAATGACGTCCGCCACTGTTGCTGCCTTTCGTCACGGCAGTGGCTGTCGATGAGGACGAACCGCTCGTTATCGTGTAACTGCTGCCCGATGTCATGCCAGGGCAAGAGACCAGTATGGAACTGCTGCCTGAGCCTCCCGAAGGACCGCCTCCACCCCCACCGGGACCGAAACCGGCTCTGTTGCCGAAGTTATTGCCACCGTTGGAAGACGAATAGGTGGACGGAACGGTGAACGAAGCGAGGACCGTGCTGCCGCTCTTAAGCGTCACCGCCGTGTTGGCGGTCACCGACATGGAAGCAGTGACATAGGGTTGGGTCGATGCCGACGTGCTCGGCACGGAGTTGCCACCGCCCACGGCGAGCAGCGTACCGCCAGTGAAGACCACCGAATAGCCCCCTTCCTCGTTGGCATCTATGCCGCATTCCGGTTCCGTAGTACCGAATGCCATTATCGTGCCGCCGCTTATATACATGTTGCCGTTGCTGTCAAGACCGTCATTATCGCTTGCCACAACGGTTATGTTGCCCCCTTTGATATACATGTGACTGGCAGAATTTATCGCGTCATCATAGGCATTGACGACTATAGTGCCGTCATTGACCGTAAGCACAGCCTTGCTCTCGATGCCCTCAGCGCCGTTGCCGGTGGTCGAGACATTGATTGTGCCGCCGTTGATTACTACGTCGCCGTCAATCTTTATGCCCTTCGGGGTGGACTTGTTATTGCTGTTGATATTGTCGGCGCTGCCTGTATAGGCGGTGTACTCCCTGCCGTTGGTGTAGACATACATCCCTCCTGTGGTGCTGACGGTAATCCCGCCGCCATTGACAGTGAACGTGCCGTCGCAGTGGATGCCCTTGCCGCCACCGCCGGAACTGGTGAGCGTGAGCGTTCCGCCGTCAATCTGTATGTTGCCGTCGGCACTCATGCAACTCGAAGCCTTCGTCTTGCTGTCGTCAGAGTCCCACGTTCCGTTGCCGGAAGTGGTGATTGTGAGCACGCCGTCAGACACTGTCAGGTCACCTTCTGCCTTCAGTCCCTTGGCGGCAGTGCCTGTCACGGCGATGCCGAGCGTGCCGCCCGTTACCGTCAGTGAGCCGGTGTCCTCCTCGTCGCGGTCGGTGTCATCCTTGTAGGACACCTGTATGCCGTCGTCAGAAACACCCGACACGTTGAGCGTTCCGCTCTCCATGAGGAAGTACTGGTTGCAGTTGATGCCGTCTTTCACGGCAGAAAGCACGTTGACAGTACAGTTTTTCATCTCCACATACTCCTTTGCCCAGATGCCGTTGGCAGTGTTGCCGTAGACATTGAGTGTGCCTTTGCCCTTCAGTTCGAGATGTCCCTTGCACACGATGCACCCTTTCCAGTCGCCCGAAGCGGCATCCGTGAGTGTGTTTTCCGTAGATTTCTTCACGCTGAGGTCTATGCGCTTGCCGTCCTGGATGTTGAGCGGTGCGCCCGAAAGGTTGGTGAGGGTCAGTCCGTTGAGTTCTACGGTAGCCTTGTAGGAGCCTTCCAGTGTGAACTCACCGTCGGAAGAAGTGCCCGAAAGCGTGTAGGTGATTTCTCCGCAGGTGTCATCGCCCACGCCGTCATTCTGCACTATGCCCACATGAGCACCGCTGACGGTGGGAGTGACATACTGTGCCACGTTGCCCGCGACGGTCACTGACGCCGCCGTACCGTTGTAGGCGACACTCACGGTGTTGTCGTCGACCTCGCTGTTGTCCACATACATACTGCTGATATCGTCCACATCGAACACCTTGCCCATAATTGTGACAGTGCCGTCACCGTCAGACTGGCAGGAGGCTTCACCCATCTGCGCTGCCGGAAAGGCGTAGGTCACACTGCCGACAGACACGTTGAGCGTCTGCGCTTCCGCCATAAGGGCGAAGAAGCAGAGCACTGCTACAGAAGTTATTGTCCTTTTCATTTCACTGCAATCTTAAAAGTTCTGCCATTGGCCTTTACTATGTATGCTCCCGAAGCGAGGCTTTTACGTGCCGTCTCCAGCGAACTGAACGACCCGAGACCCACGCCCTGCACCGAGAAAATCTCCACTTTCCCACATCCGTCGGCTGTCTGCACATTGTCAATGCCAGTAGCATCGCTGGAGGAGAAATACATCTTGCTCAGTGACGACAGCGGGAGCGTGCAACTCTCCGTGCCGTTGGTCGCCACGAGTTTGCCGTCACTGAATGTCATGGAGAGTGATTCGGAAGCCAATGACACCAGTGTGCCGTCGGTCTTCTGGAAGATGAAGTAACCGTAGTCGTCGGCATAGACTGCCCCTGTAGCCAGCATTGCCGCAAGAATTGCCACCAGTCTGTTTTTCATATCCTAAGTCTTTTCACGATTAAACCATTGATTTGTTTTTCAGGAACTGTTGTCGCGTCATCACCAACCGGGTCGTCCGCCACCGGGCTGCCCTCCTCCACCGTTCTGGCCGCCGTTCTGGCCGCCACTGTAATTGTAGGTCGTGATTATCGACGAGAGCGAGACTGTGGCAAGAGCAGAGCCTCCGCTCACCGTGGCATCGGTGACATAACCGCAGAAATCACTGCCTCCGCTGACCGTAGCCCCTGTGGAGAAAACGTAGGAACTGCCCTTTTCCATCTCAGGAGAGGAAACCAGAAGGGTGTAGCCCTGCTGGCTGTAACTGCGCGGAACATTGAACGACAGGATATTGTCGCCGTTGGAATCAGCCACGGTGATGTATTGTCCGCTGCTTATGCTGCTGCCTCCGAGCACGACAACAGGCTGTGTGGTGGCACTTTGGGTAGGTGTGGATGTCGTGCCGCCGATACCTATGAGCGTGCCACCAGTGACGGCGAAAGTGTTCTCGTCACAATCGAACCCGGCTTCGGGCACTGTTGTGCCACAGGCTACGACCACTCCGCCCGACACGGAGATAGTGGAATTGGAGTCAATGCCGTCGTTGTTGGTGCCAAGTGCGAAGATGTTGCCGCCCGAAATGTTCATTGCGCCGGAAGAATTGAGCGCATCGTCGTAACTGTAGACCATGACATTGCCCCCCGAGATGTTCATTGTGCTCTTGCTCTCGATGCCTTCGGAGTTTTCTCCGCCAGTGCAGCGCACCATGCAAGTGCCGCCGTTTATATACATGGCACCGTCGCTTTTCATGCCCTTGGCAGACGTGTCATACTTGCCATACACATACTGGCTGCCTGTCGTTATGACCTTTACGGTGCCGCCATTGACGGTTATCGTCTGGTCACAACTGATTCCCTTGCCGCCGGCACCGGTGCTCTTGCACAGGAGTTCGCCGCCGTTCATCACGAAGATGCTGTCGGCTTTCACTCCGGCACAACCGCTGACATCCGTCCCGTCATCATCGAGCGCGCCCGTACCGCTTGTAGTCACGGTTGTCCTGCCGCCGTCTATCATGACAAGTCCGTCGCTGCTCAAGCCCTTGCTCGCCGCTGCCGAGGTCTCAACATTGATGACGCCACCTTTTATATATATGGCATCGTTGGCCTTGATGCCATTGCCAGCCGTGGCATTGACATAGATGTTGACACCGGGACGGAACATCACATAGTCGTCGCTGCGTATTCCCGCCTTGCAATTGGCATACACATCAAGTGAGCCGTTACCGGAGAAGAGCATCTTGCCCTCGCTGAAGAGACAGGCTTTCATGTCCTCGTCATCCGTGGCATCGCTGTAGACAGTGCCGTCAGTGAGCGTATTTGTCGTGTTGTCGGCAAGTACGATGTAGCCGCGTTTCTTGCTCTGGATGTTGAGAGCCGCTCCATCGGGATTGGTTATGCTCACCCCGTCGAGTTTCAACTCGAATTTCTTTTCACTGTAAATCTTCAGAAAACCGTCGGAGGTAGTGCCTTTCACGGTGAGGCAGACATTCTTTACGGTGGAATTGACCGTGACATCGGCATTGTCGACGTTGACCGTAACGCCGTCAATTTCGCCCGAAACGGATACCGTATTGCCGTCGAACGTTATCTGCACCTCATTGGTGAACGTGTTGTTTTCCAGATAATCTTCGTAGTCGTCGGCAGTTTCATCTGTCGGAACGGTTTCTTCTTCACTCAAGGCAGTCCTGTCGAGTGCGATGTCAAAACCGATAAGGTCGGATATGGAGGAAGAGTATGTCGTGCTGCCGTTGCCTCCGTCAGAACCGTTTTGGTCTCTATTGTCGAAGTCATCGTCAGCAAAATCAATGTTTGTGGAGCATGATGCCATTATCAATGCCGCCGACATGAAAAACAAGCCAAATCTTTTCATAGCGTTGCACTTTTTCGTTGATTATGGCACAAAAGTACACTTTCACAATATACCGGTGCAAATCTTTTCAACAAACAGACGGTTTTTCAAAACAAAAACGGCTCTCAAATGCAGAGAGGACAACCCGACCGCCCCACTTAAACACGATTTGGCAGAGAGAGGAAACTGTGAAATGAAAACCGAAAAGAAACATACGAAATGTCAGAAAGAATAGTTAACTTTGCACATATATTAAACATTTACACTCAAAAAACACCAATATGAAGAAAACAAGAGCGGCTGTAGTAGGCTACGGCAACATCGGCCGTTATGCAGTAGAGGCACTTGAGGCAGCCCCTGACTTTGAGATTGCAGGCATTGTGCGCAGAAACGGTTCTGTAGACAAGCCTGCCGAACTTGACGGCTACGCCGTAGTGAAGGACATAAAGGAACTGACTGACGTTGACGTTGCCATTCTTGCCACTCCAACGCGTCAGGTGGAGAACTACGCAAAGGAATGTCTTGCTCTGGGCATAAACACCGTGGACTCGTTTGACATCCACACAAAGATAGTGGACTTGCGCCGTTCCCTCGACGCAGCAGCAAAGGCAAACAACGCCGTGTCGGTGATTTCCGCCGGTTGGGATCCGGGCTCGGACTCTATCGTCCGCTCGCTTATGGAAAGCCTTGCGCCCAAAGGCGTGTCATATACCAATTTCGGCCCCGGCCGCTCAATGGGACATTCGGTAGCCGTGCGCGCCATTGACGGAGTGAAAGACGCCCTCTCCATGACAATACCTCTGGGCACAGGAATACACCGCCGCATGGTCTATGTGGAACTGGAAGACGGTGCTGACTTTGCAAAAGTGGAGGCTGCCATCAAGGCGGACGCCTATTTCGTCAACGACGAAACACACGTCATGCAGGTGAACAGTGTCGATGACCTGAACGATGTGGGACATGGAGTGAACCTCGTGCGCAAGGGCGTGAGCGGCAAAACCCACAACCAGTTGCTGGAATTCAACATGCGCATCAACAATCCTGCCCTCACGGCCCAGGTGCTTGTGAATGTCGCACGCGCCTCGATGAAGCAGCAGCCTGGCGCATACACCATGATAGAGATACCGGTTATCGACATGCTCTACGGTGACAAGGAAGAACTGATCAAACATCTTGTATAACCTAAAAACTCAAAAACGATGATGAGAAAGAACATTCTCTTGCTTCTTGCATTGTGTTGCCTGCCTTTTGCCGCAGCCACGGCCGGCAGCCACAAGCCTGTGAAAATCGAAAAACAGTGGAAGAACTACAATCCCGGCACAATCCATTTCTATGACAAGTCGCCTGAAACGGAGGGATCGAAAATCTACCACCAGATAATAAAGGACAAGGACACATACATCCGCGAGAACGCACTGCGTGTGCTCCAGACACTGTATTTCTCTCCCCAGGACGTGAATATCCCCAAGATAAAGGACATCCACTACACTATCGAGGCATACAACGGCATTTCTGAAAAAGGCGGATGGGGCGACCATGTTGCCATTCGCTACTCTACCAACTGGATAGAGAAGAGTTACAAGGAGGGCAACCGTGACAAACTCGACTACGAGACACGCGGTGTCATCTATCACGAACTCACCCACGCCTATCAACTTTCGCCCCTCGGTTGCGGCGTTTACGACGGCAAGTCTGTCAACTGGAGTTTCATCGAGGGTCTGGCTGATGCCGTCCGCGTTGCCTGCGGATGCTTTGACCAGGACTTCAAGTCCAAAGACCGCCCTCGCAACGACGGAGAGCGCAAGTGGGAAAGCGGCTACCGCATTTCCGGTTACTTCATCTACTGGCTCAGCAAGAACAAGGACAAGGATTTCATAAAGAAGTTCAACGCTTCGGCAGCCACACTCTATCCCTGGTCATGGGACGCTGCCTGCCGCTACATTCTTGGCGACAAGCCCGAGAACTACGTGGAGAATCTGTGGGACGAATACAAGCATGCCATCGGTGACATGTAGTCTTCACTTTATCACAACACAAGACACAAAAACAGCGAACCGCCTTTCCGGTTCGCTGTTTTTGTGCCTTATCCTTTCTACACTCAGGCATTTGTCATCTTGATTTACGCAACTGCCCGTTCAGATTTTCATAGCCTTCTTCATCCACCCGCCATGGAACAGGCGGCAAAGGAAGATTGTGCCACGGAAGAATAGTTCTATCGCCATGCCTGTCCATGCTCCAGCCAATCCCCAAACGGGAGCCAACCACGCAGCAATAGTCAGTCGTACGCCCCACATGGACACAAGGTTCATGCAGGCAGGAATGATTGTGTCGCCAGCACCTACCATGCAACTGTTGCAGACTATCGCCGCAGCGAACATCGGTTCGACGAACGCTTCAATGCGGAGAGCCTGTACGCCGAGATTGACAATCTCGTCAACCGGGGTCATAAGTCCCATCAGTTCGGGTGCCAAGACATACATCACGCCTCCCATGAATGCCATCACCGTCATGCCAATAGCCACACAACGGCACGCCAAGCCACGACAAAGGCTCCAGCGGCGTGCCCCGGCACTCTGACCGACAAGGGTTGTGGCAGCCTCGGCAACGCCGTAACCGGGCATATAGCACAGAGATTCCGCCGTGATAGCGAAACTGTTGGCCGCTATGGCGAAGTTACCCAAGGGGGCAACGATAATCGTAGACACCATCTGCGCTCCGTTCATGAGACTGTACTGCAGGGCAAGCGGAGAGGAAATACGAAACGCTTTCTTCAGAGAAGCCACGTCGGGACGCCATGACACCTGATGTCCTCTGTCGAGACGCAGTGCCGTTATGGGCGACTTACACAACGCCGCATAAGCAGCAAACGATGCCGTCACCACATAAGCCAGAGCCGTTCCGACGGCAGCGCCTGTCACCCCCCACCCCAATCCGGGCATTGTGACTGTGAACGAATGGAACGTCAGTTCGCGTGTCGGATATATGCAGAAGAAGTTGAACACCACATCCAGCACGCACATATTGATGCTCAGCAGTGAAGGTACACGCATATTGCCCGAGCATTTCAGCATATTCATGGAAAAGTTGCACAGTTGGAACACCGGCAACGACAATGAGAAGATGAGGAAATAGAGGCTTGCGTCGCGTGCTATGTCCGCTCCTCCGCCGAGCCACAGCGGCAACCTGCCGTGTATAACAACGGCAACGGCAGTGAGAAAGAAAGCGAAAAGAAGTACGGTGGCCAGTCCCGTGCGCATCACACGGCGTGCTCCGGCAAAGTCATTCGCCCCTATGCGGTGCGCCACCTGCACGCCGAAGCCCATCGAAGCCGCACTTGTAAGCGAGGTGAAGAGCCATGTCGATGTCTCGACAATGCCCACCGAAGCAGATGCGTTAGCCCCAAGCGAACCTACCATGGAGGCATCTATAAAAAACATTAGCGTAGATGAAATCTGCGCTAATATAGAAGGTACACTCAGATTGACTATCAGTCCGAGTTTCTCTCTTTCTGTCAAGTCCTGCCCCTCACGGATTTTCGCGAGGAGCACATCGCTCTTTCCCATTCTCTGCCTTAGGAAACGTCAGCGTCGGTTCTGGCGTATGACACGAGCCGTATGTCGAAGATGAGTACGGAATACGCCGGTATGGATGTGTTGCTTGTCGAGTCTTCGTAACCGAGTTGATAGGGCATGTACACCTGCCAGTGGTCTCCGATGTGCATCTGCTGCAGTGCAGTGGCAAAACCTGCCACCGTTCCGCTGACCGCCAGTTCCGTTGCCACAGCGGTTTTCTCGTCGAATGTGCCGTAGTAAGACTGGTCAAAGACATAGCCTTCGGCATAACTCGTGGAAGGCAGGAGGCGCCCCTGATAGTGCACCCACACGTTGTCATTGTAGATGGGGCATCCAGAGCCTGTGCCACTCTCAAGAACTTTCACCACGATACAGTCCTCCGGGCTATATGCCTTGTTCTCATCGGCTGCGGAAGCAGACCACTTGCTGTAAATCTTCCACGATGTGTCGCCCGACTCTATCGCCGTTTTTGCCGTGGCATAGAGATTGTTGAAATAAGCGGTATTGGTCTTCTTCCAGTCAGGATATTCCTCTATGGTGTCGTCAGACTCGGAGCATGATGCCAAAGACATTGCAAACAGCAACAGCAAAGGCATCAATGCAAAATGTTTCTTCAGTATTTCCATTTATTCAAGATTCTTCAACAGCGATTCTATTGACACCTTGTCCTCGATGATAGAGCGCAGATCGGCGATATTGACACGCTCCTGCTCCATAGTGTCACGGTGGCGCAAGGTTACCGTGTTGTCCTCAAGCGTCTGGTGATCTACGGTCACACAGTAAGGAGTACCTATGGCGTCCTGACGGCGATAGCGTTTTCCTATCTGGTCTTTCTCCTCATACTGGCAGTTGAAATGGAACTTCAGGCTATTGATAATCTCCTGTGCCTTTTCCGGAAGTCCGTCTTTCTTGGTCAATGGGAATACGGCGAGTTTCACAGGAGCGAGGGCTGCCGGCAAGTGGAGGACTGTACGCGTCTCGCCATTGGGCAGTTGCTCTTCTTCGTAAGAGTGGCACATCACGCTGAGGAACATACGGTCTACACCGATACTTGTCTCGATGACATACGGTGTGTAACTCTTGTTCTCCTCGGGATCGAAGTACTCTATCTTCTTGCCTGAGTATTTTGCGTGCTGCGAGAGGTCAAAGTTTGTGCGTGAATGTATACCCTCTACCTCCTTGAAACCGAACGGCATGCGGAACTCCACATCACTTGCCGCATTGGCATAGTGCGCCAATTTCTCATGGTCATGGAAGCGATAGTTCTCTGCGCCGAAGCCAAGAGCCTGATGCCAAGCCATTCTGCGCTTTTTCCAAGTCTCGAACCACTGCAACTCAGTGCCCGGTTTTACGAAGAACTGCATCTCCATCTGCTCAAACTCACGCATTCTGAAGATGAACTGACGGGCAACTATCTCGTTGCGGAAAGCCTTGCCTATCTGTGCAATACCAAACGGTATCTTCATGCGACCGGTCTTCTGGACATTCAGATAGTTGACAAAGATGCCCTGGGCAGTCTCCGGACGCAGATAGATAGTACTTGCCCCCTCTGACGTAGAACCCATTTCCGTCTTGAACATGAGGTTGAACTGGCGCACGTCAGTCCAGTTTCTCGTACCCGAAATAGGACATACAATCTCCTCGTCGAGTATTATCTGCTTCAGTTCATCAAGGTCGTTGGCATTCATCGCATCAGAATAACGCTGGTGCAACTTGTCCCTTTTCTCCTTGAGTTCGAGTACATGGGGTGACGTGGTGCGGTATTGCTCCTCGTTGAAAGCGTCCTTGAAACGCTTGCGGGCCTTTTCCACGTCTTTCTCTATCTTGTCTTCGTATTTCGCAATCTGCTCTTCGATGAGCACATCGGCACGGTAACGTTTCTTGGAATCGCGGTTGTCAATGAGCGGGTCATTGAATGCGTCGACGTGACCGGATGCTTTCCATATTGTGGGGTGCATGAATATGGCGGAGTCAAGTCCCACGATATTACCGTGGACGCGCACCATATACTGCCACCAATAGTTCTTTATGTTGTTCTTCAGTTCCACTCCGTTCTGACCGTAGTCGTAAACGGCGCCGAGACCATCATAGATGTCGCTGCTCGGAAACACGAAACCGTACTCCTTGCAGTGGCTCACTATCTTCTTGAAAACATCTTCCTGTTGTGCCATGTTGCTTTGTTTTTTGATATTATTTTACCGTGCAAAGGTACATATTACGGTATAAATGTCAAAGGAAAGCCGCCAAAACTTATGTTTACTTAACAAATTCGCAACCGCAGTCTGCCACAGACGGTTTGGCGAGAACAAAGGCAACGGCCTACTTTACCAGTTGTTCGCAGAAACTGTCTTGCCACAACCGCGCATCGGCAACGGGCAGCCCGTTCTGTATCACGGCAAAGGAGAGCAAGTGTCCGCCCCTCGTCTGCGCATACCCGGCAAGCGACGTGAGACCGTTTTCGCGTGTCAGCGTGCCGGTCTTGGCCTGTATACGTCCCTTTACAACGGGCTTTTGCATACGCCGGGCGAGAGTTCCGGTCTTGCCCGAGATGGGAAGGCGGGCACGCAACACATTGTATATATACTTGTGGGCATAGGCATAATGGAACAGCCGGACAAGGAGCCGGGGCGTGACACGGTCATAGACGCACAGTCCGCAACCGTCATGGATTACCGCCACACTGTCAGCCGGCACACCGAGTTCTCGCTTTATGAACCGCCGGAGCACCGCGTTTCCTGCGCTGCGGCAGTCCTGCTGCACAAGGGAAAGACCCGCCAAAGGATAATAGAGACTCTCTGCCGCCTCGTTGGAAGAGTTGAGCAAAGCATGCGACACCGGATTGATGATTGGCGTGGACACCTCTCCTACCCTGCCCATACCTTCCGGAAGTTTCCGTTCCACAATCTGCGAGTCGGCAAAACGGATGCCTTTGGAGCGCAGGGCATACTTCAGTTCCGCTATGACACGGCGGCTTCCACGGTAGAGAAGCCCCAGTTTGCGCAGTTTCAAATCACCCATCGTCCAGTGTTCCTCATGCTGCATAGGCTCCTGGATGGCGGCATCGACAATCACATTGCCCTCAATGGCATTCACGCCAGCGGCTCTCAGCATGTCCGCCAGATGCATCAGCGAGTCGGAATTGAATTCCGGATCAAAACCGAAACGGAAGCCGGCATCGCCATGAAGCGTACCCTCGCCAATCTTGCCACTGGCATAAACACCGCTGCGAAAACGGAAATTGGGTCCCAAAGTACGCAATGCCGCAACACAGGTGAGCATCTTCATGTTGGATGCCGGACTCATCAGCGAGTCGGCATTGTAGGAGTATACAGGTTTGTTGGCGGTCTCGTCCCACACACAAACGCCGAGCGTGCCGCTCCAACGGCTATGACTGACAAACGAGTCCAACCTGTTGACCAGTGCGCTGTCAATGGAAACGGTGTGACTGGCAGAGTCTTTCTCGGAACCGTTGCCACACGATGAGAAGAGGGATGCTGCCTTTTGGCTGCATCCACAACGAAAGAAGATGATTGTCGCAAAAAGCAACAACCATCCCGATATTTTTCTTTTGGAAAGTTTTCTTGCCATGTTATCCTCCGCAAAAATACTGATAAATTGACGAAAAGCGCCATACGATGACCGAAAAAAAGCATTTTTTTTGACGTTAAGGTGTTTTTTTCGTACTTTTGCGAAACAAATACCAGCATTCCAATGAGCGACGAAACCAAAGACATCAACGAATTTGACGAAAGCGAAAGCACTGAAGTAGAGGGGCATTCCGACTACACTCCGGTCAACAGATTCGATGCTTCCGCCGTACACCACCTGAGCGGAATGTACCAGAATTGGTTTCTCGACTATGCCTCATACGTCATTCTCGAGCGTGCCGTGCCAAGCATTGAGGACGGCCTCAAGCCTGTGCAACGGCGCATACTGCACTCCATGAAGCGCATGGACGACGGCAGATTCAACAAGGTAGCGAACATCGTGGGACACACGATGCAGTTTCACCCTCACGGAGATGCCTCCATCGGCGATGCCCTCGTGCAGATGGGACAGAAAGAGTTGCTCATTGACACGCAGGGAAACTGGGGAAACATCCTTACGGGCGACAGGTCTGCCGCCCCGCGTTACATAGAGGCGAGACTCACAAAGTTCGCCCTTGATGTGGTATTCAATCCCAAGACGACCGACTGGAAACTGTCTTACGACGGACGCAACAAGGAGCCTATCACGCTGCCGGCGAAATTTCCGCTTCTCCTGGCACAGGGCGCCGAGGGCATCGCAGTGGGTTTGACGTCAAAGATTCTGCCCCACAACTTCAATGAACTGTGTGATGCCGCAATCAAATATCTGCGCGGCGAGGAGTTCAAACTCTATCCTGACTTCCCCACAGGCGGAAGTATCGATGTGGAGAAATACAACGGTGGCGAGCGCGGAGGCAGCATCAAGGTGCGCGCAAAGATAGAGAAACTCGACAACAAGACACTCGTCATCCGTGAGATACCCTACTCCAAGACGACCTCTTCGCTCATAGACTCTATCCTGAAAGCCATAGAAAAGGGAAAGATAAAGGCGAAACGGGTGGACGACAACACCGCTGCCGACGTGGAAATACTGGTGCATTTAGCCCCCGGAGTGTCGTCCGACAAAGCCATAGACGCACTGTTCGCCTTTTCCGACTGCGAGATTAATCTGTCGCCAAACTGCTGTGTCATAGAGGACAACAAACCGTGTTTCCTGACGGTAGAGGATGTATTACGCCACTCAACTGACAATACACTCGCGCTGTTACGGCGTGAACTGGAAATCAGACGCGGTGAACTGATGGAGCAACTGTTCTTTGCCTCGCTCGAAAGAATATTCATTGAGGAGCGCATCTACAAGGAGCGGAAATTTGAGCAAGCCCCTGACATGGATGCTGCAATAGCCTTTGTCGACGAAAAACTCACGCCGTTCAAACCGCAGTTTGTGCGTGAGGTGACACGCGACGACATCCTGCGCCTCATGGAAATAAGGATGCAGCGTATTCTGAAGTTCAACAAGGACAAGGCAGAGGAACTGATCGCCAAGATAAAAGAAGAAATCAAGAGCATTGACCACGACCTGAAGCACATGACGGACGTGACCATCAGTTGGTTTGAATATCTGAAGACGAAATACGGAGCAGAGCATCCGAGAAAGACAGAGATACGCAATTTCGACACCATAGAGGCGGCAAAGGTCGTCGAAGCAAACGAAAAACTGTATATAAACAGACAGGAAGGGTTTATCGGTACAAGTCTAAGGAAAGACGAATTTGTGTGCAACTGCTCCGACATAGACGACATCATAGTATTCTATAAGGACGGCAAGTACAAGGTGGTAAAGGTCGCAGAGAAACTCTTTGTAGGGAAAAACATCCTCCATGTGCAGGTTTTCAAGAAGAACGACCGCCGCACCATATACAATATAGTGTACCGAAACGGCAAGCAGGGACACTATTACGCAAAGCGTTTCAACGTGACAAGCGTCAGCCGTGACCGCGAATACGACGCCACACAGGGTGCCCCCGGATCACGTATACTCTATTTCACTCCAAACACCAACGGTGAAGCGGAGGTCATAAAAGTCACTCTTGAACCCAACCCCAAACTGCGGAAACTGTTCATAGACTTCGATTTCTCGTCTTTGGACATAAAGAACCGCACGGCGAAAGGACGGCTTGTAACGAAACTGCCGATACACCGCATCAGCATGAAGAGCCAAGGTTTCTCCACATTGGGAGGCAGGAACGTGTGGTATGACCCCGATGTCAACCGCATAAACTACGACGGAAACGGCCGATTCCTCGGGGAATTCAAGGACGATGACCAGATTCTGGTGGTTCTCGACAACGGAGATTACCTCTTCACCAACTTCGACACGAACAACCATTACGACAAAAACATCTTCCGTATAGAAAAATTTGACAGCTACAAAGTGTGGACTGCGGTGGTCATAGATGCCGACAACGGCGGAATGACATACATAAAACGCTTCCTCATGGAGCAGGCAAAGAAGACGCAGAATGTGGTCGGCGAAAATCCCGACAGCCGTCTGCTGTTGCTCACAGACCAAGTCTACCCCAGACTGCTCTTTACTTTCGGAGGTGAAGACGCCTTCCGTGAGCCTATGGAAATTGATGCCGAACAGTTCATTTCGGTAAAGGGTTTCAAGGCAAAGGGCAAGCGTGTGGCGACATGGACGGTGGACAAGGTGGAGGAACTGGAGCCTACACGCTTCCCGGAACCAGAAGAGGAAACGCCGGAAGAGCCTGACACTGCCGACGGCACGGAGACTGCCACCGAACAGGAAGAAAATACTGCCGCTACATCTGTCACCTTCAGAGTGGATGAAGACGGCCAGATGTCACTGTTCTGACACCGCTACAACTCCAGCATCATGAAGCGACTGTTGACCGTAATCATATTTTTCGCCCCGCTCATTGCCATGGCTCAGGAAAAGACACGGCTGCTGGGCATAGGCAAGACATTCCAACTCGACACCTATCTGTCACCCGAACACTATTCGGGAACGGAACTGCGGTTGATACAGATGAACGAAAAGCCGCTGAAGAAAGCGCCCCTCTGGAGCAGGACAACAGCCTCGCAGGAGTTCATATCAGTCACCGAACCGCGCTCTGACAATGCCAGCGAGTTGACGGGAATGTTTGAATACAGTTACGGAATGCGCCGACGGTTAGACATCTGCGAAGGTCTATGCATTGCCATAGGGGGACAAGCGGATGCCTTTATCGGCGGTATCTACAACACGCACAACGGAAACAACCCTGCCCAACTGAAACTCGGACTTGACATAGCACCGTCTTTCAAGGCTACATATCGGTTCAATCTGCTGCACAAGAATATGCGCCTGGACTATCAGGGCAGACTTCCGCTCATGGGATTACAGTTCTCGCCTGCCTACGGACAGTCCTATTATGAGATATTCTCGCAAGGCGACTATGACCACAATGTCTGCTTCGCCTCGCCGTTCAATGCCCTCTCCTACTCCAATATGGTGACACTCGGTGTGCGGATAAAACGGTCGCTCTTTACAATAGGATACCTCGGAGACTTCCGACAGGCAAGATTCAACAGTCTGAAATACCATTCTTTTACCCACTCGTTTGTTATCGGATACACACTATGAGAAGTTTTTTCTTTCCCGTATTCCTGATTCTGTTCTCCGTGACAGTCGGAAGTTGTGTTGACGAAGACACTTTCGACGACACACCGCAAGGCAATTTCGAGGCTTTGTGGAAAATTATGGACGAGCACTACTGCTTTTTCGACTACAAAGAACAGACTTTGGGCGTAGACTGGACGGAGGTCTACAACCGCTACAAGCCGATGACAAACGGTGCCAACACCGAGCAACTCTTTGAAGTACTGTCGAATATGCTCGGAGAACTCAAGGACGGACACGTCAACTTGTCCTCTGGCTTTGACTACGGACGCAACTGGTCATGGAAAGAAGACTACCCATCGAACTTTTCCGACACCCTCTACAACAAGTATATGGGCACGGACTACCGCATAGCATCGGGCATATACTACCGCATACTCGACGACAATGTCGGATATATGCGTGTCAGTACGTTCACGAATGAACCTGGCGACGGCAATCTGGACGACATTCTGATGCACTTCATTGCCTGCCGAAGCCTCATCATTGACGTGCGCAACAACGGAGGAGGACTGGTGACGGCGGCGGAAAAACTGGCGTCACGCTTCACCAACGAGGAGATTACGGTAGGCTACATCCAGCACAAGACCGGCACAGGACACAGTGATTTCTCTGCACTAAAGGAGCGCAGACTCAAACCGTCCTCGCACATGAGGTGGCAGAAACAGACATTTGTGCTCACCAACAGGGGGGTATTCTCTGCCGCCAACGAATTTGTGATGTACATGAAACAGTGTCCTAAAGTCACCATAATAGGTGACAAGACCGGCGGAGGGGCTGGAATGCCGTTCACGAGCGAACTTCCCAACGGTTGGGGAGTGCGTTTCTCCGCCGTACCAATGTACGACACCGACAAAAACAGTACTGAGCACGGCATCGAACCTGACATCTACTGTTCCCTGACTGACGACGATTTCCACGACGGGAAGGACACTATCATAGAGAAAGCACGCTCGATGACAGAATAGGATAGAGCGTGACAACCCCGCGAAACAGCCGTTATGACTGATTCCACACTGATATAGCCTCAACAAAAAAGGAGGAAGATGCTTTGCCGTTTGGCGGTTTTTGCCTACCTTTGCAACCGCTAAGGCACTGACGTTATGCGCTTGTGGCGAAATTGGTAGACGCGCCAGACTTAGGATCTGGTGTTTTGCGACGTGTAGGTTCGAGTCCTATCAGGCGCACGAAAGGAAGGTTGGCATTCCGAGTCCTATCGGTTTGTAATCTTCCTTTTTATTTTGAACACCAGAAAGGCAAGGCACAAGGTAATCTTTTCTTACTTGACTAACGAACGCTTTTTATCGGAAAAACCCTGTTTATCGCATTAAAGTGTTTGTCAGTTGTCTAAAAGTGATTACCTTCGCAGTGCTTTTACGCTACGGCATATACAAGCAATAAAAATGATATCACTATGACACACCACATTGTAATGTTCAAGTTCCGCGATGACGTGCCGTCGTCAGTGCGTGAGGCTGCGGGAAAAGAGTTTAAGCAAAGTATCGAAGCACTGCCCGAAGTCATTCCGTTCATCCGTTCCGTTCAGGTAGGAATCAATGTCAACACCGCCGAACTGTGGGACATATGCCTCACCTCCTCATTCGACAACCTTGACGACGTGCGTTCCTACAGTGTGCATCCCGCCCACAAGGCAGTGGCAATGCAACTGATGAAGCACATTGCCCAGCGTGCCTGTGTGGACTTCGAGGATTAGTCGAGCAAATCTTCGCCAAGATGAGTAACTGCCTCGCGAGCCTCGCGCTCGCTGATTTCCTTGGCTTTCTTTGGATAGAATATCATGCGTAGAGACTGGTTGTAATTGAAGTAATTGTACATCCAGTTGAGAAGAACCACTGTCTTGTTTCTCACACCGAGGATGGATCGCAAGTGAACCACAAGCCACATGACCCACGCAATAAAACCGTTGAGTTTCAGTCCGGCAAACTCGCACACCGCCTTATTGCGCCCCACGGTTGCCATAGCCCCTATATTCTTGTATCGGAAAGGCTTCATCTCCTTTCCTTTTTTTAGTCTGATGAGGTTCTTGGCAAGGTTTCTCCCCTGCTGGATTGCCACCTGAGCCACCTGCGGATGACCGTTGGGGAAACTCTCATCACCCTCAACGATACACTGGTCACCTATGCAGAACACTCCGTCCATACCCTTCACCTGATTGAAGGCATCCACTTTGATGCGTCTGCCACGTCCCAGATGCTCGCCGGAAAGGTTGCCTACCTCTGTTCCGGCAATACCGCTCACCCAGATAAAGGTACGCGTAGCGATGCTGCTTCCGTCGGCAAGCATCACCTTGTGGTCTTTATAGTCAGTCACCATCTTGTTGAGCAGCAGATTAACACCCATTCTCCTGAGGAATTTCTCCACCGCAGCAGACGACTCTGTCGACATTCCCGACAACAGACGATTGCCAGCCTCGATGAGGTAGATGTTCATTTGGCTCGGGTCTATGTCTGGATAATCGTGCGGCAAAACGGTGTGTTTCATCTCTGCTATCACTCCAGCCACCTCTACGCCAGTGGCTCCTCCACCCACGATAACGACGTTGAGCAGTTCCTGAAGTTCCTGCTTTGTGGCACATGTGATAGCACGCTCCAGATTGGCGAGTATGGCATTCTGCAGTCCCATGGCTTCCGAAGCCGTCTTCATGGGCATCGCCTCTGCTTCAATATTCTTGTTTCCATAAAAGTTTGTCGTCGCTCCTGCCGACAAAACCAGATAGTCGTAGTCTATCTTTCCTATGGACGTCTGTATTATCTTCTTCTCAGGGAAGATGCTTCTCAACTCCGCCATACGGTAGTAGACACCGCTTTTGCTGGAAAAAATCTTACGGAATGGGAAACTGATACTGCTCGGTTCCATACCGGCAGACGCCACCTGATAAATCAGCGGCGGAAACTGGTGGTAGTTGTTCTTGTCTATCAGGATAACCTGAAATCCCGATTTCCTCAACATGGAAGCCACTTTCAGACCGCTGAAACCACCTCCCACAATCACAACTCTCTGTTTTTCGTTTCTTGCAATATTAAGGCTCATAGCATCTTATTTGGTTGTATATTCCTTGACAGTGGTGACTATGTAAACCGTTACCGCTGCAAAGGTACACAACTAATGTCCAATATAAAGCGCAATTCATTCCAAATTTCCTTTACATTATTATTTATTGACTGAGATTAACCCGTATTTTGACTTGTCACTATGGCGTCCCAATCATATACGGAATACCTTTGCGAAAGGCAGAAACGACCGCCGCAAAAGAGCGAAGGGATGATGCCGTGGCAGAAGTCACGTTTTTTATTTCACGGGCAAATGCAATAATACACCACAAAAAGCGTTTTAATAGGGTATTAATACAAAACATCATATCTCGGATGATAGAATATATCAAGGGCGAACTGACCGACCTGTCGCCTGCCGTTGCCGTGGTCGAAGCCGGCGGAGTGGGTTATGGACTGAACATTTCACTTGTGACCTACACTGCCATACAGGATAAAAAAGATGTAAAACTCTTTGTACACGAACAGTTGGTGACAGGCGGACGCGATGACAGTTACACTCTCTACGGTTTCGTAACCAAGGAGGAGCGCACACTCTACCGCCTGCTACTGTCGGTGAACGGAGTGGGCGCAAACACGGCACGGCTGATTTTGTCCGCCATGTCGCCTGCTGAACTGTGCAACGCAATAGTCTCCGGTGACGAGAGACTACTGAAAGCGGTGAAGGGTATCGGTCCAAAGGCTGCGCAAAGGATTATCCTTGAACTGAAGGACAAGATAGTGCAGAGCGGCATAACCGACGACCTGCAGACGGCTGCCGACAGAACAGACCAGAGCGCAATGGTCAACAACGAAGTGCGCAACGAGGCAATCGGGGCACTCACCATGCTCGGTTTCTCACCAGCACCTACCTCCAGGGTTGTCAACGAGATACTGCGCCAGTCGCCAAACCTCGTCGTCGAGCAAGTGGTAAAACAGGCTCTGAAGTTGATAAAATAGGAATTGCCGTGACGGCAACATTGAAACAAGAAAAACGAAACGGATGTCTCTGCGCAAGAAAGTGAACACCATATTGGCAGCAATGCTCCTTTTGGGCTTTGCTGCATACGCCGTGTCACTGCCGCAAGATGACCGCACGAGGCGCAGACAGGATGACAAGACGCAGGCCAAGAGTCAAACGGCGGGGCGTGAACGTGCTGCACGCGCCGACCAGAAGAAGGCTGAACTCGACAAGAAAAAAGAAATCCTCGAGCAACCTCTGCTCAGCATTGACGACACTATACCCGACTCGCTGCTCAACGCACGCTGGAAGGTGCAGCGCACTATGCCCATTACCGCGGCCGACCTGCACTCCAACGGCACTGACCTCACCCTACCCGAGAATCTGAAACAGACCGTCGACTACAACGACACGTTGGGCTACTACATCTTCGGCAACCGAATGGCTGGCTCATACCTACAGGCACCGCTCGCCATGACACGAGACGAATACATGAAGTGGAGCGAAAAACGGATGTTGGAAAAGATGTTCCGCGACAAGAACAGCGAGATATTCCAAGCCAAAGGCAAGGAAAAGTTCGACTTCACAGACATGCATTTCGACCTCGGACCTGCCGAGAAGATATTCGGGCCGGGCGGCGTGAGGGTGACAACGCAGGGTACTGCCGAACTGAAATTCGGCGCCACAATGAAGAATATCCAGAATCCCTCTCTGCCAATCAGGCGCCGCAAGACCACCAACATAGACTTTGACGAGAAGATAAACTTCAACATGACTGGCAAGGTGGGCGACAAGGTGAACATGGGACTTAACTACAACACCGACGCCACCTTTGACTATGATGCGCAGAACATGAAGTTGAAGTACGACGGAAAGGAGGACGAGATTATCAAACTCGTGGAAGGCGGCAACGTGAGTTTCCCCTCCAACTCGTCGCTGATACGCGGTTCGTCATCCTTGTTCGGTATCCGCTCCGACTGGCAGTTTGGCAAACTGAAACTGCAGACGGTCATCTCGCAGAAGAAATCATCCTCTGCAAGCGTGTCGTCAAAGGGCGGAGCGCAACTAACTCCGTTTGAGATAGACGTGGCAAACTATGACGAGAACCGCCATTTCTTCCTCTCCCACTACTTCCATGACCGCTATGACGCAGGCATGAAGACCCTGCCCAACATGACAACCGGCGTGACTATCAACCGCATTGAGATATGGGTGACCAACACGACCGGTACCACTTCCAACACAAGAAACATCATTGCGCTCACCGATCTCGGTGAACCGAGCAACATATCCGCTCCCTCACTGTGGACAGGAGGAGCGGCGCAAGTGCCGTGCAACGCCGCAAACACGGAATATGAGGCGATGACCAGTTCATATGCAGCAGCGCGCAACATAGACCAGACCTCGGCAGTATTCGACGGTATCGGCGGTTTCGAGGGCGGCTCTGACTACGAAAAACTGGAGAAGGCAAGACTTCTCACTTCATCGGAATACACCCTCAATTCAGCCTTGGGCTATGTTTCGCTCAACTCTACACTGCGCACAGACCAGGTGCTTGCCGTTGCCTACGAGTACACTTACGGCGGTGTGACATACCAGGTGGGAGAGTTTTCGGGCGATGTAACCGACGTAAACCAGGCTTTGTTCGTGAAGTCTCTGAAGAACACTTCCAACAATCCGCAGCAGGGAAACTGGCGTCTGATGATGAAGAACGTGTACTCTATCGTGAGAGGTACGATGCAGAAGGACAAGTTCAGACTTGACGTGAAGTTCCAGAGTGACACTGCCGGAGTTTACCTGTCCTACATTCCCGAGGCGCAGGTGAAGAACCAGACGCTCATAAAACTCCTTGGTGCCGACCGCCTCGACAACAACAACAAGGCACACTCCAACGGCTACTTTGACTATGTGGAGGGTTACACTGTCAACGACGGATATGTGTTCTTCCCCTGCGCAGAGCCTTTCGGCAGCGCAATCTACAACCGTCTGAGGGAAAACGGCGTTAGTGATGCGGTGGCAGCGAAATATGCGTTCACCGAACTCTACGATTCCACCAAGACGGTAGCCCGACAGATAGCGGAAAAGAACAAGTATATACTACAGGGACAGTACAAAGGAAGCCGCGACAACGTTATCTCCCTCGGACAGCAGGGGTACATTCCGCAAGGCTCAGTGGTGGTCACGGCAGGCGGAGTGACACTCACGGAAGGTTCTGACTACTCGGTAGACTACTCCAGTGGCGAGATAACGATACTCAACCAGAGCATTATCGATGCCGGTACGGCCATAAACGCATCGGTGGAGAGCAAGAACGACGTGTCCCAGATGAGGAAAACGATGTTCGGACTGAACTGGGAATACGACTTTTCCAAGAACTTCCAGATGAGCGGAACTCTGCAGCACCTGTCAGAACAGGCTCTGACCACAAAGGTAAACATGGGTTCCGAACCGCTGAACAACACCTTGTGGGGCGTCAACATCAACTGGAAGAAAGAGAGCCAGTGGCTCACCAATATGCTCGACAAGTTGCCTTTCCTGCACCTGACCCAACCATCAAACATCTCGTTTCAGGGGGAATTTGCCCAGTTGATAGCAGGCCAGAGCCACGGAACACAGGACAATGCATCATACATAGACGACTTCGAGAACACCAAAATGACCATCGATGTGTCCTCACCGTCGTCATGGATACTGTCAAGTGTGCCGTCTATGTTTGAGGAAAGTAGCGACAAGACAACCCTGAGGAGCGGTTACAACCGTTCGTTGCTGGCATGGTACAACATCGATCCGCTGTTTACACGCCGCTCGTCATCGCTCACTCCGAGCCATATCAAGAGCGATCTCGAACAGTTGTCAAACCATTATGTGAGGGAAATATACGTCAATGAACTGTTCCCCAACCGTGACCAATCGAGTTACAACGGTGCTACCAGCACGCTGTCGGTACTCAACCTCGCATACTACCCCAACGAGCGTGGACCCTACAACTTCAATCCCAACCTGCAGAGTGACGGCACACTGCCCGATCCGGAGAGGCATTGGGGCGGCATGATGCGCAAGATTGAGTCGAGCGACTTTGAGACTGCCAACGTGGAATATATCGAGTTCTGGATGCTCGACCCCTTTATCTACACGGCAAGAGAGGGTACGGCGAGCCAATACGGAGGCGACCTGTACTTCAACTTGGGCGAAGTGAGCGAGGATATACTGCACGATGGCAAGAAGTTTTACGAGAGCGGGATGCCTGTAGACGGCTCATCCAACTACACCGTGACACAATGGGGAAAAGTCCCTAACCAGGCTACTGTCACCTACGCATTTGCCACTACCGACGGTTCAAGGGAGCGTCAGGACGTGGGACTCAACGGATTGACCGACAGCGAGGAGCGCACGTTCGAATCATATCAGGATTTCCTCACGCAGATACAGGGCAAGGTGAGTGCGGCAGTGTGGGACTCTATCTACAATGACCCCGCCAATGATAACTACCATTATTTCCGTGGCTCCGACTATGACGACATGAAGGCGTCGATATTGAGACGCTACAAGTACATCAACAACCCACAAGGCAACTCGCCGGACACCAGTAACCGTACGGAGAGTTACGACACTTCATACAAGACGACACCCGATGTGGAGGACATCAACCAGGACTACACACTCAACGAATACGAGAAATACTATCAGTACAGGGTGTCCATACGCCCCGAAGACCTCGTCGTGGGACGGAACTACATCGTGGACAAGCGCGTGGCATCACGCAAACTGAGAAACAACAAGACTGAGGAGGTCGCATGGTATCAGTTCCGCATCCCTGTAGACGACTGGGAATCGAAGGTCGGCAACATCAGTGACTTCACATCGATACGCTTCATGCGTATGTTCATGACAGGCTTCCGCCACCCCATTGTGCTCCGTTTCGGCAACCTCGACCTTGTGAGAGGCGAGTGGAGAGTATACGAACAGGACCTTGACAACGTGAGCGGCACAGGACGTATGGATGTCTCCGCCGTCAACATAGAGGAGAACAACGACAAGACACCGGTAAACTATACGCTGCCTCCGGGCATAAAGAGGGCACAAGACCCCACCCAGCCGCAACTTGTGGAAAGCAATGAGCAGGCGCTGGCAATGAGCGTAAGCAAACTGTCGACAGGCGAATCAAAATGCGTATACAGAAACATGAACCTCGACATACGCCAATACAAGCGCCTGCAGATGTATGTCCATGCCAATGCAACAGAGACCAATGAGACGAACCTGCAGGATAACCAGTTGGCAGTATTCGTGCGTTTGGGCTCTGACTACAAGAGTAACTACTACGAATACGAGATTCCTCTGAAGTTGACAGCACCCGACAGGTACGACCAGTACAACATCCAGGACTGCCGGTTGGTATGGCCAAGCGAGAATATGCTTGACATTGCGACCAGCATATTCACCTCTGTGAAGAAGGAACGCAACAAGGCAAAAGCACTGGGACTGGCTTCCTACAACCGCGCTTTCTCCGTCTACGATGAGGACAACCCCAACAACAGGGTGACAATAATGGGTAATCCGACTCTCGGAGAAGTGAAGACGATGATTATCGGTGTGCGCAACAAGTCGGGAGATCCCAAGTCGGGAGAGGTGTGGGTGAACGAGTTTCGCCTGAAGGAATACGACAACAGCGGCGGCTGGGCAGCCCAAGGCAACCTCAATGTGCAACTTTCCGACCTCGGAACTGTCAATGCCCAGGGACGCTATACATCCCAAGGATTCGGCGGACTGGAGGATGGAGTGGCATCAAGAGCCACTGATGACTACAGCAGTTACACCGTAACGACATCGCTCGAGCTCGGAAAATTCTTCCCGGAAAAGGCGAAAGTGACCGCCCCACTCTACTATTCAATATCAAAGGAACAGTCGAAACCGAAATACAATCCGCTCGACACGGACATGCTGTTGAAGGATGCTTTGGAGTCATCCACGCCACAAGAGCGCGACTCCATAGAAAGCATAGCGGTGACAAAGACCCTTAACACGAATTTCTCCCTGTCGGGGGTCAAGGTGGGAATACAGAACAAGCGTCACCCGACACCCATTGACCCGGCGAACTTCTCCCTGTCTTACAGCCATTCACACAAGCACACGTCGGGCGAAACGACAGTATACGAAAACGAGGACACATGGCGCGGAACGCTGGACTACTCGTGGACACCTGTCTACAAATCACTCGAGCCGTGGAAGAAGATGAAGTCAAAGAGCAAGTGGCTTGACATCGTAAAGCAGTTCTCGCTCAACTGGATGCCGCAGAACATCACTTTCGGGTCGGACATCAACCGCTCCTACTACGAACTGCAGGAGCGCGACATGGACAGCACCGAGGGAACGGCACTGCCATTGACATTCTCGGAGCAGTTCCTTTGGAACCGTGACTTCTCCATACGCTGGGATTTGACGAAGAACATACACATGAATTTCTCGTCAGCAACACACGCCGAGATAGAAGAGCCCTACACTCCGGTAAACAAAGACCTCTACGCCGACCACTACGAAGCGTGGAAAGACTCAGTCTGGACAAGTATAAAGAACCTCGGCACTCCACTCGACTACACACAAAACTTCTCGCTTTCGGTGCAGTCACCCCTTGACAAACTGCCGCTGTTCGACTGGACAAAGATGGACGCTTCCTACAAATCGTCCTACTCATGGGTGCGTGGCTCTGACCTTGAGGACGGCACCTCATTGGGAAACACCATCTCCAACAGCCGTGACATCACTGTCAACGGTACGTTCAACATGGAGAAACTCTACAACCATGTGCCGTTCCTGAAAGCCGCAAACGAAAGATTCAGCAAGCAACCGTCACGTTCTGCGCAGAAGAAAAAGAAGACTGCGGTGAAGACAACGGCAACAAAGACGCCAACAGACGGTAAGGCGGACGACAAGGCAGAGGCGGACGCACAGGCAAAGAAGAACGCCCTACCGACCAACAAGAAGGGCTTCGAGAAGGAGATAACACTGAAACCAGACACCGTGATAACCCTCACCCACACACGGAAGTCGAAGAGAATCATCGTCAGCGCAAAGACCGAAGACGGCAAGATGTATCCTATTAAATATAAGGTACGCGATGACAACAACATCAAAATCACCAACAAGGTGGACTCGGCACTGAAAATCAAGGTGAGCGTCATAGCCAAAGAGCCGTTGGAAGACAAGAACTGGTACAGGGCAAGCCAGTCTGTGGCACGTCTGCTCATGATGGTTCGCTCCGTGGGAATCACCTATCGCGACCAGCAGTCAATGTCGCTTCCAGGATTTATGCCCATGGCTGGTGACGCCTTCGGACAGAAACGCAACAACGGTTACCTTGCTCCGGGACTTGGATTTGCCTTTGGTATGGAGGGAGAAGACTTCATCGACAAGGCGCAAAGGAACGACTGGCTGCTCATGTCGGACTCTGTGGCAACACCGTCGGTAATAAGCACGACGAAAGACCTGCAGTTGAAGATGTCGGTTGAGCCGGTGCGCAACTTCAAGATTGATTTCAACGCATCGCGCACCCAGACCACAGGCAAGCGCATACAATATATGTATGAGGGCAATCCGACCACACAGACGGGAACATTCTCTATGACCACAATATCCCTGAAGAGTGCTTTCGAGGGCGTGGGCAATGCCAACAACGGATATTACAGCAAGTCTTTCGAGAGTTTCTGCCATTCTCTCGATGCCTACCAGCAGCGGGTTGAGGGTCGCTATGCCGGCTCCACATATCCGAGCGGCTCGTCCTTGGCTGGACAGAAATACGATGCTGCCAACGGAGGAGTAAACAAATACAGTGCCGATGTGATGATTCCCGCATTCCTCAACAGTTACACCACCATGGGCGGAGGCGGTCTTGACCTGTTCCCGACACTGGCAAAACTGCTGCCAAACTGGTCTGTACGCTACTCGGGACTGTCGAAACTGCCATGGTTCCGCGACAATTTCAAGTCAGTAAACATCAACCATTCCTACAAGAGTATTTATTCCGTTGGCTCCTACAGTTCCTACAGCACATTCATGGAGTATATGAACGGTCTTGGATTTGTCACCGACGCGACCACAGGAATGCCTGTTCCGAGTTCCATGTACAACATCTCATCCGTAAGCATCAACGAGGCTTTCTCTCCGTTGCTCGGCGTTGACGTGACATTCAACAACAACATGACGCTGAAGTGCGAGTACAAACAGACTCGCGTACTCTCACTCTCCACCACGTCAGTGCAGATTAACGAGGCTCTCTCTAAGGATTGGGTAGTAGGCTGGGCATATAAAATCCAGGATTTCAAACTGTTCTCTGTGCGCAATCACCGCAAGGTGAAGAGCAACAAACAGAGTTCTTCTGACGGCGACGACAAGACAAACAGCAAGACAGCATCGGCAGTGCAGAAGAGTTCAAGCAGCGCACGCAACCAGATGAACCACAACATGAACCTGAGAATGGACCTCAGTTACCGCAAGATGGCCAACATCAGCCGAGACATAGCGTCCATGACTTCATCGGCTTCATCGGGCAACACGGCGTTCAAACTCTCTCTTTCCGCTGAATACACCCTGTCGAAACTGATGACGATGAGTTTCTACTACAACCTGCAGAAGAACATTCCGCTACTGTCGTCAAGTTCTTATCCGACGACGACAAACGACTTCGGACTGTCACTGAAATTCTCCCTGAAACGGTAGTCCCGTCTTTGCTTGAGGACAAGCCGATATTGTTTGCGAGGGCTGGCTGGCGCAGTCACCATAAAAGACAAAAGCAATGCCGACTATTATGGGGTGCTATCATTGCCCCTTGTCGGCATTGCTTTTGTCTTTGTTCTACTGTTAGAAGTGTCGCCTTGTACGCTTATTTCGCCTTGTCGAGCGTCGAACGCTTGTCACGGTGGTAACTGCGGTAGTCGTCAAGTTCTATCTCCACATCGGGTTCTGCGAGTTCTCCGTCGTGGGGAAGGCGGAACTTCTGGTACTTGATGTCCAGTCCACGCTCCATCCACATCCGCTCATAATAGGTCTGAATGGAGAGTATGCGCTGTGTTTCAGCATCAAGTCCTTCTGTATGATACAAGTCTGTTGTACGGAAAAGCACGGGTAGACGGTTTGCATCCACAAGACAGGAGGTGTAGGTGAACAGGAAATTGGAATCCGTCTTCAAGTGTACGATACCCCCATCGACAAGAAACCGACGGTAACGTTGGAGAAAATAGGTGGAAGTAAGACGTTTCCTCGGGTTCTTCATCTGTGGGTCGGAGAACGTGAGCCATATCTCCTGCACCTCGTTTTCAGAGAAGAAGAGGTCGATAAACTCTATGTTTGTCCTGAGAAACACCACGTTTTTCAGTCCCTCTGTCTCCGCCCGGGTAGCCCCAGTCCACATTCTCGAACCCTTGATGTCCACTCCGATGAAATTGACATCGGGATATAGATGTGCCAGTTCCACGGTATACTCGCCCTTTCCACATCCCAATTCCAGAACGACAGGGTTGGAATTATGGAAATAGTCCTCCCTCCAGCGTCCCTTCATAGGGAATCCTTCGGTCGTTACGACACTGTACGGATACTGGAACACGCACCCATAGCGATCCATATCCGCAAACTTCGCAAGTTTGCCTTTACCCATTTACAACTGTTTTCCTGTACTTTCTCGTCAAGTGCTCAGTTCGTTTATTCTATGACAACACGTGTCCAGCCGTGTTTGTCTTCCTCTATGCCGTACTGGATGTCACGCAGTTTGTGGTACAGTTTCTCACTTATCGGACCGGGCTTGTCACCAAAATCATAGCGTTTGCCTGTCTCCAGGTCGTCTATATGCGATATTGGCGATATCACGGCAGCAGTGCCACACGCTCCGGCTTCCTCGAACGTATCGAGTTCTTCCTCCGGTATCTGACGGCGTTCCACCTTCATACCCATGTCTTCTGCCAACTGCATAAGGCTCTTGTTGGTGATTGACGGCAGGATTGATGTTGACTTAGGCGTGACGTAAGTATTGTTCTTGATACCGAAGAAATTGGCTGCACCACACTCGTCTATATACTTCTTCTCCTTTGCGTCGAGATAGAACTCGCATGCATAGCCCAATTCGTGAGCCTTCTGGTTGGCATACAGGGATGCGGCATAGTTGCCTCCGACCTTGTATATACCAGTTCCGAGCGGAGCGGAACGGTCATGGTCGCGTATGATAACGTAAGGATTGCTTGCGAAACCGCCCTTGAAGTAAGGACCTACTGGGGTAACGAAGATGAGGAAAAGGAACTCTGTAGACGGATGAACGCCCACCTGCGGACTTATTCCTATGAGCAGAGGACGGATGTAAAGGGTCGCTCCACTCTCGTAGGTAGGCACATACTCCTGATTGAGGCGCACGACCTTGTCCACCATCTCTACAAACAGTTCTGTCGGCACTTCCGGCATGACGATGCCGCGGCAGGTAGACTGCAGACGGGCAGCATTCTCTTCCGGGCGGAAAACCCTCACTTTGCCGTCGGGACAGCGGTATGCCTTCAGCCCCTCAAAAGCCTCCTGACCGTAGTGGAGACACACGGATGCCATGTGCAGATTAACCGTTTCCTCCGACGAAACCTCTATTTCGCCCCACTTGCCGTTGCGATAATAGCAGCGAACGTTATAATCGGTTCTCATGTAACCGAAAGACAAGTTTGCCCAATCCAGATTTTTCATTTTATACTTTCTTATAATACACATTGCCAAAAAAGCGGCAACTTAAACTTACAACTGTACTTCTTTATCAATAATGTATGTGCAAAATTATAAATTATCTATGATTTACGCAAACTATAGCATCGGAAATGACGCACCTAAACGTTGCAACTGATGCCGTCAAGAAGCCGCCTTTGCCTTGGATGCGCGCGCTTTCGGTTTCTTCGGCGTGTCCTCCTTCTTGTCTTTGAGTTCGGTTATTGTCGCCTCAAGTTTCTGGAGTTTCGCCTGAAGGCGTTCTATCTCCGCATCCTTCATCTCTATCTCGTCGCCCTGGTTCTTTATTGCCGTCAGCAGCGAGTTGAGTTGCTCGTTGTCGAGTTCATCGGGGTAGAGGCTGTTGACCCTCGAGATGAAGTCGCCAAGGATATTCATGTAATTGGTGAAAGCGTCAAACGGACTGCTGTAGATGCCACGGTTGATGCCGAGTACAGAATGCTTTGTGTTCATGAAACGGAAGTTGTCACTCGCCTGCAAGTAGTCCCAGTCCTGGTTTATGCGTGGGTCATTGGCTATCCTGACCCTGTCGGCGATGCCGTACAACTTGTTGAATGCCTCGCGCTGAAGGTCGTTTCCGAGCAGCGAAGAGGTGTCACGCTCCTCGTCATTCCAACTCACAGCGTCGGGCACATCTATCGTTCCCACGCTCTTGACCTTCTGGCATATCTCCAAAGGAGTGGAGAATGACACGCCCCTGTTCTTGGCACAGGCAGGCAGAGCACGCAGGAATTCGAGAATGTTACTGGACAACGGCTGTGCCACGCCGATAGCAGACAGTTCCATAAAGATGTTGTATATCTGACCGTCATCGGCGGAGTCGGCTATCTTGTTGACATAAGTGTCGGCAAACAAGGGGTACTCTTCCCATGAGGAATTGTTGAAACGGAGCGATATGTCATCCGATAACGACACGTCACGCATGAGCAGTTTCAACTTGGGAGCGTATGCGCAACTGTACACATAGTGTGGTGATTTCCAGCCAAGCACCTGCTTTGCACCTTCGGTAAGCATTCCCTTGAATCCCATTTTGTTTGCTATCTCACCTATTTCGTCGCTGTATATGAGTGACGAATTACGCAATACGGAAGGCCGTTTGCCGAAATACTCCTGTATCTTGTCGCGTTGTTTCTTCACGTCTGCCATGAAACTGTCGGCATTGACAAGCGAAGCCAGACCGTGGGAATAGGGTTCTGCAAGGAACTCGACACAGCCAGTCTCGTTCAATTGCTGTAGCAAGTCAAGCACTTGGGGCGCATGCACTTCCAGTTGTTCCATGCCTACGCCCGATATGGAGAACGCTACCTTGAAGCAGCCTTTGTTCTCACGGCACATCTCAAGCAATGTCGTGAGTGCCGGAACATAACTGTGCTCCGCCATGAACGTGATGTTCCGTTCGTTCTCATAGTCGTCGTAATAATAGTGGTCAGTACCGATGTCAAAGAAACGGTAGCGTTTCAGGTGGGTTATCTGGTGTATCTCGAAATATAAGCAGATTGTTTTCATGTCTTGTTTCCTTACTTTTGTTTGTTTAACGGTTAATCAGTTTGTCATAGCAATTGCGGATTCGGCGTCCCACTTTCTCCCACGTGATGCCGTCGACTTCCTTCATTCCCTCCACACGCAGGTAGTTGTAGAGCGACTCGTTGGTACAAATGGAATAGATAGCGTCCGCCATAGCGTGGATGTCCCAATAGTCCACCTTCATCACTTTGTCCAGTATCTCGCCGCAACCGCTCTGTTTCGATATTATCGAAGGGCAACCGCATTGCATCGCCTCCAGCGGTGCAATACCGAAAGGTTCGCTCACTGACGGCATGACAAACACGTCGGAGTTCTTGTAACACTCGTATACCTCACGCCCACGCTGGAATCCAGGGAAGTGGAAACGGTCGGCTATGCCCCGCTGGGCGGCAAGTTTTATCATCGCTTCCAGCATATCTCCCGACCCGGCCATACAGAACCTGACGTTCTTGGTGCGCTGCAAGACGAGTGCTGCTGCCTCAACAAAGTACTCAGGACCTTTCTGCATGGTTATTCTGCCAAGGTAAGTCACAATCTTTTCCTTGGGGTTCTTGTGCGGAACTATTGCCTTTATGTCGTCACTGAGGGGATATACGGCATTATGCATAGCCACGCATTTGCGCGGATCCTGACCGTAGTTGTTTATCACCGTCTGCCTTGTCAGTTCGGAAACGCACATTATGCAGTCGGCATTATCCATGCCGTCCTTCTCTATGCGGTACACTGTGGGGTTCACCTTTCCGCGCGAACGGTCGAAGTCGGTGGCGTGCACATGGATGCAAAGCGGTTTTCCGCTCACCTGTTTGGCGTGTATTCCTGCCGGGAAAGTGAGCCAGTCATGAGCATGAATGATGTCAAAATCCTCGGAACGGGCCACCACTCCGGCGATTATGGAAAAGTTGTTTATCTCCTGTTGGAGGTTTCCGGGATAACCGCCGGCAAACTCCAGACAGCCCATATAGTTCACTCCCAGATTGTTGAAGTCTGCATATATGTGGTCACGGTAGCGGTAGTAGTCCTCCGCAGTATGCCCTATCATCTGGTCTTTTATCTGGTCATACTGCACGTCACGCCACGCCACCGGCACCTGACTCATGTTTATTATCTTCAGGAAGTTCTCTTCCTGCCCAGTAGGTTTGGGCATACAGAACTTTATCTCCACATCTCCCTGCTGGCTCAGCCCCTTGGTAATGCCGTAGGAAGCGACGGCAAGACCGCCGTAAATCTTTGGAGGAAATTCCCAACCGAACATCAATACTTTCATAGTCTCTTCCTCCTTCTATTTGTTATAGTACGAAATCTTTTCCAACAACCTGACCGTACGCAGTATCTCCGCCACGTTCATGGCAAACGACAGTGCCCCTCTTCCACGGAATGGAGGATTGCCGTCAAACAGTTCAGGGATTGTTCCGATGGTGTGGAAATACAGTTCATCCTCGTAACCCACCAGTTGCCGGCGAATGAAACTGAGTCTTGTGTGCTTGTATATCTTCAGACAGGCTTCCATATAGAAACCTCCAAGCCACGGCCATGCCGTACCTTGGTGATAGGCGTAGTCGCGCTGTACTTGCGGACCGGCATACACGGGGTTGTACTCGCCGCTCTTCGGTGACAGCGAGCGCAGTCCTTTCGGAGTGAGCAACTCCCTCGTGCAGACATCCAGCACTGCCTTCTGCTGCGCCAAATCCAGCGGAGAATAATTGAGGGCAACGGCAAATATCTGGTTCGGACGCACCTCCCATGACGCTTCCTTTCCGTCAACATAGTCGTAGAGGTAACCGTACTCGTTGAGGAAAGTGTCCACAAAGGACTTGCGGCACAGTTCCGCCCTCTTGCCGAATTCTTCCGCCACGTCACTGTTGTTCATCGTTTGCGCCATGTTTTCTGCAAACTTCAGCGCATTGTACCACAAGGCATTGAATTCCACAATATAGCCGGAACGCGGCACAATGGGTTGTCCCCACTGGTTGGTAGAGTTCATCCAAGTGCACGGTTTGTCCTTTCCGTCGCTGCGGACAAGTCCGTTCGGGTCAACATGTAGGTTGGGATGTCCGCCGGCAAAGATGTAATCCACGATTTCCTTTACCACCTTTCCGTATTTCTCCACCTGCTTTTCCACGCCCACCTCACGCGAGTACTGCTGTATGGCCCATATCGCCCAGAGCATCACGTCGGGTTGTTCCATCTCGTAGATTTTCACCGTCAGCGGTTTGCCGGCTATAAATTCGCGTATTCCGCGCACCGCTGTGTCCATGGCAAGTTCAAAGTAATCGGTCTCGCCAATGGCGATTGTCAATCCCGGAAGGGCTATAAACGTGTCACGGGCACGGCACTTGAACCACGGATAACCTGCCAGCACATAGCGTTCCGTATCGGAAACACGGTTGTGGAACTGGTGTGCGGCGTTTACCAGACAGTGGTAGAAACTGTCACGAAGGGTGCGTTCGCTGACCTCTTTGTCAAACAGTTTCTTCAGAGTGGAGGGCTTTATGTTCTTCACTCCTGCGGCAAAGACCACCGATTCGCCTTTTTTTATGGGCAGTTCAAAGTATCCGGGCACATAGAGATCCTCGTTGCTGGCATACCCGCGCTCCTTTTCCTTCATGTATTCCAGTCCCCTGTACCAGTCGGGAACGAACACGAAGTCATTCTTTTTGCTGAATTGCATATAGAGATCGGGGTATCCGGCATACATACAAGTCTTGATACCGTTGTCTATCACCGTATAGTCTCTGCTGGCAGCGCCGTTCTCATGAGTAAACTGCCTTACGCTTCTGAATGCCAGAAACGGTCTGAAGCGCAGAGTCGTCGCCGAGTGTGCGTCGACCAGAGTGTACCTTATAAGGATTCGGTTCTCATAATGCTGGAACACCATCTCCTTTTTCAGCACCACGCCTCCTACCCTGTAGATTGTCGTGGGGACTTGTTGACAGTCAAATTCCTGTATGTATTTGTGTCCGTTAGGATAGAACACGTTGCCCTGATAGTTGTGGACGGCAAGATTGAACTCCGCCCCGTGCTGCACAACAGTGGCATCGAGCGATGACAGGAGAACATGGTTCTCGTCATCAAGTTCGGGAACGGGAACAACCAACAAGCCGTGGTATTTGCGTGTGTTGCAGTCAACGACGGTGGAACAGGAGTATGCACCGGAGCGGTTAGTCCTCAAGACCTCCTTCCGAAGCGACTCGTCCAGATTCGTCATCAACGCTTTTTCAAATTTCAAATAGCCCATAGGCACTATGTTAATATGTGTTAGGATTGTAGTTTACTTCCTTGCAGACAAACCAATTGTACACTGATTGTTTGCGTAGGTAAAGTTACGGTTTTTCAGAGAAAGGACAAAAGAAAAGTCAATAAAATTCCGATAATTTTTACTATCGGCTATTTCCGTTCTCCTGTTAGAGCCCGGCAAGTTTCATTATGGTGTCCACTTTCGTGTCCATTGGCTGCATCGCATCTATCCTGTGTATGGCAAAACCTCTCCGTTCCATACCCCTGAACCATGTCATCTGTCGTTTCGCAAACTGATGGATGGCAATTTCCAGACTGCGGAACATCTCGTCATACGACAGCATTCCGATGCAGTATTCCGTCACATATTTGTATTCGAGACCGTAATAGATAAGGTCTTCCGCCCCTACTCCACTCTCCAAAAGTCCCTTCACTTCTTCTATAAGTCCTCCGTCAAGGCGTTTCTTCAATCGGGAAGTGATTTTCCGGCGGCGTGCTTCACGCTCTATGTCCACGCCAACTATCAACGAGGCAACAGCAGAACACTCTCTCGGCGGCTGTGGATTGTCCAGATTGTAGGTTTCTATCTCTATTGCCCTTATCGCACGCTGTGCCGTGTCGACATCAGTACGGTTGTGCATATTCGACCCCGTGCGCCTTTTCAGATCTGCGAGCATCTCTGCCAGTTCCTCCAAGGTCTTGTCCGCCAGTTCCGCACGCAACTTGTCATTCTGCGGAACAGGCGAAAGGTTGTAGCCTTTCAGCACCGACTCTATATACAGACCCGTGCCTCCGCACAGTATGGGGTATGCCCCACGCTGCCGTATGTCGTCGTATGCACTGTGGAAATCCGCCTGATACTGGAACAGGTTGTACTTTGTCCCTGCATCGCATATATCTATAAGGTGGTAAGGAACGCTGCCGTATTCGTCAAGGTCCTTGCCTGTCCCTATATCCATCTTGCGATATACCTGCCTCGAATCGGCGGATATGATTTCACCACCGATTCTTTCCGCCAGACGCACGGCAAGTTCCGTCTTGCCCGAGGCTGTCGGCCCGAGAATTGTTATCAACTGCTTTTCCATACGGATTAGGTGTGCCTTTCCGGCACACGCTGGCTGCGAAGAAACAGAAAACTAATATTCCATGCCGTCAAACATGTCTGCAATCGGCAACTGTCGGTTGATGACGGCATTGAAACTGACTATCGTCTCCGAGCGTGAAAGTCCCAGCGGCTGCAGTTTGTCATGGATAATGGTAAGCAAGTGGTGGTTGTTCCGGGCGTAGATTTTTATGAACATATCAAAAGAACCCGTGGTGTAATGACACTCCACCACCTCGGGTATCTTGCGCAACTCTTCCACCACACGGTCGAAATGGGACGGATCCTGCAGATAAAGCCCTATATAGGCGCAGGTCTCAAAGCCCAATGCCTCAGGCGCAATGACAAACTGGCTGCCCTTCAGCACACCGCTCTGCTGCAGTTTCTGCATTCTCTGATGTATGGCAGCACCGCTCACATTACATATTCTCGCAACTTCCAGAAACGGAATGCGTGCATCCTGTGCCACTAAACGAAGGATTTTCCTGTCAAGATCGTCTAAATTACTGTTTGACATAATATCTATTTTATGGCACAAAGTTAATGTAAAAAAACAATACGCACAAACAATTAGAAAAGAATTTGCCGTATTAAGCCGTAAATATATTGCATTTGTGGTAAAAATGCTTTCAATTCGCAACCCGACGGCATTTTCCTCATACAGAGACCGTTGCCTTTATATGCGGATGAGGGTCATATCCCTCAAGACAGAAATCTTCGTATTTGAAATCGAAAATTGACTTCACGTCGGGATTGATAACCATTCGCGGCAACTGGCGCGGCTCTCTTGTGAGTTGGAGTTTTGCCTGTTCGAGGTGGTCAAGGTAAAGATGCGTGTCGCCAGTGGTGTAGATAAACGTCCCGGCTTCCAGACCCGTGACCTGCGCCATCATCTGAAGCAGCAGGGCATAGGAGGCTATGTTGAACGGTACTCCGAGGAATGTGTCTGCCGAACGCTGGTATAACTGAAGCGAGAGTTTGCCGTCCGCCACATAGAACTGGAACAGGCAATGACACGGAGGCAGTGCCATCTGCTCTATCTCTGCCGGATTCCATGCGCTGACAATCATGCGCCGCGAGTCCGGGTGATGCTTTATCAGGTCGACGACATTGGCAATCTGGTCTATCGTTCCGCCCTTGTAGTCTGGCCATGAGCGCCATTGGTGACCATACACGGGACCGAGTTCTCCGTTCTCGTCAGCCCATTCGTTCCATATACGCACACCGTTCTCTTGCAGATACTTCACGTTTGTGTCGCCGGAAAGAAACCACAGGAGTTCGTGGATTATGGATTTCAGGTGCAGTTTCTTCGTCGTAAGCAGGGGAAAACCGTCCGCCATATCAAAGCGCATCTGGTGTCCGAACACGCTCACCGTGCCCGTACCGGTGCGGTCTGTTTTCTTTACGCCTTCAGTGAGTATTCTGTCGAGCAGGTTCAGGTACTGTTTCATTGTCCTTGGCTGAATAGTTTATCTTTAGTATATTGGCTGTCCTGAGTGCGGACTTCACCTTGTTGATGATGCTCATCGGCACATCCCGGTCGGCCTGTAGCGATGCCGTGAGATACACCATACCGTCTGACGGTATCTTGCCACGCTCTTCCGACAGGCGTGACGCCAGTTCCTCAAACGGCACAATGTCGCTGTTGACCTGCACCTTGTATCCTCCGCCGGAGCGTTCCTTGCCTATGTAGATGTCGATAACGGAACTCTTGTGCCCCACTTTCTGCAGGCTGCTGCCCTCAGGCTGCCTGTATTCCACGTGCACGGTGTTCTCTTTCATGTGGGTTACTATCATGAAGAAGAACAGGACAGTGAATATCAGGTCGGGCATTGCCGCCATATTCAGTTCGGGAATGGAGTGGTCACGCCGCCGCAGTTTCATATTCCGCCTCCTTCGTCATAGTTTTCCGCCACTCGCTGCGGACATTTCTCCAGCACCGCCTCGCGGTCTGAACTTGTCAACTGCGACATCGGGCGTCCGTAGTCGCGCCTTGCTATCGTCTCGCGTGCGTCCTTATAGGCTTCCGCAATTGAGTTCTGCACATGGAAATATGCATCGTACCTACAGTCGGGAGCGGCATCTATCACTATCACATGACGCTTTCCGCGATGCAGGATAAACTCCGTCATCATCGATTTCAGCACCGACTGCTCCACTACACTGTCGTTCACGGTCACCACCCCCTCCGCACTCAGTTTCAGAGACATCATGTCCGCCTTGTCCACAGCGGTGTTTTTCTGTTCCTGCCTGTCCTTTTCCTTTGGCGGAAGACGGCGCATCACGCCTTTGTCGACAAACATTGATGTTGTCACGAGGAAGAATATCAGGAACATGAAAGATATGTCCGCTGTCGACGTGGTGTTCAGTTCCGGGACTTCCCTTTTGTTTCTGCGCAGTTTCATCTCCGTCCAATCAATGACCAGCAGACCACCGCCAATGCGGCAAAAAGCATGACTGAGAGCGTCAGCACAATGGCATCCACCGCACTGCCATCGCCGACAAGCAGCATCAGTGCTGCGATTACAGGCAACGACACCCACACTGTGATGTTGAGCCTCCGGGCGTGTATGCCGTTCTGCATCGCCATCTTTCCTGCCCCACGACGGTTTCTGCGGTATGCAGACCACAGCACGCCGCCTGTGGCAAGGGCGAAAACGACATACATTATATATAATACGGCATCAACGAAATCCATGTGCGGAAAAACAAAGACGGTTATTCCCCGGCGCCATTCGCCTCTTTCCGCCTCTTGTACCTGCTGATAGAGTCGAGCACGGAGATTGCACTCTCTTCCATTTGCATGGTGAGACGGTCTATCTTGGTGAGGATATAGTTGTAGAAAAGTTGCAGTATTATGGCAGCAATCAGTCCGAATATGGTAGTGATAAGCGCGACTTTCATTCCCTCAGCCACAATTGTCGGACTGATGTCGCCGGCATTTTCTATGTTCATAAATGCCATTACCATACCTATGACAGTACCGAGGAAGCCGAGTGACGGTGCTATCGAGATGAACAGTTTTATCCATGCCGACCCTCTCTCCAGCAGTGACAGTTGCACATTGGCATACGACTCCATGCTCCTGTCGATGTCTTCAAGCGTCTCGTCCGCCCGAAGCAGTCCCTGATAAGTTATGCTTGCCACAGGCCCTACCGTGTTGCGGGCTTTCTCTTTCGCCCCGTCAATGTCGCCGGAACTGATGAGTGCGTCCAGTTCCTTGACGAACTTGCGCGCGTTAATCTCCGACAACGACAGGTAGATGATGCGCTCTATACAGAATGCAAGACCGAAAATGAGGGCGAAAGCGACCAAAGACATGAAGAAGGCATTGCCTTCTACGAATTTGTCTTTGAGTATCTGGTGCAGATTACCGTCCACTCCTGCGAACAGGAAAGAAATCAACAGGCTGTTCATCATACCATTGCGTTGACGACAGACATTATCTTCTTGCCGAGTTCATCTGCCTCCTCCATGGACGAAGCCTCGCTGTAGACACGGATTATCGGTTCCGTGTTCGACTTGCGAAGGTGTACCCACTTGTCGGGAAAATCTATTTTCACTCCGTCAATGTCGTTAATCTGCTCATCCTTATACATCTCCTTGACTTTCGCAAGGATAGCGTCGATGTCGGTATCGGGCTGCAGGTCTATGCGGTTCTTGGCGATATAGTAGTCTGGGAACGTGGCACGCAACTTGCTGACAGTGGTCTTCTTCTGTGCAAGAGATGACAAGAAGAGGGCTATGCCCACGAGTGCGTCGCGACCGTAGTGGCTCTCGGGATAGATTACTCCTCCGTTTCCCTCGCCGCCAATGACCGCTCCGACCTCCTTCATCTTCGTTGTCACGTTCACTTCGCCTACCGCTGCGGCAGTGTAGACGCCGCCATGCCGCTGCGTAACGTCCCGAAGGGCACGTGTGGAAGACAGGTTGCTGACCGTATTTCCGGGCGTATGGCTGAGCACGTAGTCAGCCACGCTCACAAGAGTGTACTCTTCTCCGAACATCTTTCCGTCCTCACAGATAAATGCGAGGCGGTCAACATCGGGGTCAACGACTATTCCCATGTCATAGCCACCGCCCTTCACCAAGTCCATAATGCCTGTGAGGTTCTTCTCCAGAGGTTCAGGATTGTGGGCGAAATCACCGTTTGCCTCGCCATTGAGGAACGTGTATTCCACGCCGAGACGGTCGAGCAGTTTCGGAAGAACGATACCTCCGACGGAGTTTATCGAGTCTACGGCAACCTTGAAATGCGCATTCCTTATTGCCTCAGCATCCACAAGTTGCAGCGACATAACCGCATCCACATGACGATTGTCAAACGTATCGTCCTCCACATATTTGCCCAAGTAGTCCACATCGGCATATTCGAAGTCCTCTTTGTCGGCAATCGACAGCACCTCTGCTCCGTCGGCAGCAGTCAGAAACTCTCCTTTAGAGTTCAGAAGTTTCAGTGCGTTCCAGTGACGTGGGTTGTGGCTGGCAGTGATTATTATGCCTCCCGCCGCCCCGGTCATGGCAACCGCCAACTCCGTTGTGGGAGTTGATGCAAGCCCGATGTTGATTACATCGTAGCCGACGCCCATCAACGTACCGCAAACGACGTTCTTCACCATCTCGCCGGAGATGCGTGCGTCGCGTCCCACCACGATAGTGTTGCTCTGCGAACTGCCGTTCCGGCGTATGAATGTGGCGTATGCGGTGGTGAACTTCACTATATCCAGCGGATTGAGGGTGTCGCCGGGGCGACCGCCTATCGTACCGCGGATTCCCGAGATTGACTTTATCAGTGACATGTCAGTGGTGTTTTGCGTTGGAAATATTGCCGTTTTCTACTGTCCGCGCTCGTAAGTCAGGGTGTAGAGACACGGATATGTGTTAAGCGAAGCATAGTAGTGACCTTGTGCTGACGGCACTATCACATTGATTTTCGCTATCTCGTCGTCATCCTTTACCGGTCTTCCGATGTTTATGTAGGTAAGCGGATAGAGCCAACCCGACGGCACTGACTGCTTCGTGTATGCCTGATACATGAGGCTGTTGTCCGTATAGAAAGAGCCGGTAAACGTTCCGGAGTTGTTTTCAACATAGAATTTCTCCGGCAGGGACGAATAGTAGAGCACGTCGTTCGACAACTGTATCGAGTCGCCGAGCAGGTTTCTCTCCGTAAAGCGGCACAGTATGTCCGCCGTCTCCTGGTTCTTCAGTTTCTCGCCACAGCCCTCCCTGACAATCTGGAGGTATATTCCGTTGCTGCGGAAGAGCACGAACTCATTCTTGGAAACGTCCGTCTTGTAGCCGTTGGCAGCAAAAGTCTCCTCGGAAATGACGTTCACATTGTTCTTCGCTATATAGGCACTGATTGCCGCCTTCTCCTTTTTCTTCTTCTCGGCATAAGTCTCGTAGTCGTCGCAGGAAACGAACATAAGCCCCGCAAACAGACCTACGAGTGCAAAGGCGAACAGTTTTCTCATCTTCATTCAGTATTAATGTTTTGCGCAAAATTACGAAAAAAACCTCTATGAAGTCCCATTACAGGTGTTTATTTAGGGGTTCTTGTGTGCGTTTTCATTTTTTTAACCGCTCGCCGAAAGCCTTTATTGCCGCCTTGGCTATGCCGCACGCCTCGTCGAGAGAACAGTCCAGGCGTCCTCCGGCAGCATTGAGATGACCGCCTCCATTGAAGAACTGCTCCGCAACTTCATTGGCGGGGAAGTCGTCGACAGAACGAAGGCTCACCCAGACGAGGTTGTCTTTCGTCGTGTCTTCACGCAACGAGATTGACAATTTCATCCCCTTGATACTCAGCGGAATATTTACCAGTCCCTCAGCATCCCCTTTAATGAAGCGGTATTCCTCCATATCCATCTTGGAGATGGCAAAGTAAGAGGCGTGGAAATCTTCCAGCACATTGAGTTTCTGCGCCATTATGTATCCGCGCAAGCGCACCGCCCACGATGAGTAATTGTTGTAAACGTTGCGGTAAATCTTGTCTTTGTCGATGCCTTTTGTCAGCAGACTGCCTATGATGAAGAATATTTCCGGACGCGTGGAGTTGTAGGTGAAGCCTCCCGTATCGGTCATCATGCCGCAGTAGACCTGTGTTGCCCACTTGTTGTCCATGTCGTCAAAGCCGCCCAATTGCCACACTATGCGGAACACAAGTTCACAAGTGGAGCACATCTCCGGGTGGGAAACGGTGAGCACAGTGGCCATGTCGGGAGCCAGATGGTGGTCTATCATCACTTTCTTTGCCCCTGAAGAGACAAGTGCCTCCTCCATTTCACCCACACGGTTCGGCTGGTTGAAGTCGAGGCAGAAGATGCAGTCCACGTCGCTGAGGAGTGTCTTCACCTCCTCAGTCTTCCTGTCATAGCGCAGAATAGTCTGTGACTCGGGCAGCCATTGCAGGAAATCGGGATAGGCATCGGGCACCACCACCGATGCCTCCACACCGTACTTGCCGCGCAAGAACCTTGCCCATGCGAGGCAAGACCCCAGCGCGTCGCCGTCGGGACTTTTGTGGCAGACCACCGCTGCACGCTTTGTGTCTGTAAGAACGGAAAGGAGCAGCCTCAACTGCTCCTCTTCAAGAATGTCTATGTTCATTTTCAAAACATCTTGTCCGGATACTGACCGCTCTTGTGAAGTCCTTCCAACTTCGCCACAACGTCCGGACGGTCTTCGGGATAGGTCACTCCAAACCACTTTGATGTGGTGTCGAGCACCTCACAGGTAGCCTTGCCTTCCTTGATGAGTTTGTCAACCAGCAGCGGAATGAAGAACTCCGCCTTGGGATTGGCCTGGGTCTTCGGGTCAGAAAGGAACTCCTTGAAGTACTCGTCGGAGTACTCGAAGTAGTCAGGAGTAAAGCCCCAGAAGTTCATTGACACTGGTGTGGTGTCAGGGATGCTCACCCAGTTGCCGTCCTCATCGAGGTACTGCACCACTCCATCATGTCTTTCTATCTTCGTGCGCTCCACTACAGAGGTCAGATGATGTGTCTTCTCGTCGTTCTCGCAGACGCCACGGCTCACCGTACCGCTGTCGCTCAGGGTGTTGTCCACACGGAATCCCACCATGGCATACTTGCCTTTGGAACCCTCAGGCAGTTCACTGAGGAACTTGCCCATTACCTTGAAAGCGTCACGGTCATAGAAATCGTCGCAGTTGATGACCGCAAACGGTTCCTTGATGACGTCCTTGCCCATCATCACAGCGTGGTTCGTGCCCCACGGCTTCGTGCGCCCCTCGGGCACTGTGAAGCCTTCCGGCAGTTTGTCAATGCTCTGGAAGCAGAGTTCACACGGCACATGGTTCTGGTATTTGGCGAGAATCTGGGTACGGAACTGCTCCTCAAAGTCTTTGCGTATTACCCAAACGATTTTGCCGAAGCCTGCCTGTATGGCATCATAGATGCTGTAATCCATGATTGCCTCGCCGTGAGGACCGAGTGTGTCAAGCTGCTTCAGTCCGCCGTAACGGCTTCCCATGCCAGCAGCAAGTAGGAATAATGTTGGTTTCATTTTCGTTTACGAATAATTAAATAATTGTTTCTTTGAAACGCAAAATTACTACAATTTAGGCGAAACCACAAAACATTTTCTTCCTTTTTATACCGTCTGCAGACCACCAGACGGTTTGCAGAGACCGTGCAGGCTGTACTTGCACTGTCATACGACAGTTACGGCGGTGCAAGAACGGTGTCCGAGCCACATGAAAGCGGTGAGTTGGAGGCGGCACACCGACTGATGTACGACCGTACTTCATGTGATATACGCCCGTACTTCATATGCGGTACACGCGCACTTCACCTGATGTACCGCCACAAAAACGGTGTTTATGCGCTGCAGGAACACCTGTCACGTACTGCGGAAACGATGCTCTTGCACTGCCGTCAACGCCAACGCCAGTGCTTGATTACCTTGTGTCCCAAGGCGTTTACGAAACTGAATACTTTCGTGGGTGACAGTTGCTTGCTCACAACAATGATGATTACCGCAGCGAGTATCATGAGTATACCCACTGCAATGCGGGGCGTGAACACCTCATGGAACACTGTCACGCCGATGACAACCGCCGTCAGCGGTTCGAGTGCGCCCATAATGGCGGTGGGAGTAGACCCCACATATTTCACCGCTACTGCCATGGAGACGAGCGAGAAGACCGTGGGCACAAGTCCCAACCACAGTGCATAGAGCCACGAACGGCCGTCGGGCAGCGGCTGTATGCCTCCGGCAGGGTCGAAGAACGATGCCACCACATTGCTCACTATACATATAAGGAGAACATAAAACGTGAGTTTGACGGATGACATCCTTATTTCAGAACGGTTGAGGAACACTATATACAGTGCGTAGGTGAGTGCCGAGACTATCACAAGCCACATTCCCGTGATGTTGATTGTCGTGTTGCCGTCACCCTTATAGAGCATCACGATGCCCAAGAGGGCGAGTACTATCGACACGATAGTGCCGATGCGCACTTTCTCGCCGAAGAATACCGCCATGATTACCGCCACCATTACCGGATAGAAGAACAGTATCGTCGACGCCAGTCCCGCCGGCATATAGCGGAAACTCATGTAGAAGGTGAACGAAGAGACTACAAACAACGCGCCCAAGGACAGCAGTGTCTTAGCCTCCTTGCGCGTCAGGGCAAATGACTTGCGCTGTATCAGCATCAGTGCGGCAAGCAGCGCCGCCGCAATGGAGAACCTGTAAAGCAGCACTGACACCGGACGCAGACCGGCTTCATAGAGAAACAACACGCCGAGAGGGTTTGTGCCGTAAGACACAGCCGCCACTATTCCGAAGAAATAGCCCTTGAATGTATCGCTCATTGTAATTCTTTTGTTCGGTAGGAAATTCTTTTCGGAGTGCAAAGGTACTCCAAAAAACGCAGAAAAAACGTGTAAAAGAGGGCAATATCGGGCGGTTTTGTTAAAATACATTAAACATTATTGCTCAAACAAACCTGTTTTGTGCAATATTCATACCTTTGCAGCCGCAAACTGGATAACGGGCTTTTAGATTTGCCCAAAGATGAATTTTTAGTATCAATCAATAAATTTCAAAAATGAATTTCAAGACAAGAATGAGTGCCCTCATGCTGATGGCGCTCCCGACAACAGCGGTCTTTGCCGGCGGAATCGTGACCAACACAAACCAGAGCATAAGTTTTCTGCGCAATCCGGCACGCGAAGGAGCAATCGGAATAGACGGTGTCTACAGTAACCCTGCCGGTGTGGCATTCCTCGGAGAGGGCTTCCATTTCGGTTTCAACTGGCAATGCGTATGGCAGACACGCAAGGCAACCACCACAAATCCCCTCTTCGCACTCGGCGTGAACAACGGCGGTGCGACGACAAAGGAGTACAAGGGTGAGGCGCAAGCACCGTTCCTGCCCTCCATACAGGCTGCATACAACACTGGAAAATGGTCATTCCAGTTCAACTTTGCCGTGACCGGCGGTGGCGGAAAGTGCAGTTTCGACAACGGTCTCGGTTCGTTCGAGAGTGCCGTTGCCAACATCGCCTACGCCCTTCAGGGTCTCGGCGCAACGGGATACGACCTCAACAGTTACATGTCCGGACGCCAGTACTACTTCGGAGTGACCCTCGGTGCAGCCTACAAGGTGACCGACAACCTCTCCGTTTACGGCGGTCTGCGCGGTCTCTACGGCACTGCCAGTTACAAAGCGAAGATTTCCGGCATCAAGGTCAACACCGCCAACGGTCTCGTAGACTTCGGAACATATCTCGACAACACCGGCGCTTACATCACAGGAAGCCTCGAACAGGTGAACGCGGGCATTGCCCAACTCGACCAGGTGAAGGCCCAGTATGGCGGCACTCTGCCCTCTGCCTACCAGCAACAGTACGACCAGTTGGTTGCGACACGCCAGACGCTGACGACAACACAGGCCTCGCTCGACCAGTTGGAGGTCTACCGCAACGGCGTAAACCTGCAGTCTGACCAGACAGGATTCGGCATTGCCCCGATAATCGGTGTCGACTACAAGACCGGAAACTTCAATTTCGCAGCGAAATACGAGTTCCGCACCAAGATGTCACTGAAGAACAAGTCGACCCTGAACCAGGCCATGGCTATGGAAGCGGTAAACCAGTTCCTTGACGGAACGTCTGTCCGCGAGGACTCCCCTGCCCTGTTGGCTGTCGGTGCGCAGTGGTCTGTCATTCCGAGCGTGCGCATCAACGCCGGCTATCACCACTTCTACGACAAACAGGCAGAAAAATACGGCAGCAAGCAGAAGTTGCTTGCACACGGCACCAACGAATATCTCGGAGGTGTGGAATGGGACGTTGTCGACAAACTTACCGTGAGCGGAGGTTTCCAGATTACCAATTACGGCATGACTGACGACTACATGAGCGACCTGTCTTTCGTCGTTGACTCTTGGTCATTCGGCGTCGGAGCGAAGTACAAGTTCAACGACAAGGTGGCAATAAATGCCGCTTACTTCCAGACAAACTACGGAGATTACAATACAAAGACGTCAACTACAGGAACGCAGAACTCGTTCACACGCACCAACAATGTTGTGGGCGTTGGCGTGGAAATGAATTTCTGATACGTCTAAAGGGGGTCTACATCATAGTAGATGACCACTGCGGCATAACGCTTGTCCTGAAGCGTTGCCGCCTGAGCCTGGCGCAGACATTGCCTAACCTGTGTCAGGCTCAGTTTGTTTTCCAGTTTGAGCACTATCTTACGGATATACTGGCGCTTCACACGCGCCACAGAAGGTTTGTCAGGACCGAGCACACGGTCGCCAAACCACTGGCGCAGACGACCGGCAAGTTCCGTTGCCGCCCCCTCTGCCACCTGTTCCCTGGTGTGCTTTACCATGACATTGACGATGTGGGTGAACGGCGGATAGCGGAAAAGACTGCGTTCCTGGCACAGTTCTTCATAGAGTCCGCGGTAGTCATTGGCTACTATCTGGCGCAGCAAAGGCAGATTGGCGTTGCGTGTCTGTAGGAACACCTTGCCCCGGGAGCCTTTTCTTCCGGCCCTGCCGCTCACCTGCGACATCATCTGAAAAGCCTGTTCGTTGGCACGGAAGTCGGGTTTGTTGAGCATATTGTCGGCATCAAGGATTCCGACAACAGCCACTCTGTCGAAGTCAAGTCCCTTTGTCACCATCTGAGTGCCTATGAGCACATTTGTCTTTCCTGCAGAGAAATCGCCTATTATACGGTTGTACGCATTATGCGTGCGCGTGGTGTCGAGATCCATGCGGGCCACTCTCGCATCGGGAAAGAGGTTCATCAGTTCATCCTCAACACGCTCCGTACCCAGTCCGCGGTTGATTATGTCCTTGCTCTCGCAAGCAGGACACTGCGCAGGAACAGGGAACGTATAGCCGCAATAGTGGCAGGTGAGCACACCAAAAGTCTTGTGGTAGGTCAGCGGCACATCGCAGTTGGTGCAGTGCGGCACCCATCCGCATACCTTGCATTCCACCTGTTGTGAAAAGCCACGGCGGTTTTGGAAGAGTATGACCTGCCTGTCAGAATCCAGAGCGGCACGCATTGCCTTTATCAACTGGGGCGAGAACGAGCCGGTCATCATCTTTCTGCGGCGCAGGTTCTTTATGTCCACTATCTCAATGTCGGGCAGTTCCAGTCCCTGATAGCGTGTCGTGAGTTCCACAAGTCCGTATTTCCCGGTCTGCGCATTGTGGTAACTCTCCATTGAGGGTGTGGCAGTGCCGAGCAAGGTCTTCGCTCCGTACATGTCGGCGAGGACTATCGCCGCCGAGCGGGCATGGTAGCGCGGGGTCGGCTCCTGCTGTTTGAAACTGCTCTCGTGTTCCTCATCCACGATGACAAGACCCAACTTGCGGAACGGGAGGAATACTGCCGAGCGTGCCCCGAGTATCACCTGATAGGGATTGTCCGACAGTTGCTTGCGCCATATCTCCACGCGCTCTGCGTCACTGTAGCGTGAATGGTAGATGCCGAGGCGGTTGCCGAACACCCGTTGCAGACGTTGCATAATCTGAACGGTAAGGGCTATCTCGGGCAATAGGTAGAGTACCTGTTCCCCACGCTCTATTGTCTGCTGTATAAGGTGGATGTATATCTCCGTCTTTCCGCTCGACGTGACACCGTGGAGCAGCACTACCGGCTTCTTGAGGAACTGCATCAGGATACTGTTATAGGCATCCTGCTGTGCCATGTTCAGTTGCCGTATGTTCTCGGGATGCGGTTCTCCGGCGTCGCCAAGCCTCCCCACCTCACGCTGATAGGCTGTGAGAAAGCCGCGTTTGCACAGGCTGTTGACAATGGGAAGTGACGAATGGGTGGCATTGACAAGTTCTTCGCGCGTCACTCCTCGGATTTCTTCCGCAGGCGTTTCTCCGCTGAGAGTGTCCCAATGGCTCATTGCCAGATACTCGGAAAACACTTTCTGCTGTTTCGCCGCACGCCCGAACAGGGACATGAGGATGTGAAGCGACTGTTCGGAACGGTATTTCGGTGCAAGGGTCACATACGTCTCGGTGCGCGGACGGTAGTCATCTTCCGCCTTCAACCCCGACGGCAGCGCAGCCTTGTAGATCTCGCCGAGGGGCGAAAGATAGTAGTCGGCAATCCATGTCCACAACCTGTACTGTTCGTCAAGGAGCATCGGACTGTCATCGAGCACCGCCAACACGTTGCGCACCTCAAACTCCGGTGCATCGTCATGGCATCTCACGGCAATGGCAGTATATGTTTTCGTCTTGCCGAGAGGCACAAGCAGACGGTAGCCAAACAGATTCCTGTCCTGCAAATCCGCAGGAAGGGAATAGGTAAACATCCCTTCCAACGGCAACGGTAGTATGACATCGACGTACTTAATGGTCTACAAAGTTAGCGAAAAGTTTCTGTCCGGCAGCAACAATTCGCCATACTAATCAAGATAAAACGGCACCTTGGCACAAAAGGAGAACCGCTCTGCCCTGCATGGAATATTTTTCGTACTTTTGCATTTATGAAGGATTTCAAACTGACATCCAGGTTTCAGCCCACGGGCGACCAGCCACAGGCGATACGCCAACTCACCGAAGGATTGGAGAAAGGCGACAAGGCGCAGGTGCTGCTCGGCGTTACAGGTTCAGGAAAGACCTTCACCGTTGCCAACGTCATAGCCAACGCGAACCGCCCCACCCTGATTCTCAGCCACAACAAGACGCTCGCAGCCCAACTGTATGAGGAGATGAGGGGCTTCTTTCCCGACAATGCCGTGGAGTATTATGTGTCGTATTACGACTATTACCAGCCCGAGGCATACCTCCCGACAAGCGATACCTATATAGAAAAAGACCTCGCCATAAACGACGAGATAGACCGTCTGCGCCTCAAGGCAGTCAGTTCGCTGCTGTCAGGACGGCGTGACGTGATAGTGGTTTCGTCCGTATCGTGCATCTACGGCATGGGAGGCCCGACGGCACTACAGAGCAACGTCATATCCGTAAAGGTCGGACAGAAGGTCGAAAGGAACGCCTTCCTGCGCCAACTTGTGGACGCACTGTACGTCAGAAACGACATCGCACTGGAACGGGGGTGCTTCCGCGTCAAGGGAGAAACGGTCGACATATACCCGGCATACAGTGAAAACGTAATCCGCATAACATGGTGGGACGACGAGATAGACAGCATTGAGGAACTGGATGCCGTCACCTTCCACCGCATGGAGGCTTTTCAGGAGTACCAGATATTCCCCGCCAACCTGTTTGTAACGACCAAGGAACAGCAGGAAAAGGCAATCCGCAACATACAGGACGACCTGGGCAAGCAGATAAACTACTTTCATGAAATCGGCGACGAGATAAAGGCACAGAGGATAAAGGAGCGCGTGGAGTATGACATCGAGATGATAAAGGAACTCGGACACTGCTCTGGCATAGAGAACTACTCACGCTATTTCGACGGAAGAGATGCCGGTCAGAAGCCCTATTGCCTGCTTGACTTCTTCCCGAAAGACTTCATCCTCGTGGTGGACGAAAGCCATGTGAGCATTCCGCAGATAGGTGCGATGTACGGAGGCGACCGTGCCCGCAAGCAGAATCTGGTGGAATACGGTTTCCGACTGCCTGCTGCCTTCGACAACAGACCGCTGAAATTCGAGGAGTTTTACGAGATGCTGAACCAGACAATCTATGTTTCCGCCACTCCAGCGGACTACGAACTGCGCGAGGCAGAGGGTGTCGTGGTGGAACAGGTCATCCGTCCGACAGGACTGCTCGACCCCGAAATCGTGGTCAGACCGTCGGAAAACCAGGTCGACGACCTCCTTGAGGAAATTCTGCAAAGGACGGAACGTCAGGAGAGAGTACTCATCACGACCCTCACAAAGCGTATGGCGGAGGAACTGACGGAGTATTTGCTGGCACATAACATAAAGGCCAACTACATCCACAGCGATGTTGCCACACTCGACAGGGTAAAGATAATGAAAGACCTCAGAGCCGGACTGTTCGACGTGTTGGTAGGCGTGAACCTCCTCAGAGAGGGTCTCGACCTGCCGGAAGTGTCTCTCGTGGCTATCCTCGATGCCGACAAGGAGGGATTCCTGCGCAGCGAGCGGAGCATGACACAGACCGCCGGGCGCGCCGCAAGGAATGTCCACGGCAAGGTAATCATGTATGCCGACAGGATTACAGACAGCATGCAGCGCACCATAGACGAGACAAACCGCCGCCGAATGATACAGATGAGGTACAACGAAGAGCACGGCATAACGCCCACGCCGATAAAGAAAGCCATCACGACAACACTCGTCGGCAACAACGAAAGCAGTGCGGCTACGGGGCAGAAAGTGCCGAAAGCATATATGCCAGTGGAGGAAACGCCAGCCTTTGCCGCCGATCCCATCATCCAGAAGATGAGCGGCAAACAGATAGAAAAGGCGATTGCCGCCAACACAGCCCTGATGAAAGAGGCTGCAACGAAGTTGGATTTCCTGCAGGCAGCACAGTACCGCGACGAGATAGCACGCCTTCAGGAGATGTTGGACGGATTAAGTTAAAGAATGCATTTTGCTTTTACATTATTGTAATAATTAGTAACTTTGCGAGATAAACATTTTTTCAACGACAGCAAAAAAAATGAAAAGCAACCTGTTAGCAATATTGTTGATGATGTCGCCATTGGTATCAATGGCACAGAACAACTGGGTGATGCCCCAGACAAACAAGCCTGAGGAAACCGCAAGCAAGGTAAAAAAGGCCAAGGACAACGACAAGAAAGACAAGGATCTGCCCTATCTGGCAGGTGCAGTGCCTGAAAAGGACGGCAAGGTGGTCTTTTCCAGAACGTTTGACACTAACGGCATGCCGGGCAAACAGGCTTTTGACATCGTCTACAAAGAACTGGAAAATCTGGCAAGTGGCGAGAACCAGACAAACAAGAGCAAGATTGCGATGTACAACGAGGGGAAAGACTCCATCGTCGCTACGTTCTGCGAGTGGCTCGTGTTCAGTGACAAACTGCTGGTACTCGACCGTTCCCTGTTCAGTTATCTGCTTGTCGCCAACTGCGAAGACGGCAAAGTGGAAGTGACACTGTCACGCCTCATCTATGAATATGGTGTGGAGAACGACAAGGAACGCTTTGTTGCAGAGGACTTCATCACCGACAACAAGATGCTCGCAAAAGGCGGCAAGAAACTCAAGAGAGTGAACCGCAAGTTCCGTGTTGCCACCGTTGACCGCATGAACGAGGTGCTTGACAGTATCGAAAAGGCATTTCCAGGAAAGAAAAACATAACAGAATAAAACATCGGACAAGATGCCAAACAGCGAAACAGACAACAACGGCAAGAGCAGAACACACCGCCGTCCGCTGGAAAAACTGAGTTATGCCAACAAGGGACGGTTCTTCAAGATAAGGAACATCCTCAATTTCCTGTTCATCATTCTCGCCATCGTAGGTATGATTGTCTATCTCCATGCCAGCCGCAACATAGGCGGAGCAATAATGATAGCGGGCGTCTTCATCAAATTCACAGAGTCTGTACTTCGCTTAATACACTGACAATGAAGAAAACTTGCCTGCTTGCATTTTTCTTTACCATGGCGTTTGCGTGTGCAAACGGCCAGTCGCTGCGCACGAACAGCACCTCTTCTTACGACGGATTCGGCGGAAGCACTGGCGGCAACGGCCTGTCACGCAACGGCACTGCCAGCGACTCTATCGGCGGTTCTCACAAGGAGATACCCAAGGGAGTGCGTTTATGGACGGTGGACAGGCGTTTCGGAGACATTCAGAAACAGCCCATGGACACGGTGACGCACATGTTCCAGAACTCGGTTTTCGTATCCGGACTGCACGGAGAGTACAATTATCTCGGCAACACGGGCACTCCACGCATCAACAGAATATTCATCGACAGACAGAAAGACGACGCCCAGTTCCTCTTCACACAGCCCTACGACTATTTCCACAGGCAGCCTGACGAGTTCCTTTTCACCAATACGCTGTCGCCATACACAAACCTTACCTACAACACTTGTGGCAACCGCACCAACGGAGAGGACCATTTCAGTGCGAAATTTGCCGTGAATGCCGGCAAGAGATTGGGCGTCGGCTTCAAGTTGGACTACCATTACGGACGAGGATACTACAGCGAACAGAGCACGTCACTGTTCGGTCTGAACGTCTACGGCTCATATATCGGTGACCAATACCAGGCTCACCTGTTGCTCACATCCAACAAGCAGAAGGTCACGGAGAACGGCGGTATAACGGAAGACACCTATATCACCAATCCCGACAGTTATGACGACAACTACGCGACGAGTGAAATTCCGACCGTACTGGAGAGCAACTGGAACAGGAACAGCAACCGGCATGTGTTCCTGACCCACCGCTACAACGTGGGATTCCACCGCAAGGTGAAGATGAGTGACGAGGAGATAGCAGCAAGGAAATTCGCCCTCGAGTCGCAAAAGGACAACAAAGACAACATAAAGGGCAAGGACAGGAAAGACCGCGACAAAGGACTGCTTGACGAGAACAATGCCGATGACAATGTGACTTATGCCGGCAGACCCGACAATGCCAAGGTCGTGGCAAACACAACCCTGCCTTCCGACAGTGCCGTTTCCGACAGCGGACGCATCAAAATGGATCTTGCCACCGCCGACAGCCTCATCAGCAACAAGGCGGAAGCCCATGCCGACACGGCTTGGATGAAGACAGAATATGTGCCGGTGACAAGTTTTATCCACACGGCACAACTCGACTCGCACGACAGAATCTATCAGGCGCACAAGACACCCGACGGTTTCTATGCAAACACATACTACAATGCGGACGACACGAGCACGGGCGAGGTGTTTGACGAGACGAAGTTCTTACGTCTGAGAAACACCTTCGCGATATCACTGCTCGAGGGTTTCAACAAGTGGATATTCGCCGGACTGAAAGTGTTTGCGGCGAGTGACCTGCGCCGTTACACTCTACCCGACCAGTCAAACGTGCTCACAAGATACACCGACCACAACTTCAGCATCGGCGGACAGATGTCACGGACACAGGGAACGGCATTCCATTACAACGTCACAGCAGAGACATGGCTGCTCGGCGATGACCAAGGACAGGTGAAAGTGGATGCCTCTGCCGAACTGAACATGAGGTTGTTGGGCGACACGGTATCGGTTGCTGCCAAGGGATTTTTCCACAATGAGCGGGCAAACTACTACCTCCGCCATTACCATTCGTCACACCTGTGGTGGGATGATGACCTCAGTATGTCGACACACACACGCATCGAGGGACAGTTGTCATACAAGAAGACACGCACGTCACTGCGTTTCGGTGTGGACGAGATTACCAACTACACCTATCTCACCGACACCTACGACACCAGCGAGTCTCTCGGCAGGACAAACTACACAGTGAAAGTGGCACAGTGCGGCACTCCCATAACGCTCCTCACGGCATCCCTCAAACAGGACTTCACACTCGGCATCGTCAACTGGGAGAACGTTGTCACTTGGCAGAAGTCAACCCAACAGAGCGCTCTTCCTGTACCTGCACTCAACGTGTACACCAATCTGTATCTGAAATTCCGCATCGCCAAGGTGCTGCATACCGAACTCGGGGCTGACGCGAGGTACTTCACCTCATACGAAGCGCCAGACTATATGCCGACAATAGGACAGTTCACGGTGCAGGGAAACGCCGACAAGACGAAGATAGGCAACTATCCTATCGTCTGCGCATACGCCAACTTCAACCTCAAGGGCACACGTTTCTATGTGATGTACTCCCACGCCAACAACGGCATGGGCAACCGTTCGTCATTCCTGACACCGCATTATCCGCTCAACGGAAGTGTCCTCAGATTGGGAATAAGTTGGAATTTCTACAATTAAAAAGTATTTTTCAAGAATGAGACATGCTTCTTTTCCCGCCGTTTTGGCGATAGTCATTCTACAGATGCTGTCATCCTGCACCGCAGGAACAGTCGGGAGCGGCACTGCGTCGCTCGATTGGGCTGACAGCACACTGTGGTATGACGGCGGCAACAGGCTGACGAGGATAGAGGAAAAGCAACCTGACGTGTTCTATCTACTGCCAACCTGCCTTTTCGCTTGGAGTGACAGCACAGGTCAGCAACACTACAATGCCGACCCGAAAAATGCCGGTCACCGTCAGGCGTGGCTGCTTTCCGCCGAATTGGCGGACACCATATTCGCCACAAAAGCCAACCTCTTCCTGCCCTATTACAGACAGGCGACATTCGGCACTCCCGACTCCGCCACCTACAAAGCGGCTCATGAGTTGGCCGTGCACGATGCAGTTGACGCTTTCGACCATTACATAAATCATCTGAACCACGGCAGGAAGTTCATCCTTGCCGGCTTCTCGCAAGGCGGAAACCTTGTCACCGAGGTGCTGAAACACATGGACGACGAGACATACAAGAGACTGATAGCCGCATACGTCGTGGGATTCTCCGTGACGGCAGAGGACACCTTGGTGCAGCCGGGGCACTCGCTGCCGCATGTGAAACTGGCAAAGGACGCCACGTCACAGGGCGTTACGGTCAACTTCATGAGCGTCACGACACCCGAAGCCACAAGTGACATACTCGGAAAAGGCAATATCGGGTGCATCAATCCGGTGTCATGGACCACAGCATCCACGCCGGCCACACTGCTCAAGATTGGAGACGATCCGGCTGATGACGACAAGCGGTTTCCCTACGGCACGGCTGTAGTGGCAAAGGACAACAACACCGACGTGACAGTAAGCGTGGATGCGCTGCATCATGTGTTGGTTGTGAGCGGACTGGATGTGTCCCGCTATACATTCCCCGGACTGAGAGACATCTTCCCCGAGGGCAATCTCCATTTACAGGAACTGTTCTTCTACGGCAACTATTTAAGGCAAAACGTGCTTCTGCGCAGCGGTTATACGCCATGCGACAGAGCAGACTGACATTTCAGACTGTATGCACCAAGAGAAAACAACATTCATTTCATTCGGTATGATGTACTATCACGTTCTACTGTTCCTCGTAAGGCTCGTTTCACATACGCCTTTCAAGATACTGTACCTGGTGTCGGACATCCTGTTCTATCCGTTCTACTACATCATACGTTACCGTCGCAAGTTAACCAGACAGAACCTGACGGAAACCTTTGCCGACAGGAGCAAAGAGGAGATTGTGGCGATAGAGAAACGCTTCTACCACTTCTTCATCGACATGTTCCTTGAGAGTTGCAAACTGATTTCCATCTCTCCAGAGGAGATGAAGAAGCGGGTGAAGTTCACGAACATAGAATTGGTGAACGGTATGCTTGCCGAGGGAAAGTCCGTTTCCGGCTTTCTGGGGCACTACGGCAACTGGGAATGGATATCCTCCATCGGACTTTGGCTTGACAAAAACGCCGGATTCGCGCAGATTTACCACAAGTTGCGCAACAAGCAAATGGACAGGATAATGCTGCAACTGCGTGAACGCATGGGAGGACAGTGCGTGAGCATGTACCAGACAGTGCGGTTCATAGCCAATGCGGCAAAGGAGAACAAGCCTTACGTCATTGGGTTCATAGCAGACCAATCGCCCAAGAAGAGGGAGGTGAAGCATTTCATGCGCTTCCTTAACCACACCATTCCCGTGCTTACAGGAACGGAAAAAGTGACCAAGCACTATGATTACTGTGCCGTGTTTGTCAGCATCCGACGGATAAAAAGAGGATATTACGAGTGTGAACTCACACCACTGCACGACAATCCGAAATCTCTGCCTGACTTCGAACTGACCAGACTGTACTACCAGAGACTCGAGCAGGAGATAATGCAGCACCCCGAACTCTACCTGTGGACACACAACAGGTTCAAGTATGCAGTAAGAGACAACGGTTGACAACCAAGTATTTCATTGACTAACAGAGTAAAATATGGATATTGATTTTGTTATTACATGGGTCGACATGAACGATCCCAAATGGCAAGCCAAGTTCTCCAAATATTCCAACGCCAAGAACAACGCCAAGAACAGCGTCTCCGAGGCACGCTTCAGGGACAACGGTTTCCTGCGGTATTGGTTCAGGGGAGTGGAGAAATTCGCCCCTTGGGTGCGGAAGATACACTTCGTCACCGACGGTCAGAAACCCGAATGGCTCGACGAAAACAACCCGAAACTCCATTTGGTCAACCACGAGGACTTCATCCCGGCACAGTTCCTGCCGACCTACAACTCCGTTGTCATTGAGCGGTACATACACAAGATACCGGGATTGGCGGAGCATTTCGTCTACTTCAACGATGATTTCTACATCATAAACCACATAGGCGAAGAGCGTTTCTTCCAGAATGGACTTCCGTGTGACATTGCCGTGTTCACCTATAACCCCACTTGGTCACAGTGGTACAGGCGTGTCAAGAACAACACTAAGATTATCAACCGTCACTTCAACAAGCGGGAGGTGATGTCACTCCACCGTGACAAGTGGTTCAACAAGAGTTACGGAAGCAAGGCTATGTGGAATTACCTACTCCATTTCTATGACAAGTTCGTCATGCTGCGCACTCCCCACAATGCCCAACCTTATCTCAAGGCGACCTTCGACGAGGTCTGGGCAGCGGAAGAGAAGGAACTCACCGAGACATCTGCCAACAGATTCCGCTCCCTGACCGACTATACGCCGGAACTGTTCCGCACCTGGCAGATATGCAAAGGAAACTTCACACCGTACAACACCTACAAGGACACGAAGATGTTCCCCCTTATGATACGGTCGAACCAGGCCATCAGGGCGATATACCGACAGTCATATTCACTTGTATGTCTCAATGACAACGTGCACATACGCAACTATGACACCGTGATAGGCAACATAACGGCTGCGTTCCAGCACATTCTGCCGGAGACATCAAGTTTTGAAAAACAGGCATGAACAAAGTACTGGCGGAGATAATAGCAGGGATTATACCTTGCAAAATGGCACGAAACAGGTGGCGTGGGATATTGAGATACGGTGTGTCCAATGCCTTGCGGCTGAAGAAAAGCATCCGTAACGACCACACGAATCCGACTTGCTATCTGTCTGTCTGTGCCATTGCCAAGGACGAAGGTTCCTATTTCAAGGAGTGGATAGAGTGGCATCTCAGCCAAGGGGTAGAGAAATTCTACATCTACGACAACGAAAGCACCGACGACACGAAGTCCGTTCTCGCCTCCTATATAGATAAAGGTGTGGTCGACTACACATATTGGCCGGGACACAGACGGCAGTTGGCTGCTTACGACGACTGTCTTGAGCGCAACCGTTTCGCCTCACGCTGGATTGCATTCATCGACTTGGACGAATTTATCGTGCCTGTGCGGGATGCGTCAATTCCAGAGTTTCTGACCGGAATGGAGGATTTCACAGCGGTGGAAGTCAACTGGCTGGTATACGGCAGCGGCGGTATGAAGACAAGAACACCGGGTACGGTGATGGAGCGTTTCAAGTGCCATTCCCTCCCGAACCATTATCTCAACCGCCATGTGAAGAGCATCGTCAACCCACGCAGGGTCTTTACGATGATAGGATGCCATGAGGCGGCAAAGATATCCGGCTATATCGCAGATTCACACGGACAGCCGGTAAAGAGGAATTTCCGTGACCGCGAACCGCAGCAGGACATCATCCGCATCAACCATTATGCGGTGAAGTCGTATGAAGAGTTCGTGGAGAAACAGGCACGGGGACGGGCCAGCGGTACGCAGAAGACCGTGAAAGCGGAATATTTCGACCGATATGACCTCAACGACATAAGAGAAGAATGACAAACGGCGTGCAGCAAGAAAACATAAGCATGGATTTCACGACACACAGACAGCAGGTGGTGGTCTCGATGACCTCGTTTCCTGCGGCCATATCCTTTGCCGTCAAGGCAATAAGATATATCCTTGACGGTTCGGTACTGCCCGACAAACTGGTGCTCTACCTCACTTTCTCGCAGTTTGAGGACGGCATACTGCCCAGTGAACTGACGGCTTTGGCGAGTGAGAACCCCGTTTTCGAAATCAGAAACTACGACCGTGACATCCGTTCCTACCGCAAACTGATACCGGCAGCGGCTGATTTCCCCGACGCAGTGATCGTTACGGTCGACGACGACGTGGCATACGGCAGGCATATGCTGCGTGACTTGCTGGCATTACACGCCAAATTCCCCAACGCAGTGCTCGCTCACAGAGCCAAGCGCATAAGATTGGGACAGCCGTACCGCCGTTGGAAGAAATACCGTTGGTACAATTTTCTGTTCCGCAGGATTCATTCCGGATACCTCAACCTGCCGACAGGTGTGGGAGGAGTGCTCTATCCGCCACACTCCATGAAGCCTGAGATGCTGGATGTAGACCTGTTTACCACACTTGCCCCAAGCACTGATGACATCTGGTTCTGGGCTGCGGCAGTGGCCAACGGCACTCCTGTGATTCCAGTTCCATTCGGATACAACAAGCCATGCGGACTGAAGAAGCCGAAGGAACTGTCGTTGAAGACCACCAATTTCAAGGGAAACGAAGACCGTAACCTTACGGCTCTGAATGCCATTCTGGAACGTTTCCCCGAGATAAACGAACGAATAAACAACAACAAATAATTTAATGATAGACATAGACCTGGTATATCTTTGGGTGAACGGCAACGACCCGAAATGGAGAGAGAAACGTGATGCCGTCATAGGAAAGCCCACTCAAGCACAAAACAACTGCAAAGGACGTTATGCAGAGAACGGAGAACTGAAATACAGCCTGCGTTCCGTAGAGAAGTATGCACCGTGGATACACAAGATTTTCATCGTTACCGACGGACAAACTCCCGACTGGCTCGACACGTCAAACCCCAAAATACAGATTGTAGACCACACTGAGATTATACCAAAGGAATATCTGCCCTGTTTCAATTCGACAGTAATAGAGCATTTCATCTGCTTTATTCCGGGACTGGCGGAGCATTTCCTTTATGCCAACGATGACATGTTCATCAACAAACCCGTAACTCCCGAGACCTTTTTCAAAAAAGACGGTCTGCCGATAATACGTGTCAACAGCCGTCTTTTCAGGAAACTGTTTCTGCGATACAGAACAAAGGTTTTAGGAAAATCACTGAGTAACTACAAACAGATCATCCATAATGCTGCGCTGTTGGTGGAGAAAAAGTACGGCAAATACTATACCGGGAAGGCGCACCACAACATTGACGCATACCTCAAAAGCAGTTGCCAGCACACGCGGCAGGTGTTTGACAAGGAACTGAGCGCCACTTTCATCAACCACAAGCGTTCTTCCAACGACATACAACGCAGTCTCTACTCCTATGCGGCATTCGCAGAGAAGACAGCACACAAGAGATATGTCACGCAGAAGACATCCTTCCGGCTTCACATAGACAACCGACGTCTCTATGAGAAGTTCCTGCGATACAATCCGTTGTTCTTCTGCATGAACGACTCGGAGTTTGCCAATGATGACGACAGAAAGTTCGCCCACGAGTTCCAGGACAAACTCTTCCCCGACAAATCATCGTTTGAGAAATAACAGAACCTCCCGTATCACATTACAAAACAGTGGTACGGGAGGATTTCTTTCATTGTGTTCCACAGTACGTGACAGCCATGCCAGCCGTATGAGGCAAACGGTATCACAGTTGTCAAGAGTGTTTCTGTCCTGCGAATAAAAAAGTCCGGAGTTACAACAACTCCGGACTTCAATTTCCTATACTCTGCTTTATGCAGTGGCAAATAGCAGCGGCGTGTCTTTAAGCCTCCTCAGCAGGAGTCTCGGCAGCCTCTTCTGCAGGAGCAGCTTCTGCCTCGGCAGCAGCCACAGCGGCAGCAGCCTTCTTGTCAGCCACCTTCTTTGCAATCTCCTCGTTTACCTTCTTCTCGGCAGCGAGGTTCTTGGCTACAACGTCTTTCTTTGCCTGTGCTACAGCGTCAGCAACAGCCTTGTCGCCGTTGTCCTTTGCCTGCTTCCAGGCATCGAACTTGGTCTGTGCAGCAGCCTCGTCGAATGCGCCCTTCTTAACACCGCCTTTGAGGTGCTTCATCAGGTAAACGCCCTCGTGCTTGAGGATTGTACGGGCTGTGTCAGTAGGCTGTGCGCCACACTCAACCCAGTAAAGGGCACGGTCGAAGTTGATGTCGATAGAAGCAGGATTGGTGTTTGGATTGTAAACACCCAACTTCTCGATGAACTTACCGTCGCGTGGTGATCTTGAATCTGCCACTACAACACGATAAACAGCATAGCCTTTGTGGCCACCGCGCTGCAATCTGATTTTTGTTGCCATTTGTTTTGATAGTTTTTTAAGGAGGAACTCGTCCCCCAAAGATTAATGATTTGATTTATAAGCCCTCAACTCGTGAAAGCCGTTGCAAAATTAGTCAAATCGCGCGACACAGACAAGAATTGGTCAGGAAATCCCCTATAATTTCATTATTTTTATTGCTTTGTAGTAAAAAATGAGTACTTTTGCGGTGCAAACATATCTAAAAGAAACAGAAAATGGAGCACAGTCAGCAGACAGTCTCGCAAGTGGACAGGGCTATAGAGAAGACTATAGCCAAATTTACGGGCAACAGGGAAACCGTGGTTTTCACCGATTTGCATTTCAGAGTGATACAGGACAGCGGCGAGATGTTGACTTTCGACGATGATGACGAAGAGGTTAACCGTTGTGTCATCAGCGACTGGATAGGCAATACCGACGATTCTTTCTACCACCATGTGGCTTCTCTCATGCGCCAAAGGCTCAACGCCCATGCGGAACAGATAGAAAAAATGAACATTGCGAAGCCTTTCAGTTTCATCCTTGAGGACGACGAGCACGAGACAATCGCCGAACTCTTCCTCGCTGACGACGACACAGTGATTCTCGGCGGTGACCTCATGGAGGGTCTGAACAGCGACCTTGACAAGTTCTTTGACGACTTGATGAAAGAATAACAGGCCACGAGAGCCACACAAACATACGGAAGCCGGTCACAGGAAATCGCATTCTGCAATCCCCGTGACCGGCTTCTTTTTTCTTAGTTGTCCGTTCTCGTCAGACGGTCTCTAAAGTCTCACCTTTTTCTTCACCGCCTTGCTCTCGTTCTGCATACGGTCGAGAGCCGTCACGACATAGACGTACTTGGTCTTTCCGTCCTGATACGGCAGAGGGAAATATGTGTCTTCCGTTATGCTGACAATCTTTGCTGGATTCTCAGTGTCCACTTTCTCACCTTTGTTGAAACGGTAAACGACATACTTCACCGCCTTGTCTTTCCAGTCATCACCCTTCGGAGCAGTCCAGAAAAGCACATATCCGTCGGCAGTCCACACCGGTTTCACCTTGCGCACCTTGCCCGGAGCGTCAGCGTCAATAAACGTCATGCGCGGCTGAAGGGCAGGATAACGCCAATAGTTCTGGCGCAGCACCGTACCGTAATTGCCGGTATTGTCGACCGCCGCCTTGGCATACCACAAGACTGTGCCTTGCACGTTGTTCATCTTTTCATGCAGACTGTACTTCGCAGACATCTGGTTAATGTTGGGATTATGCAGGTCCGGGTGCTTCGCAGTGCGCTCTATGTCCTCACCTATATATAACGGACGGTTGCCACAGAAGCGGTTCCACCAGTTGATAAGCGTGGCATAGTCGGCAGCCTTGTGTCCTATCTCCCAATAGAGTTGCGGCACGCAGTAGTCCACCCAACCGTTGTTCACCCACAGAAGCACGTCTGCATAGAGGTCATCATAGTTCTGCAGACCGTTCGTGTCAGAGCCGTTGACAGGGTCACTCTTCTTGTTACGGTAGATGCCAAAGGGCGACACGCCGAACTTGACCCACGGTTTCGCTTTGTGGATTGTCTCTGACAACTGTTTGACAAATATGTTCACGTTGTCACGGCGCCAGTCTTTCACATCCTTGAAACCGCCGTTGTTGTACTTTTCGAACTGCTCGTCGTCGGGGATAGGCAGTCCTGCGGCAGGATAAGGATAGAAGTAGTCGTCGATGTGAAAGCCGTCCACATCGTAGCGGTTCACTATATCCGCTGCCACCTTACAGATGTAGTCGCGGTTGGAAGGGATGCCCGGATTGAGGATATACTGTCCGTTGTATTCAAAATAACTGTCCGGATTCTTTATACAGATATGGTTCGCAGCAAGCGAAGTCGTACCTTTGGTCTTGGCACGGTAGGGATTTATCCATGCATGGATTTCCATTCCGCGCTTGTGACACTCCGTTACCATCCACGCCAACGGGTCCCATCCCGGGTTCATGCCCTGGGTTCCGGTGAGGAAACGGCTCCACGGTTCGATGCTGCTTCTGTACAATGCATCGCACTCCGGACGCACTTGGAAGATTATGGCATTCACTCCGTCCTTCTGCAACTCGTCGAGTTGATAGGTGAGAGTCTTCTGCATGGTCTCTTTGGACAGGCCTTGGAACTGGGCATTCACGGCCTGTATCCATGCGCCACGGAACTCCCGCTTGTTCTGTCCATATACGTTGATAGCACCCATGATTATGAGTGCCATCAACAAAACATAGTTCTTGTATGATTTCATAGCCCGACTTTATTCTTCCGGCTTCATGTTTGTGTAGACGGTCTGCACGTCGTCAAACTCCTCAAGACGCTCTACCATCTTGTCAATAGTGGCACGCTGCTCGGCGTCAACCTCCTTCAGGTCGTTGGGAATGTAGGTGAACTCACCACCGATGTCCTCCAAACCCTTGCTCTCAAGGAAGTGCTGAATCTGTGCATACGACTTCGGATCGCCGTAGATGGATATTGTCGTCTCGTCCTTATCCTCGTCATAGTTCTCGTCAAACTCGTCATCCACATTGTAGTCGATGAGTTCCAGTATCAGTTCATCCATGTCGAGGTCTGCCGTTTTCTTGAAAGTGAACACGCACTTGTGGTCGAAGAGGAACGACAGAGAACCGGTCGTACCGAGGTTGCCGGCAAATTTGTTGAATATCGAGCGCACGTCAGCCACCGTACGGGTAGTGTTGTCGGTAAGCGTATCCACGAATACTGCTATTCCGTGAGGTCCGTATCCCTCGTAAGTTACTTCCTTGTAGTCTGACTGATCCTTGCCCATTGCGTTCTTGATAGCGCGGTCGATGTTGTCTTTCGGCATATTCTCACGCTTGCAAGTAGCGATTATCGAGCGCAAAGTGGCATTTGTCTCCGGGTCAGGTCCCGATGCCTTCACGGCGATTGCTATCTGTTTACCAAGTCGGGTAAAGGTTTTTGCCATGTTACCCCAACGTTTCAGTTTGCGGGCTTTTCTAAATTCAAATGCGCGTCCCATAGTTTGACGATTTTATTTCCTTTTTCTGTTATTGTTATTGTTCTCTTTTTGATTGACAAACTCACACCCTGCAGACTATCTGAGTTCTGCACCGAGTTGTTTTTTCAGGTTGTTTATGAGTTTGTTCATTATGGCATCGATAGCCTTGTCGTTGAGTGTCTTTTCCGCATCTTGCAGTATAAAGTTCACGGCATACGACTTCTTGCCTTCCGGAAGGTTCTTTCCTTCATAAACATCGAAGAGTTCCACGCTCTTGAGAAGTTTCTTCTCGCTCTGTCGTGCAATCTGTTCTATCTGTGCAAACTCCACGTTCTTGTCAACGAGCAGAGCCAAGTCGCGCGATACCGACGGATATTTGCTTATCTCGGAAAATTCCACCTTGTTGTTCCTTACGGCCTTCATCAGTGCCGTCCAGTGTATGTCGGCGAAATAGACAGGGGCTGATATGTCCGCCTTACGCTGCAAGTTCTTTGCCACGACACCCATTTCTACAAGCACCTTACCGCCTCTGTTCTTCAGTTCGATACCGCTCGAGAAGATGTTGTTCTGCGATTTCGCCGCCACTATCATGCCAGCCGGAACGCCCAGACGACCGAGCACGTTCTCCACATACGCCTTGAGTTCATAGTAGGAACTGTCTTCGTCGGGATGTGCCCACGAACCTTGCACACGCTTGCCGGTAACCCACAGACCGAGATGATACTCTTCCGTATATGCCTTTATCGGATTCTCGTCATCGTGTTTCTCTGCATTATAGTGATAGCAGTTGCCGAATTCAAAGAAACGGAGGTTGCTCATCTTGCGGTTAGCATTCCTTGTTATGCTCTCAAGACCGCCGAAAAGCAGTGTCTGACGCATCACTCCGAGGTCTGCGCTCAACGGATTCATCACCTTCACGGTGTTCTCCTCTGCGTATGAATTAAGGTCTTGATAGTAGGAAGTCTTTGTAAGCGAGTTGTTGAGAATCTCATTGAAACCGCAGCCAACGAGTTGTTCGCCTATGATGTTCTCCAGTTTATACTCCGCATCTGCCTGTTCCGGTGTTGTCAGAGCCGATGCCAGACGTGTCGGAATCTCCACATTGTTGTATCCATAGATACGCAGGATGTCTTCCACCACATCGCACGGACGCTGCACGTCCACCCTGTATGCCGGCACTTCAAGCGTGAGACCCTCATCGGTTTCGCCGACTATCTTCATCTCAAGGTCAGTAACAATCGACTTCACAGTGTCCTTGCCAATCTCCTTACCAATGAGCGTGTCCACATAGTCATAGCGGAATTCGACCACTGCATTGGGTATAGGATTCGGATAAACGTCCTTTATCTGCATCGAGACCTTGCCACCAGCAAGTTCTTTGCACAGTATCGCCGCCTGCTTAATGGCGTAAATCTGTCCGTCAGGGTCTATTCCACGCTCGAAACGGAAACTTGCATCGGTCGACAAACCGTGGCGTCGGGCACTCTTGCGAATCCATGTCGGATGGAAATAAGCCGACTCCAACACCACGTTACGGGTTGTTTCGTATGTGCCGGAACCACGTCCTCCGAACACACCTGCTATGCACATGGGCTCTCTGGCATTGCAAATGGCGAGGTCATGACTGCCCAAAAGGTGTTCCTCTCCGTCGAGTGTGACAAACGGAGTACCCTCCGGCAGAGTTCTGACAACTATCTTCTTGCCCTCCACCATATCCGCATCAAAGCAGTGCATGGGCTGTCCGTAAGCCATCATTATATAATTGGTGATGTCGACGATGTTGTTTATCGGGCGCAGACCAATCACATTGAGTTTGTTTTTCAGCCACTCCGGACTTTCCTTCACTTCGCAGTCGGTAATCGAAAGCCCTACATAGCGGCGACAAGCGTCGGTATTCTCTATCTCGACATCAATGTTCAGGTCTTCGTTGTCAACCTCAAACCCATCACAACCGGGACGGTGCAGCGACGTCTGATAGCCGTTCTGCTTCAACCAAGCGTACAGGTCACGCGCCACTCCCCAGTGGGAAAGGGCATCAGAACGGTTTGCCGTGATGTCTATTTCTATCACCCAATCGCTCTCCAAATGGAAGTATTCGGCAGCCGGAGTACCGACAACGGCATCGTCAGACAATACCATGATGCCATCATGACCGTTGCCGAGACCTATCTCGTCCTCGGCACATATCATGCCATTGGACTCCACTCCGCGCAGTTTACTTTTCTTTATGGTAAATTCCTTGTCGCCATCATAGAGCACACAACCGAGGTCTGCCACGATGACTTTCTGACCCGCAGCCACGTTAGGCGCGCCACAGACAATCTGCTGCGGGGCTTCTTTGCCGAGGTCAACGGTGGTTACATGCAGGTGATCACTGTCAGGATGCATCTCACAAGTAAGCACCTTGCCGACATAAAGACCTTTCAGACCACCTTTTATTGACTGTACTTCCTCCAGAGCGTCCACTTCCAGACCGCAAGACGTAAGTGCATCCGCCACCTGTTGCGGACTGAGGTCGAAGTCAACATACTCCTTTAACCATTTATAAGAAATATTCATTGCAATGATTTGTTGTTCAAAAAGAAAGCAAGCCTATGCTCGCTATATCCGAATTCAGATGCAAAATTACCATTTTTCACACAAAAGACAAAACAAAAACTGATATTTATGCCCTTTTACAGACCGATTCGGAAACACCGGAATCTGTCACCAAAAGGGCGTTTGAGGTTTGTCGTGCGGCATAGGCGGCACTGGCGTATGTGAATATCCGTCCAAAATGAATAAAAATAGAACAAAATGCAGGTCTGCATACACGGCCGCAAGAATGCGAAAGGATATTTTTGCCTACCTTTGTGGACTGTAAACTTCAACTAAAAACTTTCTTCATGAAAAAGATTCTCATAGCGATGACGCTTCTTATCGGTGCCCTTTGCTCCGAGGCACAGGTAAAACTGCAACCGATGTTCTCCGACAACATGGTACTTCAGCAAAGAACCGACGCACCAATCTGGGGCGAGAGCAAAGCCGGGAACACCGTTTCCGTGACAACGTCATGGAACAAGAAAACTTACAAAACCACAGCAGACAGCCGCGGAAAATGGTGTCTTACGGTCGCCACTCCAAAAGCCGGAGGTCCTTACACTATAACTGTCGATGACGGCAAGCCCGTCACACTGTCCAACGTAATGGTGGGTGAAGTGTGGCTATGCTCCGGCCAGTCCAACATGGAGATGTCCGTCGGACAGGTGAAAGACAAGGACAAGGAGATTGCCAACGCCGACAAGTATCCGAACATACGCCTCTTCCATGTGCAGAATGCCACCAGCACGAGGGAGCAGTCCTCACTAAACGCCGTAAACGACGGTTGGGAAGTGTGCTCGTCAGCATGCATAGAGCGTTTCTCGGCGTGCGCTTATTTCTTCGGAAGAGAACTCAACAAGGATTTGAATGTACCCATTGGGCTGATAGAGACCTGTTGGGGCGGTACTGTGGCGGAAGCCTGGACAAGCGCAGGAGCATTGAAACAGATGCCCGATTTCAGTGCGGTTGTCGAAGGGTTGCCTCTGCTTCCCGAGAGCAACGAGGAGCGTGCGAAACTCTATCAGACACAGATTGCCGACTGGTGGAAGGCTTTTCGTGCCGCCGACAACGGCTATGCAGACGGCAAGGCGGTCTGGGCTGACACGTCTGTCGACGACAGTGACTGGCAAGAAATCAAGACTCCGGGGTATCTGCAGCAAAACGGTTTGGGCGGATTCAACGGTATCGTATGGTTAAGAAAGGCTGTCGACATACCCGAATCCTGGGCAGGCAAAGAGTTGACCCTCAACCTGGGACCTATCGATGACGAGGACAACACATTCTTCAACGGCGTAGAGGTCGGACACACCGACGGTTGGATGGCCGGCAGAAACTACAAAATCCCCGGCAATATTGTAAAACCAGGAAAGGCGACGGTGACCATCCGCATTACCGACGGCGGCGGCAACGGCGGTTGTTGGGGCGGTGCCGACAACTTCAACATTGCCTGTGGCAACGACAAAGTCAACATCTCGGGACTGTGGAAATACAAGGTAGCAGTAGACACACGCCGTTTCACCCCAATGCCCATGAATACGGCAAACAATGCGAACATCCCTTCTGTGCTCTTCAATGCCATGCTGAAACCGCTTGTCCCCTACTCCATCAAGGGCGCAATATGGTATCAGGGCGAATCAAACGCGCCCCTTGCCTACCAATACCGTGAACTCTTGCCTGTCATGATAACCGACTGGCGCGGGCAATGGGGCCACGATTTCCCGTTCTACATCGTGCAACTGGCAAACTATATGCCACAGAAAGATGAGCCAACGGAGTCCACTTGGGCTGAACTCCGCGAGGCCCAGGTCATGACAACACGCCTCAAAAACACACAATTGGCGTGCATCATTGACATAGGAGAAGCCAACGACATACACCCGAAGAACAAACAGGAAGTGGGACGCAGGCTCGCTCTCGTAGCGGAAGCCAATGATTACGGCAAGAAAGTCGTATGGCAAGGTCCCGTGTATGAAGGCTATTGCATGGAGGGGCGTGCATTCCGCATTAATTTCCGAGGTACAGACGGAGGTCTGAAGACATCCGACGGCAAGGCATTACGCACATTCCAGATAGCCGGGCCAGACCACAAATTCGTCTGGGCAGACGCCACAATAGAGGGCAACACTGTGGTCGTGTCGTCTCCGAAAGTGAAATTCCCCATGGCAGTTCGCTACGGCTGGGCAGACAATCCCGACTGCAACCTATGCAATGGGGCCGGTCTGCCTGCATCACCTTTCCGCACAGACGATTGGAAAGGCATCACCCTGTTGAAATAAACACGCATAATACCAACCAAAACGGTGCCGGAATAATTGTTCCGACACCGTTTTTTAGTTTCCGACAGCAACCGTCACCGCACACGACTGTCACCGTATCACTTTCTTTCCGTTTACGATATTGACACCACGCTGCGTTTTTTTGATTCTCACACCGTCAATTGTGTAGATTTGCCTGGTGGCATCTTCCTTGGCAGAAACACCGCTTATGGCTGTCGGGTCTGCCTTTATGACAATCGTTCTGGAGGCCAATGTGTTGACACGGTTGAACGAACTGAACGAGAATGTGCCCGCTTCGAACAAGCGTGTCGACAGAGCATCCTTGTAGGAAGTGTATTTTCCCGCTCCCGCCTCATCCTCTTCGTCACCGGCAATAAAGTCTATCGTATATGTTCCCGGGACGCAGTCTGCCGGCACTTCCACCTTGAATGTGCCGACAATGGAGTCACATCCGTTTCTCCAACAGGCCGTCAGATTCTTCGGAACCATAACCCGGCTCTGAAATCCGAACCACTCGTATCCCGCCTTTGGACAGGCATCATTATATATTTTCGAGAGGCTCTCGTTTTTAGACATGGGATATTTCTTTGACGCCACAGTGCCGTCCTCATAGTAGACCCAATCTTCGGCATAGGCTCTGTGGTTCATTGCCGGAGCGGTCACCGTCCACCCTTTCGGCACGCGCACTCCGGCGAGTGACCAGTCCTTTTTGTATTGCGTGTTGGTATCGCCGTCATGACCCACCGTGACGGTCACATTGAATGTTTCGCCTGCCATAGCCTCCTCGGGTGCAGAGGTACGCAGAATCTTGTAACATGATGTAAAGGTGAGGCTCACGAGAGCCACCACCGCATACGATATATACTTTTTCATGTCTGGTTGTAGGTTTTTAGTTGTCTTCAAATACTGCTTTCCAATTGTATACACGCACGAAATACGGACGGTAGAAGTCGGCGCTGCCGGTCGAGTTGAAGTTATTGCCCCACTCCTTCGTGTCCGTGTTCGTGGAGAAAACGAGTTCTCCCTCGCGCGAAAGTCCCTGATGCAGGTGTGTCATATAGAGATTCTGGTATGTACGTTCACCTTTCTTGTCGAGCACATAGGGGAAAGTCCACAACTGATGACACTCCTCAAACGGTCCCCAAGGATTCTTGCTGCGCATGATGTATATCTGTTTGCCAAACACATAGCCCTGTGCCGTCATGTAGTAATAGTCGCCGTCCTTGAACACCCACGCAGTCGACACCGAACGGCTGGATATGGCAGAGCGGTTCACTTCCTCTGTCGTGGGGTATGTGTCCTGCCATTTGAAGTTGCCGTTTGCGTCAGCCACATAGTACTCCCATTTGCTGCGGAGGTCGTGTGTCGTAGACCTTGCCACCACAGGAGACGATGTTGCGAGCAGGTCACCGGCATTTTTCTTGAACTGGTTACAAGCATACAGATAGGTATGTCCGTCCTCGTCCTCCCAGAGAGTAGCCCCATAGCCTATTGGGTCTGCCTCAAAGAAATTGTGATCCACGCTTATCATTTTCAGGTAAGTGTCATCGCCGGGCTTCCCCTCAAGGCTGTAGATGGCGAGAGCACGGTTGTCTGACTTCATCAGATTCTCCGTTCCGTTGTACACGCCGGCCCAGAGCACCTGCAGTTGACCGTCCACCACCGTACCGTCACCAGCCCAATAGAGATACGTCTGGTCTATGTCGCCGGCTTTAATCTCGGCATCCGACTTCTCCCCTTTGGGGTGACGGATGTGCGTGCGGCACTGATAGTAGCGGTCAGCATTGGGGTTTGTGACATTCACCCAGTCCGCCAGCCACACCAGATTGTCGTCAGTCTCGCCCGGTTTGCCCGTGTCAGGATTCACCGTCTGCACCATTATGCTGTTCCGCGGAAAATTGCATGCGCCGCGGGCACGGCTGTTTGCATCGGCAAGACCGTAGAAACTGTCATTGAAACTCCAGAAGATGTTGCCGTCGGGAAGCAGCGTTGTCTGCACGCCATCGCCGCCATTCCATCCCAAGGAGCGTGTAAAGAGGGCATCATAGAGTTTGTCTTTGTAGACATAGACGTTCTTGTTGGCATTGTTGTGCTTCATCAGCGACAACTTCCAGGAACTGTCCACCACGGGTTCAGGCCATTTCTCAGTGTCCGCCTCCACCTCATGGGTGAGATCCTGGGCAGGAACTGACACCGCAGCACACAATGACAGTGCCGCAAAAAGCAGTTTTTTTCTCATGTCGGTAATTGTTATCTTGTTTAGTTTAACGTTTGTATTGTCAGGTGTGCCTTTTGTTTTCAGTTCAGTTTCTGGTCTCACGCAGTTCGTCTATTCCTTTTATGCCGTATATGTTTTTTATCGCCTCATCCCTCTCTTCAACACTGTGGACGAAGAAAGTGAGCACTGTCGTGACAATGTGGTCTTCGGTCGAGGTGTGCAGGGAGTCTACCGACAGGTGCAGTTTGCACGATATAACGTCGAGCAAATCCATCAACAGGTGGTAGCGGTCAATGGCTTTTATCCTGACAGTGACGGGATACGTCACGTTCGGATCTTCACTGAAGTCAACCGAAACAATACTGTCACCGTGCTTCGAGGCTATGTGTATCGCCTCAGGACAGGAACGGTTGTGTATCTCGATGTGTCCGTCTTCGCACCTGCAGCCTATTATCTCGCCGCCGGGAATGGGGTTGCACATCGGACAACGTCTGTAACTGCTCGCCGCCTCCTTCTGTATTATTGACCGCAAGGCACGCTTCGCCTTATAGGTAGAAGAGGAATTGAACCAGTCGCCACGCGCCATTATCTGTTCCGACACCCCTATTTCCACGCAGTCACCACGCTTCAGTTCGGTACGGATGGACACAAGTTTGCCGTTGATGCGTGCGAAATGGGCATGCAGACCTATCTCCGTGTGGAGTTCAAAGGCAAAGTCTATGGCAGTGGAACCGGCAGGCAGTACCACGGGATTGCCCTTAGGGGTGAACACCATGATGTCATCGTAGTAGAGAGACGTTACCACGCTCTCGATGAAAGTGTTGCCCGTGCTCTGGTTGGCAATATCTTCCAGCACACGCTTGAACCGTTCTATCCACTCCCCGACATTGCTCTCGTTGCGCTCAGCCATACATCCGAGGCGAGAAGCCTCCACCATTCGCTCCGAACAAATCTGCACATCTTCCCACACGCCCTGCCCGGAGAGGAGCATGACATTGAGTGACTGGTAGGAGTTTTCCTTGGCCTGGTCTATCTGGTTGACAAAAGACAGCGGCTTTTCCTTGTACACATCCGTGAGAATGGAGTATATCTTGAGGCAGCGGTTCTTCTCGTTGGCACTGTCACCGCAGTCGTCAAAGGTCACACGGACATAGTAGCGGTTGTCTATATGGCGGTAGTCCTTGTCCTGCGCCTTCATCTTGCGCCAGATGCTATACGGCATACGGTAATACACTTTCGCCTTTACCTGCACGCCTTTGCCTGCAAGCAGTTTTGTTATATTGCCGCAGAAAATGTCCAGACGTTCCTTGTCGGCAATGCGGTCTTCGTGGAGTGCCGTGTTGATTTCATCGTATTCGTGAGGACAACGGTATTTGAAAGAAAGGTTCTCCAAGTCCGTTTTCACGTCAAAAAGCCCGAGTCTGTTGGCAAGAGGCGCATAGAAATAGTCGGTCTCTCCGGCGATTTTCATCTGCTTGTCGGGGCTCATCGACGCCAGCGTGCGCATATTGTGCAGGCGGTCGGCTATCTTTATCATCAGCGCACGGATGTCAAAATGGAGGGAATTGAGCAACTGCTGGTAGTTGTCGACCTGTTTTGACATTCGGTAACTGCTCTTCCGCTTTTTGGTAACGACATCGACAAGGAACGCCACATCTTCGCCGAATCGCTCCGTGATGTCGTCTATGGTATAGTCCGTGTCCTCCACCACATCGTGCAGAAAGGCGCAGATGACGGAGTTGACATCCAGCCGCAGTTCCTCGGCGGCAATCTTCGCCACCGCCACAGGGTGTATTATATAGGGCGTACCGCTCTTGCGGCGCTGGGTTTTGTGGGCTTCCTTGGCAAAGGCATACGCCTCCCTGACGCGTTTGAGATCTTCTTCACCGACCCTGTCTGACAGCACGTCGATGAGATGAGCCACGCTCTCGTCGAGGCTTTTCATGTCAAATTCAGCATGAGAACTGTCCACGCTGTTTACCGCAAGTTTGTCTTCTGCAATCATCTTCACATTTTCGGACAACGGCAAACCGCAAGCCACGGACTCCGCCACGTCCCTATACCTATATAATATGTCACCTACAAAGGTACATCATTATTTCATAAACGGCCTCAAAAAAAGTCGCTTTTATCACAAAAAGCATGTTTACGGTCTGTCTGTTCGAGATATATTTCCTAAATTTGCATACAGAATGCACATAGCGATAGCAGGAAATATAGGCAGCGGAAAGACCACTCTGGCAAAGATGTTGGCACACCACTACGGTTGGACGCCCCATCTGGAGCCCGTAGTGGACAATCCTTACCTCGAAGATTACTACAAAGACTTCAAGAGATGGGCGTTTAACTTAGAGGTGTTCTTTCTGAAAGAGCGGTTCAAGAACGTGCTCGACATTGCCGCCCACCCGGAACGCACGACCATACAGGACCGTTCCATATTCGAGGGAGTGTATGTATTCGTAGCCAACAACTACGCCCAGGGGCAGTTGTCTGACCGTGACTACACCGCCTATATGGAACTCTTCGAGCAGATGATGTCCATTGTGAAGTTGCCAGACCTCATGATTTACCTCCAGGCACCACTCGAACACCTCGTGAAGAACATCCAGAAGCGCGGCCGCCAGTATGAACAGGCCATTCCGCTCGACTACCTGAAGGGGCTCAACGAGCGCTACGAGATATTCATAAGGGAGAAATACAAAGGAAAGGTCATGACTGTCAACGTCGGCGGAATGGACTACCAGAACTGCCGTGAGGACTTTCTGAAAATCACAGACAGGATAGATGCCGAACTTTTCGGTCTCTTTTCCGACAAATAAAACACCAATTATCATGCATATAGCAATAGCAGGAAACATAGGAAGCGGCAAGACAACGCTGACAAAAATGTTGGCAAAGAGATATGGCTGGACACCTCGCTTCGAGTCTGTAGACAACAATCCCTACCTGTCTGATTTCTACGCAGACATGCAGAGGTGGTCTTTCAACCTCCAGATATATTTCCTCAACAAGCGCTTTGCCGAGGTCGTGGAGATAGCAAAGAGCGAGGACACCATCATACAGGACAGAACCATCTTCGAGGATGCACGCATCTTCGCCCCCAACCTGCACAATCAGGGCTATATGTCCGACAGGGATTTCTTCAACTACACAGACCTCTTCGACCTCATGATGTCGCTTGTGAAACTGCCTGACCTCATGATTTACATCCGCTCAACCATCCCCAACCTCATCGCACAGATAGGAAAACGCGGACGCGAGTACGAGCAGAGCATCCGCATAGACTACCTCCAGGGTCTCAATGACCTGTATGAGGGCTGGATAAAGACCTACAAGGGCAACCTCATAATTGTCGACGGCGACACCTGCAAGTTTGAGGCTGATGCGCAGGCATTCCAGACTATCACCGACAAGATAGACGCCGAACTCTACGGTCTGTTCCCGTTCGAAGAACAAAAGTAGCGTTTTTCCATTGTTCATACCGTAATTTCTTGCTAACTTTGCACTCTTGTAAGAATATACAAGAGAGAACATTACGATATGAATATGACTTTGAAAAACGTTTTTAAGTACGCAGTGCTGACGGCATTGCTTTTTGTGCCTGTCGCCATACAGGCCGACAACGAGGCGTGGGTGGAGTATTCTGCCGCCACAAAGACCCTCACGTTCCATTACGATGACCGGAAAGAGGCATCCACGGCGACCGCAAAATACAGTCTTCCCGATACATCCAACCGGTATCCGAGGTGGCTCACACACAGAGACAGTATCGAAACGGTTGTGTTTGACAAGAGTTTTGCCGATGCCCGACCGACCATTTGCTACGGTTGGTTCGGAGAGATGATATTTCTTGAAAGCATCAAAGGCATCAAATATCTGAACACCTCGGAGGTCACAGACATGTCTGCCATGTTCGAAGAGTGCTATAACCTTGCTGAAATCGACCTGACTTCGTTCAACACATCGAATGTTACGGATATGTCAGGCATGTTCAATATGTGCACCAGTCTTACGAGTCTTGACCTCACTTCATTCAATACTGCTGCGGTTACAGACATGTCCGACATATTCTATGGATGTTCTTCGCTTACCGACATCTATGCAGGCAGCGGCTTCGTGGTTTCCAATGTCACAGAAAGCGACAATATGTTCACTCGCTGCACGTCACTTCCCCATTACGACAGCAACAAGACCGACAAGGAAATGGCCAGTTCCGACAACGGCTATCTCACCAAGATAGATGACGATACCGAGGCTTGGGCTGAATATGACGACACCGCCAAAACGCTCACTTTCCATTTCGACGGCAACAGAACAGCCTCCACCGCAACCGCAGCGTATCCTATTGCTTTCGAAAGTCAGTCCAAGCCAGAATGGCTTGCATATTCCACAAGCATTGAGAAGGTGGCGTTTGACGACAGATTCTCATGCGCACGTCCCACGAGTTGCAGTGATTGGTTCTCTGGCATGAGCAATCTGAAAGAGATTGAGGGACTGGCAAATCTCAACACCTCGAAGGTTGCCAGCATGGAACGGATGTTTTCCGGTTGCCAGTCACTCACTTCGCTTGACCTGTCACACTTCAACACATCGTCAACGGAAACCATGCTGGGCATGTTCGCAAACTGCAAAGGTCTCACCCAACTTGACCTTTCCTCGTTTGACACATCCAGTGCCACCATACTTACAGAGATGTTTACCGGTTGCTCCGCACTGAAGACGATTTATGCAAGCGACCTGTTCACCGTACCAAGCACTTGCGTCGGCTATTACATGTTCAACGGTTGCACTTCTCTCACCGACTTCGACAGCAACAAGACAGGCAAGGAGATGGCAAACTGCACTGACGGTTATTTTTCTGAAAAGCCCATTATGTGGGTTGGTATAGATGCCGCCACCTATACGATGACATTCTATTACAACGCAAAAAAAGACGCTACAGAGGCAACGGCCAAGTACAATGTACCCGTCGGGAAAGGCTTTCCCGGTTGGTTTGACGACTACCATGACAAAATTCAAACGGTTGTGTTCGACAGCAGTTTCGCTGATGCACGCCCCACCGTTTGCTACGGTTGGTTAGCAAGAATGACTAATCTCACGGCCATTGAAGGCATAGAGAATCTGAACACGTCGTGTGCCACATATCTTGGAGGATTCTTCTATAGTTGTTGTAAACTCGCTTCCATAGACCTGTCACACTTCGATACCTCCAATGTTACAGACATGGAAGTGATGTTCGGAGAGTGCGACAGCCTGGAATACATTGATTTGTCCACATTCAACACATCGAAAGTCACAAACATGGCGCATATGTTCAATGGATGCAAGAAACTGGTTTCCATTGATGTATCACACTTTGACACATCCAATGTCAACGATATGGCTGATATGTTTTTGGATTGCCAAAGTCTGAAAACACTCGACTTGTCCAGTTTCAACACTGAGAAAGTAACCGATTTCAGTTACTTCCTGGATGGATGTTACAGCCTTGCCACAGTCAATCTGACAAATTTAAACACATCATCAGCCACCGATATGTCGTGTATGTTTTATGGTTGCAAAAGTCTGAAAGAACTTGACCTCAGTTCTTTTGATACTGAGGCAGTCACAAATATGAAACATATGTTTAGAGACTGCACCGGTTTCGAAAACCTCGACCTCAGTTCTTTCAAGACACCAAATCTCATTAGCACCTACTATATGTTCAACGGCTGCACCAGTCTGAAGTCTATAGACATGTCCAACACAGACTTTTCCAAAATCGAAGACTGCGGTTATATGTTCAACGGCTGCACGTCCTTGGAAAACATTTATGTCAGCAAAGACGGCAAAGTCCCAGATGGAACAGGAAATGAGGTGTTCGTCGGTTGCAGCAAACTCGCCAATTTTGACAGCAACAAGATAAGTCACAAAATGGCAAACTACACCGACGGCTACTTCACACTGCGCCGCCACTTCACCGTGGGCGGCAGTCAGTACAACGCTGACGGCGTGGATGCCGTTTGTCATGACGATGTAACCTTCGGCGACAAGGACGAGTTCATCTCCGGTTTCAATTTCAAGTTTGCGGAAGACAACACAGCCACATACGAGCGCACGGTAAGCAGCAAGTGGGCAACCCTCTGTCTGCCGTTCTCATTCGACGTCGCAGACGTCTCTGACTGCAAGTTCTATACTGTCAACACCATCGGTACGGACAAGATAACCGTTGACCAGATTACGGAAACAGTAGCCGCAGGAAAGCCGATACTGGTGTACGCCGACAATGGAAGCATCTCAATCAAGAGCGCTTCGGAGGCCAATGTGGTGGCAGAACCTGCTGACGATGCCAACATGGAGGGAACATTCGTCACCGCAGACGTGACCAATGACACAGGCAACTACATCATCTCAAAGAACAAGTTCTGGAACGTGCCTTCACTTGTCACCAGTTCAAAGGCGGAAAGCGTGAAGATGTCGCCCTACCGTGCCTACATCACGGCGGGCACAAGCGGTGAAGCCAAGGCGGCAAGCCTTTATATTGTCACCGACGAGACTGACGGCATCAGCGACATAAACGCCGATGACACCCTTCAACTCCTTGATGGAGCGGAATTCTATGATATGCAGGGACAGCGCATCACCGCACCTGTCAAAGGTCTTGTCATAGTCAAGAAAGGGAATGTAACAAGGAAATTGCTCTTCAATTGACAAGGAGGGTGTGTCGAAACAGAAACAACATCTTTCTTTTTACGGGCTGTAAGCCCTACTACTCAAAAGCCCAAGGCGAGATGCCTTGGGCTTTTGAGTTATATACGTTATGACCGTGTGTCCTGCGGGGACAACCCGCGTATCAATATTCTTCCCACGCCTTGATGTCTATCTTGTCAAGGCTGACATGGCAGAAAGCGGTGATAAACGCCGAGGCAAGACGCGAATTGGTTATCAGAGGCACGTTGAGGTCAATGGCAGCACGGCGTATCTTGTAGCCGTTGGACAACTCATGACTGGTCAAATCCTTAGGTATGTTCACCACCATGTCTATCTCGTGGTTGTGAAGCATATCGAGTGCCTGTGGCTGCATGCCCTCTTCCGACGGCCAGTAGACACGCGTATTGTCGATGCCCTGCTCCGACAGGTACTTGGCAGTGCCGCCTGTGGCGTAGATATTGTAGCCGTTCTGTTTCAGCAGACGGGCCGCATCGAGCATCTCTGCCTTCTGTTTTGCCGTACCTGTAGACAGGAGGATGTTCTTCTCGGGTATCCTGTGACCCACCGAGAGCATACTCTTGAGCAACGCTGTCGACGTGTCTTCACCGATACAGCCTACCTCTCCGGTGGAACTCATGTCCACTCCGAGAACCGGGTCTGCCTTCTGCAGACGGTTGAACGAGAACTGCGAGGCCTTGATGCCGACATAATCCAGGTCGAACAAGTCCTTGTGCAGTTTCTCCACAGGCAAGCCGAGCATCACCTTGGTGGCGAGGTCGATGAAATTCAACTTCAGCACCTTGCTCACAAACGGGAACGAACGTGACGAGCGGAGGTTGGTCTCGATGACGAGGATATCGTTGTCCTTTGCCATATACTGGCAGTTGAAAGGACCTGAGATATGCAGTTCCTTGGCTATCAAGCGTGATATGCGCTTGATGCGGCGCACGGTCTCGACATACAGTTTCTGCGGCGGGAACTGCAGAGTGGCGTCACCAGAGTGGACACCGGCAAACTCTATGTGCTCCGAGATGGCGTATGCTATCACCTCACCATCCTTTGCCACAGCGTCGAAATCTATCTCTTTGGCGTTCTCTATGAACTTGCTTACCACGACAGGATGCTCCGCCGACACATTGGCAGCGAGTTTTAGGAAGCGTTCCAGTTCGTCCCTGTTGGAGCATACGTTCATCGCAGCACCGGAGAGAACATAACTCGGACGCACCAGAACAGGGAAGCCCACACGGTCAACGAAGTCATTGATGTCGTCCATAGAGGTCAGTGCCGACCACTCGGGCTGGTCTACGCCGATGCGGTTGAGCATGCTCGAGAACTTCGCACGGTCTTCCGCATTGTCGATATCCTTTGCGCTCGTACCGAGAATGGGCACATTCTGCGCATCGAGTTTCATGGCGAGGTTGTTGGGAATCTGTCCTCCCGTGGAGACAATCACGCCGTGAGGATTCTCCATATCGATGATGTCCATGACCCTTTCGAATGTCAGTTCATCGAAATAGAGGCGGTCGCACATATCGTAATCGGTGGAAACCGTCTCGGGATTGTAGTTGATCATTATGGAGCGATAGCCGGCCTTGCGTATCGTGTTGAGTGCCTGCACGCCGCACCAGTCGAACTCCACTGAAGAGCCGATGCGGTAAGCACCCGACCCGAGCACTATTATCGAACGCTTGTCCCCCTCGAAATGGATGTCGCTCTCCGTTCCGGCATAGGTCACATACAGGTAGTTGGTCTGTGCCGGATACTCCGCAGCGAGCGTGTCTATCTGCTTCACGACAGGCTGGATGCCGTATTGCTTGCGCAGATTGCGTATGACGAGCATCGCCTTGTGCATATTCCCGAGTTCCTTTTCCAGATGTACGGCACGGCCAATCTGGAAATCCGAGAAACCGTAAATCTTGGCTTCGTGGAGCAAGTCCTTGTCGAGCACATTGACACTCGTGCACTTGCGCAGCCGCTGGTCGATGTCTATGATGTGCTCCAGCTTATAGAGGAACCACTTGTCTATCTTCGTCAGGTCGTGGATTTCGTCTATGCTGTAGCCCTTGAGCATCGCTTTCGCAATGATGAAGATACGCTTGTCGGTAGGCATACGCAGAGCCTGGTCGATATTGTCAATCTTCAGTTCGTGGTTTTCCACAAATCCGTGCATGCCCTGACCTATCATCCTGAGTCCCTTCTGTATCGCTTCCTCGAAGTTACGGCCTATTGCCATGACCTCGCCTACTGACTTCATGGACGACCCGAGTTCCTTGTCTACGCCGTGAAACTTTGACAAATCCCACCTGGGAATCTTGCACACGACGTAGTCGAGGGCAGGTTCGAAGAACGCACTTGTGGTCTTTGTGACCGAGTTCTTCAGTTCAAAGAGTCCGTAGCCCATGCCGAGTTTGGCAGCGACAAAAGCCAACGGATAGCCCGTAGCCTTGGATGCGAGAGCCGAACTGCGGCTCAATCGGGCGTTGACTTCTATGACCCTGTAGTCCTCACTCTGCGGGTCGAAGGCATACTGCACGTTGCACTCTCCCACTATACCGATGTGTCGGATAATCTTTATCGACAGCGCACGGAGTTTGTGATACTCCGAATTGGTCAGCGTCTGCGACGGTGCTATGACGATGGACTCGCCGGTGTGGATGCCGAGCGGGTCGAAGTTCTCCATGTTGCAGACCGTGATGCAGTTGTCGTAACGGTCGCGCACCACCTCATATTCTATCTCTTTCCACCCCTTGAGACTCTTTTCCACAAGCACCTGGGGTGAGAACGAGAATGCCTTTTCTGCCAGTTTGTCCAGTTCCTGCTCATTGTCGCAGAAACCCGAGCCAAGTCCTCCGAGGGCGTAAGCGGCACGGATGATGACAGGATAACCGAGTTCGGCAGCAGCACGGCGTGCCTGTTCGATAGTCTCACAAGCCTCGCTCTTGATTGTCTTGACGTCTATCTCGTTGAGTTTCTCCACGAACAACTCGCGGTCTTCGGTGTCGATGATTGCCTGAACGGGTGTTCCCAAGACCTTGACACCGTATTTCTCGAGCACGCCAGACTTGTACAGTTCCACTCCGCAGTTGAGTGCCGTCTGCCCTCCAAAGGACAACAGGATACCGTCAGGATGCTCTTTCTCTATCACACGCTCCACGAAATAAGGCTGCACTGGCAGGAAATAAATCTTGTCAGCCACGCCTTCGGAGGTCTGGACTGTTGCGATGTTGGGGTTGATGAGCACTGTCTGCACACCCTCTTCGCGCAATGCCTTCAGTGCCTGCGAACCAGAGTAGTCAAACTCGCCCGCTTCGCCTATCTTCAATGCTCCTGAACCGAGGAGCAGAACTTTCTTTATCGTTTCGTCTTTCATGCCGGATTACTTTAGGAGATTAACAAACTTGTCGAACAGGAACTCCGTGTCCACAGGGCCTGAGCAAGCCTCGGGGTGGAACTGTGCGGAGAACCAAGGATTTGTCTTGTGGCGTATGCCCTCGTTGCTGCCATCGTTCATATTGACGAAGAGCGGTTCCCAGTCTGCACCGAGAGTACTGCTGTCAACGGCATAGCCGTGGTTCTGCGATGTGACGAAGCACTTGTCGCTGCCCACCTCGCGCACCGGCTGGTTGTGAGAGCGGTGTCCGTACTTGAGTTTGTATATCTTTGCACCTGCCGCCTTCGACAGCAACTGGTTACCCATACAGATTCCCATACACGGGCGCACGTCCGGATTGGCAAGGAACTTGCGGATGTTTGCCACGGCAGCCTCGCACATATCCGGGTCACCGGGGCCGTTTGCGAGGAACAGACCGTCGAAATCCAATTCGTTGAAGTCGTAGTTCCACGGCACTCGCACCACCTCTACGCCACGCTTGAGGAGACACCTTATGATATTTGCCTTCACTCCGCAGTCGACAAGAACCACCTTCGGGGTCTTGCCTTCCACCTCAACAGTGGGCTGATAGGCAATGACTTCCTTGCACGACACCTGGTCCACGAAGTTCACTCCTTCGTAGTCGGCCTCGGGGATGTTGTCAGGTTCATCGTCAAAGATAATCTTTCCCAACATCACTCCGTGCTCACGGAGCACCTTGGTCAGTTGTCTTGTGTCGACGCCGGTTATTCCCGGCACATGCTCACGCTTGAGCCAGTCTGCCAGACTCTCCTTGGCATTCCAGTGGGAATACCGCTCACTGTAGTCGGACACGATGATTGCGGAGGCATATATCCTGTCACTCTCCATGAAAGTGGGTATTCCGTTGTCTTCGACAGAAAACTCGGGAACGCCGTAATTGCCTACAAGGGGATAGGTCAATGTCATCAACTGACCTGCGTAAGAGGGGTCTGTGAGGCTCTCGGGATAGCCCATCATGGCGGTGTTGAACACCACTTCTCCGGCAACAGGGGCATCATAGCCGAAACTCTTGCCCGGGAAGCGGCTACCGTCGCTAAGCACTAAGGTTACGTTCTTCATTATTTATGGATGTCTACTCTACTGTTACTGATTTTGCGAGGTTGCGGGGCTGGTCTACGTTGTTGCCCTTGCACACTGCCACATGATAGGCGAAAAGTTGCAGGGGGATGATTTCGAGCAGCGGTTCAAGGCACTCCAGCGTGGCGGGAACTTCTATCACGTCATCGACAATGTCCCTTATGGCGGTGTCGCCCTCGGTGACTATCGCAATGACATAGCCGTTGCGGGCTTTCACCTCCTGTATGTTGGAGCGCACCTTGTCATACATCGAGTTCTTCATCGCCATTGCCACGGTGGGCATTTCAAAGTCTACCAGCGAGATGGGACCGTGCTTCATCTCCGCCATCGGGTAGCCCTCGGCCTGTATATAACTTATTTCCTTTATCTTCAACGCTCCCTCAAGGGCTACCGGGAAACTGAATCCGCGACCCAGATAGAGGAAGTTTCTGACGTACGTGAACTTACGGCTCAGCATGGCAATGTCGTCATTGAGTGCCAACACCTTCTTCACCTTCTCGGGGATAGCCACCAGTTCCGCCACGATTGCGTGGTATTTCTCGGGCGAAATAGTGCCTTTCTCCTTGGCAAGGGTCATGGCGAACATCACGAGAGCAGCCACCTGACCGGTGAAAGCCTTGGTGGACGCAACGCTGATTTCCGGCCCCACATGGATGTAACTGCCGGCATCGCTTTCCCTGGCTATGCTTGACGCTATGGCATTGGTTATTCCATAGACGAAAGCACCTTTCTCTTTCGCGAGTTTGATTGCCGCCAGCGTGTCGGCAGTCTCGCCGCTTTGGGATATGGCAATCACCACATCCTCCCTGTTGATGACCGGGTCACGGTAACGGAACTCGCTGGCATAGTCCACACTGACGGGTATACGGCAGTAGCGTTCGATGAACTGCTGCCCGATGAGAGCGGCGTGCCATGATGTGCCGCAGCCGATTATTATTATGCGGCGGGCATTCATCAGGCGTTCCCTATTGTCGATTATAGCCCCGAGTTTCACCTCAAGCAGTTCCTTGTTTATGCGTCCGCGCAGACAGTTTGCCAGGCAGTCGGCCTGCTCGAAAATCTCTTTCAGCATGAAATGGGCAAACCCGCCCTTTTCGATATGACCGAGGTCGAGGTCTATGGTGTGCACTTCCGGATTCTGCTCCACGTTGTCCACAGACACCACTTTCAGCGGTTCGCCGCGCCGGAGCACCGCTATGTCGCCGTCTTCGAGGTACACCACCTTGTCGGTATACTCGACAAAGGGACTTGCGTCAGACCCGAGGAACAGTTCATCCTCGCCTATTCCCACCACAAGGGGGCTTTGCTTGCGCGCCGCGATTATCTGGTCGGGATCGGTTCTGTCGAGCAGTCCGATAGCGTAAGCGCCTATCGCCTGGTGCAGAGCCAACTGCACGGCGGTCAGCAGGTTCACCTTCTGCGTGTTGCGGATGTACTCTATGAGTTGCACGAGCACCTCCGTGTCGGTATCGGAACGGAACTCCACGCCGCGTGACATGAGGTCACGCTTCAGTTCGGCGTAGTTTTCGATGATGCCGTTGTGTATGATGGCGAGCGTCTTGGACTCCGAATAATGGGGATGGGCATTTACCGACGACGGCTCGCCGTGTGTCGCCCAGCGTGTGTGGGCTATTCCCACTGTGCCGCTTGTGTCCTTGTCGGCGCACAAACGCTCCAAATCGGAGACCTTGCCCTTTTCCTTATATACGTTGAGCGACTTGCTGTCCGACACGAGAGCCACGCCGGCAGAGTCGTAACCGCGGTATTCGAGCCGCTTGAGACCCTTTATCAATATCGGGTAAGCAGGTCTGTTTCCTATGTAACCGACTACTCCGCACATATCAAATGGTATATTTTAAGAAATGAGCCAAGGAACTTTCGTCCCTCAGCTCGTTTCTCTTATTTTAGAATATTGTAAAGCAATGATGTCAAGGAGATTATAATACTCGTGAACGAGAACCACAACGTGGTGGACTGTCCTATGTCCGAGTTCTTCGCCTTGGTCTTGTTTGGTGTCACATAAATGACGTCGTTCTGCTGCACATAATAGTACGGACTGTTGATGATGTTGGCATCCGTCAGGTCAAGACGGTGTGCAGACTTCTCGCCGTTGCCGTCTTCCCTCAGGAGAAGCACGTCCGTACGCGTTCCGTAGATGCCGAGGTCACCGGCAGAGGCTATCGCTTCGAGCACGCTCATCTTCTCTGAACTGACGCTCACAACGCGCGGGCTTGCCACCTCGCCCATTACCGTCACACGGTAGTTGGACATTTTCACCGTCACAATCGGTGTCTCGCCGTCGGCGAAATTGGGTGCTATCTTGTCGGTGATGTATTTCTGCAGTTCCTGCTTGGTCATTCCAGCCACATGAATCCTGCCCAACTTGGGGAAATTGATGGTTCCGTCGTTGTCGACAAGGTAAGACACGAGCATCTGCTGGGTACCCATGGTCTGCGAGTTGTTGCTTGTTGTCCCAGATACAGACAGGTTGAACGGTGCCGAAGCGGCGGGGTCGGTGGAATTGACGGTAATCGTCAACTCGTCCTTCGGCATGATGCGTGCCGAATAAAGTCCGGCAGAGGCTTTCAGGCTCACCGTGTCTATGTTCTGAAAATAAGCCACATTCTTTGCACTTTTGCACCCATACAGCAACATGAGCGCAAGTACTGCCAAAAGAAAGACGGGAGATTTCCTCATATACTCTCTGTTTATGCGTTATTCTCTGCAAAATTAAGGTTATTTTTCCAATTGCACAAATAATGTCATTAATAATTGGCAAGGGGCTCTGTTTTTCCTTTCGGGTGTCACAAGCGTGCTTTTTTTTGTCTAAATTTGCGCGTCTGTCAGTATTTTTGCCATTGGTATATAACTAAAGCATCACACAAAATAAGAATGAAAAGAACACTGTTCATTGCCGCCGCACTCCTTTACTGCGGCATTGGGGCTACCGCCCAGGTGGCCGAGAATGTAAATCCACAGTACGGATACAAACTGTCTGACTATGTCAGCGGGCCGAAATTCGGAGCATATGTCATAGGCTCTTACAAGTACAGCAACCAGGAAGGGGCGCATGACGGCGCCGGTTTCAACGCCAGACTCATCCGTGCCTATGTTGACGGAAGCATCCTTAAGGACTTCAAGTACCGTGTACAGGTAGAACTCAACGGCTCTCCACACATGAAGGACTACTACATAGAGTGGACCAAATACACGGAGTTCCGTGTGAAGATAGGCCAGTTCAAGCGTGCGTTTACGTTTGAGAATCCCTACAACCCATGGGATGTGGGCGTGGGAGACTACTCTCAGGGTGTGAAGAAATTTGCCGGTTTCGGTGACAGGTGCGGCGAGGCGAGCACCGGAGGACGTGACCAGGGCGTGCAGGTACAGGGCGACCTCTTCCCCGTCGGCAACGACCGCCACCGCCTGGTGCACTATCAGATGGCGCTCTACAACGGCAATGGCATCAACAAAGCCGACAACAACGCACGCAAGGACATCATCGGTACGCTGCAGGTGCAGCCCATCAAAGACCTCTATGTGGGTGTCTTCGGCTGGAAAGGCAACTGGAACAACGGCTCTGTCACCGTAGACCGCAACCGCTATGCTGTCGGTGCGAAATACGAACACGACAACTGGTCGGTACGCACGGAGTACATACACTCGAGCGGACACAAGGCTTCGGAATATGACAGCACCACAAAGACATGGAGCGGAACAGGCAAAGCCGACGCTTTCTATGCCACCTTGGGCGTGCCGTTCACCCCTTGGTTCAAGGTTTACCTCAAGTATGACCAGTACCGTGACCAGGCCACGGAGGACACAAGGCACACTATCTACTCCATTGCACCCAACTTCCGTCTGCACAAGAATCTGAACTTCCAACTCCAGTACAACATCCACAACGACAAGACATCTGCAGACCAGAAGTACAGCGACCTCTGGCTGGAGACGTATGTGAGGTTCTAAGGAAGCACAAGCCCTCAAGACGGAGGGCTGCCAATGACAGATTACAATCCTAACAAGGCGTTATCGCAATGCCGGAACACAGTTTCAGCGATGCCATAACGCCTTTTTCGTGCCTTGTCCACGGTCGGCATACGGTCGTATCACGTCCGATATACGGTCGTATCACGTCCGTCATTCGGTCGTACTACAGTCGGCATTCGGTCGTACCACAGTCGGCATTCGGTCGTACCACGGTCGTGGGCCGATGACGTGCAGACAGTAATGGGACTGCGAGAACACCGTTTACAGGACACAAAAAGAGGGCGTGTCAAAACAGAAACAACATCTTTCTTTTTACGGGCTGTAAGCCCAGTTACACAACAGCCCAGGGTAACACCCTGGGCAAGAACAGTTCTGTTAACCTTTGCGCCCTGTAAGGGCAACTACACTATATCGGTTTGAATATCATGCAGTTGCCCTTACAGGGCGCATTAATTACTTGTCTGTCCATCTCCAGGGTGCCGTTGCTTCGCAACTCTGCCCTGGTCTATGTGTAGTTGGGCTTTCAGCCCGTTCATCAGAGAACATGTCTTTTCTGACACGTCCTCCAGTTTCATCTAACGCGAACCGTCTACTTGATGACCAGTTTGCGTGTCACGCCGCCCTTCCTGGCAATGACAAGTCCCTTCCCCGGGGTTGTGAGGCGGTGTCCCTGAGCATCATAGAGTTCCGCTCCGTCAAGGAACTGGAGAGTGTCAGCGGCATTCACGTTGCCGATACCGTCAGTCTCGTCGGTGACAATGTCAAGACTTGCAGACTTGGCGCTGCCAGTCCGGTCTGCGATATAGGCACGGTAAGGCGACATCTTTACGCCTTTTGCGCCGGACTGGCTGAGGAGTGATTGCACGTTCCAGAACTTGTTTTTTGAAATCATGTAGTTGTTGGCGGCATTAGCAACCTCCGCTTCCACGAATGTTCCTGCCATATAGGTGGACGTGACAGGTGCTTTCACAACCTTTGCACCGGCATCGCCGCTGATAGAAATGCCGCCCGTGGTCGTGTAGACAAGTATAGGCTCGCCGGCAGCGACGCTTTCCTGTATCTGCTCAACAGTTATCTTGTCTGCACCGACCTCGCTTATTCTGTAGCAGGTCACGCCTTTGTTGGAAGCGGCATCAAACGAGAACGGCAGACAGAGGGTAGCCCAGTTGCTGCTGACTTCACGGCTATAAGATGCCGTATTGGCTGTATCAAACGTGAAATCAAAATCTGAAGAGAACGCATCTTTGTTTCCGAAGTTCACATTGTCATAGCAAACGGCATCCACACCGTCGGCATTATACGGCTTTGCACCTACTGTAAAGTGGCGGCGAAGGCTCAGACAACCGTCTGTATAGTTGGCTTTCTCTTCACTACAGTTGCTGGCATCATAGTTAGGGAGCAGAGTGCAACCCTTAAACATATTGTGACCACTGAAATCTTCCGACAACACAAACTTGTCGTTGACATAGATATTCTTCAGTGCTGAGCAATCGGCAAACATCTGTGTTGCGGCATCCAGAGTGTCAGTAGTGAACCAGCTGAGATCGAGTTCCTCCAATTGCTCACAGCAACGGAACATTTGTGACATATTATCAACCTTTGGTGTGCTTGACTGGGGCAGTCTCACACTCTTCAAAGAACTACAGTATTCAAACATGCCATACAAGTCCTCTGTGGCAGACAAATCGAAGTGTGAAGCGTCTAAATACGTCAGACTGACACAGTGTCCAAACATGTCATTCATATCTTTAACCTTGGACGTATCCCAATTGGACATGTCTACCGCCTTCAGTTTCTTACAACTGTTAAACATATATTTCATGTTTTCGACAGATGAAGTGTTGAAATTGGAAAGATCAAGAGACGTTATGGCACAACTGGAAAACATAGCATACATATTCTTAACCTCTGACGTATTGAGGTTTTCCATTCCTTCTATGTCGGCAAGTTGATCCATCTGGGCAAATAAACCCAAGCACGACTGTGGACGATAGTCGGCGAAGGACTTGTCGAAGACCACTTTTGTGATTTTGTCAACATAACTATACCATCCCGGATACTCGAAACTATCCATGTCGGTAGCAAGGTTATACAGGCAGGTCATCGTGGCATCGGAATATTCTCTCTCACCATTGTAATAGAAGGTGAGGGTGTTGGTCGTAGCGTCGTATTCCGCCCAAGGCTCCGTTGGACCTGGATACTTCGAGAAATAGCCTGTGTCATAATTAGCCATTTCCTTGCCTGTATTCTGGCTGTTGAATCCTTTAAGATTACTGCAACCCCAAAACATATAATTTCCTGTACACTCTTCAGACAGCACAAAGGATTTGCCTACATAAATCGTTGCCAAGGAAGAACATTCATAAAACATGTTGTCCATGCATGTAACATTGGATGTATTGAAACGCCTCAAGTCGAGTGTTGTGAGACTTTCGCAACCCATAAACATCCAGGACATATCTTCCACTTTGGAAGTATTCAGATTCTCTATGCCTTCTATTGTTGCGAGTTTCTCCAAACCGGCAAACCAGCCATAGCAGCAGGTAGGACGTGCATAGGAAAAAGTTTGGTCAAACACGACTTTCTCAATATCTGTGCGGTGTTCATACCATTCTGGGGTATTTGACGTGTCTTCTGGAATCTCGTATTGATTGTCACTTTCCGTATACAGGTCATCATAATGGAACGTGAGAGTTTTGCTTGTTTCATCATATTCCACCCAGGCTTGTGAACCTGTTGCTATCTTTGTAAGATATCCGTTAGTGGTGTTTGCCATGGACTTGTCCACCTTACTGCTGTCATAATTGGGAAGTGACACACAGCCAGAAAACATATTCTCACTGTCACAAGAGTCTGAAAGTGCAAACTTGTCACTCGCATACAAATACCGCAAAGAGGAACAAGATTTAAACATATCCGATGCATCTGTAACTGCAGAAGTGTCAAATGACGTAAGTACGACTTCTTCGAGTTTCATACAACGAGCGAACATACCTGACATATCCTCAAGATTAGAGGTGTCAAAACTGCTCAAATCTACCGAAGTCAAGTTGGAACATCCTGCAAACATCGAATACGCCGTTTCAAGAGAAGGCGTCTTGAACTTTGACAGGTCTATCTCTTTCAAAGAAGAGCAACATGAAAACATCAAATCCGTACATGTAAGTTTTGGGTTGTCAAGGGCGGGAAGAATAACTTTCTCAAGTTTGGTACAGTTGTCAAAAAGGCCGTACATATTTTCAAGATTGTCCGTCTGGAAACTTGACAGGTCTATGGATGTCAGTGACGTACAGCCGTAGAACATACTGGACATAGACTCAACATTGCCCGTGTCGAAATGGCTGAGGTCTATGGATGTCAGTGACGTACAGCCGAGGAACATCCAATCCATTTCTTTCACGGCAGATGTGTTGAGGTTTTCGATGCCTTCTATAGTCTTGAGATTTCTCATATCAGAAAACCACACATAGCAACATTCGGGACGTGCATCGGCAAAACTCTTGTCAAACACCACCTTTTCCACTTTTTGGGAAACGCCACCGTAGTTTTCAGACCATCCCGGAATGGACTGCGTAGTAGACTCAAGACCGTATTTTCCCGTGGCTTCGGTCGAGTCTTTCTGGTCATCATAACGGAAGGTAAGGGTTTTGGTACTCTCCTGATATTCCACCCACGCCTCCTTATCGGCATGGGCAAACACAGGAAAAGAAAGCAATGCTGCAAAGACAGCCAGTTTTACAAATGAAATAAAAGTCTTATCCATAACGATTTGTTTGTCTTTTCTCTCTGTTATACAATATGTTCTGCAAAGTTATAAATATATTGCCGAACAACAAAAAGAGAACCCTTGTACTTTGCCTCCATAAAGAAAAGAAACGAAGTACAAGGGTTCTACCCTATCATTATGCGAACTGCGTTCGCACATTATTTGTCAAATCCGCTTATAGCGCAGCGTTTATCCACTCCCAGAAGAAACTTACCACACCGCAGAACAACACTCCTGCCACGCAGATGAAGAGCGCCAGACGTGTGTTGCAGTCACTGCGGAACTTGGGAAGAGCCTTTTCCGAACTGTTGATATACATTGCCTTCACGATGAGCAGATAGTAGTAGAGGCTTATGACTGTGTTGAGCAATGCGATGAACACTACAACATAAGCAGCAACAGAACCTGCCTTGAGTGCCGCCATGAACACGAAGAACTTGGAGAACATTCCTGCGAACGGCGGAATACCTGCCAACGAGAACAGCGAGAAGGTCATGAGCAGAGCCAGACGTGGGTTGGTGGTGTAGAAACCGTCATAGTCGCTGATCATCGTTGCACCGTTGTTGCGCTGCTCAACAATGCTTATTATCGTGAAGACGGCAAGGTTTGCCGCTACATAAACGAGCACATAGTAGGTCAGGGCTGCAATGCCCATGCCGCTGTTGCCTATGACTGCCAGCATGATATATCCCGCCTGGGAAATAGAACTGAACGCCATGAAGCGCTTCAACTCGTCCTGACGGATAGCCATGATGTTGGCAAGGGTGATGGAGGCAATAGTCACGATATAGAGCAATGGCTCCCATGCCTCGGCCATTGCACCGAACACCTTCATGAGTATCACGGCGAGAGTGAAGGCGGCAGCACCCTTTGACACTACGGAAAGATAACCCGTAACGGTCGTAGGAGCACCTTGGTAGGTGTCGGCAGTCCAGAAGTGGAACGGCACAAGGGATATCTTGAAGCCCAGACCACTGAAGAAGAACACCAGACCCATGACTGTCAGCGGAGTGACGGAAAGTTTCTCCGCCATGTCAGCGAAGTAGAGAGTACCCACAGCTCCGTAAAGGAGGCTGATGCCATAGAGCATCACGCCGCTCGAAAAGGTTGCAGTGAGGATGAACTTGGCTCCTGCCTCGGCTGAATTGTGGCGGTATTTGTCGAAAGCGACAAGGCACGCCATGGGCACGGATGCCATTTCAAGTCCGAGGAAGAACAGCAGGAAGTGTCCGGCTGAGAGCATCATGTTCATGCCGAGCAGTGTGGAGATGACTATCATGTAGAACTCTCCCTCCTTGTATTCCGTGTCAGGGCGCGACAACCATGTGCGGCTCTGGATGAGAACGATGAGAGTGCCCACTGCAAGAATGGTCTTCATAACCCCTGCTGCGGCGTAGGTGTGATACATTCCACCGAATGCCGTCATCTCCGAAACAGGCATTATGTTGACCAGAATGTGTGCGAACAGCAGCACAGAGACCAGCGGATTGAACCAGCGACGATTGCTCTTGCGTGCCGAACAGAAATCGCAGATGAACGTGATTATCAGTATTGCCGTCAGCGTTGCTTCAGGCATCATGTTAAGAAATTGGCTGTAATTCATTTCTATCAGTATTTATACCGGTGCGACAACGTTTAATGAAGAAAGTATCGGTGCTACTGCATCGCTTATGACATTGCTTGCCCAGAACGGACAAGAGCCGAGTGCGGCAACGCAGAAGATGAGGCAGCAGACTGCAAACTTCTCATCCCATGTGGCATCGGTGAGGGTCTCGAAGTGGCTGTTGGTGACTTTTCCGAAGAGGATGAAGCCCACAGTGCGGAGAATATAGACCGCTGTCACCACGATAGAGGTGCAGGCGATAATGGTGCACACGCGGTGGAACGTGTCGGCATTCTCGAACGAGCCGACGAAAATGGTCATTTCCGCAATGAAGCCGGAGAATCCCGGCAGACCGAGATTGGCCAGTCCGGCTACCACATAGCCTACAGAGAGGAACGGCATAATCTTCATCAAGCCGCCGAGTTCACGGATGTCACGCGTGTGGGTACGTCCGTAAATCATACCGATGAGGGCAAAGAAGAGTGCCGTCATGAGACCGTGGGAGAGCATCTGGAGTATAGCACCTGTGCATGACACGCGCGTCATCATCAGAAGAGCAAAGAGCACGAGACCGCAGTGCGACACTGACGAATAGGCATTGATGAACTTCAGGTCTGTCTGCACACAAGCGGAGAACGCTCCGTAGACAACAGAGATAGTGGTGAGGATAAGGAATATCCAAGCCAAATCGTGCGCTGCCTCAGGCAAGAGGTACATTGCTATGCGGAAACAGCCGTAGCCTCCGAGTTTCATAAGAACGCCGGCATGAAGCATAGACACCGATGTGGGTGCGCAACCATGACCGATTGGCGACCATGTGTGGAACGGGAAAAGTGCTCCAAGCACTCCAAAGCCGATGAAAACAAACGGGAACAACACATACTGTACATGTGTCGGGATGTTGTGCATGGCGGCAATCTCATGGATGTTCATTGTGGTGGCACCGCTGAAATAGTAGATACCGATAAGGCCTACGATGATGAGAGCCGAACCTCCCATAAGCATCAGGGTCAACTTCATGGCAGCATACTCTTTCTTGCCAGAGCCCCAGAAACCGATGAGAAGATACATCGGGATGAGCGCAACCTCATAGAACATGAACATGGTGAACATGTCCACAGAGATGAAGAAGCCGTAGACACCCGTCGAAAGCAGGGTGAACCAAAGGAAGAACTCCTTGGTCAGAGGTTTCAGTTTCCAAGAAGCGAATGTTCCCGTAAACACGATTATGCTCGACAAAAGAAGCATCACAACGGATATGCCGTCAACACCAACTGAATACTTGATGTTGAGTGAAGGGAACCAGTCTGCGCTATAAGTGTAAAGCATCACGTCGGTGACACCGGCAGAGCGCAACTGTATGAAGTCGATTGTCAGATATGCGGACAGCAAGAGAAGTGCCGTAGCACCCACAACCATCACGCCACGAACCTGATTGACGTTGCGTGCAGCCCACAGACCGAGCAACATCAGAACAGGAATTACTACGAATAAAGTCAATATACTCATCTTTTTGTTTCCTTCCTAATTAAATGCACAACAATATCAAAGTCAGTCCTACAGCACCGGAGAGGAACCATACGGCATAAGAACGTACGTCTCCGTTCTGCCAAGAGCGTGAGCTCTCACCGGCAGCATTGGCACCCCAGGCGGTGAAATCAATGAGTCCGTTGATGATATGCTCATCTATCCACTGCACAGGACGCGATACCCAGCGGAACAGAATCTTGTGTGTGACGAACTGGTAGACCTCGTCCATGTAGAAACGGTGGTATGCCCACTTGTGCAGACGAGGGAACGTGCGGTAGAGTTTGTCTGCTATCGGCTGCTTCTCACCTTTATATATATAGGTGGCAAGGCAGATTGATGCGACAGCAATGACCGTAGAGGTGATGGCAATCTGCGGATCAAAGTGGATGCCATATGCCAAACCTGAAGCGGTAACGAGCGAACCGAAACTCTGTTCGGGGTCTATCACGCCGAAGCCAGCGAGGGTTGTCCACACTCCCACCCCAACAGTGACTACACTGAGGAATATCAACGGGAAGGTCATTGTCAACGGTGCTTCATGCGGAGTGTGCGCTGCGTGCAGTTCCTTGTTCTCCGTTCCCCAGAAGATACCGTAGTAGAGACGGAACATATAGAACGCTGTCATGGCGGCAACGGCTGTCATCCACCAGCCAACAAAGGGCGAGTAGGCGAAACAAGCCGAGATTATCTCGTCCTTGGAACTGAATCCAGAGAAGAACGGTATGCCGGCTATGGCAAGGCAACTGATGAGGAATGTTGCGTGAGTGACAGGCATATACTTCCTGAGACCGCCCATGGCAGACATCTCGTTGGAGTGTACGGCATGGATAATACATCCTGCACCCAGGAACAGACAAGCCTTGAACATGGCATGAGTGAACAGGTGGAACATGGAAGCCATATATCCGAGTGCACCATGTGCCTCGTGGTTGAGTTCCATTGAGGTGCACACGCCGAGCGCAACCATCATGAATGCTATCTGAGAGATTGTGGAGAAAGCAAGCACACGCTTTATGTCGCTCTGTGCGCAGGCTACTGCCGCAGCATAGAACGCGGTGAATGCACCCACGACTACAACTATCGACAACTGGTCTGGAGCGTAGTCAATCCACAAGGGGAACATTCTCGCAATCTGATAGACACCGGCAACAACCATTGTTGCGGCGTGGATGAGTGCCGAAACAGGCGTAGGACCTTCCATTGCATCAGGCAACCAGATGTGGAGAGGGAACATAGCAGACTTGCCGGCACCGCCGATGAACATCAGGACAAGTGCTGTGGGCAGTATCATGCCGCCGGCAGCAACTGCACGGGAAGCGTCGCAGAGGGTGAAACTCTCCACTCCGTTGAGGTAAGTGATGTCACCTGCAAAGGAGAAATTGAAACTTCCGGTGTAGTAACCGAATATCAAGATACCGATAAGGAAGAACATATCGGCGAAGCGAGTGACGATGAAAGCCTTCTTGGACGCGTGTACGGCTGCCTGAAGCGGATAGTAGAATCCTATGAGCAGGTAGGAACTCACGCCCACAAGTTCCCAGAACATATACATCTGGAAAATGTTTGTCGCTACGACAAGTCCGAGCATGGAGAACGTGAACAGCGAGAGGAAAGCGTAGTAACGCTGGAATCCTTTCTCGCCGTGCATATAGCCGAACGAGTAGATGTGCACCATGAGTGACACGGTGGATATGACGATGAGCATCATTACCGATATCGGGTCAAGCAGGATACCCATGTCGAAATGCAGGCTGCCAAGCGGAAGCCACTCGAAATTGTAGGGTACGAGAGTGGCGAACGCCCCGTCCACACGGTCGGCAGTGAAATATTGGAACGCCGTCACATAACTCAGGACTGTGACAAGTCCGAGCGAGCAGGTGCCGATCAGCCCTGCTGCCTTGTGAGGCCATCCTTTCTTTCCCCTGAAATAGTCAATCAAACCCACAACAAGGAATGAAAGCAGCGGCAGAAGAAGTATCCAGATGGTATAACTGAAATTGTTCATTTTTCTGTTTTATGTTAATTGTGAGTGTTGATCAGTTCTTCAAGTTCTTTATGGAATCTACGGAATCGCTGCGGAACAGGCGGTAGACATTGATGATAATGGCTATTGCCACCGCAGACTCAGCCGCACTGACACCTATGGAAAACAAGGTCATGAACATCCCCTCGTTGCCTAACGGGAACAGCAGACGGTTGAATGCGGCGAACTGAAGGTCTACTGCATTGAGCACAAGTTCCACTGAGATAAGCATGGCAATGAGGTCGCGACGTGTCACAAAACCGAAGAAGCCTATGAAAAACAACAGTGCCGACAGCACGAAATAAAATTCTACTGGTATTGACATGACTATTTCTCCTTTTCTTTATTGTCGCGGGCTATCATCAGACCGCCGATTATACATGCGAGAAGGAACAGGGAGATGAACTCGAAAGGCAACACATACTGATACTTGCCCGCTCCCATGAGCGCTGTTCCGATAGTATTCATATCAAGTTCTGTGTCGGGAACGAGCGTGGCTGCATAGAGGAACTTGTTCTTGAGAAGTATTCCCACGACCATGACCAGTCCGACGAGTCCGACCAAAGCACCTGCCAAGACACGCGAACCGCTGAGTTGCTCACGCAGCCCCTGGAGAGTGCGCTTGTTGACAAGCATAATAGCGAATACGTAAATCATCGTTATCGCTCCGGCATAGATGCTGAGTTGCACGGCTCCAAGAAACGTGTAGTCAAGCAGGAAGTACATTCCCGAAATGCCGAACAGGACAAAGAGCAGTGCGGTGGCAGCGCGCATGATTCGCTTGGCGAACACGCTGATGGCCGCAGCGCAGATGATAATCACGGCAAGGATGCCGAAAGTTATTATATTTGCCATAGTTTATTCCTTTTCTTTGTTAGTGTCTGCGGCAGCGGCAGCAGCCTTCGCGTTAGCCTCATACTGTGCCATCTCCTCTGCGGAAGGCGCTATGTTGAGATGTTGAACGAGGACGTTGCGGTCGAATACAGACTGTTCGAAGTCGTTGACGAACTCTATAGCCCCGAAATTGCAGGCGTTTACACACAATTGACAGAACATACAGTCGCCAAGGTCATACTGATAGTCGAGGAGCAGACGCTTCTTCTTGCCGTCAGCAGTAGTCACCATGGTCGACTTGATCTTTATTGTGCCGTTGGGACAGGCTTTCTCGCACATGGTGCACGCCACGCACTTGTTCTTTCCGTTCTCATCATGCGGCATGACCAATGTCGCTCTGTGACGCTCGGCAATGTGCTGTGTCTTGCGGTTTTCGGGATATTGCTCCGTCACCTTGGGGGTGATAAACTCCCCCATAGTGACATCCATACCGGTGAGCAAGGACTTTATCCCCTCTATTGCACCGCCGAAATATGATTTGTCTTTTGCCATTTCTCTAAGTAATTATTTGTTTTTAGCGGTGGTTAGTCTATCACAAGTTTCTGCTGTTTCCTGGCTATGGCAGCCTTCTTCACTGCCCTGCTGACAATGATTACAGCAAACAGACAAACCAAGACAGCCACTGCTATGCCGGTGAACATATGTCCCGTTACGCCGAAAGCCACACAGGCGGTCATCAGCACAAGGTTGAAGAGAGCCACAGGCATGAGGTATTTCCACTCCAGTTTGAGTATCTGGTCTACACGGAGGCGCGGGAATGTCCACTTCACCCACATGAGAAGCCATACTACAAAGAATGCCTTGGCGAGGAACCACACGATTCCTGGAATGTAATCCATGACATTGTCAAACGCCTCAACACCGATATGGAGCGGCATCCAACCTCCAAGGAACACCGTAGCAGCGATAGCCGACACGATGAAGAGGTTGAGGAACTCTGCCAGATAGTAGTATCCGAAAGCAAGACCAGAGTACTCCACATGGTAGCCGGCAGTCAACTCGGACTCTGCCTCGGCAAGGTCGAAAGGACCACGGTTGGCTTCTGCGTTTCCGGCAATGAGGAACACGACAAATGCGATGACAGCAGGTACATGACCTTGGAACAGCAACCATCCGAAGGAACCGCTCTGTGCATTGATTATTTCGCTTATTTGCATCGAGCCAGTCAGCACACACGCTGCGATAAGACATAACCCGAGAGATATCTCATAGGAAATCATCTGCACCGCTCCACGCATTGCGCTGACAACGGAATATTTGTTGTTGGAAGCCCAACCGGCAAGGAACACGCCGAGAACGCCTATGCTCGACACTGCGGTATAAAGGAATATGCTGCAGTTGAAGTCAAGTGCGAGAGCGCCGTTGTTCCACGGAAGGAAACCGAAAGCACCGACCGAACCGACGATAACGAGCAGAGGAGCGATGCAATAGAGCACCTTGTCCGCCTTGTCAACCCAGAAAATCTCCTTTACGAGCATCTTCAACACATCGCAGAGAACCTGCAGCGTTCCCCAAGGACCTACCCTCATAGGACCAAGACGGCACTGGAAAGCAGCGCACACCTTACGTTCCATAAATATCATGACAATGGCAAGGACTGTGTAAGCGAGCAACAATCCCACGCCCACAAGTACGCATTCGATAAGTATGGCAAGCCAGTCGGGCAACGCAAAAGTCACCCTGAGCAGCATGTCAAACCAGTTTGTTATTTGTGAAAAATCAAACATATTCGTCTATATAATATAAATAAGGTATATTATCTGTCTATATCAGGGATCACATAGTCCATAGATGCACCTGCTGCAATGAGGTCTGCTATCTTCTCACCACGGCAAGCCGTGTCAAGAGCAGACACCAACGGCAGTCCCATAGGACGGAACTTGAGGCGGTAAGGACTCTTGTCGCCACGCGAATCAAGGTATACTCCGATTTCGCCACGAGAACCTTCGCATGAGAAATACCACTGTCCTTCCGGCACTTTGATGATAGGTTTCTGCTTGATATAGAAGTCTCCGGCAGGTATGTTGTCTATCAACTGCTCGATGATGCGCACACTCTGCTTCATCTCTTCCATACGCACGAGGTAGCGGTCGTAGGAATCACCCTTGGAGAACAGCACCTGGTCGAACTCGACCTCACCGTACATGGCATACGGGTGGTTCTTTCTGACATCATTTGCCCAACCTGCTCCACGACCAGTACCGCCGGTGCAACCGAAGTCAATGACCTCTTCCTTGGTCAGCGTACCTACATTCATAAAACGGTTCTTGAGGATTACGTTGCCAGTGAACACGTCTTCATACTCCTTCCATTTGGTTTTCAGGTACTGGCAGAGTTTCTTCACGTCACGCACAAAGTTGACATCGATGTCCGCCTGAACACCTCCGATACGGTTATAGTTCTGTATCAGTCGACCACCGGTGGTCTCTTCAAGTACGTTGAGCACATATTCCCTGTCGCGCATACCGTAGAGGAACGCCGTCAGAGCGCCCAAGTCCTGAGCACAGCAGCCGTAATAGAGCAAGTGGGAGTCGATACGCTGCAACTCGTCCATTATGGTACGGATGTACTTGATGCGGTCACTGACCTCCACACCCATGGCTTCCTCGATGACACCAACGAGCGCATGGCGGTTCATCATCGCAGAAAGGTAATCCATTCTGTCGGTGAATGCGAGCGTCTGAGGATAGGTGTAACTCTCTGAAATCTTCTCTATACCGCGGTGGATATAGCCGAGATGCGGCTTTATGCTCTTGATTGTCTCGCCGTCGAGCGATGTCTGCAGACGGAGCACACCGTGAGTTGCGGGGTGCTGAGGACCGATGTTGACAACAAACTCGTCTTCTCCGAAAAGCGGTTTCTGCTTTTCCTGCAGACGGCCTTCAGCGTCAAGATAATATTCACGGGTAATGTTTGGCTCGTCATCATCGTTGAGCGTGTAGGTGTTAGCCTCGGGACTCATGTCGAAGTCCTTGCGCAAAGGATAGCCTTTGAAGTCCTGACGCAGATAGAGACGGCGCATATCGGGATGTCCGACAAACTTTATGCCCAGGAAATCGTACACCTCGCGCTCGAGGATTTCTGCTGCCCTCCAGATGTGGCACACCGTCGGGATGTAGCAATCCGTCTTGTCGGCAATGGCCTTAACGGAGATGCGCTCGTGAGAATCGGTATTTTCAAGTATATAGATACAACCGAGCCCTTCTTCCCCAAAGTCCTCTCCGACAATGGTAACGAGGTAGTCGAAATGTTTCTCTGCCTTGAGTTTGCCCATCTCATCGGCAAACTGGCTCAATGGAAATTCTATGTTGTTCAGTTTCATTCCGGTTCCTCCTTATTTGAAAGTGTTCTCATACGCCTTCTTGGCACACTCCATTGCCTTGTCCTTTTGGGCTTTCAGTTCCTCTATGAACTTGGCAGGAATGTCCTTGATGACTATCGGATTAGGCGATTTTTCCTTGTGGTTGGCACCGCCAAGGAACTTTTCTATCTTCACCTTGCGCTGAAGTTGCATCATACCGTAGAGTATTGCCTCCGGACGGGGAGGACAACCCGGGACGTAAACGTCTACCGGAACAATCTCCGAGATGCCGCGCACGACATGGTAACTCGACTTGAACGGACCGCCGGATATGGCACATCCGCCCACTGCAACCACATATTTGGGTTCTGCCATCTCGTCATAGAGACGCTTCATCGCCGGTGCCATCTTGTGGGTAATGGTACCTGCGCACATGATAAGGTCTGCCTGACGCGGTGAGTTTCGTGTCACCTCAAAACCGAAACGGGCGAAATCGTAGCGGGCACAGCCCACTGCCATGAACTCGATACCGCAGCATGACGTTGCAAAAGTCAATGACCAGAGCGAGTTGGAACGTCCCCAGTCAATCAGACTGTCGAGGTTTCCCAAAACGACATTGACGCCTCCGTCGTTCAATTCCTTGAGAATCTTCTCCAGAGAGGCGTTGTCCTTGAACTCGTCATAGGGTATACTCTTGATTGAAGGCTTCTTTATTTCCATTCCAGAGCTCCTTTCCGCCAAGCATAGGCAAGTCCAAATACCAATACAAGCATGAAGAATCCAATGGTCACAAGTGCCAACGAACCGAACTGCTTAACGACTACGGCCCAAGGATAGAGAAACACTGTCTCGACATCAAACATGAGGAAAAGGAGGGCAAACAGATAGTAGCCTACATGCATTGGAAGCCATGAACTTCCGCGTGTAGGCACACCGCTCTCATAAGGCTCGCCTTTTACTTTGTTGTATGTCCGTGGACCGAGAATCTTCGCCACCAATGTGCCACCGACAACCAGCACTACGCCAGTAAGAATGACGGTGATAAACAAAGTGAAATACATAAAACCTATTTAATATTTATACTATTGTGCAAACCGTAATGTGGGCGGATGCCGCACACCGGTTGCAAAATTACCGCTTTTTTATGTAATATAATATGCCTTTAGAGTTTTTTTTGAAATTTTGCAATTTAGACCTTACAATATCGACTGTCGTGTTTTCGCCATACAACTATGACATTTTGTGTCAAAAACTTGCATATTTCAAGTATTTTGGAGAATTTTGTATGCGTGTTGCATACACACCAAATCAAATTCGAAAACCAGGGAATGTCTCCGCAAGAAGGCATCCCGCACGACACAGGCATTATGGTTAGGAAAATCCGTATTACGCTTGCCACGCTGTTTTTCGTGGGCATCACGCTGATGTTTCTTGATTTTACGGGCGCTCTGCACCTGTACTTGGGCTGGATGACAAGACTGCAGTTCTGGCCAGCACTGCTCGGTCTGAGTCTCGTTCCATTGGTTTTGATACTGCTGTTTACTGTCGTTTTCGGCAGAATCTACTGTTCGGTCATCTGTCCGTTGGGTGTCTTTCAAGACATCATTGCACACATCGGGAGAATCGGGAAACGCAATCCCTACAAGTATTCCAATGAGAAACGGTGGCTACGCTGCGGTTTCCTTGCGGTCATGCTATGCCTCATCCCACTCGGAATGACATCCATTTTGGCACCGTATTCCGCCTACGGACGGATTGCCAACACGATGTTCCGCCCTCTGTGGGTGTGGTGCAACAACCTGCTTGCCGGCATTGCCGAGCATTATGAGAGTTATCTCTTCTACCGTGCCGACGTACTGCTGACGACAGGAGTCACACTTGCCGTTGCCGTGACGACGCTTGTCGTGGTGACTGTGCTCGCCTTTCGCAACGGCAGAACCTACTGCAACACGGTCTGTCCAGTAGGTACAATTCTCGGATTCATATCAAAAGAGGCGCGGTTTAAGGTGTCTATAGATGCCGAAAAATGCAAAAACTGCCGCAAATGCGAGCGCAACTGCAAGGCAGCCTGTATAGACATAAAGAATCACAAGGTGGACTACAGCCGCTGCGTGGTGTGCGGTGACTGTCTCGGACAGTGCTCTTTCGGGGCCATCTCCTACGGGAACAAACCGGAAAAGGGCTGTTCCGCAAAGACAGAAAACACCGATACGGAGCACAGCAACGGTCGGCGGTCAGCACTTGCAGGCATGGCATTGGTTGCTGCAACGGCTGCCGTGGCACAGGAAAAGAAGAAAGTGGACGGCGGACTTGCCGTAATAGAGGACAAACAGCAGCCCAAGCGCAGGACACAGATACTGCCTCCGGGCTCAGGTTCGGAGAAACACTTCCACCACCGCTGCACTTCATGCCAACTATGTGTGTCGGCATGCCCCAACAAAGTGCTGCGTCCGAGCACCAGTCTCGACCATTTCATGCAACCATACATGAGTTATGAGGACGGATACTGCCGTCCCGAGTGCCACGCCTGCTCGTCGGTGTGTCCGGCAAACGCCATTGAGGACATCGGCATCGAGGTGAAGGCATCGACCAAGATAGGCACTGCAGTGTTCCTGAAAAAGAACTGCGTGTCGTTAGAAGGAGAGTTCGAGTGCGGCAACTGTGCCCGACACTGCCCGACAGAAGCAATAGAGATGGTGCCGTCTGACCCCGATGACGAGACATCGCCGCTGATGCCGGCAGTCAACGAGGAACGCTGCATCGGCTGCGGAGCGTGCGAGAACCTCTGTCCTGCACGGCCTTTCTCAGCCATTTATGTAGAAGGTATCGAACAACAAAGGGAAGTTTAGCCATGGAAAAGAAGATTAGCAGACGCCGCTTTCTCGGTCTTCTCGGTGCAGGAACAAGTGCTGTTGCCGGCACATCCGTCATTACCGGGTGCAAGAAAAAGAGCGAAAACGACATCGCACAAGAGGAATACAGAAACCAGCAGGAACCTCCTGTCGGCAAGATGACATACCGCACAAGCACGAAAACGGGCGACAAGGTGAGCCTGTTGGGCTATGGTATGATGAGACTTCCGACAAAAGACAACGGTTCGGCACGCAATGCAGACAACCCTAACGGCCAGGAGATAAACCAGGAAATGGTGAACAGGTTGGTGGACTACGCCATTGAGCACGGCATAAACTATTTCGACACGTCACCGGCTTACTGCCGCGGACTGTCGGAACGGTCTACAGGAATAGCCCTGAAACGGCATCCGCGCGACAAGTTCTATGTCGCCACAAAACTGTCGAACTTCGCCGAGGACACATGGAGTGCGGAAGCGTCAAAGCAAATGTTCCGCAACTCGCTGAAAGAACTGCAGGTTGACTATATAGACTACTATCTGCTGCACGGCATAGGCATGGGAGGCATGGAGGCTCTGCACGGCAGATACCTCGACAACGGCATCCTTGACTGGTTGTTAGAGCAGCGCAAAGAAGGGAAGATACGCAACCTCGGGTTCTCCTATCACGGCGATATCGAGGTGTTCGACTACCTGCTTTCGCAAAACGACAAATACAAGTGGGACTTCGTGCAGATACAACTCAACTATCTGGACTGGAACTTTGCAAAGCAGATTAACGACCGCAACACGGATGCGAAGTACCTCTACGCCGAACTGCAGAAGCGCAACGTTCAGGCGGTAATCATGGAACCGCTCCTCGGAGGCCGCCTCGCCAATGTGCCGCAGTTTGTAGCACGCGAGATGAAAAAACGCCGTCCGGAAAGCAGCATCGCCTCGTGGGCGTTCCGTTATGCAGGCACACACAAGGACGTACTGACAGTATTGTCGGGCATGACCTATATGGAGCATCTGAAGGACAATCTCCTCTCCTACTGCCCTCTTGTGCCCTGCAATGACGAGGAGACTTTTTTCCTTGAAGACACAATAGCAAAAGAGATTGTAGGACTGGAGACCATACCGTGCAATGACTGCAAATACTGTATGCCATGTCCCTACGGAGTGGACATCCCTGCGATATTCGTGCACTACAACAAGTGCAAGAACGAGGGCACACTGCCTGCAAACGAGGAGAACAAAGCCTACCGCACGCTGCGCCGCAACTACCTAATCGGCATTGACCGGGCTGTGCCTAAATTGCGCCAAGCGGCTCACTGCATCGGCTGCGGCCAATGTATGCCGCACTGCCCGCAAAAGATACAGATACCCGATGAACTGCACAAGATAGACAGATTCATCGAACGGCTGAAACGTGACGGCTTCGACAGACCGGCAAAACAAGCCGAATAACCTTTACTGAAGAGAATTGGAGATAACACAAATAGCGACATTCCACTCACCGTTCAGTTCCAAGTTCGGCATACCCAAGCAAAGCGGACTGGTCGAAGAACTCAAAGGTACGATAACATTCGAGCCCGATTACCGCCAGCAAGACTATGTCAGGGGCATAGAGGGCTTCGATTACCTGTGGCTGATATGGGGATTCTCCGCCAACAGACACAAGGCGAACTCACCTGTGGTGCGTCCTCCCGTACTGGGAGGCAACGAGAAAGTCGGCGTGTTTGCCACACGTTCACCGTTCCGTCCGAACCCGATAGGACTGTCATCGGTCAGGTTGCTGTCTGTGGAACACGACACCGCAGAGGGCACAATACTCCATGTCGGCGGTGCAGACATCATGGACGGCACACCGATATATGACATCAAGCCCTACCTACCCTACTCTGACGCACACTTGGAAGCACGTTCCGGTTTCTCAAATCCCGATGACATCGACAGATTGAGGGTGGTTATCCCCGATAATGTAGCATCCGTTTTCAGCACACAACAGTTGGAAGCACTGCGCAAGACACTGGAACTTGACCCGAGACCGAGTTATCACAACAACCCAGAAAAGGTTTACGGGGTCTGCTTCATGAATCAGGACATACATTTCAAAGTGGCAAACAACGTGTGTACAGTAATCAACTCGCAACCTCAAAAAGAAACTGCCACCGATAGACAAGATACAAAACGCTGAAAATGGCAATACTACGTCTCTTATCATACAATATATTTGCGACAAAAAAGACATTTCAAAGGAGATTTAGAACACTATCTTTTAGTGCGTTTTTGCTAATTTTGCAAAGATTAGTGTGTCGGGTACTGATATGCCGACGGACTATTCTGCTGACGGCAATACAGCCGCATGATAGCGGCAATCGCCGGAAACTACAGTCAGATAATTATTTATCATTTATATAAAACAGAAATGAAACAAACTAATGTGAAGCCAGCCGAAGGTAAATTAGGCATTATGGTAGTGGGCTGCGGTGCCGTAGCCACAACATTCATGACAGGTGTGTTTATGGCACGCCGTGGACTTGCGAAACCTATAGGAAGCATGACGCAGTACGACAAAATCCGTATAGGTAAAGGCGAAGACAAGAAATACCTGCATTACAAGGACATTGTTCCGCTTGCAAAACTTGACGATATTGTATTCGGTTCATGGGATGTATATCCACAGAACGCCTATCAGGCTGCCATGTACGCCGAAGTGCTCAAGGAAAAGGACATAAATCCGGTAAAGGAAGAACTGGAAAGCATCAAGCCAATGAAGGCTGCTTTCGACAAGAACTACGCAAAACGCCTCGACGGAGACAATGTCAAAGACTGCAAGACACGTTGGGACATGGTGGAAGCACTGCGCAAGGACATCCGTGATTTCAAGGCTGCGAACGGCTGCTCACGAATTGTCGTTATCTGGGCTGCATCCACAGAAATCTATGTTCCGGTTGACGAGAAGATCCATTACCACCTGAGCGACCTCGAGGCTGCCATGAAAGCAGACGACCGCGAGCACATCGCGCCGTCCATGTGCTATGCTTACGCAGCCCTGACCGAGGGTGCTCCGTTCATTATGGGTGCTCCCAACACCACAGTAGACATCCCTGCAATGTGGGAATTGGCAGAAAAGACCAAGATGCCTATTGCCGGCAAGGACTTCAAAACAGGCCAGACACTTGTCAAGAGTGGCTTTGCTCCGATTATCGGCACACGCTGCCTTGGACTGTCCGGCTGGTTCTCGACAAACATTCTCGGCAACCGCGACGGTCTTGTACTTGACGAACCCGCAAACTTCCACACCAAAGAGGTCAGCAAACTCTCCACTCTTGAGACCATACTCAAGCCGAATGTACAGCCCGATCTCTACGGTCACGGCAACGACGAGGACACTCAGTACTACCACAAGGTGCGCATCAACTATTACCCACCACGCAACGACAACAAGGAAGGCTGGGACAACATCGATATATTCGGCTGGATGGGCTATCCGATGCAGATTAAAATCAACTTCCTGTGCCGCGATTCCATTCTCGCTGCTCCGCTGTTGCTCGACCTCACTCTGCTGAGTGACCTCGCTGCACGCGCCGGCCGCTACGGCATACAGCGCTTCTTGAGCTTCTTCCTCAAAGCCCCTATGCACGACTACACCAAGGGAGAGGAAGCAGTAAACCACCTCTATCAGCAGTACACAATGCTGAAGAACGCTATCCGTGAAATGGGTGGCTATGAGGCAGACGAGGAGATTGACTAAAAGAAACT
>CAVFZF010000005.1:0-122838 GCA_963627025.1 Bifidobacteriaceae bacterium | reverse complement strand
GTAAAAACAAAGCATTCGCTATTATTTCGCGTTCAGCCAAAAGCCTCGGAAACTTGTTGGAAATAACGTAACAAGAAATAATTGTGACAAGGCGTTCGGTATTGGACGCCTCGACTCATCATATCTTAGCAATGCATCTACGCCATAGGCGTGGTGCATTCTTATTTGATGGGTTGAGGTTTCCATTCCGAGGCTGCCTCATAGCTGAACGCAATAAGGAGCACTGCGCCTTTTTTGCGTCTTGGCGTGATTGATAGTAGATGCCAGAAACTATAAACTATCAATCATGGCAAACCGAAATCTCAATGCTGCGAAGTTGGCAAAGAAGGACGAGTTCTACACTCAACTCTCCGATATAGAGCGCGAATTGCAGCACTATTGGCAACATTTCCGTGGCAAGGTGGTGCTCTGTAATTGTGACGACCCTTACGAAAGCAACTTCTTCAAATACTTTGCCCTGCGCTTCAACCAACTCGGACTCAAGAAACTCATCTGCACTTGCTATAACGGTTCACCTGTTACGGGCAACGAACTGATGATTCATTTCGACGGATGCGATGACAATGAACCCAAGAAAATTGCCTATAAGGTGGAGATAACCGAGGTGAAAGACGAGAACGGCGACGGTGCAGTAGACCTTACTGACGTGCGTTGCCTGTTGCAAAACGACAAAAACGTGCTGTCAACACTCGAGACTGGCGACTTCCGTTCACAAGAGTGCATAGACCTTCTCAAAGAAGCCGACATCGTTGTAACCAATCCGCCTTTCTCCTTATTCCGTGAATACATCGGGCAGTTGATGGAGTATGGGAAGAAGTTCTTGATAATAGGTAGCCAAAAGTCTATTGGATGCAAGGAAATCTTCCCTTTGTTCCAAGAAAATAAGATATGGTGGGGATATGGTTTCAAGGGAGCTGCAGCTCATTTCTTTTCTCCTTATGAAGACACGGCAACCGCAGGTAATCACAAAAAAGATATGATTCGTGTTTCTGGTGTTACTTGGTTTACTAACTTAGAAATACCTAAGCGTAGTGAAAAAATGGATTTGGTATGTCGATATTCGCCTGATGAATATCCTAAATACGAGAATTATGATGCAATAGAGGTTGGAAAGACTACAGATATTCCATACGATTATTCGGGTATAATGGGAGTTCCTATCACATTCTTAGACAAGTACTGTCCAAGTCAATTTGAAATTATAGGTTCTAACAGTAGCACTGAATTGTGCAAAATGTTAGGAGTGCAGCCATTAGGACAAGATTGGATAAATCGCTATAGGGAAGCTGGTGGCACAGGACACAATACAGCAAATATGGTAAGAATCGTATACAATGATAAGAGTGGGAAGCCAAAAGTCGCTTTTCAAAGAATATTAATCCGCAACAAACACCCCAAACAACATGATTGAAGCCTATGATGACCATAAAACAAATAGAAGTTACTGTTGGTGAGATAGCCAACGGGTATGTCAACAACGACGAACTGGGAGTGCGTGGCTATGGCGGACGACTTGACATACGCCCTCCTTATCAGCGTGAATTTATCTACAACGAAAAGGAACAGCAAGCAGTCATCACCACAATTCTGCATGGCTATCCGCTCAATGCGATGTATTGGGTGAAGCGAAGCGACGATGCCGAGTGTCCCTACGAGGTGATGGACGGTCAGCAACGCACGCTGTCGCTCTGCGAATATGTGGCAGGCAAGTTCTCTTACGACTTCAAGAACTTCTTCAACCAGCCCCAGGACATACAACAGAAAATACTCGGCTACCGTCTGACCGTTTATGTCTGCGAGGGCAAAGAATCGGAAAAACTGGAGTGGTTCAAGACTATCAACATCGCAGGGAAGCCACTCAACGAGCAGGAAATCCGCAATGCCGTGTACGCAGGACCGTTCGTTAGTGATGCCAAAAGGCACTTTTCAAAAACCAATTGTGCCGCATATCGTCTGGGCAAAGACCTGGTGAACGGTTCGCCCATACGCCAGGATTTCTTGAAGAAAGCCTTGGAGTGGATGGCTGAGCATGAGACACGCAAAGGGAAGCAACAGTCTGTGGTGGGATATATGGCTGCTCACCAGCACGACCTGAATGCCATGCCGTTGTGGACTTACTTTCAGACGGTGCTCAACTGGACTGTAGACACATTCAACATGAAGAAGTTCCGCAAGATAATGAAAGGACTTGACTGGGCCAAGTTCTATGACCTCTATCACGAAGAAGTGCTCGACATCAAGGCGATAGAGGCGAAAATCATCGACCTGACAGGTGATGACGAGATACAAAAGAAGCAAGGCATCATTCCATACGTGTTGACTGGTGACGAACATTACCTCGACCTCCGTGCCTTTCCCGACAAGATAAAACTCGCCGTATGGGAGAAACAGCACCACAAGTGCGCCCTTTGCCGCAAAGAATTCGACTTCGCATTCATGGAAGGCGACCACATCACGCCGTGGCGAGAGGGCGGTAGAACAGAGACAAAGAATTGCCAAATGCTCTGCCGGGAGTGCAATCGGCGCAAGGGAAGCAAGTAACAGATAGCAGCAGAAGTCCATATCGTACAGGCATTGTTTATCAACAAAGGTGTCAACGCCCATACTCATGCAGGTATAAATACACAGTTCGGTTTGCTATTTGTCAAGACTGGTATCGTCGACATATCCTGTGGAAGTTTCTTGGCACGTATGTTTCAACTAAGGCAAAAAGCCGATTACAACTGTGCCTATGAGATTTCAGAGGAAGATGTACGTGGTATCGTAAGCCTTTCACATGATTTCATAACCACCATTCTCAATCCAATTTCTTTCTAACCGAACTCTACGGGATTCATGGTTTCCACAATTTCACGTTGCCCCAAAAACAAATTGCGGGCGAGAAACTCCCCAAGCGTTTTTTTTATTAACTTTGCTTGTAAATCGGAAAAGTGTGCCCATACGGTGCGGAAATTATGGAAAACCAATACTTGAAAACCTTTCCTGACCTGATGAAAGGCAAAACCGTGATGTATGTTCACGGTTTCGGGTCGGCGGCATCCACCAATACTGTAAAACTGCTGCAAACCCTCATGCCCTCGGCAAGGGTGATAGCGGAGGACATACCGCTGCATCCTGTGGAGGCAATGGAGATGTTGCGCAATATGGCGGCACAGGAGAAGCCCGACCTGATAATAGGAACGTCAATGGGCGGAATGTACACCGAGATGCTGCGCGGCTATGACCGCATACTCACAAATCCAGCTTTTGAGATGGGAGACACCATGTCGGAACACGGCATGGTGGGCAAACAGACTTTCTTCAACCCCCGGAAAGACGGCATACAGGACTTCATTGTGACAAAAGCATTGGTGAAAGAGTATGCCGAGATGACAACTCACTGCTTCGAAGACATGACCGCTGACGACAAGGAGAGGGTGTGGGGACTATTTGGCGACAAGGACCCTCTCGTCCACACATTCGGTCTTTTCCATTCACACTACCCCAATGCGATACGTTTCCACGGCGAGCACCGACTGACGGAACACGTCACCATACGCTATATGATGCCGCTCATACGCCAGATAGACGACCGACAGGAAGGGCGCAAGCGCAGCATCGTCTACATAGGGGCGGACACGCTGAAGGACAGTTACGGCAAACCAAAGTCGAATCTCGCCAAATGTTACGAGTTCCTTCTGCCCCATTACGACATCCAGTTCGTGGCTCCAGCCCCCACCAACGACCCGGAAAGCATCACAGAGATGCAGACTTGGATAGAGGAGACTTTCTCCGCCCCGGCGTGGAACAAGGTAATTTTCGCCAACAGTCCCGAACTGTTGCTCGGTGACTATATCATCGACACAAAGGAATATCCCGACTTTATGGGCACAAGCATAAGGTTCGGTTCTGACAATTTCAAAAACTGGGAGGAAACACAGACATTCTTTGAACGGCTTGGAGGACAATAACGAACTGCTTCAGGGACTGCTCCGCGCCCTCGACAAGGGGTCAGTGAGAGAGTCTTACAGGACACTGCGGTTTGTCCTCACGCGCCTTGTCGACCTCAGTCTGCGCGACCTGTCGCTACAGTTCTCTGGACTTTTTGCCAAGATAAATTATCTGCTGAAGGAGCACAAAGCCCCTTCTCTGTTGGCAAAGGGCGTGGGCAACGCCCGGCAAAGGATACGCCATCTCGACGAGACCGGTGACGACGAACTGCAAAAGCACTTCCTCCATGACCTGAAAAGCATCACCGGGCTGTTGCATCTGCTGCATCCGGAACTGGAAATCCCCGAACGTCTGGCATCGGCACTGCCCTCCGGCTATATGGAGGGAGGATGGAAGAAAGCCGCAACGGACTGCCTGCGCCTCATCGTGGACAGTTGGGACAGCACCCACATACGAGGCAAAGCCGACGATGGCGACACTCCCGAACTGTTGGTGTGCTACAGTCAGGCGAACAAATACCTGCAATACGACTACTCCTACCTCACTCCACTGCTCTCGGAGGGCGCACAACTCAACCTCATACACCCCCGACAGGAAAACGGAGTGACCTTCCCCGAAATCATAATCCTCGAACCCGACTTCCTTGTGGACATCTCGTCGCTGGCAGCAATGTTCCAAGAGTACGGCGTGACACCCCTTACCGCACTGATAAAGAAAATCTCACCGTCGGTGCAGACACGTCACACACTGCTTGGAGACTTCGCAAGCCAACTGCTCGACGAAGAATTGCACGGACAGCACGACCGTCCCTATAAGGACAGCATCGGCGATTTCTGCCGCTCGCACGCCCTCGCCATGGCAGCGTGCGAGGGTCTTGGCAAGGATTTTCACGAGGAAGCCCAACGGCAGAAAGAGAACATACACAAGGCGTTCAGTGAGGACTTGCCCCGGGCGGTGGCGGATTTCAGCCCCTCGGAAGTGGTACTCGAACCGTCATTTACCTGCGAAATGCTCGGCCTGCAGGGACGTATCGACTTCCTGCAACGCGACAGCAACATTCTCATAGAGCAGAAATCGGGCAAGGCAACATTTGCCTACGGGGAGCAGGACTTTATCACGCCCCACAAGACAACGCCCCACTATGTGCAGCTGTTGCTCTACCGGGCTCTGCTCCACTACAACTACAACATACCCAACGAGCAGATACGGCCATTCCTGCTCTATTCAAAATACAGGCAATCACTGCTGCATACCGACTCCGCACCGGAACTCCTGTTCCGTGCGTTCCGCCTCAGAAACCGCCTTGTGTGGAGCGAACTCCACTATGGCAACGAGGGTTTCGACATCCTGAAGACCCTGAAAGCGGAAGACCTGAACACCAGTCACACGACAAGCAGACTGTGGAGGGACTACACGTCGGCAAGTATCAACGGCACACTCGAACCGTTGCACAGGGCGACACCGTTGGAACTGGCGTATCACCAGACGATGCTGCGATTTGTACAGCGTGAGTTTGTACTCTCCAAAATAGGCAACAAGCGCAAGGAGAACAGCGGTGCGGCGGCACGGTGGCACGACTCTTTGGAAGAGAAAAAGGAAGCGGGCAATATCCTTGACCGCCTGACTGTGAAGGCGACAACCACACATATCGTGTGCGAAAATGCAGACCTGAGCGCATCAAACTTCCGCACAGGCGACATCGTGACCGTATTCCCCTATCGCCAAGGCACAGAACCCGACTGCCGCAAGACGATGGTTCACCGTGCATCAATAGAGAAAATCGGGGCTGACAGCATAACGCTGAAACTACGTGTTCCGCAGACCAACACCACGGCATTCGACACTCCGCCGGGCTGGATGTGGGCTATGGAACACGATTTCATGGACTCTTCATTTGCATCACAGTTCCGTGGGGTACACGCTTTCCTCTCTGCCTCGGAGCAGAGGCGCACACTGATACTCACGCAAAGGATGCCCTCGGTGGACAGAAGTATGACTCTCAACGGCAACTACCGTGAATTCAACGAACTGGCACTTAGGGTAAAGCAAGCCCAGGAACTGTTTCTCATCGTGGGACCGCCGGGCACAGGCAAGACAAGTTTCGGTATGCTCAACACTCTCAAGGAGGAACTCACCGAAAAAGATGCGTCCGTCGCTGTCATGGCTTACACCAACAGGGCGGTAGATGAGATTTGTTCGAAACTCGTAGAGGAGGGCATCGACTTCGTGCGCATCGGCAACGAGATGTCATGCAGCGAGGTCTATCGTCCCTATCTGCTTGACAACAAGGTGGCAGGAACGGTGAAAATCGACGACATAAGGGGCTTTGTGCGACGACAGAGAATATTCGTCGGCACGACGACAGCCTTCAATTCGCATCAGGCAATCTTCACATTGCGCAGTTTCTCACTTGCCATCATCGACGAGGCATCGCAGATACTGGAGCCTCAACTCTTGGGACTGCTCTCGGCAAGGCACGGTGATAACGGGGCGATAAGGAAATTTGTGATGATCGGCGACCACAAGCAACTGCCGGCAGTGGTACAACAGGGACAGTCGGAAACGGCAGTTGCAGACCCTCTGCTCAACGCCATTGGAATGTACGACTGCCGCCTGTCACTATTCGAACGGCTGCTCCGGCAGTACAGGAATGACCCGCAGGTGGTCTATATGCTGCACTCACAGGGACGTATGCACGAAGACATAGTGACGTTTCCCAACGAGGAGTTCTACGAAGGACTGCTGTCATGCGTGCCGCTTCCGCACCAGACGGAGCGTTCGGACAGTCCGAGGGTGCAGTTCATTGACATCCCGCCCAGTGGAGACACAGTGTCAGACAAGGTCAACACAGCCGAAGCGAACGCCATAGCGGAGATAGTGAAAAGGACAGAAGAGGGCATGAGCATCGGCATAATAGTGCCTTACCGCAGCCAGATATCAGCGGTGCGCAATGCCATATACGAACGTCTGCACTGCGACAGAGACATAACAATCGACACTGTGGAGCGTTTTCAGGGTTCACAACGCGAGGTGATAATCTACGGATTCACCGTGCAGAGGCACTACCAACTGGATTTCCTCACCGACAACTGTTTCCGTGAAAACGGCAAGACCATAGACCGCAAACTCAACGTGGTGATGACACGCGCCATGAAACGGCTGTATCTCGTGGGCAACGCAAGGCTGCTCGCCACCGTTCCTCTATACAGGAAACTCATAGAAAAGTATTCCATAAAAGGAGAAAACAAACAGGCAACAACATAAAAATACATATATGAAAAAACAACTGTTGACATTGGGCGTGGCATTAGCCCTCGCCGCAACATCCAAAGCACAGGTTGACATCAGGATAGACAGCCGCCCCACAGGCGTGGAAATAAGCCCCACGCTCTACGGTATCTTCTATGAAGACATCAACCACGCCGCCGACGGCGGCATCTACGCCGAACTCATACGCAACCGTTCGTTTGAGGACGACGAGACAAAACCCGTCAACTGGGAGCCGTACCTGTCGGTCAACGGCAACGTGAAGATGACCTTGTCAAGGGAGAATCTGCTCAACAGTGCGCAGAAACAGTGTCTGCACGTTGTGACAACTGGCATCGGCGACACCGATGCAGGAGTTTCCAACAACGGATTCTGGGGCATCAACGCCGTGAAAGGACGCACCTACAGACTGTCAATGTGGATAAAGGTGAACCGTTCGAGGGAACTCTATGCCATGATAAAGGGCAAGACAGGGACAAAACTCTACGGTTCGGAGCGGCTGAAGTTCAGTCCCGGGAAAAGAGGATGGCAGCATGTGACGGCGACGCTGACCTCTTCTACCAATGATAAGGATGCCATCTTCGTCATCTCATCGAAGGGCAACTCCGACTTCTACCTCGACATGGTGTCGCTGTTTCCGCCAACCTACAAGAACAGGGAGAACGGCCTGCGCCCCGACTTGGTAGAGATGCTGCAGGACTTGCACCCCTCATTCATGCGTTTCCCGGGCGGTTGCTTCGTCGAGGGGCAGGATTCGCCCGACAACGCATTCCGCTGGGAGCGCACCATAGGACCGATAGAGGAGCGTCCCGGACACTGGAACAAGAACTGGGGATACCGCACCTCCGACGGACTGGGATTCCATGAGTATCTGCAACTCGCCGAAGACATCGGGGCAAAGCCGCTCTATGTCTGCAACATTGGCATCTGGCACGGAGGCGTGACCCCCGTGGAGGACTTGCGGATATGGGTCGACGAGTGCATGAACGCACTGGAATATGCCAACGGACCGAAGACTTCCAAGTACGGAGCGATGCGTGCCAAGAACGGACATCCCGAACCTTTCAACATCGAATACATAGAAATCGGCAACGAGAATAACCAGACCGACGGTCAACAGACCTCTGACCACTACTACGAAAGATACCGCATCTTCCGCTCCGCCATACTCAAGAAGTACCCCAAGATGCACATCATAGGCAACGTGGCGGCATGGGGCACGGACGAACCGCGGTGGTCATCGAAGGAGAAAGTGACACTTGTCGACGAACACTACTACCGCACTCCGGCGTGGTTTACCGACAATTTCAAGAAATATGATGCCTACTCGCGCTCCCAGCCAAGCGTCTACTGTGGAGAATATGCCGTGACACAGGGTTTCGGCAACCTCGGCAATCTCAACGCAGCCCTCGGTGAGGCAGTGTTCATGATGGGTATGGAGAACAACAGCGACATCGTCAGGATGAGTTCCTACGCTCCTATCTTCGTCAACGAGAACGATGACCGCTGGCGACCTGATATGGTCAGGTTCAATGCGAGCGGCGTTATGGGTACACCGTCATACTACGTCCAGAAACTCATGGCTGACAACCGTGGCAGCAGAACCCTCAAGGTGACAGAGGGAGAACAGGTACTATACAAGGGGAAACAGATTCTCACACCTGAGGAGAGTTACGTCGGCGTCGGCACATGGAACACGCAATCGGTCTTCGCTGACGTTACTGTCACCGCCGGCACACACACCATCTATGCCAGCGGAAAGAAAGCCGAGGACTTCACATTGAGGGCAACGACTTGGGAAGCGCAGAAGAACGGTTTGGCACAGACGGGCAACGGAGAGCCTGTGACGGCTCTTGTCAGCACACCCATAGGCGGCACACACTACTCGGTAGCGATGAGAGCGAAGAAGGTGTCGGGCGATGAGGGATTCCTCATCCTGTTCAATTACGAGGACAAAGACAACTACTGCTGGTTTAATGTCGGCGGTTGGGGCAACACGTCGAGCGGCATCGAACAGGCGGCAGGTGGCGGCAAGACTGCCCTGAAGACCGTTCCGATGAAGATAGAAACAGGGCGTTGGTATGACATCCGCGTCGATATTGACGGCAACAAGGTGGCGGGATATGTCGACGGAGAACTGGTCGTGGAGACTGAACTGCGCGGAACGACCACACCAGGACTGTTCACTTCCGCCTCAATGGATGACAATAGTGGCGAGATGATAGTGAAGATAGTGAACACAGGCAACGAACCCGAGACGGCAAACCTGCATCTTGGCGACTTCTGTGCAGAAAGTGCAGAGTTGATACAGATGAAGAGCGTGCGCGGAACAGCAGAAAACACGCTCGAATATCCCACGACTGTCTATCCTGTCAGCAAGCGCATCTGCCTCGAAGGCACTGTTCCGCAGTTCTGCGTGCCGCCCTTCTCCCTCAACATACTGCGCATCAAGGGAAAAAAATAACCCTTTCTCCGTCGCTGATTATCATTACAGGAGTATGTGTCAAAACAGACAAGTTCTCTGAAGAACGGGCTGTAAGCCCAGTTGCACATAGCCCAGGGCAGAGTTGCGAAGCAACGGCACCCTGGAGATGGACAGACAAATAAATAGTGCGCCCTGTAAGGGCAGCTGCATAACAATCAATCCGATATAGTGTAGCTGCCCTTACAGGGCGCAAAGATTAACAGGGCTATTCTTACCCAAGGGTGTTGCCCTTGGCTATGTGTAGTTGGGCTTACAGCCCGCAAAGAGAAAGATATTTTTTCTGTTTTGACACACACTCCCATGCATATATACCCAAATACAAAAAGCGAATTACACGACGGTGCACAGTCTGGATATGTCGTTCTCGAAAGTCTCACGGTTTACGGCTCTGTTTTTCACTGACGAGCGGTAATTGTAGATTGTGCGCGGCGTATAGAACAGAAGGGCGGCGATTTCAGAACTGTCCTTCACCCCAAGCCGTATGAGTGCGAAGATGCGCAACTCCGTTGTCAGGCGACCGTTCTGCTTTATCACTATCCTGCTGTCATCACGCAGGAGGGCGTTGAACTCATCGACAAATGTGGGATAGAGGTCGAGGAACGCCCTGTCAAAGCGTGTCACAAAGGTGGCGGCATCCTCTTCCGACAACTTGGAGGACGATGCCATGTTCATCAGTTCCTGCACTTGGTTTGCCTTAATCTTGCGTTGCACGAGAATCTCAAACTTGTTCAGGCGGTCAATATACTGGGCACAGAGGTCGATATAGAGTTTTGCAAGGTGCTCACGGTAGGCGTTGATGTTGACAAGTTTGTCATTGTGAGTGTGCAGCTTGTCGTTAAGTGCCGTGAGAAGTTCGTTGCTGTGCGACAGTTGCCGTCTGTGGAGCGAGAGTTGTTTGTTCTGACGGAAGAACATATACAACAAAAGAACCATGACAACCGACAGGACTGACAGGCAGACGAGCACTATGCGCAGGGTGTCATTTTGGCTTTTCAGCCTCTCTCGGTAGGAAGCCACGATGACAGGGAGTTTCTGCGAGATTTCGAGAATGCGCAGACGGTTGTTGTAATCGGTGGCATCTTCCATGGCAAAGTTGATGTATCGTTCAGCCCGACGGAGGTCCTGATGCTCCCGGTTATAGAGATAGAAGGCGAGTTCCTGTAGTGCGACGCTCTCTCGGGTGCAGTTCATAATGTCGCTGATGCACGCCCTTATGACATATTCCTCATATTTTTCCATATTGTCACCGTCTTTGTATCTCCCGGCGACGGCATATGCCGCCATGGCATAGATGCGGCTTGATATCGGAAACTGTTCCATTGCCTTGAGATAGAACTTCATCGCCTTGTCGGTATCATAGTCTATAAAGATGTGGTACTCGCCCATATAGTAGTTGTAGGCAGGGTCATTCTTGTCAAGAAAGCCTATCGCCTTGCGCAGATAATCCCTGGATGTCTCCATATATCCCTGTCCGTAGACGCTGCCGGTGCAGTAGGATGCCCAGTACTGATAGATGCGGAAGCAGGCTTTGTTGTACTTGAAACGCAGACGCGGGTCAATAGTAGACTCGTCAATCTCCTTTACCAGACCAAATGCCTCGGAATAAAGTCCGCCGATAGCGAGCAGTTCTGCCTTTCGCAAAAAAGCGGAGTCATGGTGATATTTGTTGCCTATGCTATCGGCAAGACTTATCTCCTTGTTGACATACTGCATGGCAGAGTCCAGTTGAAACACATAGTACTCGTCGTAGAGGCGGTGGTAGATATCGAGCAGTTCTTCCGGATGACCTGCGTGTTGGGGTATTGTCCGCTTTATCAAGTTTATGCTCATCTGTTTCTGTTCGTGAATCTGCGACACACAAGTCATCATGCTGTCAAGCCATTGGAGCAGAGCCTCGTTGTCAGCCTTGACATTCACGGACAGGCAGACAAGTACTGTCAGTAGGATTATATGTTTCATCTGTAGTGTATAAACATTTAGGTTTCCGCACCGCAAAGGTGATAATTTATTCTGATTCCACCTAACATTTTCCTTTATTTCTTCCCTCTTTCATCAAAATTGTTTTTTGCCTGATGTACTTAGACTCATTTTCAAAACACCACTATAACTGTAATTTTCAAGATGTTACCCATTGTCTATATTTTGAAAAATTTACTTACCGTGTACCAGCAGCATATTTTTCATCTTTAATATCCTAACTTTGCGACCAGTGAACAAAAATCTAAATCTCACAAAAGATGAAAACAATGAAGAAATCAATTATCTACAACCTAATGGCTTTCCTCTTGTTGTTTATGTCATCAACAAGTATGTTGGCTCAGAATAAGACGGTCAATGGTGTAGTGAAAGACGTTCTCGGCGAACCTGTCATTGGCGCAAAGGTTGCCGTGAAGGGTTCTGCGAGCGCCACAGTGACCGATATCGACGGTAAATTCACACTCTCAGTCCCGGAGAAATCTGACCTTGTCATCTCTTACATAGGATATGATAACGCTCAGGTGCCTGTAGCAGGCAAATCTTTTTTGGAGATTACGATGAAGGAAGACAACCAGTTGCTCAACGAGGTTGTCGTTGTCGGCTACGGAACAATGAAGAAAAGCGACCTCACGGGCGCTATCGGTTCGTTGGCAGCCAAGGATATGGAGAACACGCCTGTTGCCAACATAGGACAGGCTATCCAAGGAAAGATTGCCGGACTACAGGTCATCGACGCGGGCAAACCTGGTGAAAACGTATCTATAAAGGTACGCGGACTTGGCTCTATCAACAACTGCGACCCTCTGGTTGTCATTGACGGAGTGCCTACAGACCTCGGCATCAACGCACTCAACATGGCAGACGTGGAGCGGCTTGACGTGCTCAAGGACGCATCAGCCACTGCCATCTATGGTAGCCGCGGTGCAAACGGTGTCATCATGATTACCACCAAGAAGGGCAAAGACGGCCAAGGCAAGTTGTCATTTGCCGCAAACCTGTCGATACAAAACGCCACCAAGACTCCCGACTTGCTCAATGCAAGCCAGTATGCGGCACTCAACAACGACATGATGGTAAACTCCGGCAACGCAGCAAACCCTGACTGGGTGGATCCGACAACACTGGGTGTCGGCACAAACTGGGTGGACGAGTTGTTCCGTACCGGTTATCTGCAGAACTACACGATGAGTTATTCGGGCGGCAATGAGAAGTCACACTATTATGTATCAGGCGGTTTCCTCGACCAGAGCGGTATCGTAAAGAGCGTAAACTACCGCCGTTTCACCTTCCAGGAGAACACTGACACACAGGTACTCAAGTGGTTGAAGATGTCAAACAACATCACTTTCAGTGCTGACAAGAAAGAACAGGGCAGTTACAGCATAAACGATGTCTACCGTGCACTGCCTGTCTTCACCGTCAAGGACGAGACCGGCGACTGGTCAGGTCCTACCGGCAATGCACTGTGGTATGGTACCGTGAGAAACCCAATCGGTCCCACTACGACTGACAAGAGTTCGATCAGCGGCTACAACCTGCTGGGCAACATCACCGCAGAGTTGTCTTTCACCAAGTGGCTCAAGTTCAAGAGCACATTCGGAGCGGACATCAAAATCTGGTTTTACGACAATTACTATCCGAAATATGACTGGAAACCTATTGCAACAGAGGAAAGTGGACGTTCCCAGACCAGCAACAAGTCGTTCACTTACCTGTGGGACAACTATTTCATCTTCGACCACACATTCGCCAAAAAGCACCATGTCGGCGTAATGGCAGGTTCTTCCGCACAATGGAACGACTACAGTTACCTCAGTGCGAAAAAGAACATCTTTGCATTCGAGAATGTACATGAGATGGACAACGGACAGAAGATGTACTCCATAGGAGGCAACGAGACAGAATGGTCTCTGCTCTCCTATATGGCGCGTGCCAACTACGAATACGACAACAAGTACCTGTTTACTGCCACCATACGCCGTGACGGCTCGAGCAGATTCGGCAAGAACAACCGCTGGGGCACATTCCCGTCAGTATCAGGAGCATGGAGAATCTCCGAGGAAGAATGGTTCCCGAAGAACGACTATGTGTCAGACCTGAAACTCCGTGTGGGATATGGCGTAACAGGTAGCCAGGCAAGCGTGGGCAACTACAGTTATCTGGCATCCTACATCACAAGCGTCTATTCTTTAGGATATGACGGCAAAGAGCAGTCGTCACTCATCTCGGCAACGCTGTCAAACCCCAACATCCACTGGGAAAAGGTGGCTCAGGCCAACATCGGCTTCGATGCTTCGCTGCTCAATTCAAGGGCTCACGTCTCATTTGACTACTACATCAAGAACACAAGCGACATGTTGGTGAAGGCATCCATTCCCATCACGTCGGGATTCTCCGATACCAGCACAACCTATACCAATGCCGGCAAGGTGCGCAACACCGGTTTCGAGGTGTCACTCAACACCATCAACCTCAAGGGAGAACTCGGTTGGGAGACAGGCATTGTCTATACATACAACAAGAACAGGATAAAGAGCCTCAACAGCGATGTTCCCTATCACATCAACCAGATAAACAACTCGTATGTAACGATGCTTGCCAACAACTATCCGATTAATGTCTTCTACGGATATGTGACCGACGGCATCTTCCAAAACGAGCAGGAGGTGAAGGAACACGCCATACAGGGTGGCGCCGAACCTGGCGACATCCGTTTCAAAGACCTCAACAACGACGGCGTAATCAATGACGAGGACCGCACAGTGCTCGGCAATCCTAACCCGGCACATCTGTTCTCCATGACCAATACGCTCACCTACAAGGGATTCGAGTTCTCGTTCTTCCTCCAGGGAGTGGCCGGCAACAAGATTTTCAATGCCAACAAGATAGACCTCGTGGGTATGTCGGCAGCCTACAACCAGATGACCGACGTGCTGAAACGCTGGCAGGGAGAGGGCACAAGCAACACTATGCCGCGTGCCGTATACGGCGACCCCAACGGCAACAACCGTGTGTCTGACCGCTTTGTGGAGAAAGGCGACTACATAAGACTGAAGAATGTGTCCCTGTCCTACAACTTCCCGAAGCAGTGGCTGAACGTTCTGACAGTGCAAGCAGCCAAGTTGACCGTCTCCTGCGAGAACGTCGCTACTATCACAGGCTACTCCGGCTTTGACCCGGAAGTGGGTTTCAATGGCATCGATCTGTCCAACTACCCGCTCTCAAGAACCTTCAACATAGGCATCAACTTCAATTTCTAAGAACCAAAATGACATCATTTCATATGAAAAAGATATTTGTTTATGCTCTCAATCTGACTGTCGCACTGACGACTCTGACGTCTTGCAGCGACTTCCTGGACAAAGAGCCGAAGAACACAGTAGACCCCGAGACTACCGTTGACAATGATGTGGCAGTGGCATTGACCAATGCTTGCTATAACGGATTAAAGAATTCCGACCTGTACAACATGCGTATCTGGACCTTGGACATTGTCGCCGGCAACAGCGTTGTGGGCGGTGCAGGCGGTACGGACGGCCTTGAGACCGTGCAGGCTGCCAACTTTACGACCCAGAGTGACAATGGCATGGCCACCTATATGTGGCGTTCGCTGTGGGTAGGCTTGGGGCAGTGCAACATCCTGATCAAGGCTCTCGAAGGGCAGGACTTGGCAAAGGGCAGCATAAAGGAACGCTGTCTGGGCGAAGGTTACTTCCTCCGTGCCCACTATTACTACCTCCTCGTCCGTCTTTACGGCGGAGTGCCGTTGCGGCTTGTGCCGTACAATCCGGGCGAATCCATGGCCATCGCCCGTGCAAGCAAAGAAGATGTGTATGAGCAGATTATCTCTGACACGAAGAAAGCGGTGGAAATGCTCCCTGCAAAATCTGAATACGACGACGAGAACGTGGGACGTGCGTGCAAGGATGCTGCCCTCACAATGCTTGCAGACATCTATCTGACGCTTGCGCCCAACAACAAGGCATACTACCAGAACGTGGTTGACCTGTGCAATCAGGTGACTGACTTGGGCTATGACCTGACAAAGTGCAACTACGCAGACAATTTCGACGCTACCATAAACAACGGCAAGGAGTCGATATTCGAGGTGCAGTTCTCCGGCAACACGGAGTATGATTTCTGGAGCGCCTACAGCCAGTCGAACTGGGGCTCCACTTTCATGGGACCGCGCAACTCCGATTTCGTTGCAGGCAGTTACGGTTGGAACCTGCCCACGGCAGAGTTTGTAAACCAATACGAGATCGGTGACCTGCGCAAGGACATTACTATCCTCTACGAAGGATGCCCCGATTTCGACGGAAAGACCTACAAGAGTTCCTACTCCACGACCAACTACAACGTAAGGAAGTTCCTTGTACCTAAGTCCGTATCGCCCGAATACAACACCAACCCCGCCAATTTCGTGGTATACCGCTATGCTGACGTACTGCTGAAAAAAGCCGAAGCACTCAACGAACTGGGTGAAATCGACAAGGCTGCAGAACCGTTGAACATCGTGCGGAAACGTGCCGGATTGCCCAGTGTGTCTGGTCTCAGCCAGGAAGAGATGCGTGAGAAGATTATCCACGAGCGCCGTATGGAGTTGGCATTCGAGGGACACCGCTGGTTTGACATAATCAGACTCGACGGCGGAGACTATGCCGTAGACTTCCTGAAATCCATTGGCAAGACGCTCATCACCAAGAACCGTCTGATATTCCCTATCCCGCAGATAGAGATGGACGCCAACTCGCTGATGACACAGAACCCCGGTTATTAATCAAAAGAACTAAGAAAGGAGTACCATTATGAGACATTACATATATAGTGCAGTGACTGTAGTCCTGGCATGTCTGGGATTTGCCTCATGCACAGACAACGACTACACTCAACTGGACAAGGGGCGCGATGTGCTGACCCTGACCTCCGAGCAGAACGCATCGGTCCTTGAGGAAAACAGCCACGCAGAGAGTGCCATCGCACTCAACTGGACTACCGGCAACAACTACGGCTCCGGCAACAGGATAAGTTACAAACTGGAACTGGCAAAAGGCGGCACTAACTTTGCCAATGCGTATGTTCCGGTGAACGAAGAGACACAGGTCTACGCATGGAGTGCCACTCAGGAGAACCTGAACGACCTGCTGCTCGACAAGTTGGGCGGCGAGCCAGGCGTGGAAGCCACCATAGATGCCCGAGTAACCGCCATCGTGAGCGGCATCGAAGATGTGCAGACATCAGAACTGTCGTTTACCGTCACTCCCTACAAACCGGTGACAACGACACTCTACCTGATAGGTGATGCCACTCCCAACGGCTGGAGTGCCGACAACGCAACGGAGATGACACGCTCCACAAACGGTCTCTTCGAGTGGGAAGGCACACTTTCTACAGGAGAATTCAAGTTCATCACTACAAAAGGTAGTTTTCTGCCGTCATACGGCAAGACAGATGACGGTAGCCTCGTACTGCGCACAAGCGATGACGAACCGGACGGCAAGTGGAACATAACCGAGGCTCACGACTACAAGATAGTTGCCAATCTGTTGTCAGGTACTGTCAGCATAGAGAAGACCGACGGCGTGAGACCTGCCTTCAGCGAGTTGTACTTCGTGGGCAACACCACTGGTTGGGGCTTCGTGAAGATGAAGCAGGACGCTCTGGACAAGTTCCTCTTCCGCTTGGGTTACTACTTCGACAACGGCAAGGGCGGCGAATTCAAGTTCGGTACTGCCTCCGGTTCATGGGAGAACATGTACAAGGCGACTCAGGCGAACGCTCCCTACACCGACCAGAACATGACTCTGGTCAAGGGATATGACCCGGACAACAAGTGGTACTTGCAGGACGACGAGTGCGGAAAGGCATACAAGATTTGTCTGGATATCCGCACCGGCAAGGAGCGAATGATGATGACAGAGTTCACGCCCTATCAGATGATTTACCTTGTGGGTGACGCTACGCCCAACGGTTGGGATATCGCCAACGCCACAGCAATGACTGCGACAGCATCTCCGTACACATTCACCTGGACAGGCACACTCAATGCCGGCGAACTGAAGTTCACTTGCGACAAGCAGGCCGACTGGGCTGGCGCATGGTTCATGCCAAGCAAGGGCGGCGAAGAGCCTACTGGCGAAGAGGAGGACATGCTATTCATCGACAAGAGTGACGACACCTTCAAGAACCAGTATCCGACTGAAAACATCGGTGATGTGGACAACAAGTGGCAGATAACGGCTTCCGGCACTTACACTATCACTCTGGACCAGTTGCATGAAACTGTCACTATCTCCAAAAACTAAGAAAATGAAGATGTATTCGATATTATTTGCACTGCCTTTGACCGTCGCTTCATGTAGCAGCGACGACCCTAAGGACAACACTCCAAAGCCTGTCAGCAAGGACATTCTGGCTCCGATGGTGAAGACCACAGCCAATCTCTCCTTGGAGATTACTACCGACAAGGCTTGTTACAACCCCGGTGAGACTGTGTCATTCAGCCTCACCGGCAATATCCCAAGCGGAGCGAGGATACGCTACCGCCACGGAACGGAAGTGCTGGAGGACAATGCCCTCACGGCAAAGACGTGGACTTGGGCCCTTCCGTCGGAAGACTACAAAGGCTATATGGCAGATATCTACGCCAAGGACAGCGACAATGCGCAGACCCTCTATGCCACTATCGCCATCGATGCGTCAAGCAACTGGAAGAAATTCCCGCGCTACGGATTCATCGCATCCTATGACAGAAGCAAGACGGACGAGGTCATCGCTGGCGAGTTTGAGTTCCTCAACCGCTGTCACATCAACGGTCTGCAGTTCTACGACTGGCACTACAAGCACCATTGGCCGCTGGGCGGAACTCCCGGAAACCTGCTTGACATCTACACTGACATAGCCAACAGGGAAATCAGCACCCATGTCGTGAAGGAGTATATAGCGCAAGCGCACGGCAAGGGCATGAAGACCATGTTCTACAACCTGTGCTACGGCGTGCTCAACGATGCCGGAAGCGACGGTGTAAAGGACAGTTGGTATATATTCCACGACACGGGTCACAAGCAGAAAGACACATTCCCTCTCTCCTCTTCGTGGAAGAGCGACATCTATATGGTTGACCCCGCGAACACAGGATGGCAGGAATACATGGGCGACAGAGCCGATGACGTATATACCGCACTCGGCTTCGACGGCTATCATGTTGACCAACTGGGCAGCCGGGGCACCTGCTACGATTACTACGGAAGCAAGATTGAACTCCGCACCGGTTTCACCTCGTTCCTCAAATACATGAAAGAACGCCAGCCACAGAAGAGCCTTGTCATGAACGCTGTGAGTAACTGGGGAGCAGAGAATATCGTGTCAGGCAACAGTGTGGACTTCATGTACACCGAGGTTTGGGGCAGCGAAGACCAGTTCTCCGACCTCTACAGCATCATGAAGGAAAACAAGTCTTATTGCAACAACAGCCTCAACCAGGTCTATGCGGCATATATGAACTACGACCAGAAGTCAAGTTACTTCAACACTCCGGGCGTTCTGCTGACCGATGCCGTGATGTTCGCACTTGGTGCAGCACACCTTGAGTTGGGCGACGGACACATGCTGTCAAAGGAATATTTCCCCAACGACAACGTCAAGATGTCCGATGAACTGAAGACTGCCATTGTCCACTACTATGACTTCCTCGTCGCCTACCAGAACCTGCTGCGTGACGGAGGTGAGGAAACGGTGAGTGACCTTGCCACAAGCAAGGAAAATGTCACCCTCAACGCATGGCCTCCGCGAATAAAGACTGTCACCACATATTCCAAGAAGGTGGGCAACAAGAACATCGTTCATCTGCTGAACTTCACGAAAGCCAACAATCTGAGTTGGCGCGACATCGACAGCACACAGCCGGAACCGGAGAACATCAGCAACATCAATATCCGCACAAAGGCGAAAAATGCCACCAAGGTATGGGTAGCGTCACCCGATGTGCTGGGCGGAGCACCGCAGGAACTGACCTTCAAACAGGAAGGCGACTATGTCACGTTCACTGTTCCGTCACTGAAATACTGGACTATGATAGTAGTGGAATAACAAAACATAAAACGAAAATACTGACATGAAGAAAACATCTGTGCTTATGGGCATCCTCATGACTTTCGGCTTGTCCGCCGAAGCCACAGAGATAGCCTCTCCAAACGGCAGCGTCAAGGTGGACTTTACTATGGACAACACAGTGCCGACCTACTCCGTGACCTACAACGGCAAGGCAGTCATCAAACCAAGCCGCATGGGTTTCCAGTTGGCAAAGGGCGGTGCTGACCTGCTGGACGGATTCTCTGTCCTGGGGGAAAACACGTCAACATTCGACGAGACATGGACTCCTGTGTGGGGAGAGAACAAGTCCATACGCAACCATTACAACGAACTGCTGGTGGAAATGAAGCAGACTTCCACCGACAGATACATGAACATACGTTTCCGTGTCTATGATGACGGCGTGGGATTCCGCTACGAGTTTCCGCAGAAAGGTGCGCTCAACTACTTCGTGATAAAGGAGGAACGCACCGAGTTTGCCATGACAGGTGACCACACTGCATGGTGGATACCCGGCGACTACGACACCCAGGAGTATGAATACACCAAGACGCGCCTGAGCGGAATACGCGGAGCATTGCGCGGAGCGGTGACAGGCAACCTCTCGCAGACAGTCTTTTCCGACACGGGAGTGCAGACTTCACTCCAGATAAAGACCGATGACGGCATCTATATCAACCTGCACGAGGCTGCACTTGTCAACTATCCGTGTATGCATCTCAACCTTGACGACAAGAATCTGGTGTTCACCTCTTGGCTGACTCCTGATGCCCAGGGCATGAAAGGATATATGCAGACACCGCAGAACAGCCCCTGGCGCACAATGGTTGTCACCGACGATGCACGCAACATCCTGGCTTCAAACCTGATACTGAATCTCAACGAACCCTGCAAACTGACCGACACTTCGTGGATACACCCCACAAAATACATCGGTGTCTGGTGGGACATGATTTCCGGCAAAGGCGACTGGGCCTACACAAACGAGTTCCCTTCCGTGAAACTCGGACAGACGGACTACAGCAAGGCAAAGCCTTCCGGCAGACACGCTGCCAACAACGGGAACGTGAGAAAATACATCGACTTTGCCGCAGAGCACGGTTTCGGCGGAGTATTGGTGGAAGGCTGGAACATCGGTTGGGAGGACTGGAGCGGCAACATGAAGGAAGATGTGTTCGATTTCCTCACCCCCTACCCCGACTTTGACATCAAAGCACTCAACGACTACGCCCATTCCAAGGGAGTGAAACTCATCATGCACCATGAGACTTCGTCCTCTGTGATGAACTATGAGAAGCATCTCGACAGGGCATACCAGTTGATGAAGGACTACGGATATGATGCCGTGAAGAGCGGATATGTGGGAAACATCATCCCAAGAGGCGAACATCACTACAGCCAACTGGAGGTCAACCACTATCTCTACGCCGTGAAGCGCGCTGCAGACTACCATGTCATGGTCAACGCACACGAGGCGGTCCGCCCGACAGGACTGTGCCGCACCTATCCCAACCTCATTGCCAACGAGAGTGCACGCGGCACTGAGTATCAGGCTTTCGGCGGCACACGTCCCGGACACACCGCTATCCTGCCGTTCACACGTCTGCAGGGAGGTCCGATGGACTTCACTCCGGGCATCTTCGAGATGGATTGCGCCAACGGGTCTCACGTCAATTCAACCATCTGCGGACAACTTGCGCTGTATGTGACAATGTACAGTCCGTTGCAGATGGCGGCAGACTTCCCCGAGAACTACGAGAAACACATGGATGCATTCCAGTTTATCAAGGATGTGGCTCTCGACTGGGACAAGTCCGTTTATCTGGAAGCGGAACCCATGGAGTACATCACCGCTGCCCGCAAGGCAAAAAACAGCGATGACTGGTTCGTGGGTGGAGTCACCGGAAAGGACGCTCACGAAGCCACCGTCAATTTCAACTTCCTTGACAAAGGAAAGAAATATGTAGCCACCATCTATCAGGATGCGAAAAATGCTGACTACAAGACCAACCCACAGGCTTATGTCATAACCAAGAAAAAAGTGACAAGCAAGACCGTGATGAAATTGAATGAAGTGGCAGGCGGAGGCTTCGCCATCAGTGTAAAGCCTGAATAAATACGGATATTTTATGCAATAATATTGGTTGTTAGTAGCGTAAGGGGGCTCATGTCATGCTTTTGATGCATGGTGAGAGCCCCCTTCGTTTTGTTTTGTAATATTTTTGACACAAAAAAACAGAAAAAAAGACAGCAAAAACAGTATCTGTTATCAATATTTTTCATACATTTGCAAAAGATAAGGGTTACGGGAATAACACCTATTTAATTAATAACTATAAACCTAATTATGAGCAAAAGAAAAGCAAGAGAGGGACATCTGTGCAAGTATGCCTTGAGTACAGCATGTCTGATGGCTGGACTATTGTCAGCCACGCCTATGTCTGCCTTGCCGACACAGGTGAATGCTTCCGGAGTGGAGCAACAAGCAACGTTTAAGGTAAGCGGACAGGTCACCGACATCAACCGAAATCCACTGACCGGTGTCGTGGTTAAAGTCGAAGGAACATCCTCACCTATAAACGCCATAACCGATGTTGACGGTATGTTCAGCATCAACGTGCCACACGGAACCCACGACCTCACATTCTCCTACATAGGATTCAAAAAGCACACGGAGAGAGTTTCAGGCACCAGAGTCATCAATGTGGTCATGGAGGAAGAGACCAACACGTTTGACGAAGTGGTGGTCACGGGTTACACATCCCAGAAAAGAGCATCCATTGTGGGTGCCGTTGAGACCATCAATCCACAGGATCTGCAGTTCGGAGCGACCCGAACGCTCTCCAACAACCTTGCCGGAAAACTCTCGGGTATCATCGGTGTGCAGCGCTCCGGCGAGCCTGGATACGACGATTCCAGTTTTTGGATACGCGGTATCAGCACTTTCTCCGGCAACAGTTCACCTCTTATATTAATAGACGGAGTGGAACGTGACCTCAACAACGTGGACGTTGCGGAAATCGAAAGTTTCTCTGTACTGAAGGATGCATCCGCAAGTGCCATGTACGGTGTGCGCGGTGCAAACGGCGTAATCGTCATTACGACCAAGCACGGAAAGATAGGTCCGCCGTCGATAAAGGTGCATATAGAACACTCCATCAACCAGCCGACACAGTTGCCGGAGTTCCTTGATGCTCCCGACTATATGACCCTGCTCAACAAGTTGGCGGAGCAGGACGGCTCGCCACTGCCTTTCGAGCAGACCACAATAGACCGCACACGCAGCGGCTATGACCCTGACCTCTACCCGAACGTCAACTGGGTGGATGCCATAACAAAGGACTACGCCTACAACAGCCGTGCCAACCTCGACGTGAGCGGCGGTTCCGATTTCCTGCGTTATTCCGTTGTGGCTTCCTATTTCAAGGAGTCGGGCATACTGGAACAGGACAAGAGCCTCATCGTAAACAACGCCACAAACAACCAACAGTTCAATCTGCGCACCAACATCGACATGGACCTCACCAAGACAACGTTGCTGCGCGTGAACATCGGCGGTTATCTCAACAGGTTCAAGAAGCAGCGCTGCAACACGGACGAGGCGTTCAGCCAGGCTTTCGCCACACTGCCGTTCGTTCATCCGGCACGCTACAGCGACGGTTCTATACCTGTGCAGAGCATGAGATCCAATCCCTGGGCTACGGTTACACAGGGCGGTTACGACTTCATCACCTCTTCCAAGATACAGACACTCTTCTCTCTGGAACAGGATTTGAAGATGTTGCTGCCTGGCTTGAAGGTAAAAGGTCTGTTCAGTTTCGACCGTTGGAACAAGAGTAGCCGCGGCCGTACACTCAACCGTCCGACCGTTTATCCTGCCACAGGACGTGACGAACACGGCAACCTTGTATACACCCAAGGCTCTACGGGTGACGATTCCATGGGCTCATACACCTCCAGCGAGTACGGAAACGCACGCGTCTACCTTGAGGCGGACATCATGTACAAGCAGCGTTTCGGCAAACACGACGTCGACGCAATGCTGCTCTACAACCAGCAGGCCTATGATGACGGCTCCTATCAGGACTACCGCAAACAGGGTATCGCCGGCCGTCTGTCCTACACCTACGACAACCGCTACGTGGGAGAGTTCAACTTCGGTTACAACGGTTCTGAGAACTTCGCCAAAGGAAAGCGCTATGGTTTCTTCCCATCATTCGCTTTGGGCTGGCTGTTGAGTGAGGAACCGTGGATGGAGAGCATGAAGAAGACATTCTCCAAGATCAAGTTCCGCGCTTCCATTGGCCAGGCCGGTTCCGACAACATCGGCGGACGCCGCTTCGCATACCTCACCACCATGAACACCGGTGCACAGGGTTACACATGGGGAACGACAGGACAGATGAGTTACAGCGGTATCACCGAGGGCGACATAGGTGTCTCCAACCTTACATGGGAGACCGTCACGAAGTACAACTTGGGATTTGAACTCGGACTGTTTGACATGCTTGACCTCAACTTCGACATCTTCAAGGAGAAGCGCAAGGACATCTTCATGAAGCGAAGCATCATCCCTACCCAGACAGGATTTATCAATGCGCCGTGGGCAAACTTCGGCAGAATGACCAACAACGGTCTGGAACTCACTCTCAACTTCCACAAACAGTGGAATAAGAACCTGTTTACATCTGCCTATGCAAACTTCACCTACGCAAAGAACCGCGTGGACGAGTATGACGAGCCGGAAGTAAAGAAAGGCACACACAGAGCACAGACTGGCCGTTCGCTCTATGAACTGACCGGACTTACGGCTGAACGTCTCTTCACACCCGAGGATTTCGACGAGAACGGAAAACTCCTTGAGGGCATCCCCTCACAGGACGGTGTGGGCGGAACAAACCTCAAACCTGGTGACATCAAGTACAAGGACATGAACGGTGACGGTGTCATCACCGAGGAAGACGCCGGTTTCATCGGCGGAACTACCGACCCGCGCAAGGTATTCGGCTTCGGCGGAGTCATCGCATACAAGAATATCGATTTCAACTTCTTCTTCCAAGGAGCGGCCGACACCTACCGCATGATTGGCGGTTCGGCATATTTCATCCCGGGAAGCGGTACTACCGTGCAGGGAAATGCATACGCCAAGAACATCACCGACACCTATTCCGAGGAGAATCCTGACCCATACGCTTTCTGGCCAAGATTCACCTACGGACCTAACCTGAACAACTATCGCGCATCCACATGGTGGAAGAAGGATATGAGTTTCCTGCGCTGCAAGACCTTGGAACTGGGTTACACCCTCGATTTCAAGTGGCTCAAGCGCCTCTATGTCAAGAACCTGCGCGTCTATGTCAGCGCAAGCAACCTGTTCTGCCTGTCCGGTTGGAAACTCTGGGATCCCGAGTTGGGCACCGGCGACGGTCTTAAATACCCGATGAACCGTTCTTATCAGTTCGGACTGGACATCAACTTCTAACATACAAGCATACAACAATGAAAAATATACAAGCAGTTAAATATTTCGTGGCGGGTCTGCTCCTCACTACAGTGCCGACCTCCTGCTCTGACTATCTGGACAAAGAGCCTGACACAGAACTTGAACTTGACATGGTGTTCACCAACCGTGACAAGGTCTACCAGATGTTGGCATACTCCTACTCTATCATTGCCAACCCCGACAAGTACCGCATCATCGACTTCGGCTACGAGGTCTTTGCCGATGACATGACACCATCACGCCGCTGGCAACAGTGGAACTGGAGTGCCGTGATACCGAAAATCTTCGGTGAATGGACTGTCAACTCCTCATGGAACGGCGACCTGTGGGCAGGAATGCCGAAGCGCATACGCCAGGCATACATCCTCCGCGAGAACATAAAGCCTCTGCCCGAGCAGAGTCTGTCAGCCACAGAGGTAGAGAACATAAAGAACGAGATAAAGTTCCTCACCGCATACGGATGGTGGCAGATGGCTGAAGCCTACGGAGGCATACCGTTCAAGCACGACTACATCACCCCGACCAACTTCGGACTTGACGACCTGATGATCGGACAGAGCAAGTTTGACGATGTCGTGGACTATTGCGACAAGGAGATGCTGGATGCTGCCAACGCACTGCCCGCAGTCTATGAAGACCCGGCAAAGTTCGGACGCATCAACAAGATCATGGCTCTCACCGTGCGTGCCCGTATGCTTCTCTTCGCCGCTTCACCACTTGCAAACGGCAATACCTGGTATGCTGACTACAAGAACTCCGATGGCGAGAACATCCTCAACCAGACCTACGACCCACAGAAATGGGTCAGGGCTGCCGAGGCATGCAAACTCTGCATCGACGAAGCGGAGAAAGCCGGTCACGAACTGTACAAGGAGTACAATGATGACGGTACTATAGATCCGTTCATGTCCACCTACAACGTCCACATCAAGCGCTGGACAGAGGGCAACAAGGAGATAACGTTCCCCGTAACACGCGGCAACTCCTACTCGGCAGGCGAGGGCGTGCTGACTTGGTCTTCCGTTCGTGAAGTGGGTGGCGGCAACGGTCTGGGAGTATACCAGGGACTTGTAGACGCTTTCTTCACCAAGAACGGTCTGCCAATCGACGATCCCAACTCCAACTACAGCGAGGACGGATTCTCCACAGCAGTGGAAACACGCAACACCAAGTGGGAAAACGGTACAGGCAAGGCCGGCGAAATCACCGCAGAACACACCTACAAGATGTACTGCAACCGCGAGCCGCGCTTCTACAATGCCGTGACCTACAACGGAGCATGGCTCAACTATGTCGGCAGAAAGGCTGACATGATGTACAACCACACCGACAACGTCCGCTCGTCATCACCTCACGATGCTCCTCAGAACGGTTATCTGCTGCGCAAAGCCATCTGTATGACCGACAACATAAAGACCGGCCGTGTCACCTCACGCCAGGCTTTCCTCTACCGTCTGGCATTCACCTACCTCGACTATGCAGAGGCTGAGAACGAGGCTTACAACACAAGCGATGCACGCGAGAAGGCTCTGGTCTACCTCAACCGCATCCGTGAGCGCGCCGGAGTAAGACAGTACACATTCGGCAATGTGGACATTCTCGACGAGAACTACATCCACCTGGACAACACGCAGGAGGCTCTGCGCAAGGCTATCCGTGCCGAGCGCCGTGTGGAACTGTGCTTCGAGGACAACCGCTGGTATGACATCCGCCGCTGGAAGGAAGCAGAGAACCTGCCGGAAATGACCGGCGAGGGCTACGGCATGAACTCCGAGGGCGACACCGACGAAACTTTCTATGAGCGCACAGTATTCCAGACACGCATCTGGAAGCGTCAGTACTACTGGATGCCTGTATACATCGACGAATACGAGAAGAACCCCAACCTCGTGCAGGCTCCGTTCTGGAACAAGTAAACCATTGAAAAGAAAAGATTATTTATATGAGAACAAAATATAGTATCTACTGCCTTTTGGCATTATTGGCAGGTTTCACATCCTGCAACAAGGATGATGAGATGTACACATTGCCCGACAGGGCTGACGAGATGCACATCCAGAGTTCGGTGACTGAGGTCACTCTGGACAGAGGCAAGGCTGACAACGCTGCCGTGACATTCACCTGGGATGCGGCCACAAGTCCCGTTGCCAACTACGAGAGCATCACTTACGCTTTCCGTCTTTACGCCACAGAGATGGGCTCTACCTGCACCACGGAGTACTATGACCTGGGTGAGGCTCGAGAAATATCGCTCACCCACGAGCAACTCAACACCATCGTGTCACGCTGGGTGACAGCAGGCACGCAGGTGTCAATATCCGCAGAGGTGCTGGCATACGTCAACAACGAGGTGAAATACATCAAGCCGGAGGCTTCTGTTGTGGAGTTCAAGGCTGTGGGTTATGAGAAATACCCTGCTTACCTCTATATGCGCATCACCGCTGACGACGGCACTACCTCAATAACAAGACTCAGCCAGCGCAATCTGGGCACAGGCATCTACGAGGGCTCTCTCACCATGCAGCCGTGCAAATACCACTTCACCACTGCCAGCGACAAGGACTATCCTGCTTACGGCAAGAGCGAAGGCGAGATAATGGAGTATGTCAACGAGGGTACTGTCAAGGAGTTCACCTTCAGTGAAAGCGGCAAGCGCACCGTCGTTGTGGATGTCAACAACGAGTACAACGACTGCCGTGTGTTCAACATCATCGACCTGCCCACACCTGGAACAATCCGTATGTGCGGCAACGGCAGTTCCATCGGTTGGGATCCGGGCTCTTCAGAGGGTCTCTTCACTGTGGAAGACGCACGTCATCCATACCTCTATTCATGGACAGGCACCTTCAATGAGGGCGGAGAAATCAAGATAAACACCGGCACAGGCTGGGGTGACCAGTTCTTCTATGCCCCCGAAAACGGAGCCGATCCTGCCACTGACCACCGTCTGTTCAATTACCGCTACGAGAGGGACGGCGGCGACTGCAAGTGGGTAATACGCACTTCGGGCAAGTTCAAGTTCACTCTGTCGCTCAACGCAGACGATATGTGGACCTCATTCGAACCTGCTGAATAAGCCACAAAAGATGTCCGCCAAACAGAGCCTCGCCTCATGCAGGTCTCTTGTTTGGCGGACATTTCTTTTTGTTCCGTCGCTTTCTTTTGCGGATATCAGTTCACCAGTTCAAACTTATATCCCATCCGCTTCAGTTCGACAGCCGCTCCCAACAGGTACAGCACCCTTATCGACCGTGCATAGACATGGAATGCAAGCGGACTCTGCGGGTCTATCTGTTCGTGGCGTATCATATCAAGAGCCTGCTGCGAACAGTTCTGCACCATTCTCTCGGTTTCTTCCGCTTCATACTGCGGCATCTTGATGATGTCAAAACGTATCACCTCGTCCATGTAGTCAAAGCCCCGTTTGTCACGGATATATCCGTAGAGGTCGGGCATCTGGCTGTATATGTCCCATGCATCATCCCAACAGTGGGCCACAGCCATGCCGAGATACATTGCCCATCCCAACGCCACCGTGGGATATCCGGCTATTTCCTTCACCCCATCAGCCACATACGACGGTGCCATCTGGTCCCATTTGTCGGTGATGTCCTGTGACTCGAGCAACTTTCCGTTCAGTTTCTGCATCGACGTGAGCATACGCAGCAAGTGCTGCATGAGTTTTTCCTCGTAGTTGTGCAAGTACTCGTGCTGTTCCATAATTCAGTGTTTCCTTTTCTTCAGGTTCATTATCACTGTTGCCACCTCGTCGGCGCAACGTGTGTCATTGTATGTCGTGCGGGCCAGTTGCAGTCCCTTGCGTCCCATCTCAAGGGCTTCCTGCGGATGACTCTTTATGTAGTCGACAGCCTTAATCCACCCTTCCACATCACCGTAGGGCACACTTATGCCGCAGCCTTCCGCCTCGAAGTCTATCGGTATCTGCGGATTGCAGCTGCAGATGACAGGCTTTCCCAGTGCCAGAGCCTCCACCACGGTGGTCAGACCCACCGTGTACTTGCTCTCCTGACAGCACACCACCACGCAGTCTGCCTCTCGCACGAGGAGCGAGAGTTCGTGCGGGGCGAGTCTGTCGGGAAAATGTATGCGGATGTTTTCCTTTTTCTCCAGGCCGTCGAGCACCTTTTCATAGTTCACGCCGCCACCGTTGCGGCTGACGTAGATATCCAGACGGCAACCTGTGACATTGAATGCGTTGATGAGCGTGGGCATGTCACGCATCTCCTTTCCTGTGGAGACAAACACCGGAAAGGACGCTTTCACCTCACCGGAGACCTCTGCCGATGGCAACGGGTCCATACCCCAGTGGCCGAGGTGCATCCTCTCGGGACGTGCCTTTCCCGATTTCAGTGAGTCGTCGATGAGTTTCTGCGAGAAGAAGAACATGTGGTCAAAGCCCCGGTAGAACAGTCTGCCGAGCAGTTCGCGCCACTTTGCCTTGGGCGTTATTATGGGCTGATGATGCCATATCACTATCGGCTTGCGGTAAAGTCCCAGTGCTCGCAGCATGACAAGAGGCTCTATGCCACGGTAGTGGGTGGCGTAGACGGCATCGAAATGCTCACGGCAGGTGAGTATCTGCCATGTGTTGCGGAGCATCATCTTCCAACGCGGCAGCCCGAGACGCGACTTGTGCCACACCACACCTATGCCGTGGCGTTCCTCCAGTTTGGTTGCGCCGTACAGATAGTGCGGAGGAAACTCGCCGAGGCGCAGTTTTTCGAGAATGAACTGTATGTCCTGTGTATGGTAGAAATATACTATCATTGCGGCAAAGTTACAAAAACATCCTCTTACAGCATTGACTTAGAGGAAAAATCACTATTTTTGTAGCCTACAAGTATGGCATCCTTAAAGGAAAAAACCGGTGACGGCCTCTTCTGGGGAGGCATGAACAACCTCACGCAACAGGTGATTGGTGTCGTGTTCGGCATCATTCTCGCACGGCTGTTGTCGCAGTCCGACTACGGCATGATGGCGATGATAGGCATCTTCTCGCTCGTTGCCACAGCATTGCAGGAAAGCGGTTTCAAGACGGCACTCGCCAATATGGACAACCCCACCCACCGTGACTACAACTCGGTGTTCTGGTTCAACATCATCGCCGGACTGTTCCTCTACGCCCTACTCTTCTTCTGCGCGCCGCTGATAGCGCGCTTCTACGACAACGACGCCCTCATCCCCCTCTGCCGCTACGCCTTTCTCAGTATCGTGATTGCCTCATGGGGCACAGCCCAGAATGCGTGGCTGTTCAAGAATCTCAGGGCGAAGCAGCAGGCAAAGGCTGCCATGGCGGCGGTTCTCCTGTCGAGTACGGTGGGTGCAACCATGGCTTTCTGCGGCATGAACTACTGGAGTCTCGCCACACAAGGGCTTGTCTATGTGTCCGCATACACCCTTCTCGCCTGGCACTACAGCCAGTGGCGGCCCACCGTAAAGGGCATAACATTCGGGCCTGTGTGCCGTATGTTCCGGTTCTCCTGTAAGATTCTCGCCACCTCGATAACGACAATCATCAACAACAACGTGCTCAACATCCTGCTCGGACACTATTTCGGAGAGCGTAAAGCCGGTGTCTACAACCAGGCATACCAGTGGGATGTGAAGTGCTTCTCGCTGGTGCAGAACATGGTAAACCAAGTGGCGCAGCCGGTATTGGTGGACTTGCGCGGCGACGGAGGACGCCAACTGAACGCCATGAGGAAGATGATGCGCTTCACGGCATTCATTTCCTTCCCCCTGTTGCTGGGGTTGGGGCTTGTGGCAAGGGAGTTCATACTGCTCACCATAACCGAGAAATGGATTGAAAGCGCACGGTTACTGCAGATACTCTGTATCAGCGGAGCGGTCATGCCGCTCTCCACACTGCTGTCAAACATGGTGGTTTCCAAGGGACGCTCGGGCATCTACCTGTGGGTGACGCTCGGTCTGGGACTGGCGCAGATACTCACCATGGTGCTGGTTTTCCCCTACGGACTGCACACGATGGTGGTTGCCTACGTCCTGCTCAACATCCTCTGGCTCTTCATCTGGCACGGTTTCGTGTGGCGGCTCACCGGTTACAGCCTGCTGCAGTTTGTCAAGGACACCGTCCCCTTTGCCCTCGCCGCTGTCGGAGTGATGGCTCTCGTGGGACTGGCGACGGCTTCCATAGAGACGCTCTGGCTGCTTCTGTCCACGAGGATAGTGCTTGCCGTGGTGGCTTACTACGCCGTGATGAAAGCGGCAAGGGTGCAGATACTCCGTGAGTGCGAACAGTTTGCAATAGGAAAGTTCCGAAAATGAAAAACATAGCGATAGTTCTTGCCGGAGGCAGCGGCAGCCGTTTCGGTGCCGACATGCCCAAACAGTTCCTGCAGGTGGCAGGCAAGATGATAATAGAACACACCATCGACGCCTTCGAGCGGCATCCGCTGGTCGACGAGATAGCCGTTGTCTGCCGTGCCGACTATATGGACGAGATGCGTGAACTGGTGCGCAAGGACGGCTACCGCAAGGTGTCGCACATACTCCAGGGAGGCAAGGAGCGTTACCACTCGTCGCTTGCGGCCATCAAGGCATTCACCTGCGACGACGACAACCTGCTCATTCACGACGGTGTGCGTCCGCTTGTGTCCGACAGGATAATCACCGACTGCGTGCAGGCTCTCGCCGATTACGAGGCGGTAGACGTGGCTGTGCCAGTCACCGACACCGTTGTCGAACTGCATGAGGACGGCAGCATAGCGCGCATTCCGCAGCGACGGCTGCTCCGCAGCGCACAGACACCGCAGTGTTTCCGCCGGGGTGTCATCGCCCGGGCATTCGAGTCAGCGCTCCAAGACCCCGGTTTCTTCCCCACCGACGACTGTTCCATCATCCTGAAATATATGCCGCAAGTGCCGATAAAGGTGGTTGACGGTGACCCGACAAACATAAAAGTCACCTACAAAAGTGACATCGAGATGATAAAAAGAGCATTACTGACCAAAAACAACAGCCATGAGTAACCTTGAAACCTACAAAAAGACGCAGTTGAGAGCCTGCCAGTTGAAACAACTCTCCATCCTTGAGGAAATCGACAGGATATGCCAGAAGCACGGCATCGAGTACTGGCTCGACGGCGGCACACTGCTCGGAGCAGTCCGTCACGGCGGTTTCATCCCTTGGGACGACGACATCGACATCGGCATGAAGGAGAGCGAACTGAAACGCTTCATCGAGATTGCCCCGAAGGAACTGCCGTCCAACCTGTTCCTTCAGACTCCCGAGAACGAGCCGACCAAAGAGCCGATAGTGAAAGTGCGTGACCTCAACTCCTTCTATGTGGAGGAAAGCGACGTGTTCACAGCCGATTACAACAAGGGACTCTATGTCGACATCTTCCCCTTTGTGCCCTATCCGTCAGTCTCGCGCGGCTTTACACGCCTGATAACCAGGGGCATCTCCCGCAGTTACTCCATTCTTCACCGTCCCCACTACTATTCACTGCGCTCCTTTGCCGAGTTCTTCTGGTTCGGTGCAAAATACCTGTTGTGCAAGGCGGTGTGGCGACTGGCATACATCACCCACCCTCATCTGAGCCACTACGGCAACATCCCGGTAAACAACGGCTACGGTATCAAGCACCGCAACGACGAGACATGGCCGCTCGGAACGGTCACCTTCGAGGGCAGGACATTCCCTGCGCCGCACAACACCGCCGCCTATCTCGCCGATTTATACCGCAACTATATGGAGATACCGCCTGAAGACAAGCGGCAGATACACGCAGTCTTCATCATGCCGGAACTGATCGGCACAGACAAATGACCCAATCGGCAACGTGGAAATGAAGGCTTCAAAAGTTGACATATCAGTGTTGATGCTGTTCTTCAACCGTCCCGAACGCCTCGCAGAGGTGTTTGCAGAGGTGAAGAAGGCACGTCCCTCACGCCTGTTCCTCTATCAGGACGGAGCGAGAGACAGCCGTGACCAGCCCGGGATAGAGGCTTGCCGAAGGATAGTTGCCGACAGCGAGATAGACTGGGAGTGTGACGTGCACCGCCTCTACCAGGAAAAGAACTACGGATGCGACCCCTCGGAATACCTCTCCCAGAAATGGGCGTTCTCCATAACCGACAAATGCATGGTGCTGGAGGACGACGATGTGCCGTCGCAGTCGTTCTTTCCGTTCTGCAAGGAACTCCTCGACCGCTACGAAAACGACCCTCGCGTGTGGATGATAGCGGGATTCAACCCGGAAGAGAAGACCGACATCAAGGACAGTTATTTCTTCACTTCCGTGTTCAGCATCTGGGGGTGGGCCTCCTGGCGGCGTGTCATCGACACCTGGGATGCCGACTATTCCTGGCTTGAAGACGACAAGCAGTTGGCAAAGGCAGAAGATGTCATAAGGCAGAAACGCCTCCGCAGCGACATCATCCCGATGTGCCGCGACCACAAAGCCAGCGGAAAGGCATACTATGAGAGCATCTTCTGGGCATCGATGCTTCTCAATGACGGCATCGCCATCATGCCCTCACTCAACATGATCAACAACCGTGGCGTCACTGACGACTCCACGCATTTCCAGGGTTCACTCAAGACAATGCCCCGGAGACTGCGACGGCAGTTCACCATGCCCCGTCACGAGATAGCCTTTCCCCTCGTCCATCCCGCCGAAATCAGCGAATACACGCCTTTTAAGGACGCCGTCTACCTCCGCAATGCGTGGGGACACCCTTGGCGCAAGGTGCAGTACTCCATTGAGGAACTGCTCCTCAACCTGCGCCACGGCAACTTTGCCGTCATCCGCAAGTCTTTCCTGCGCCGCCTCCGCAAGTGGTCCGGACGGCAGAAATACGCTTGACGGCAGCCTCGTCCGCGTCTGAGGCAATAGCGAAGCCTTGCGAAAAAATCCCAATATTTCGAAGTATACTTTCAAATAAATCATTATCCTTGCAAAGTATACTTTGAAATACCGGGGCAAAATGGACAAACAGGTCATCAAAAACATCATAATCGAGAAGCAGAAAGCGGTCACCCGCTATCCCCTCACCCGAAGAAACATGACATTCGGCAACAGCACCAACTATGTGCTTGTGGGGTTGAGACGTGCCGGAAAGTCATATCTGCTTTATCAGGACATCCAGACAAGGATTGCCGAAGGACTGGCTACGCCGGAAGATGTGCTGTATATGAACTTTGAGGTCGAACGTCTCAACAGTCTGAAAGCGGTGCTTTGGCGATACCCGAGCGGCGTAATCGCAGGGTGAAAGCGGCGCTCGGGCGACGGTACAACAGTCGTGATACGATTGTACATCACATGGAGTACGGGTGTACATCACGTGATGTACGACCGTACTTCAGATGATGTACCACCGCGAAAAGAGTGCTTACGGATTGCAAAAATCCCCGGTTCTGCACGCAGAACCGGGGATTTTGCTTATCCAATACTATTCTTATTTCACAAGAACTTTCTTGCCGTTGATGATGTTAAGACCCTTCCTGGGAGCGGAGAGCCGCTGTCCGGAGAGGTTGAACACGCCTTCCTTCGCTGCGTCAGCAGTCTCCGTGTCCACCGTACTGATGCCGCTGGTGGCATTGGAGAACACGATGTTGTGGAACATAGTGTTGACCGTGGTGACAGGAACGGCATATACGGAGTGCGTGCCTGTGGTCTTCACGATGTCTATGTCATAGGTGTTCCAGTCCGCCTGCATCTCTGCCACAGTGCCGATTTTTGTCGTTGCGTCTATCTTGTCTATGTACAGTTCGTAACTGCCGACAGAGGAACTCGACCAAAGGCGCAGCGTGGCGGTGGTAGCACCCTCGCTTCCGAAGTCCACGTTCTTGAAACAGATGTAGCCACTCTTTGCCCTTGTGGTGTTGGGAGTGGTGCCGTCATCATCGCAACTGTTGGAAATCTGCATGAACTTTATGTCGTCGAAGACCTCGGCACCTATCAGACTGTATGCCGATTTGTGGAAACGGCGGTTCACATGGGCATTAAAGGCTACGGAAACAGCCGTTGACGAGCCGAAGGCATCGTTGGAGAAGTTGTTCCTGTTGTCGCCGTCGACCCATATAAAGTCCTCTGGCGTCTTGTAAAGCCAGCGCGACCAGATGATGCCTTTGGAGTTTGCGTTCTGCATGGCAAACCATGCATTCTTCTCCATCCACTCGAATACGCTCTCGTCACCGAAGGTCTGGCCGTAGAGACGGACATATCTCATGAGGATTCCCTTGAATCCGCACAGGTCGCCAGTGGCCACCTGGCAGACATGGACAATCTTGTTGGCGTTGGTCAAGTGGTTGTAAGTGTAGTTCCATACATTCTTCGCATCCTCCATATACTGCTCTTCGCCGGTGAGGATGTAGAGTTTCGTCGCTGCTCCGAGCATCGTTCCCTGGTTGTAGGTGGATGCCCACTGGTTGACTCCGTCGAGACCTGTCCATGCGGAATTCCATGTTCCGCTGTCGTAGACCTGTCCTGTCGATGCGTTGAAGAGAATCTTGCGCTGTACGGCATAGATACCCTTGGCTTTCTCAAGATATGACTCGTCGCCTGTCAACTCATAGAGGTAGCACGCGGCAACGGTCGCCGGGCAGTTGATGCAGGAGTTTGTACCGTTCCAACTCTCGGACACTTGCTTCCAGCGCAGAGAGCCTCCCTCTTCCAAGGCGCGTTCGTACATCTTGTCGAAGTTGGATTTTGCATAAGTCAGATAGTTGCTGTTGTTGAAGTATTTGTATCCTCTTATGCAGGCAAGAATCATCCATGTGATGTCGTCGTTGTACTCGTTGTAACTCCAGTCTGTCTTGTTACGTCCGTTGGAAACGAAGTTTGTCACGAGGTTACTGAAATAAGTCTGGTACTTTTTGTTGCCTGTTGTCTCGAAAGCATCGAGTATTGTCTCGAACATCTCGGCGTCTCCCCACCAGCCGCCGCCGCCAAGTACGCATCCGGGAGAGGCTGTGTGGTAGTACTGGGCGATATAACTGTCGATGATTGCATCGCGTGCGTTCTCGTCAAAAGAGGTCGACACGGTGCCCGTGTACTCCGTGAATTTCCACTCTGTCAGTTCCGCATTCGCCGTGGAAAGGGCAGTAAGGGCCAGTTTGGAGTCGTCTGCCGTGGAACTTGCGCCGGCAACAAACTCGCTGCCAAAGGCTACAAGGTAGTAGGTATCGGTCTTTCCGTCCACCGCTTTCAGTGTCCAGTTGCCGTAATCACGCTTCGTTTCCTCCGAGCGTGCCGTGACCCTAGTTCCCTCACGCGCCTTACCGAAAGCACACAAGTAAGTGTCGAGGTAGCCGGACTTGAACGAAAGGGAACCGTCACCATTGTCTATGCAATACCACAACTGGGATGGCACATTCGTCTGTGACCATATTTCCAACTGCACATTGTAGTCCTGTGAGGCTTCCGGAATGTTGATTCCCTTGCCGTTAAGGGTGATGGCATACCACTTGCCGGGCGTGACTGCATAGGAGACTGCCGTAATGATGGCAAATAAAGCAATGAGTAATGGTTTCTTCATAATAATTACAGATCTATGGTTTAATGGAAACAAAGTTACCAATAAAAAACATAAAATGCCGCAATATGCGGCATTTTATGTTGCAATCTTGTTTTTTTAGTACACCTGCTGGCAGACTTTCCTGCCACATGACACGGGCGGCTACGCTTCTTTTTCCCTCTTTCCGAAAAACCTGTCGACGACAAGCGTTATGGCTGCGTCGCCTGACACGTTGCAGGCAGGACCGTAGCCGTCGAGTGCGAGGTATATTGTCATCATGAGGGCTGTCTGCTCGGGACTGAAGCCCAGCACGCTCTCAAGCAGTCCGACCGATGCCATGAGCACGCCACCCATAACTCCCGGTGCCGCCACAGCGGCTATTGCCTGGAGCAGGATGAAGTTTACAATGAGCGGAAAGCCTATGTTCATGCCCGACATATACATCACTGCCACCGACGTGGTCATGAGTTTTATCGTGGAACCGCACATATGCACCGTACCGCAAAGGGGTATCGTGAAGTCGGAAATCTCCTTGCTCACGCCCATCTTCCGTGCGCACTCCAGCGTGACAGGGATGACTGCCGAACTGGAACAGATGGAGAAGCCGGTGAGATAGGCGGGAATGATGTTCCAAAGACAACGCAACGGATTCTTCCGTGCTATGGCGCACGCCACACAGTACTGCAGGACGAGGTAGGTGATGGACAGAGCCACGCCAGTGGCAATGACCTTCACGCCCGACCCGAGCACAATCTCGAGTTGTCCCTTGAAACTCATCTCACACATCATCGTGAAGATATACCACGGCAAGAGCGGTATTATCACGCGCTCAATGGTGAGTTTCACTATCTCGCCGAACTCGTCGAAGGCACGGCACATCGCCTTTGCCTCGGTGAAGATGCCGCCCACGCCTATCATGAAAGAGAGGCACAGGGCGGTGAGGATGTCACATACGGGAGGTATGGACAGGCTCACATAGGGCACCACTTCCGCCGCCTGGGCAGCCGAAGAGGATATCTCGCCCACGGACAGATAGTGTGGAAGCAGACTTCCGGCACAGCCGTAGGCGAAAAAACCGGCACCTACTGTCGACAGATACGACAGTCCGAGAACGGTTATGAGAATCTTTCCGGCACCTCTGCCAAGCCGTATGACAGAGGGAGTTACGAGTCCCAGTACGAGCAGGGGGACGATAAACTTGAGCAGTTGGGCGAATATGCCATTGAAAGTCTTGAATATCCTCACGAGGAATTCGGGTGCCACAAGCCCGAGCAACGAACCTATGACAATGGCACACACCACTTTAGGGAACAGTCCTATCTTGCGTTTCTTCATCTTCTGTTACGCTTATTTCTTTATGAATTTCTTGCCTTGGCTGATGACAACACCCTTTGCGTTGCTTCCTGCCTGTATGCCGGAGGTCGTATATAACTTCTTCGTGGCAACGGCAGCATCGATTGCTCCGATTCCGTCAGGTACGGAGAAGTGAGCATAGAGCGTGATGTCGCCTTCGACATCGGTGTCGGCGGTGTACTGATTGCCTTCTTCCACAGCGTCAAACCATCCATCGAAGACCATACCGTCCTTTTCCGGGTCGGCAGGGAAGGTCAGTTTGGCATTGTTGTAAGCGGTGGCGTAAGCCTCGTCGTCGACCATATACTGTGTCTTGTACACTTCCTGACCATCGCCAAAGAGTACCGGATGACCGTCAGCGACGGAGAGATCCTGACCGAAAACCATTTCGCTGCGGTCGGCATTGAGCATATAGCACAGTGCTCCGCCGTGCATCTCGTCCTCGGCAACGTCGGTTGCGCCGTAGTCAGCCTTGAGAGAACCAGTGTTCACGACATAGTTCTTGAGGAACACGGTGTTTGTACCCTCGCCGGTGGCAGCGCCAGCCAGTGCGCCGTAAGCATCGGGCTTGCTACCTGTGCACTCCACTTTACCGCCGATATAGTTGTTGTCAAGTGTGATGCAACCTTTCGTCAGGTTGGCATAACCGATGATTCCGGCACCGTATTTGGCAGCAGAGGAAGATGTGTTGCTGATGTTGCCCGTCATGTAGGAGTTGGTTATGCTCGCCTTGGCATTCTCCACAGAGGAGTTGGCAGTGCCGACCAGACCGCCGTAACCCTTGGTCTTGCTGTCGGAAGCGGCGATTGTCATCGTGCCTTCATAGGAGCAACGGTCAACGGTCACTGCCTTCATGCGTCCGATAAGTCCGCCCTGATAGATACCGCAGCCGCCTTCACCGTTGATGTCAACGCGCGAATGGCAGTTGATGAGGGCGTCAAGCGCGTTGGCAAGACCGACGAACGAGCCGTAGTCGGCATTCTTTCCGGTAGGCAATTTCGATATTGTCATCGTGCCTTCCAAGGTCAGATCCTTTATCGTAGCGGTGCTGTTGGTCTGTCCGACCAGTCCGCAGTTGAGGTCTGCAGCGGCAGGAGCGAGGTTGAGACCCTTGATGGTGTGTCCGTTGCCGATAATGCTGCCGTTGTAGTACTTTGCTTTTCCTATCGGTGTCCACTTGTATCCGCCGAGGTCAATGTCCTCATTGATATACAGGCTGACAGATGTCTCAGCCTCGTTGGATATGTCTGCCACCCATGCCAGTTCCGCTCCGGCATTGATGACATAGCAGTTGCCTGCTCCGAGAGCCGGTTCCGACTTCGTAGTGCCGTCCCATGGTGTTCCGGCAGCGATGCGCTCGGGGATGCCATCCGTCGGGTCGATATTGGCAGAAGCGCCGTCGGCATCGGTATAAGTCAGGCTCGGGTCTATCAAAACGGCGTAAAGACCGTCTATGCCGTCACCCTCCGCACTGGCAGTCTCGGCATCTATGTAGACACGGCCGTTGACATCGGGAACGATAGCGTGCTGCACGATAGAGGCAGGCTGTCCGTCAAGAAGATAGAACAGCGTGATGTCGTAGGTCTGACCGTGATAGAGACCGGTGAGAAGCAGCGAGCCTGGAGTCTCGGCGGAGAACGCCTTGTTGACGCTCACCTTGACTGCCGTCGGCACATAGGCGTTGTCAATCATGTTCTCCACCGAAGCGGTGATGTCGGTAGCGTTGAGTATGTTCCACTGAGTGCCGATCAGATCGTCCGCCTTGTCACTTTCGAGACTGAGGCTTATCTTTCTTGCCAAGGGCTGGTTTACCACATCGGGATTGACGCCCCACTTTTCAGAAAGAGAAGTTATCTCCTTCGGGTTGGCGAGAGCGGCACTCACAGCGTCCTTGCAGAGTTGTGCGAGGTTGTCGCTGATGGATGCAGGATGATAGGTCACGGTCTGCGGATCGATGCCGAGCACCGTTGCAGCGTAAACCAAGCCCACGGTATAGCGGCCGTATTCGTAGTTCATGTGGTATCCGTCACGGTTCATGTTCTGTCCGATGTAGGTGGTGCGGCAGTTCTGCACTGCTGTTCCGGCAGGAACGACGGTGGAAATGCCAGCCTCGGCGGCAGCCTTGTAGGCGCAGTCAAGGATTGCGTTGTACATCGTCAACTGGTCATTGTTGTAAAGAGGGAAGTGCTTGTAGGTGGAAGAAGCGTCGTAAGCCCATGTCATATAGAGGAAAAACTTGGGATTGGAGTTCTGCCCGTTGGCTTTCACATAGTCCATTATGTCGGTCAACCATGGGAAATAGTGGTCATAGACACCGCTGTAGTTGTGGTCGGTCTGTATGACTACATAGTCCCATTTCTCGTCTTTGAGACCCACGTCGAACGTTGTGTTCGCCCGAGAAGACGCTACGCCCTCCTCATTAATCTTGCGATAGTTGTAGATAGCGTTGTTTGTGGTGATGTAACCCATGTGCTGCTCAAGTGTAGTACCGCCCTTGTAGGGGTAGCCGATGATTACTTTCTTGCCTACCGAACGGCATATCGGCGAGAGGTAATCCTCCACTGCATCTACCGTAAACGAGTTGCCGATGCAGAGCACACGGATTATTCCGTCGGGCTCCGGTTCGGGGTCGGGCTCCGGTTCGGGGTCTGGAGTCACGTCGGGAAGGGTTGTCTGCTCCTCGCCGTCGAGTGTAAAGTGGTCGGTGTAGTTCTCAGTGACGCTTACGGTACCGCCTGTTTTGCCCGTCCAGATGCCATAGTTTGTCGGTTTTTCAACCACAGTCATGCTACCCTTTGCTATGTTGCCGGTGATAGTGACAGTGCCTTTTGACAGGTTGGAATATCCCACAAGTGCCGCACCATACTTGAATGCAGCCGTGGCAGACGAGACGATTGTGCCGCCGAAGGTACATTTCTCCACGGTAGCCTCAAGATTTTTTGTACTCGAATTGAAAGAACCGAGCAGACCGCCCCAGCCGTTTGACATCGTAGCGCCTTCCGCTATGGTTATCTTACCGGTGTAACTGCAGTTCTTCATGTCCGTTGCCTTCATCCTGCCGACAAGTCCTCCCATATAGTTACCGCCAGTACTGGTGGCAGAAGAGGCTGAATAGGTGATGTTGACACTGGAGTGGCAGTTCTCGACAGAAGCCAGGTCGTTGGCAAAGCCGATGAGTGTGCCTATGTCGGCACTGCCGCATTGCTCCACGACAATCTCGCCTTCGAGCGTCAGGTTCTTGATAACCGCCGTCGCAGAAGCGTTGCCTCCGCAGCCTCCGATGAAGCCTGTGTTGACGTCAGACGCATCGGTGACAATGTAGAGACCCTTGACAGTGAAACCGCCACCGTCGATATTGCCGGCGAAATAGTTCTTTGTAGAAGTGTTGGCATTGTGGCCTATCGGTTTCCAAGGATGGTTTCCGAGGTCGATGTCATTAGCCAGCACAAAGTCATGGGTGTAGGCTTCGCCCTGATTGGAAGCGTTGGCAATCCACGCCAGTTCCGCTCCTGTAGTCACGACATAGGCTCCGTCACCGTTGACAGTAGGCTCTGTGAGCGTCGTTCCGTCCCACGGCTCAGCGGCGTGCACCGCTCCGAGGAGACTGCTCAGTACAAAGACCGCACATAGAGTAAGCAGTCTTGCGAGGGAATGTCTTTCTTTCATAATCGTAATTGTTTGAGTTATGGTTGTCTGTTATCGTTTGAGATATTTCTTGCCGTTGCGTATGACGATGCCCTTATAGTCTCCGTTGACACGCACACCGTATATATCATATAAGGTGTCGTCACCTTCGGCAAGAGAGATGTCGGCATCAGGCGTTGCAATACCGCTTGCAGCACCGAACTCATAGGCTCCGCGTACGGACAAGCCGTTCATGTTGCGCTCGCAGCCTCTCTGGTCTACCGTGAGCACAGAGACCATGTCGGCGTCGTCATCGGCATCTCCATAGAACCGGGACTCGCTGTAGTTGTCGGCAGGAACATCGTTTATGTATTTCGTGCCGTATGCCAATGACTTCACTGCGACTACCGGTGTGTTGCCCTCATCGGTCAGCGCGGCAATGAATCTGCCGTCCTTGACCTCGCCGTTAAGCATTGTCGCCAGCGCATTTACCGCATTCGTGTAGTCTGACATATGGTAATCGTTGTCGGAAAAGTTGAGATGACTGTTGGCTGCAGAGGAGTAGACATTTCTCTGGGTGTCGACATGGACGAGGTTGGTCAGGTACACATCGCCGCCAGTGGAGGCATTCGACTCGTTGCCGGCGATGATATTGTTGTACAGTCTGACCGTAGCGTCTGTCGTAACCTGTACTGCTGCACCGTAGAAGTTGTCGGGCACGCTTCCGCCAGAGAGGCACGAAGCGGAGTTGCCCACAATAGTGTTGCTCACAAGAGCCACTGTCGATGCCTCGCCACTCAGGGTCAGGAGGATTGCAGAACCTCCTCTCGTCTCAATGCCGGGCAGACCTGCCGCCACAGTTCCGTTCATGACGTTGCCCGTGAAGGTGTTGTTTGCAAAGCAGACCTTGCCCGTATAGTTGGAGCGGGAGGCGTAGTATGTACCTGCATTGGTGGCGTAGTTGTCATGGAAAGTGCATCCGCTGACGTGCAGTTGCGAGAAAGAGCCCGTGAAGCAAGCCGAACCCATGGCGGCTTTGTTGCCGTAGAAGACACTGTTCTTCACGGAGTAGCGCCAGAACAACTCGCTTGTATTGGAGGGAGAATAGAGTGCTCCGCCTGAGCCATAGAGGGACACGTTGTTGTAGAAGCGGCAGTTGACGGCGTTGATCTGACCTGCGCAGTAGACGCCAGCACCGTTGCTGTAAGCCACATTGTCGTGAACGGTACAGTTGTCAAGGTGCACGATGTTGCCCTGACAGTAGATTGCAGCGCCCTGAGCCGTCGCTCCTCCTTGCGGAGCATTGCCTCCGTGGAGGTCGAAATTGGCGATTTCAAGGGCGCAGCCCTGTGTAACGGTAATCAGATGACTAAGGTTGTCGGACGTGTTGCTTATCGAGAAGTTGTCATAAACATCATCATCCTTGGTGTCACCCGACAGTTCCGTCAACCCAATGACCTTGGTAAAGTCACTGTTGTAGCCGCCGATGATTGTCAGCGACTTGTTGACTTTCACCGTGGCAGTCTTGCCCGAACCGGGTACAGACAGTTTTCCTGCCTCCACAAGGATGGTGTCTCCCACACCGGCCTGGGTTATCATGTCGTTGATATTGCCGGTAACGGGGAGTTTGAAAGTCCGCGTCGGGTTGTATTCATTGAGGATTATGGTTGCCTGAATGGCAAAGTGGTCACTCGGAGTCTGGGTTCTTCCGTAGGTGGCATTGATGTTCTTGTAGATATCGACCGTTGCTCCCCTGACCCATATCCAGTCCAATCGGCTGCTGCTGTGATAGTCAGGATCCCAGAATTCCTTGCTGTTCACAGTGTGTTTCGACAGTGTGCCGTCACCGTTTTCTATGCCTACGGTCGTCTTGGCGGCTGCACGTGCATCCTGCATGTAACTGCCCATGAGGTTATAGAACGGTATGCGGACTTTGGAAGAGTTGTGGTCTCCTGCGATGATTACAGGGTACGCACCGGTGATTTTCCTTATCTGTTCCATGTTGATGCGTGCCCCTTCATTGCGCGCATCGTCACCTTGGTGGTCGAGATGGGTCTCGAAGAAGTAGAAAATCTCGCCTGTCGCCTTCACTTTCAACTTCGCCCAGACAGAGAAACGGATGTTGTTCTTGTTGTTATCCCAACTGATGGTCGGCTTCGTCATGTCTGTGGCGAGGAAATACACGCCTGAATCGAGAAGGTCGAACTTGGCTTTGAGGAAGAGAATAGGGTTAAAGTTCTCGCCTGTTGTGCCCGGTGTCTTGAGGTCACTGTACTTCACGAAGGTGTAGTCGGTCAGTTGTTCCTCAAGATAACCCAGTATTGCACCGCCATGACACTCGTTCAGACCGATTATGTCGTAGGCATTGTCCATGATGGTCTGCACTACTGCCGGCTTCCTTACGTTCCAGTCACGCTCGCCGGTGTCTCCGCTGCTCGGGCAACGGATGTTGTATGTGCCGACATTCACCGTGGTTTGAGCCAATGCCACCGTTGCCGACAACTGGCAAAGCAGTGACAACACCCAAGCAAAAACTTTAATCCTATTCATCGAATTGTATCTTTTATGGAATTATTTCACGACAACTTTCTTGCCGTTCTTTATGACAATGCCTTTGTAGTTGTTGCCTACGCACTGGCCCTGCAGGTTGTAGAGGCGGTTGGAAGCACGCTTTTCAACAGCAGTGACATTGGCAATGCCTGTCGTATTGGAATAGATGTCGAATGCGCCGACACAGTAATCCTGGTCCTCGCCGGCATTGCGCTTCACGCCAGTCTGGTCTACAGTGAGGTCGGGAACAGCATAGCCGGTGGTTGCGAACAGAGGTTCTGTCGCCAGATTCTCGGCGTATGTGTTGATGTCGCTGACGTATGCAGGATAGAATTCCTTTGCTTCGAGAGACTTCAGGTAGTCTGCGTCGGGAGCAATCACCTTGTAGGCATTGTCTGCAATGTTCTGATCGCCGAACACGGCAGCATAGGTACTGGCAGCGTCCATGTTGTTGTATGCGCCTGTAGTGATATAACTCCACTTGTCAGCCTCTATCAACGGCAGGCACGAACCTGTGAGATTGAAGTTCGTAAAGTCGCATTTCGGAGAGAATACAGGAGCAGCCTCACCATTGGCAGCACCCTTCATGACGATAGGAGCGTATGCCACCGTTCCGTTGTCGGAGTGTCCCACGACTATGGAATTGTACATGTCGAAGTTTGCGTCAGCCTGTAAGCGGAGGTCAGTGCCCACCAATGAACCGGGATTGGATACCGCTCCAGTCTCCTCGTCACTCTTGTAGAGGTCGGCAGGATCGGCAGTGCAGTAGTTGCCTGCTATGGTCGAGTTGATGATGTGCAGTTTGCGTGTGGCGTTCTTGTCGCCGTTTGCCACTACGCCACCACCCTCTGCATAGGCTGTATTGCCGGAAATGGTGGAGTTGACGATATACATCTCGCCGGCGGTAAGGGCTATTGCAGCACCGTATTTGTCGGTGAGGGTGTTGTTGTAAAAGGCGCAACGGTCCACCGTACCGCGTGAATAGCGTTTGTCAGTATTGATGTTTACACGCAGGGCTGCACCGGTCTGGTTTGCCACGTTGTTATAGAACTTGCAGTCCCTGACATTGTAAAGCGAACCGTACACATTGAAACCGGCAGCCTTGGCAGCATAGTTGTCGTGCACATCGCAGTTGTAGAGTTCGCACCAACCCTGGGATACGCAGATTGCGCCCCACCCTGCCAGATTGTCTGCACTCTCGCTTTCCGGCCATTCATTCTCGTTATAGGCGCACGTAAACTCAAAACCATAGAAGGTAAGAGGTTTGAGTGCCCCGTCCGTAACGGTGTAACGGTCTTCAGCACTATTGATTCCGTTAGAACCAAGACGCATATACACCAGACACTGGGCATCGCCCGGGGAAGCCACACCGTCGCCGTTGAGGTCACCGGAGAACACTGTCGGAGTGGCAGACGGATAGGAAGGCCACTCTGTCACCGCACCTTTGGTCGGGTCGCAACCGCCCACAAAGATGTAGCCGCGGTACATACGCTGTGGTACACCGCCCGCCTCGAGGGTCGGATAGTATGTTCCTCCTGCGAAGAAGAACACGTCACCGTTCTTGTACTTGGAGCTCGCCTCTACCTTCTTGGCAGTAGCCTCATTGTCATAGATGTCCCAGATGGTTATGGCCTTGTCCCATGAAGAGCCGTCATTGCCCGTCATGGCATTGCCAGGGACGACATAATACTCTGCCGCAAAAGTGTTGGCAGAAGCAGCGATAGCCGCAGTAAGGAGTAAACTTTTGATTTTCATAGTTCAAATGTTTTATTTGTTGATAATTATTTTCACGTTTTCTTTCAGCCAGTTGGCATAAAGCCGGTCGTAACAGGTCTTGAGTTCGGCTATGTCACTGACCTCTTTTGATTTCACTTCATAGAGGAACGGCCCGCAGTAACCCACATCGTCAAGTGCCGTCAGCACTCCGTTCCAGTCTACCGAACCTCCTCCGGGCATGGCGTGACGGTCTTTCTGTCCGTTGCCGTCGCACACATGGAGCGTGTGAACCCTACTGCCGAAGTGGCGTATGAGTTCCACTGGGTCTGTGGCATGGTTGGTGTCTATTGCCACAGCCACATCTTCAGGAACGAGTTTCATGATTTTCCGCATCTCGTCAAGGTTGCGTCCGATAGCGCGGGCATATCCGTCGGTGCGTTCAACAGTAGGCCCGAGCATGTTCTCTATCACCGTCTCGGCACCTATCTGCTTCCCCCACTTGTTGAGAGTCCTCATGCTCTGGCCCAACGTTTCTATGCGTTTGTCACGGTCACCGTGCTCCAACTGGTAGAAACTGGGGTGATAGAGCAGGATGTGAGGACACAGCACGCTCACAGCATCAATGCAACGGCGGTACTTTTCCAGTCCTTTGCGCAGTGTCTTTCTGTCGGGATGCGACGGATCACACTCCTTCTCATAGGGCATATGGATAGACCAGATGCGTACGCCAGCCTCATCTGCCGCTTTCTTCACCTCTGTGAAGCGTTCTTTCAACTCCGTCCATCCCAAGGCTTTCTCGCCGTTGACCAGTCCAGAAAGGGATATCTCTATGCACTCGACACCCTTGTTGCGTGCGGCGATGAGGTTTTCACGCGTCAGGCCGTTCAAGCCATGGAACACGCTAATGGTGGTTCCGACAGGACGCTCGAGGGGAAACTCCACCTTGATTTCATTGCGTATGGAGGTCTCGGGGATGTCCACAGTGACGCGTTCTCCGGCAAATCCGCACAGTTGCAGTTCGTAACTGCGACTCTGCAACTGTCCCTCATAACTGCCCTCAGCAGCACTTATGGTAATGCTGACCTTGTCGTCAGACTGGCGGTAGTTGAGCCTTGTCTTGGCGTAAGCCCCTTTCTCATACCGGTTGGTCACGCCATCATCCTCGTAAAGGGTAAAAGTATTGTCGTCGCCTTCACGCCCCGGATAGACGCGGAGCACCACTTTCTTCAGGTCAGCACTGGCAGGACGACGGTTGTAGGGTTGCATTGGCAGGATGTTTCCGCCTTTCACGAACACAGGAAACGTGCTTAAATCCTTCGTCACGGTGTCCACACTGCCTCCCTTATGACACTCGTCGGTGAAGTAGTCGTACCAGTCGGCATCACCAGGAAACCATACTTCCTTGGATGCGGAATAGTGCCGTGTACTGTCGCCAGGCGTTGTGATGGGGGCAGAGAGCACTATGTCGCCCAGCAGATATTGTCCATAGCGATTGTATGCAAGCGTATCCTTGGGATAATCCACAAACATACACCGTGTGAGAGGCAGCATCGTCTCGTGTGTCTGGCGCACACTACTGTATATATAAGGTAAAATCTCCGCCCTGAAACGGTAGGCTGTGCGCAACGAACTGGTCGCCTCGTCGCCCCACAACCACGGCCGCCGGTCAAGGTCAGCCCCTCTTGCAGCGTGTACGCGGAGTGCGGCGCTCATCGCACTGAACTGCGACCAGCGTGCCAACAGTTCGGGAACAGTGCCTCCATGGAAGCCCCCAGTGTCGTGAATCCAGTAATAGCAACCTTGGTTTCCCGAGGTCTGTGACAGTTTAACCTCAAAAGTGAGCACCTCCCAGTTGCCGCGGGCATCGCCGGAAAAGTACAACGGATGACGATGATCGCCCCATCCTCCCCAGCGGCTGTAGTTGGCTCCGCGCATACCACCTTTCTCCGTGTCCTCATAAAAGAGCTTGTTTATCCAACTCAATGTCTTGGTGTGAGTGCCCCTTATGTAGGGATAGAGATAGTCCTGCTGCCAGTCTATCCACCAGAACGCCACTCCGTAGTCACGGTTTTCACGGCGCGTATATTCGAAATAGTTGCGCATATAGACGCTGTCGGATGCGTCAAAGAGCAGCGTTTCCTTCTTTTGGGGGTCTCTGCCCATAGCCCTCATGAAGTCAGGATAGCAGTCCTGATTGGTCTGCACACCGTCATGGGGGTGCTCATTGACGGTAACATATATGCTGTCGGCAAGGAGACTGGCGATGAGAGACTTGGGGTCTTCTATCAGTTTCCTGTTCCATGTGAAGCCTGTCCACCCCTTTGTCATGTTGTGTCCTATGCCCACGGTGGCGTCTTGCGTATGCCAGTCCATGTCCATGGACAGGATGTCGAGCGGAAAACCGTTGTCGTTGTAGCCGTTGATGAGGTCGGTGATGTACTTGGTGTCATACGGATACCATCTCGAATACCATATACCGTGCATGTATTTGCGTGTCATAGGCACATGCCCAGACAGTGCTCCGAGGTCGGAAAATGCCGTGTGGTAGTCGTCACCATAGACAAAGCAGTACTGATCCTGCACATGACGCTTGTCACGGACAGCCAACCAGCCGTCCTTCAGAATGTCGTTGCCGGTGTCGATGAGGTAGTACCAGCCGTCGGAAGAAAGCAGTCCCTCGTCGGTAGGTATCTCCTTGCTCACCTTGTCGAGCGTTGTGACACTGCCGCCGAGGTTGTAGTTCTTTGTCTTTGAGTGCAGATTGCGCCCCGTAATGGTCTTTCCCTTACCGTTGAGGGAGAAGTGCACCCATGTGTTAATCTGTCCGAACGGCAGATTGTCGTTGTCAATGACAATGCGCACCTTTCCGGTATTGATCTCATACTGCTTGCCTCCCGACAAAGGAACGACAGTAAAGCCGTCCTTCATGAGGTTGTCACGGCGGCGGGCAAGGAGCGTCGGCTCGTCGAGAAACGCCTGTTCCTCGGCATATTCCAACCTGAACAGCGTCGGGGTAATGAGCGTTATACGCTTGTTACCCAACACAATGGGGTTGGCATTTGCCGGTGCTGAGGGCAAAACTTGGGCGACAACGTTGCCGACAACACATATCATGGCTGCCAGCAACAATGCCCTTATGAATATTCTACTGTCGTTCATACCGTATTTCCGTCCGAGCGGATGTTGTTTTTATACTATTCCTCCACATGGAGAACCACGCGTTTGGTCACTCCATCATATTTGTAATGCGGATAGTCGAACTGTGCCCAAAAACTCAGTTCTGTGTCACCGGCTTTGGTGAGCGTTATCTCCGGTGAGAGAAACTCGCCTGTATCCGCCGTAGGAGTGACGAACATGGCTTTCGTGTCGTAGTCATAATAGAACCAGTACTTGGCTGCCTTGATGCCGGAAGGCAGGTCGCTCTTCATCTTTACACTCAACTGCACCTTGTCACCCACATGATAGGTTGTCTGGGATGGCGTGACCGTTATCTCGGAGAATGTCGGTTTGGGCAGTTCATCGTCATCATTGCAACTGGTGACAGTCAGACTCAATACGGTGAAAACTGCGAAGAGAAGATATGCAAATGGCTTTTTCATTGTTCTTGTTCCTTTCCTTTTGGTTATTTACGGTCTATGTCGTCCCAGTTGGGATTCTGTGTAAGCGCACCCTTAGAGAGGGTCAACTCGGTCAGAGGCAGCGGATAGAGATAGTCACGGTTCTCGTCATGGCGGCGAACCATATCCTGCAGGGCGATTATAAGTCCCTTGTCACCCTCCGAAAGGAAGATGTCCTTGTTGATTGTTACGGCGGTCACGCCTGTCGGGGCAGAATATCCACGGCCTGTCTCGGGGTTGACAACGAAGTCGATAGCACCGTCGCCGTCCATGTCATAGCGTCCTTTTCCCGGCACATAAGGGCCGAAGAACTCGTGTCCATTGCTTGTTCCGTCTGCCGTCTGGTTATCAAAGCGCAGCAGTTCGCGCCATCTTACCAGATCCTGATAGCGGAATCCTTCCATCACAAGTTCTATTCCGCGCTCACGGCGTATCTCCAGTATCACTCCGCAATTGGCGCCTTTGTCCACGTTGCGGTAGCCATACTCCTCGCTCAAGAGCAGCGGGTCGGGGTTGGCATTGGCATTGGCGAGCGACAGAGACGGCATTCCGGCGCGTGAGCGCAACTGGTTGATGGACTTGTCGAGGTCGTCCTGCGTTATCGTACCGAGTTCGGCGAGAGCCTCAGCATAGTTGAGGTAGACCTCGGCGAGGCGGAATATGGAGATGTCGACGTGTGAACCGGATGTGGCAGACGGTCCTTCCACATACTTCAACACAGGATAGCCTGTCAGCGAAAGGTTCTTTCTGAAGACCGCCTTCTCCCCGTCCTTGTAGGTAAAGCCCTTGGTCAGTATGGTCTGACCCATGCGCGGGTCGCGGTTTTCCGTCTCCTTGTCAAACGGGAGCGTAGCATAGCCGTCCTTGTCGGTAAACCTTGTGCCGTCCTTCATGAGGTATGTCATGGCGAAAGCCCTTGTAAAGCCAGCCGAACCCTTGGATGCCACGAGGGCAAAGGCGGACGCTTCGTGAGTGGCAACGCCGTAGGAGCGGGAGAGGATTATCTCTTTCTCGTTGGTGGCACTGCCCACGAACAGGTCGTAATAGGGTTTGCTGCCCTCCTTATACAACTGGTACCTGCCGCTTTCCATTATCTCCTTGGCAGCGTCAGCACTCTTCTGGAGCAGGTCAGCGTATGCGAGGTTGCCGGGATTGAACACGTCTCCTGCATGATACTTGCGGAATGTTCCCTCATAGAGGCACGCTCTCGACTTGAGAGCCAGTGCCGCATAGCGGTTGACAATATACTTGTTGTCTGACGTCTCGGGCAGTTGCGCCGCAGCCTTGTCCAGGTCTTCCACGATGTGATTGATGACTGTCTCGCGGCTGTCACGCGCTTTGCAGAGCAGTGCGTCGTCGTCATTGGTCAGCACTTGGTCGTACCAAGGGGTGTCGCCGAACTTCTGCAGTTTGTCAAAGTAGAAGTATGCGCGCCAGAACAGTGCCAGTCCCTCATACTTCTTCCTCACTTCCTCGTCCTCGCAGCGGTAGATGTTCTGGAGGAAATAGTTGATGTGGCGCAACGAAGTGAACGTCCAGCCACCGCCGGTACTCGGCACTATGTGGGCATAACCGCGTATCACGTCATTGTAGGACAGTCCGTGGACGATGTAGTCGGAAACTTCCTTGAACATGTCTTCGGCATCCGGCAGCATGGTATAGAACTGGTTGCTGTACAGTTTCAGTTCTTTCTCAGTCTTGAAGAACGTCTCTGGCGACACCGAATCCTGGGGATACTCGTTCAAATCGCAGGAGACAATCCCCACGGTCGCCACACTCAGTAAAATTATATTTCTCAGTCTCATAAGAATTCAATTGTTAGAAGGTTACGTCAATACCGAAAGAGAAAGACTTGCTGAACGAATAGACCTCACCGGAACCGATGCTCTGGTTCTTTGAATCGGCGGCTTTAGCCACATCAGACACAGCCTGTTCGGGGTCGATGTACTTGTTGTGCTTCTTCAGAGGCGACCAATAGAAGAGGTTCTCGCCTGTGAAATAGATGCGCACTTGGTCAATCCACTTGCCCAAAGAGGAGAACGTGTAGCCCAGCGTCAGGTTCTTCAGTCGCAGATAGGCCACGTTCTGTATGTAGCGGTCGTTGATTGCGGTAAGTTCAGCATTGTGGCTGTAGTTGCCGGAGTAAGCCACATAACCCCTCGGACGGGGGTAATAGCCGTTCGGATTGTCCTCTGACCATATGTTGTCTATCATCTGTTGCGAGAGGAAAGTGTTGTGCGGACGGCAGTAAGAGCCCCAGAAGAGGTTCGACTGTCCTGCTCCCGGATACCAGTCACGCTTACCTATGCCCTGGAAGAGCACCGAGAAGTCCACACCGTTCCAGTTGAAGTCGCCGCCGAAAGAATAGGAATAGCGCGGCAGCACATTGCCTATCACCTTCATGTCACCGGGGTTATTGATTGTACCATCACCGGTGGAGAGTTTCTTGTCACCGTCAATGTCGAGGTATTTCAGGTCTCCTGCCATCCAGCCTGTGTAGGGACTCTTGGCGTCAACGATATATTTCTGCAGGTAAGTGAGGTCCACCTCCGATGCGTAAGCGGCTGCCTCCTCGTTTGTGCGGAACAGTCCGTCGGTGCTCCAGCCCCACAGTTCGCCGAGAGTTTCGCCCACATAGTGGTCGCCAATCTTGCCTGTCTCGTTGTCGAAACGTGTCACCTTGGTCTTGTAATCACCGATATTGGCTCTCAGTGTGTAGTTGAATTTCTTGTCAAGCAGTTTGAACGAGTCGTGCCAAGACAGTCCTATCTCCCAACCGTTGGTGCGCATATCCGCTGCATTCTCCTTCGGTACGGATGTTCCGTACACCGCCGGCAGCGACGCACCGTTGACCATCATGCCCGTAGTATTGCGTATATAGTAGTCGGCAGTAAGGCTTAACTTCTGCAAGAACGTAAGGTCCACACCCCAGTTGTAGGTTGTCACCTTCTCCCATGTGAGGCTATTGGACACCGGAGCGGTCTCCTGAGCGTAGGTAAGTGAGTTTTTGCCGTCGAGAGAATAGGAGTCGTTGGTCTTCTTGGTGTTGATTTCCTGTATGAACAGATAGTCGCTCACCTGCTGGTTGCCAAGGCTACCGATGGAGAAACGCAGTTTTGCGTTGTCCCACCATCCCTGCATGGGTTTCCAGAACTTCTCTTCACTCATGCGCCAGCCGAGAGAACCCGAGGGGAAAAATGCCCAGCGGTTCTTGCTCCAGAAGCGCGACGAACCATCACTGCGACCCGACAGTTCCACGAGATAGCGTCCCTGGTAGTCGTAGTTGAATCGTCCGAAATAGCCGAGGGTCTTGTAGCGTGACTGACCGCCTGTCACTTTGTAGGTCGTGGCATCCGCAAGGTTAAAGTCATTGAGTTCGTCTGACAGCAGGCCATTGGCGGTTATGCTGTTCTTGCGGTAGTATCTGGTGTCGTACTGCATACCAATCATCGCCTTGAAGTTGTGAACCTTGGCAACAGTCCAACTGTAGTCGAGGTACGCCTCGAACGTATGCTTGTAGGTAGACTGGTTAGCCTCCGTCAGTTCATTGCGGAACTTGGTCGACGGATCATCGGGTGTCCATGTCTCCACTCCCACCTTTGTGGAATAAGGAGCAATGGTATAGCGGTACTGGTCGAACAGATGGCGGAACAGATAGGAGTGAGCCAGGTGCAGTTGGAGATTCTTCACGATGTCGACAGCGAGGCTGTTCTTTATTATGACCTCGTTTTCCTTCTCCATGTTTGATGCCTTTCCGTAGGACAGCAGGAGGTTGAAGCCGCCCGCCACCTCTGCGCTCTGGTTGCTGTAGGTCTGCTTGTGCACGATGCTTCCGTCGGGATTGAACGGCACTATGTAGGGAGTGGCACCGTAGGAAACGTTGGAGAACGTGTTCTGCACATTGGCCTGACCCGGCCACCAGTTGTATCCGTAGTAGTAACTGATGTTGTTTGAGTAGTGCAGCCATTTGGTAATGTCTACCGTCAGTTTGCTTCTGAGCGAGTAACTGTCGTACGGGTCGTTCTGGATATTCATGATTCCGTCGCTTCCGAAATAGCGTCCGCTGACGTAGTAGCGCACCTTGTCGCTGCCGCCCCTTATCGAGACGTTGTGCTCACGCTGCTGACGTGTGCGCTTGTAGAAATATCCGTACCAGTCGAAATTGCCGTAGTACTTGTATGTGCCGTCCGTCTGTGCCACTGCCCAGGGACGGTTGGGGTTCTCGCTCGTGTCGTTGCGGCGCATCCACAGTTCCGCATAGTCCTCGTCGGTGTACTGCGAATAAGTGCCCGACTTGTTGCTTGCCGCCCAGAAAGTCTCCGTCATGCGCAGCCAGTCGTAGCCCTTTGTCACATAGTCTGTAGAAGTCGTGTTCTGCAGCCATCCGTATTTTGCGTTGTAGTTGACCTTTGTCTTGTTTGAGCCACCGCTCTTTGTGGTCACGAGGATGACACCTGCCGATGCCTTCGTACCGTAGATTGACGCTGCGGAAGCATCCTTCAGTATCGACACACTCTCTATATCATTGGGATTGAGACGCGACAGAGACGTCTCCACACCATCGACAAGAATCAGCGGAGTGCTGCCGTTGAGCGATGCAGCACCGCGGATGTCAATGCTGTAACCCGAGTTTGCCTTTCCCGAGTTGATGCCGATGTTCACCGAAGGGTCAAGACCCTGCAGTGCCTGTGCTGCCGAAGCCACCGGTCGTCCCTGTGTCTTTGATGCGTCGATGACCGCCACCGCTCCGGTGAGGTTCACCTTCTTCTGCGAACCGAAACCCACAACGACGACCTCATTGAGTTCGTTGCGCTCCTCGCCAAGGGCGATGTTGAAGTTGCGTTTCTGGTTTACCTTTATCTCCTGTGGGACAAATCCTATGTAGGAAATCTCCAGTACGTCGGAACTGGACGCCTCTAACTCGAACCGTCCGTCGATGTCTGTTATCGCACCGGCGTTCTTGTTGCGCAACTTCACATTCGCACCGATGAGCGGTTCGCCGTTAGCATCGGTGACAACACCTGTGATTTTGCCCTTGCCGTCGGCGGTTCCTGTCTCCGTTTTCTGTTGTTTTCCCTTTTCGGTAAGGATTACCACATTGTCCTTTTCCATCTTGTAGGCGATGCCCGTACCGCTGAAGAGGCGGTCGAGACAGGTCTCCACCGAGGCGTCACGCACCTGCAGGGTAATCACTTTGTCCAGATCGGCAAGGTTATCCTTGTAGAAGAAGTGTACCTTTGATACGCTTTCAATCTTGTCCATAGCCTGTTTCACGGTGACCTTCTTCAGGTTCAGTGTGATGCCGGCGGCGTGCAGAGCCATTGAAACCAGCAGCAACAGCAGTGCCAGGGATGTTCTGAGACTGTAGTTTGTTTTCATCTTATTTGGTTTTCTTGTTATTGTATATCAGTATTGTACTGTCATTGGCGTGCCTGTAGTCTATTCCCGATGCCACAGACAGGGCATTGAGCACGTCGTCAAGTGTGCCGTTGCCGAGATAACCGCTGAAAGTCTCGTCGTTTATCTCGGGTGAGGTGATGACAAAGCGTTTGCCGTAGTTGCGCGAAAGTTCGTTGACAATGTTCTCAAGGTTCTCGTTCTGGTAATAAGTGTAGCCGCTTATCCACTCCATTGCGCTGTCCTTGCGCACCCTGGACTGGCTGAGGTTGCCGGTATTCTTGTCGTAGGTGACACACGTCCCGGGTTTCATGAGCGTCTTCTGCGTGCCTGACGTGACCATGACCGACCCTTCACGCAGTATGACCTTGGCGGAGTTGTCCTCCTTGTAGTTCTTTATGTCGAACTTGGTGCCGAGACAAAGCACCTCCATTCCGTTGGTTATGATTTTGAACGGGTGGTCCTTGTCGGCAGCAACCTCAAAATATCCCTCGCCATCGAGGTGCACTGTGCGTTCACCCTGCCTGCTGTCGAGCGTATAGGAGAGTTTCGAGCGAGTGTTGATGTGTACCGACGTGCCGTCGGGAAGTTGCAGCCTGGAGTGGTTGGCAGCCTCTGTCGCCACCTCAAAGGGCTTCTGTGCAGGGGCAGAAACGGCTATCTGGCGATAGAAGAGGACACTCGATGATATGGCAAGAACCACGCACGCCGCCGCCAACAGCCTTGTGGAAGAAAACAGTTTGTGCAGTCTGGCTTTTTTCCCACTGTGGCATTTCTCGACAATCTGCCTGTGTATGCGCTGCTTCTGCCGCTCCGACATCTTGTTGTCGCTCGCTTCGAGGTCAGCGTCAATAATCATGCGCAGTTCCTCGTTGTCCCTCATCCAGTCGAACAACTCCTCCTTTTCCTGTGCCGAAGCCTCCTCCCGGAGGAACTTCTCGGCAAGTCTCTCATAATAATATCTGTCGTTTACCATATTGCGTAAAGGTTTAGAGGGAGTGACAACAGCAGGAGCAGGTTGGCGTAATCGCCCAAATGCTCACGCAGATAGCGCAGTGCCACGGTCATATGTGCGCCTACGGTTTTCTCGGAAATGTTCATTTCCTCGGCTATGACATTATACGGTTTGTTCTCGATGCGGCTCTTGTAGAATACCTCACGCCGCCTTTCCGGCATCTTGTCCATGAGTTTGAGAATGGCTTCGCGCAGGTGTTCCTCGTCGATAATGCCGTTGGTGTCGGTGTCATTCTCCTCGGTCGTCGTGTTTTTCAGATAGTTTTCGTAGGCGTATTTCACCGCCTCGCGCGCGCACATCTTGTAAAAGGTATTGCGGACTACGGAGAACAGATACGGATGAAGCACCGAATAGTCGTCGAAATGAGCCCTTCTCTCCCATATCTTCATGAATACAGTCTGCACCACTTCCTCTGCCAGAAACTTGTTGCCGGCAGAATTACGCATGATAAAGTTGTACACCTTGCCACTGTACTGTTGGTACAGGCGGTGGAATGCGTATTCAAAGTCCTGTTCCTTCTTGTTGTTCATAGGCAGCAGTCAGCAGTTTTCAGTCACGTCTCGTATCGGTTATACCTTTAAGTATGTGTCCTTACTTAGTGCTTTAATATAGTTTAACGTTTCAGAAAGTCACTATCATGCCCCATCCGCCGCCTTTTGCCATGTGGATGTCGCACTGTCCGTCGGCGGCAATTTGTGTGGTCTCATGACGGTAGTCCTCCGCCACACGGTCGGAGTTGATGCCGTCGCTCATCACCTCGGCAGCCTTTCCGCGGCATTCTTCGGGCAGGATGACGTGCAGGGTGCGCTCGTTCCAGTCGTTGATGGCACCTATATACCACTTGTTACCTTTGCGACGTGCCACCACAAGATATTCTCCGAGGCTGGCAGCCAGCACTCTGGTGTCGTCCCACACGGTGGGGACGCTGGCGATGAACCGTGTGCACACGGGGTCTTTCATGTAGAGTGACGGCGAGTCACTGAGCATTGTGAGCGGCGAATCATAGCAGAAGTACATGCCTACCTGGTGCATTCGCGTGCCCTGACTCATGGGATTGCGCTTACACGGATAGTACATGCCCTTCAGCGAGTTGCGCATGGCACCGGGAGTGTAGTCCATCGGACCTGCCACCATGCGTGTGAACGGCAGTGTGACGTCGTGTTTCACCATGTCCAACGTGTTGGGTGACCAGCGCATCTGCTCGAGTCCGAACACAGCCTCGAAGTTCACGACATTGGGATAGGTGCGTTGCATGCCCGAGGGCTTGCCTGTTCCGTGGAAGTCAACGAGCAGATGGTGCTGTGCGCACAGTTCTGCCGTGCGCTGCATGAACTGCATCATGGGCTGGTCATCACGGTTGAGGAAGTCTATCTTGAACCCTTTCACGCCCAGGGAAGCATAGTGGCTCACTGCCTTTTCGAGGTCGCGGGCGAGCGAAAGGTAGCCTGCCCACAGCAGGATGCCCACTCCACGGCTGTCGGCATAGTCGACCAGTGCCTTGATGTCTATGTCGGGAACGAGGTCAAAGATGTCTGTCGACTTGGTGGAGAACCATCCCTCGTCGATGAGGACATACTCCAGACCGTACTCCTTGGCAAAGTCTATGAAGTAACGGTAGGTGTCGTTGTTGAAGCCAGCCTTGAAGTCGACATCATAGAGGGCGCTGTTGTTCCACCAGTCCCACGCCGCCTTGCCCGGCTTTATCCACGACGTGTCGCCTATGCGGCACGGAGAAGCGAGCCGATAGACCATGTCGCTGGCCACGAGGTCGCCGTCCTGGCGTGTCACGATGAACGCTCTCCACGGGAAAGTGCGTGTCCCGGCGGTGCGTGCCATATAGTTCTCGCGCGACGAGACCTTCATCTCTGTGTTGCCGTGACCGCCACGCTCCAGCGTCTTGGGATATTTCGGGAACACCGCATCCAGCGTCAGGTCAGCATCAGTGGACTTGAGCAGGTAGATGCCGGGATAGTCCTCCTGGTCGGCTTCCACCATGCACAGTTTCTCACCACCGCCGAGTGACACGGTGAAAGGCATCGCCATGAGGTTCTGCGGATTGGTTTCCGAGATGCGCTGGGGCGTGAACTGGCACTGCTGATCGTTCCACCACTGTTCGTCGAGCGGTGCTCCGGGCTTCTTTGTGCGGTTGATTATGTAAGGCACAGTGGCATTGTAATCTTCATTGAAACGGTAGTGTGCCGTCTCGTCCTCTATGGTCACGGAGTCCTTGACAGCGCCGTTGAAGCGGTAAGCCATGCCGTCATCATACATGCGGAACTCCAGTGAGTAACCACGGCAGACAAGTGTCAGGCTGTTGTAGCGGTCCTTCACCGACGCCCTTTTGTAGAACGGCGATACTATATCCTTGTCAGTGCTGCCGCGCTTGACCTTGGCAGAGCCTGTGTTTTCGCCCCACACAGTGCCTCCGGCAATCCTCATCGCCACGGCAGAGGGCTGTAGTATCTGCTGCTTTTGGCTGCCGAGGGTAAACGTGGTGACCTTTCCCGTGCTTATCACACTGCCCAACCGTCCGTCGGGCGAGGTGAGCGTGTAGTCCTTGGCATTTGCCCCAAGGGCAACGGAGAGGGACAGGAAGAATATGAGTCGTGCTTTCATCGTTTTCATGGAAGTTGGAAGTCGCATACTATCGGATAGTGGTCGGAGACGTATGTCACGCCGTAGGACGGTTCATCGTGGGTGGTGAACTTAAGCGGAGTGGCGTTACGGTAGAATATGTGGTCGAGATTGTTGGGCCAAGAGCGGTCTGCGGTGGGTTTCCAACCGTTGAAACTGCTGCGGCTGTCGGTCTCTGTGCTCATCTCTCGGGCACTGTACATCCACTCGTAGAAGGGCACGAGGCTCTTGCGGCGCGGCGCACGCAGTTCCCAACTGGCGTTCATGTCGCCCGTGACAAATACCGTCGCCTTCTCTCCGGCTATGTCTTTCAGGCGGTCGACTATCAGCCGGGCGCACTTCACACGCGCCGTATTGTCTGCCTCCTCTTTCTTATAGGGGAAGTGGGTGGTGAGAAAATAGAATTCCTTGCCTGTCTTCAGGTCTTCCAGACGCACCCAGATGGCGGCACGGATATTGTTCTTGTCCGTAGTCTCAAAGGACACTCCGGGATGTTCATAATCCTTGGTGAGCCAGAAGTAACCCCATTTCTTCATCTTGAACATGCCCTTACGGAAGAACACCAGTATCCTCCCGGAGTTCTTCTCCGTCACTTTGTCGCCCAGAGGGATGCGGAGATACTCGTAGGCAGGCAGAAGCGAGATGATGTCTTCATACTGCGGGCCGCGCGGTTCCTGCATTCCTATGATGTCGGGGTTGACCTCGCCTATCATCCTTGCACAGGGCAGACGGCGTGCCGACCACGCATTGTCCGCCGTATCCTTAGGGTTGTCAAAACGGATATTGAACGACATGACCCTCAAGTCAGGCGTCTGTCCCATAGCCACGGTGGCAAAAGCCATCATAAGCGTAACCAGTAGATTTTTCATGTTGTGATGTTTCGTTTATAGTAATATCACCCTTGAATACCTCAAAGAGGTACTTTTACTTAACGCACAGGGCGATATTTTTCCATTTTTAACATTCACAGGCTTTGTCCGGCGGCACAAACCGCAGGTCTGTTTCCCGGAGGACGCAGTTCAGTTTTTCAGGTGCAAAGGTATTTACAGGGCGTTACACTACCGTCACAAATCCGTTGCAATATTGTTACAACCGCCTTTCATCCGTGTGACAATACCATTATAAAATAATGCGGACACTCTGTTAAATAACATTAACATCCGTATACATAACACAAATAATGTCTGCAAGTTATATAACTTTGCAACCAAGAGAGATGCACAAGACCGATATCGACATCTGCAAATTCCTCGTGTGGGATGCAGAAGCCTTCCGTTTGTTGTACAAATTCTACTACAAGGCTCTGGTAAACTATTCCATGCAACTCGTCGTAAGCCAGGACGAGGCGGAAGACATCGTGCAGTCGGTGTTCACGCTGCTGCTGGAAAAGCAGTACAGTTTCCTCAACATGAAGTCCCTCGAGGCGTTTCTCTACAACACGACAAGAAACTCCAGCCTCGACAAACTGCGCCACAAGAACGTGGAAGACCACTATATCAAATCGGTGGAGGAGCGTTACGGCGCATATCCCACGGACGACAGCGAGGGCGTGTACAGCGAAGATGTCTACCGGTTGCTTTTCGACTACATCGACGAACTGCCGCCCAAGAGCCGCGAGGTGTTCCTTCTGTATATCAAGGGCAAGACAAACCGTGAAATATCAGAGATGCTCGGAGTGTCGTTTGAGACCGTCAAGACACACAAGAAACGCAGTATGGCTTTCCTCAGAAAGAAGTTCAACGGCAGTGGCCTGATACTGTTCTATGCACTGTCGGCAATTAGTCACGATGTCATCAAAATGGACGATATTGTGTAATTCTGCCCATTTATTTTTATAAAAACCATACATTTTTTCACTTTTTCTGTCCCTCACTTTCCCCATCAAAACGTTTTTGAATACAGAAAACGCAAAAGATGAAAGATAAGAGAGACATTCTGAGTATCATTGTGGGCAAGATTTGCGGCATGATATCCAGTGACGGGGAACGTCAACTGGAGGAATGGCGCAAGGAGGACGACAGACATGACGACACATACCGCCAGTTGATGGAGTCCGATGACCTGGAGTACCGTTACCGCCAATATTCCGCCGTCGACGAGAAACGTGCGTGGCACGAGTTCCGCAACAAGCATTTCGCCGTCAGGAAGTTCCGCACGGAGCGCATAGCAGCGGCGGCTTCCATTGCACTGATAGCATGTGCGGCGTGCGCAATCTATTTCCACGACTCCACGAAAGCACCGTCACCGCAGATGCAAGCGACCGAGTACAGGCAGATGGAACTGTCAAACCGCGAGGGCAAACAGCAGGCTGTGCTCTATATGCCCGACCGCAGCAAGGTGAGCATGAAGAGCGAAGGCAAGGTGTGCAACGTGCAGTCACACGAACTGGAGGACGGAGACTACCAGTTGGCGACAGGCCAAGGCAAGGAGTTCTGGGTGACTTTGGAGGACGGGACGATAGTACACCTCAACTACAACACCAAGTTGAAATTCCCGGCACACTTCGCTTCCGACTCCAGAACTGTCTATCTGGAGGGCGAAGCCTATTTTAAGGTATCGAAAGAGAAAGGCAGACCGTTCATGGTAGTCACCAGCGATGCCGTCGTGAAGGAATACGGCACCGAGTTCTCGGTAAACACCAACAAGCAAGGATGCACCGAGGTGGCTCTCGTGGAGGGTAAAATCAGTGTACTCAAGGGCAACAGGGAGTATCCCATCGGCGTGGGCGAGGTGGCGGAAATAACGCGGACACGCATCAACATCGCCCAGACAGACCTGACACCCAACATCTCATGGAACAATGGAGAGTTCGTTTTCCGCAACTGCAACCTCGAAAAACTGATGGAAGTACTGGAGCAATGGTACGGACTGACTGTCGAGATAGAGTCTGACGACCTGCGTTACATGAAGTTCAGCGGCAACATCGACAAGTACGGAAAGGTGGACCACCTGCTCCACGCCATAGGAAAAATCACGGGACTGGATATTGTAAAACATAATAAAGAGGTCATTATCAAGAAATGTAGTAGTTATGAAGATTAGTAGAAAACACGCAATCCGCGTGCCATGGAGGCTGGCGGTGTTGCTATCAGTGATTGTTTTGTTTCAGACGTTCTTCGCTCCGGCTGCCCATGCACAGGACATCGAGAACCGTCTGGTGACGGTTGACATCAGCCAGGGCACCGTCTACGACTTTTTCAACCAGATGAAAAAGCAGACGGGACTGGACTTCATCATGGCTGAAAACAACCGAATGGCACTGCCGAGGATAACCGTCAAGGGGAAGAACATCACCCTGCGCAAAGCCCTGAACACCGTAATGGCGCAGATACACGCCAACTACGAGATAGAGAACGGCATCGTGACGGTGAGCAACATAGACCGTGGAAGCAGGAAGATTACCGGTGTCGTAGCCGATGATTCGGGCGAACTCCTGCCCGGAGTCCACATCGTCGTGAAGGACGGAATGCAGACTGTCACCGATGACCAGGGACGCTACACGGTGACAGTTCCCACATCGGCATGCTCCATAACATTCTCTTATGTCGGCATGGCGCGCAAGACCGTGAGCATAGGAAGCGGCAAATCACCGTTGAAACGCAACGTGACACTTGAGAACGACAACCAGATAAGCGAGGTCGTCGTGACCGGTCTGATGAACCGCGACGCCAAGACTTTCACGGGAAATGCGTCTGTCTACAAAGGCGACGAACTGAAGACGGTGGGTCACCAGAACATTCTGAAGAGTCTGGCACTGCTCGATCCCTCGCTGTCACTGACGGAAAACATCGACATGGGCTCCGATCCCAACACGATGCCAGAGGTGCGTCTGCGTGGCGAAAGTTCGTTCTCGGGCTTCAAGAACATCGACAAGTCGGGGCTGCAGAGCGATCCCAACCAGCCGCTGTTCATCCTCGACGGCTATGAAACTACGGTCGAGCGCATCGTCGACCTCGACATGAACCGCATAGAGTCGGTAACCATACTGAAGGATGCCGCTGCCGGCGCCATCTACGGAGCGCGCGCAGCCAACGGAGTGATTGTCGTGAAGACCAAACGCCCCACAGAGGGACAACTGAAGGTGAGTTACAACATGGACCTCGACGTGACTTTGCCCGACCTGTCAAGTTATGATCTGCTTGACGCAAAGGAGAATCTGCAACTGATAAACCGCCTCGGACTGTACCGCAACAACGACGGCACGCTCCGTCCCGAGTACAACGAGATAGCGAAATGGGTGGCTCAGGGCGTCAACACAGACTGGCTGTCACAGCCACTCCGCAACACTCTGGCGATGAAACACTCGCTCAACCTGCAGGGAGGAGACACCCGCATGCGCTACGGAGTGGACCTCAACTACGCCAACTCACCCGGTGTGATGAAGGAGTCCAAGCGTGACAACTACGGAATAGGCGTGGATTTGTCCTACAACTTCAAGGACAAGATTCTCTTCTCCAACTATCTTAACGTCTACCAAAGCAATTCCACCGAATCGCCCTACGGCAGTTTCGGTGACTACACCACAATAAACTCGTTCTATCCCATATACGACGACAACGGCAAACTGTACAAATACTACTATTACACAAACGAGTACGGCAGCCAGAGCAACCTGTGGGGCAACGTGAGCAACATGCCTGTCAACCCTCTCTATGAGGCAAGCGTAGGCAATTTCGACAAGTCGAAGTCGACAAACATCAACGAGAACTTCTCGTTCGACTGGCGAATAATCGAGACCCTGCGCCTTAACGGACGTGTAAGTTACACGAAGTCGCACGCACAGAACGACGTATTCGTGTCGCCAAACTCATCGACATACAAGGACTACGGAGATGGAATGTCAGACGTGACGACAGCAGACCAGATTCTCCGGGGCACATACACCTACACGGTAACGGAGCGCGAGTCGCTCGAAGGCAACGTGTTCCTGACATGGGCACAGTCCTTTGACAAACATTTCATCACCGCTTCCGCCGGTACATCCCTGTCGGATTCCAAGAGCACAGTGACCGGTTTCACCGCCCAGGGCTTCGGTGACGGTGACTCTCCGTCGCCCGCCTACGCACAGGGATATGAGAAGGGAGGAGTACCCAACAGTGCCGAGGGTCACGCAAGACTGGCAAGTTTCTTCGCTTCTGCAAACTACGCATGGAACGACCGCTACCTCTTTGACTTCTCCTACCGTCTCGACGGTTCGTCTGAGTTCGGCACGAAGGAGAAGACAGCGCCGTTCTTCAGCACCGGTATCGGATGGAACGCCCACAACGAAGAGTTCATCAAGCGGCTCGGCTTTGTCAACATGCTCAAGTTGAGAGCCACCTACGGTGAGGTCGGTTCGGTGAACTTCTCGCCCTATCAGGCCAAGGACATCTACAACTTCACAACAAACGACCGCTACGACGGCAACATCGGCGTGACGCTGGCAGGTCTCGGCAACGAGCATCTGCGCTGGCAGACGACGAAATCCACGGACTTGGGCATCAACATCGGACTGTTCGGACGTGTCGACATCTCGGCAGACTACTACCGCAAGACGACTGAAGACATGGTGCTTCCCGTGACCACGCCTCCCTCAGTGGGCTTCAGCAGTTTCACCGACAACCTGGGACGCATGAGAAACCAAGGCTACGAACTGGCTCTGCGCGCCTATATCATCAAGAAGCCGCAACTCAACGTGTCGGTCTTTGCCAACGCGAGCCACAACGAAAACAAGATTCTCGCAATCTCATCCTACCTGGAGTCCTACAACAAATCCATTGACTCGTCGGAAGGAATGTCGGAATCGGAGTACAAGCAGGCTTCCCACAAGTTCCTGACAAAGTATGAAGAGGGTCAGTCTTCGACCGCCATATACGCCGTGCGCTCCCTTGGCATCGACCCGATGACAGGCGAAGAACTGTTCCTCACACGCGAGGGGAAACCGACAACGACCTGGAGCGCGAGCGACAAGGTGGTGGTCGGCGACACCGAACCGACTGTCCGCGGCACTTTCGGAGCCAATGTCGGTTGGAAAGGACTGTACCTCAACCTCACGTTCTCCTACCAATGCGGCGGCCAGGCCTACAACCAGACGCTGGTAGACAAGGTGGAAAACTCCAACAAATACCAGAACGTGGACAAGAGAGTGCTCACAGAGACATGGCAGAAGCCCGGTGACGTGGTGAGTTACAAGGCAAATATCACCGACCGCCTGACGCAGTCCTACACCTACGCAAGTTCGCGTTTCGTCCAGGATCTGAACATTCTGCAACTCTCGGCTCTGTCCCTGCAGTATGAACTTCCCAAGAACTGGATTCAGCCACTCCACATGGAGAGCGTCCGGTTGTCATTCAACACATCCGACCTAATGTATCTTTCGACCGTCAAACGCGAGCGCGGCACATCCTATCCGTACGCAAGAGCGTTCACCTTAGGTCTCCGTGCAAACTTCTAAAACGTAAAAAACATGAAACTCAAGATATTCATATTGTCAGCAATAGCCTGCGTCTCCATGTCCTCATGCAGCGACTGGCTTGACGTGCAGCCCTCGACACAGAAAGACAGGGAAGACCTGATAAAGACCGATGACGGCTACAAGCAGATGCTGTACGGCGCATATATCAACCTTGTAGGCACCGACCTCTACGGCCACAACCTCACTTACGGTCTGCTGGAGGGCATCGCACGCAACTACTGCAAGAACCCCGTGACCAACTACAACTACGAAAACACGTCGGTAAGGGGCACTATTGACGCCATCTGGGACAAGATGTACAACAACATAGCCAATGTGAACAGTCTGCTGAAAGACATCGAAGACCATGCAGACGTGTTCTCTAAAGGCGAGATGGAACTGATAGAAGGCGAGGCGTATGCCATGCGCGCATACATGCACTTCGACCTGATGCGCATGTTCGCTCCTGCCTATTCGCTCGACGAGAACGCCATTGCCATTCCCTATGTCGAGACCTATGAGAGGGTGAGATACCCCCACATATCCGAGAAAGAGGTGGTGGCCAAGGTGCTGGCAGACCTCGACAAGGCGGAGACACTGCTGGTCAAGGCCGGCGACCCGCTCATCTCCGCTCCGCAGGACATCACCTATTCGGGCAAGGGAGACCTCACTGCCAACCGCCAGTACAGGTTCAATTACTGGGCCGTACAGGCTCTCCGCGCACGCGTGTATATGTATATAGGTGACGAGGACAAGGCTCTGGAGTATGCCGACAAGGTCATCGAGGAAGGCCCGTTCTCTTGGGTGAGCGAGTCAAACATAGCGTCAGGCGGCGACAAAATCTTCCTCACGGAACTGATTTGCGGTCTGGACGTGCCCGATCTGCCCAATTACTACGAGTCATACTTCAAGTCCGAGAGTTACTCTCTGTCTGACGGATGGGGCAACTACGGTCTCAACGTCTTCGAAGATGCCAACGATTACCGTTACCTCTACCTCATCACCAACAACAAGGCGGGCAGCAAGGTAATCTCAAGCAAGTATGACCAGACGACAAGTTCCAGCGGAACAGTGAAGAAACAGACCGTTCCCCTGATACGCCTGGGCGAGATGTACCTCATAGCAGCGGAGTGCAACAAGGTGAAGGATCCCTCGAAGGCAGTGTCACTGCTGCGCGAACTGAAACTGCACCGCGGTTATCTGTCGGAGGACAAGGGCATCTCTGATGCCGCCACTGCCGACGAACTGCAGGACTACATCGCCAAAGAGATGCGCAAGGAGACCTATGCCGAGGGACAGATGTGGTTCTACTACAAGCGCAAGGACTCACCTACCACTCCCGATTTCAACCCGTGGTGGGCAGGAGCGACTACCGCCATGACCACGGCATACTACACATTCCCGTTGCCTGAGGACGAGAAAGAATACGGCAACATACCATCTTCAAAATGACACTTATGAAAAAGATATTAGCAATATGTGTGTCCGCGGCCATGCTGACGGCTTGTTCCACGGACGAGATAGACGTCTTCGACAGCCACAACTACCTGTCATTCTCTTCACAGTCGCTGTCCTACACGTTCGCTTTCGACAGCGACGAGACCAAGTCGGCAGACTTCGACGTCCCCGTGACCTATGCAGGACGCTACAACAGCAAGGACGTGACCTTCTCCGTTGTGGCAGTCCCGGAGAAGAGCACCGCCGTGAAGGGTACGCATTACCTGTTGTCTGACGCCAAGGACATGGTCATCAAGGCAAACACCAACACGGGAAACCTCACGCTGAAACTGTTCCGCACGGAGGACATGAAGACTGACAACGACACTCTGGTGCTGGCAGTCAAGGCCAACGACAACTTCCTGCCCGGTCCGGTTGACACTATGAAGGTGGTCATCACCGACCGCATCATAAAGCCTGACTGGTGGGGCTACACTCCCTATGAGCGCTATCTGGGTTCCTACACAGAGTTGAAACTGAGGCTTTTCCTTGAGTTCATGGGCGTGAAGGACGGTTCCGACCCCTTCGACACCGACGAATACATACAGTGGCTGGACTACGGAACAGGCAATTACATCTACAAGTCATACAAAGACTGGGAGGTCAAGCCCAAGGTAATGGAGTTCAGGCAGTGGCTGCTCATCGACAAGGGCAACCCGACTGACACCGACGGCAGACCGGTAGCGGAGACTTTAGGCAATTTCTAAACGTAAAGAGGAATAGATATGAACAAGATCAATATACTGTTGACGGCTGTTGCGGCTGCGACACTCACGTCTTGCCTGAGCGACGAAGGCAACTATGACTACAAAGAACTCGGCACCGTGGACATCACGGGGCTTGACGACACCTACCGTTTCATCCTCCAGGAGAAGGTAAGCCTGCAGCCCCAGGTGAAGACCAACATCGACGAGAACCGCCTGACCTACTGCTGGCGCGTGGGGGCAGACACCCTCTCGAAGACCAAGGACCTGGAATACACTTTCGTGAAAGTGCCCACCAGTTCCGACCCTCTGACCTTCGAGGTCTACGACAAGACCACTGACGTGCGCTATGCGAAGGCAATGGGCATGAGCGTGGTGTCGCCTTTCTACACCGGGTGGCTCATCCTTGCCGATGAAGACGGCAAGAGCGTGCTCGACTTCCAGTCCTATGAGGCAGACAACACCTTCTATCACGACCTCTACAAGGAGGTGAACGGCAGTGCCATGCAGGGCACTCCGGTGGCAGTGAAGCAACTGAACTATCAGGACGGATTTACAGGAGGCTATGCCGACAGGGTGGTAGTGGTCAACAGGAACGGCGCTTCACCCGACCTTGACGGCACATCGCTGCTCGAGTACACGACGTTCGAGAGCCAGTTCAAGACCGACAAGACACCCTCAGTCAGCAACATCACGGCGGAATACTACAACTCCGACAAGGTGGTGTGTGTGGTCACGGAAGACGGAAAGGTCTATGGCAAGACACCGGGAGGCATGGGAACGCCCGAAGACGGATATTTCCAATACCCCTACCGCGAGGATGACAAAGGCTACACACTGGCTCCGTTCCTCGTGCGTGCCGGCTACACACAGTACTATTTCGGCTTTGACACGAAGAACAAGCGGTTCGTCAACTTCACCTCTTCCTACCTCTCGTCCACCGTGTCGGCTCCCACTTGGGACCGCACAGCATCCATTGAAGGCGTAGGCATCGACGAGATAGAGGGCACTCCGGTGTGGATGGGCTCGTTCCTATACAACGACAAGGTGTACACGGTGATGAAACGTGGCGACGGACACTGGCTCTATTGCTTCAGCGTCTCGTGGGACGGCACAAGCACCATGACCGCTTGCGCAAAACTGCCCGACGGTCTTGTCACCGACGGAACACTCTTCCAGGTGCACCCGACATCACCCTACCTGTTCGTGACAAGCGGCAGCAAACTCATGGCAATAAACCTCGACAACCTCGGAAACATGGATACTGCCGTCAACGACATAGCCACCTACAACGGTGAAATCACCGCCATGCACTACGCTTACGACAACAACAAGAACATCAACGAACTTGCCATCGCCATACAGCCGTCGGCCGGCACTGCATCGGTGCTGCTCATAGACCCGCAACTCACCGCCCACGGCCAGATACTCAAGCAGTATGACAACATCAAGGGACGCGTGGTGAGCCTCTACAGAAAGGTAATGTAAGAAAGGAAACCGTATGAGAAAGTATTCTTTGGCATTCATTCTCCTGCTCGGTTCACTCCTCACGGCGTGCGCCGGCGAAGAGTTCAAGATCACGGGTGACGTAACCGACGTGCCCGACGGCACGGTGATCTATCTGCAACTGGTCGGTCCTCCATCGCAACAGATTGACAGCGTGGCGGTGAAAGGCGGACATTTCGAGTTCACCGGCACCGCTCCCGACAAGGCGGAGTGGGCGGTAATCGCGCTGAAAGGACAGTTCGTGTCGATGTGCGACTTCTATCTGGAAGGCGGCGACATCACCATAAAGGGCAGCCGCTACAGCACAACGGTGACCGGAACGGAGACAAACAGGCAGTACAACATCTACAACGCCGACATCAACTCCATGTTCACCGACATCTACAACGTCAACCTGGCACTGTCAATGGCAGAGACACCCGAAGCAAAAGACAGCATCAAGGCGAAGAAACAGGCTCTTGAGGCAGAACTGCTAGGCAAGGAAGTGGCGTTCGTAAAGCAGTATCCGGCATCGCCGGTGTCGCTCCGCATCGTGGAATACATCTGCCGCAACGCCAAGTCCGACGACATACTGCGCTACGTCTCCTACCTGTCGGAAGACCAACAGGCAACGGAAGCCATCACCAAACTGAAGGACTACGCACACAGGCAGAAACTGACCGAAGCCGGGACAAAGGCTCCGGACTTCACCCTCACGGACGACAAGGGCGGCAAGGTCAGCCTCTCCGACTACCGCGGCAAGTATCTGCTCATCGACTTCTGGGCGTCATGGTGCGGTCCCTGCCGTGCAAGTTTCCCCACAGTCAAGGAACTTTACGCCAAGTACAAGGGTGACAAGTTCGACATCCTCGGACTGTCGCTCGACAAGAAAGACCCTGCCTGGCGCAAGGCACTGGCGGAGGAGAAGTGTCCGTGGACACAAGTCGTTGACCTCGACGGCACCGTAGCCAACAAGTATGCCGTGTCCACAATACCCCTGATGGTGCTTGTCAACCCCGACGGCACTATCTGCGGCAAGTTCGACAAGGCGACCATAGCCGACAAACTCGCGGAACTATTCCCCGGCAAATGATGCCGCGGCACTACTGATACATAACATCCGCCTCCCGTCCCTGCACCGCAAGGGCGGGAGTTTCTTTTTCCCTCTGCCGCAGACAGTGCTCTAACGCCACATCACACGGCAGGTATTGCACCCTCGCCCCACCCTTCTCACAAGGCAAGAGCACACTTCTTGCACCCTGCCCACGACCGTGGGACAACCGAATACCGAACGTCATACGCCCGAACCACGACCGTTATCCGACCGAACCACGACCGTGGTTCGCCCCCATTCCACCGCTTACGCACCGCAAAAGCACCGCTTACGCCCCACTACACAACCGTCTACACATCACAAGACCACCGCTGTCGCCACCGTCGTTACACAGATACGCAGCACAAAGCATTGCATTTCTGTTCGTAAGAGTTGCATTTCCATTACAAAAAATGTAACTTTGCTTTCGGAGCAGACATCATCGGCAATCATTTCTTTCAGGAGTGTTGCGTGCGTGAACGGTTGACTCCATGGAGATTACCAACCAATCTGACAGAGGGAAATTCCTCTATAATGAGTTAATTTATGGAAAACAGCAAACTGTGTACTTTTTTCAGATTTGCCTACGGCTTCTTCAACTCCTGGACAGCAGCACCGTTTGCCTTTCTTGTGGCGGCTGCGCTTCATCCTGTAAACATCCAAAAGAAACTTTCAAGATATAAAGGCAATGTTTAGAATCCCTCAAAATATATCCCTAACATTGTACTTGTAGTTTGACTACAATGTTGACTGACATTATCATTTCCTTTATCTATGAACCGCTATGGACTTGCACAAGTCATTATCCCACAACTTTTGCAAATGAGCGGGAATGCATTCCGCAATCCCATGAGAACAATTACACTAATCAAACACGCTTAGAAGTTGCGCCCGACACGAATCAAGGGATTAACAAATGACATTTTTGCAATCAATAAAAAGGGTGTATAGCTCATACGTTACATTCGAGGGACGTGCTACCCGCTCCGAGTATTGGTGGTTTGTACTGTTCACTTTCATTGTCACTGTCTTATGTGGCAAATTAATTTTAGGTTCTCTTTGGGACGAAGAATTTTCTGACGCCTGTTTATGGGGCATTGTTTACATTATATTTTTGCTGGTGACCATTCTTCCTGGATTTGCGCTTCAGGTTCGCAGGCTGCACGATACAGGTAACTCCGGTTGGTGGATACTCATCATATTAGCACCTTGTGTTGGCAGATTGATCTTGCTCATCTTCTCTTTGATGGAGAGTACCGGTGACAACAAATACGGACCAGAACCCTCCGATGAAGAGGATGAAGAAGATGAATAGTTAGAATAATCGGCAAAAGTTCACATCATCGGCAGTCGTTACTTTGTAATCTCCAATCACGGAAGACGGGGTTGCCGATGCTATAAGCCGGTGTCCGATGTGCCGATTTGGTGCAAAAAGAGAGGGGACAGTCATTGCGACTGTCCCCTCTCTCTATTGTGAATGTGAATTATTCAGCCTCTTTTGCTTCCTCAGCAGGAGCGGCAGCCTCTTCAGCAACGGGTGCCTCGGCTACAGTCTCTTCTGTCTTGGCTGCAGACTTGCGTGAACGGCGTGTCTTCTTGGCAGCCTTCGGAGCCTTTGCCATATTCTCGTCGAAGTCAACGAGCTCGATGAAAGCAATTGGAGCGGCGTCACCCTGACGCAGACCGAGCTTTATGATGCGTGTGTAACCGCCCGGACGGTCGGCAACAGCAGGTGCTATGGTCTTGAAGAGTTCTGTTACGGCCTCTTTCTTCTGCAGATAGCGGAATACGACACGGCGTGAGTTGGTTGTGTCGTCCTTTGAGCGTGTGATCAGAGGCTCTACATACTTCTTCAGGGCTTTTGCCTTTGCGAGGGTCGTAGTGATTCTTTTGTGCATGATCAGCGATATGGCCATGTTGGCAAGCATGGCATCGCGGTGGGATGCAGTACGACCCAGATGGTTGAATTTCTTATTGTGTCTCATTTTTGTTTTTACTTGTTAGCGGACAGTCTATTACTTGTCCAGTTTGTACTTTGATATGTCAGTTCCAAACGTAAGATTCAGACTCTCGAGCAAATCATCAAGCTCTGAAAGCGATTTCTTTCCGAAGTTGCGGAATTTGAGGAGGTCGGTCTTGTTGTACTGTACCAAGTCGCCGAGTGTCTCCACATCGGCAGCCTTGAGGCAGTTGAGAGCACGGACACTGAGATTCATGTCAACGAGCTTCGACTTCAAGAGCTGACGCATATGAAGTACCTCTTCATCGAATTCCTGATTGACATCCTGCTCGGCTGTCTCAAGGGAAATCTTCTCGTCAGAGAAGAGCATGAAATGATGAATCAGTATCTTCGCAGCCTCTTTCAGCGCATCTTTCGGGTGAATGGAACCATCCGTCGACACCTCAAGGATGAGTTTGTCGTAGTCAGTCTTCTGTTCAACACGATAAGGTTCAACAGAATACTTGACATTGCGGATCGGAGTATAAATAGAGTCGATGGGGAGAACAGTTACGTCAGTGCAGTACTCACGGTTCTCGTCAGCAAGCACATAGCCACGACCTTTGTTTATCGTGAGGTCTATCTGCATTGACGCTTTGGCATCTAAATGACAAATCACCAGTTCCGGGTTTAACACTTCAAATCCAGTCAGATACTTACTGATATCGCCTGCTTTGAACTCTGTGGAGTTCTCAACAGTGATACTAACTTTCTCATTCTCGAATTCTTCTACTACTTGCTTGAATCTTACTTGTTTCAAATTCAAGATGATGTTGGTAACATCCTCCTTTACTCCGGGAACCGAAGAGAACTCATGCTCAACGCCAGCAATACGCACGGTGTTGATGGCATAGCCTTCGAGCGAAGAAAGAAGTATGCGGCGAAGGGCATTACCGATAGTAACGCCGAAGCCAGGCTCCAACGGACGGAACTCAAACTTTCCGTACTTGTCGGTGGCATCCAACATCAAAACTTTGTCAGGTTTTTGAAATGCTAATATCGCCATTGACTTAATGATTATTTAGAGTACAACTCAACGATTAACTGCTCTTTGATATTCTCGGGGATGTCGGCACGCTCCGGCTTGTGAAGGAGTTTGCCTGCCTTGCTGTTGTCATCCCACTCGATCCAAGGATACTTGCTGTGATTGAAACCTGCAAGGGCGTTCTCAATGACTTCAAGTGACTTTGACTTCTCGCGAACAGCGACAATCTGACCGGGATTAACCGAGTAAGAAGGGATGTTCACTACTGCTCCGTCAACCGTTATGTGACGGTGACCGACCAGCTGACGTGCTGCACGACGGGTAGGAGCTATTCCAAGACGGAACACCACATTGTCGAGACGGCACTCAAGAGACTGAAGAAGAACCTCACCGGTAATGCCATCAGCCTTGGCAGCCTTCTCAAACAGGTTGCGGAACTGACGCTCAAGCACACCGTAAGTATATTTAGCCTTTTGCTTCTCCGCCAACATGACAGCGTACTCAGACATCTTGCGACGGCGGTTGTTGCCATGCTGTCCAGGAGCGAAGTTCCTCTTGGACAAAACTTTTTCCTTACCGAGGATTGCTTCACCAAACCTACGGTCGATTCTTGATTTCGGACCTATATATCTAGCCATATTCTAAGCTTTATTTATTTACTGTTTCTTCTAATTCAGTTCTCTTTATACCTTGCGGCGCTTCGGAGGACGGCAACCGTTATGCGGCAGTGGAGTAACGTCGACAATCTCGATTACCTCGATGCCTGAACCGTGTACGCCACGGATAGCAGACTCACGACCGTTACCAGGACCCTTTACATATGCCTTTACCTTGCGCAGACCAAGGTCGTAAGCGACCTTTGCACAATCCTCTGCTGCCATCTGGGCTGCATAAGGAGTGTTTTTCTTTGAACCGCGGAAGCCCATCTTACCGGCAGAAGACCAAGAGATAACCTGACCTTCACTGTTCGCTAAAGACACAATGATATTGTTGAAAGAACTATGAACATGAAGTTGTCCGATAGCATCAACCTTTACATTTCTTTTCTTAGTGACTGTTTTCTTTGCCATAATTAATCCCTTTCAAAATTACTTGGTAGCCTTCTTCTTGTTTGCAACAGTCTTCTTCTTACCCTTACGTGTACGAGCATTGTTCTTCGTGCTCTGACCACGAACGGGGAGACCGTTACGATGACGAACTCCACGATAGCAACCAATATCCATCAGTCGCTTGATATTCAACTGGATCTCAGAACGGAGATCACCTTCAACTTTGAATTCAGCGCTGATAATCTCACGGACCTTGGCTGCCTGATCGTCAGACCACTCGCTGACTTTCAGGTCACGGCTCACGCCGGCCTTGTCCAATATCTTTGCTGAACTACTTCGGCCTATACCATAAATATAGGTCAATGCGATTTCGCCACGCTTGTTCTGGGGCAAATCTACTCCAACAATTCTTATTGCCATTGTTTAATGAATGAATAAATTAACTACTGTGGGGAACAATCCCCGATAAATCCGAACGGCAAAATTACACAAATAATCCGCCAAATCCGAACTCTAAGGATTTTGCACCCAAACTTTTAACTTTTAGACTTTAACTTTTAACTAAAATTAAAAGTATTAACCTTGACGTGTCTTGAACTTGGGGTTCTTCTTGTTGATCACGAAAAGACGACCCTTGCGACGTACGATTTTGCAATCGGGTGTGCGCTTTTTTAACGATGTTCTTGTCTTCATATCTTTATTATCTTATTTGTATCTGAAAACGATTCGTCCCTTTGTCAAGTCATAGGGGCTCATCTCAACCTTCACTTTATCTCCGGGAAGAATCTTGATGTAGTGCATACGCATCTTTCCCGAGATGTGCGCTGTTATAGGACAGCCGTTTTCCAGTTCCACACGGAACATCGCATTGGACAATGCCTCTACGATAACTCCATCCTGTTCTATCGCTGATTGTTTTGACATATTATTCTCTTGTTCTAACTTTCCATTCCTTCAAACGAAGACAAAATCTCCGACTTGCCCTTTCTGATGACAATCGTATGCTCAAAATGGGCAGCTTGTCTGCCGTCTCTGGTCACTACGCCCCATTTGTCGGGCAGCAGAGCCACTTGACGTGCACCAAGGGTTATCATCGGTTCTATTGCTATGCACATCCCTTCCTTGAGCATCACACCGCTCCCACGCTTGCCATAGTTGGGGACGGAGGGTTCTTCGTGCATCTCTCTGCCTATGCCGTGACCGGTGAGTTCTCTGACAACACCGTAGCCGAACGACTGACAGTAATCCTGCACCACTGAACCTATGTCACCGACGTGTGCACCGTGGCGGGCGATCTCTATAGCCTTGTAAAGAGACTCTCTCGTCACCTGGAGCAGTTGGCGAACTTCAGGTGCGACTTCACCTACACAGAACGTATAGGCACTATCGCCATTGAAACCATCCAACAGTGTGCCGCAATCAACCGAGATGATGTCACCATCCCTCAAGACAGTGTCATCACTCGGTATGCCATGTACAACGACATCATTCACTGATGTGCATATACTTGCCGGAAAAGGCTCTCCAAAAGGGTTCGGAAAGTTCTTGAACGTCGGGATTGCCCCATTGTCCCTGATGAACTCCTCCGCTATTTTGTCCAACTGGAGTGTTGTGACTCCCGGCTTTATATTTCTGCCTATCTCCGCAAGGGTTGCACCGACAAGTCGGTTGACCTTGCGCATAAGCTCAATTTCGTCTTCTGTCTTAAGATAGATCGCCATTAGGATAACACCTGCCTAATCAATAGGCAGCAACGTTTCCGCCACGAGTATGTCCCGAATTAAGCAGACCATCATAGTGACGCATCATGAGGTGGCTCTCTATCTGCTGCAAGGTGTCAATCACTACACCTACAAGAATCAGAAGGGATGTTCCTCCGAAGAACTGCGAGAAGCCCTGCTGTATGTTCAGCAGTCCTGCCAATGCAGGCATTACTGCAATAAACGCGATGAAGAGTGACCCCGGGAAGGTGATACGCGACATTATAGTGTCAATATAGTCTGCGGTATCCTTTCCTGGTTTTACTCCCGGGATAAATCCGTTGTTGCGTTTCATGTCCTCTGCCATTTGGGTAGGATTCATAGTAATTGCCGTATAGAAATAGGTGAATGCTATGATAAGTATCACATATATTATATTGTAAGGCAGACTACGGTTATCCATGAGTGCATGAAGTATGCTTGACGAATTGTCCGTGTTGAACTGGACAATAGCCAAAGGAACAAACATCAGCGCCTGAGCAAAGATTATAGGCATCACATTTGCAGCAAACAGTTTCAGCGGAATATACTGGCGTGCTCCACCCATCTGCTGACCGTTGACAATGCGCTTTGCGTACTGTACAGGCACCTTGCGTGTGCCTTGGGTCAGAATAATGGCAGCGCAAACAACAGCATAGAGTATGAGAAGTTCAGCAATGAACATCACAACTCCACCGCCTGAGATTGCAGTAAGGCGAGAACTGAACTCCTGTGCGAACGCCTCTGGCAGACGGGCAATGATACCTATCATGATTATCATGGATATACCATTACCTACGCCTCTGTCGGTGATGCGCTCACCAAGCCAAAGGATGAACATGGAGCCGGCTGCAAGCATAATGCTGGCCGGTATCATGAACGCTGTCCAGTTTATGCCGGAAGCAAGTGCACCCATTGCCTGATATTTCAGGTTCATGAGATAGGACGGTGCCTGGAACAGGAGGATAGCCACGGTCAGACCGCGGGTATACCAACTGATTCTCTTGCGTCCACTCTCGCCCTCGCGCTGTAACTTCTGGAAGTAAGGAACAGCCATCGCAAGAAGCTGCATGACAATTGAAGCTGAGATGTAAGGCATAATTCCAAGCGCAAAGATTGACGCATTGGAAAATGCACCACCAGAGAACATGTCAAGCAGCGACATAAGTCCGCCTGCTGTCTGCGACTGGAGATTTGCCAACTGGGCCGGGTTTATACCTGGCAGTACTACGAATGACCCGAAACGGTAAATCGCTACAAACAGGAAGGTGATGAGGAGTCGCTGACGCAAATCCTCAACCTTCCAACAGTTCTTTAGTGTCTCAAAAAACTTTTTCATCTATTTCAGATAATAGTTACGTTACCTCCAACTGCCTTTATTGCTTCCTCAGCCTTCTTGGAGAAGGCATTGGCTTCAACATCAACCTTTGATGTGAGTTCGCCATTGGCAAGAACCTTTACAAGTTCCCTGCCGTTGGTCAAGCCAGCAGCGACAAACTCTGCAACTCCAATCTTGGAGAAACCGAATTTCTCTACAAGTTTCTGAAGAGTAGAGAGGTTTACTGCAAGGTACTCCTTGTGATTGATGTTTTTGAATCCACCCTTCGGAACACGACGCTGGAGCGGCATCTGACCACCCTCAAAACCAATCTTTCTTGAATATCCGGAACGAGCTTTCGCACCCTTGTGACCGCGTGTAGAGGTTCCACCCAAGCCGGAGCCTGTACCTCTACCGAGACGGCGAGATGAATGTGTTGAGCCTTCTGCCGGTTTCAAATTATTTAATTTCATAACTGTTTCCTGTTTGTAAATTAATCAACTACTTTGACAAGATGATGAACCTTGCGTATCATGCCACGGTTAGAAGGAGTATCCTCAACTTCTACAACCTGAGAAATCTTGTGCAGACCAAGTGTTAGAAGAGTAGCCTTCTGATCCTTGGGAGCACCTATCTTACTCTTTATCTGTTGTACTTTTACTGTTGCCATAATGTTTCTCCTTATTAGCCGTTAAACACTTTGTTCATACTGATACCGCGAGCACCTGCGATTGTGTAAGCGTCACGAATCTGGCTGAGTGCCAAAATCGTAGCTTTCACAAGGTTGTGGGGGTTCGAGGAACCTTTGGATTTACAAAGGATGTTCTGGACACCCACACTCTCAAGAACAGCACGCATAGCACCACCAGCCACAAGACCGGTACCGGCAGCAGCGGGTCTCATGAACACACGCGCTCCGTCAAAATGTGCTTCTATTTCGTGCGGAATGGTTCCTTTGAGAACGGGCACCTTGACGAGGTTCTTCTTTGCTGCCTCTACGCCCTTGGCGATAGCGGCTGTAACCTCACCGGCCTTACCCAATCCATAACCTATAGTTCCGTTACCGTCGCCGACAACGACAATCGCTGCAAAAGTGAATGTACGACCACCCTTTGTTACCTTTGTCACACGGTTGATAGCAACGAGACGATCTTTCAGTTCTACGTCACTGTTAACTTTTACTTTATTCACTGCCATAATCGCTTAAAATTTAAGACCGCCCTTGCGAGCTCCTTCTGCGAGCTCCTTTACACGGCCGTGGTAAAGATAACCATTACGGTCAAATACAACTGATGTGATGCCTGCTGCGATAGCGTTGGCTGCAATGAGTTCACCAACCTTTGCGGCCTGCTCTTTCTTCGGCATAGCTTCAAGTCCCACTGACGATGCACTGGCGAGAGTCTTGCCAGCTAAGTCATCAATTACCTGACCATAAATCTGCTTGTTTGAACGGAATACGCACAGGCGAGGACGCTCGGCTGTTCCATTCACTCTCTTGCGGATACGGAATTTTATCTTGATTCGTCTTTCTACTTTCTTTGTTGTCATAATCGTAAAAAATTAAAGTTACTTAGCTGATGCCGACTTACCAGACTTTCTACGAATAACCTCACCCTGGAAGAGAACACCCTTACCTTTATACGGCTCCGGCATACGGAAAGAACGAATTTTTGCACATATAAGACCTATCAGCTGCTTGTCACACGACTCCAACATAATCAGAGGATTCTGGTTACGCTCTGACTTTGTCTCCACTTTCACCTCGGGCGGAAGCTGGAGGAATATTGGGTGAGTGTAACCCAACGAAAGCTCTATGACATTGCCTTGATTAGCGACACGGTAACCCACACCGACAAGCTCAAGCGTCTTCTTGTAACCCTCGCTGACACCTACTACCATATTGTTAACCAATGAACGGTAGAGGCCGTGGAAAGCATCTTTCTGCTTGTAGTTTACCGGGCTGTTCTCGTCAACCTCGAAAGTTATGTGACCATCCGCAATGTTCACCTTAATAGAAGCGTCTACCTTCTGAGACAGTTCGCCCTTAGGACCTTTTACGCTGACAACACCATTCTTGTAGTCAACGGTTACGCCAGCAGGTATGTTGATTGGCAATTTTCCTATTCTTGACATACACTAATCCTCCTATTAATAAACGAAACAAAGAACCTCACCACCAATCTTGAGATCAGCAGCTTCCTTGTCAGTCATGACACCTTTGGATGTAGACAGGATTGCGATACCCAGTCCGTTAATAACTCTCGGCATGTCCTTGTAACCAGTGTACTTACGCAAACCTGGTGTAGACACACGCTTCAAACACTTGATAGCGTTCTCTTTTGTGGAAGGATTCCACTTGAGGGCAACCTTGATTGAACCCTGAGGACCATCCTCTACAAACTTGTAGTTGAGGATGTAGCCCTTTTCGAAGAGGATCTTTGTGATGTCCTTCTTCATGTTAGACGCAGGAATTTCCACTACACGATGGTGTGCAGAAATCGCATTTCTGAGTCTCGTCAGATAATCTGCTATTGGATCTGTCATAAAAATAATTTTTAATTAATCGGGCCGACCCCGACAATATTAAACAATAAATATGTGGTACGATTTACCAACTTGCTTTTTTCACTCCAGGAATCAGACCTGCAGAAGCCATCTCGCGGAACTGGATACGTGATATACCGAACTGACGGATATATCCTTTCGGCCGTCCAGTAATCATGCAGCGGTTGTGAAGACGGATTGGATTTGCATTCTTTGGAATCGCCTGAAGTTTACGAGCAGCCTCGTAAGCTTCGGCATAATCCTCTGTAGTTGCAATGATCTTCTTTAATGCAGCACGTTTCTCAGCATAGCGGGCAACAAGTTTTGCACGCTTTACCTCGCGGGCTTTCATTGATTCTTTTGCCATATTTCTTAATCGTTATGAATGTTCTTGAATGGGAGACCAAATGCTTTCAGGAGTGCGAATCCCTCCTCATCTGTTGTTGCAGATGTTACGAAAGTGATGTTCATACCCTGAATACGGTCGATAGAATCAATATTGATTTCAGGGAAGATAATCTGCTCCGTGATACCCAGCGTATAGTTTCCATGACCATCGAGATTCGTTGAGATTCCCTTGAAGTCACGGATACGGGGAAGAGCCACACGGATGAGTTTCTCAAGGAACTCATACATACGCTCACGGCGAAGAGTAACCATAACGCCAATAGGCATCTTCTTACGAAGTTTGAAGTTTGCTATATCCTTCTTTGAATATGTCGCAACAGCCTTCTGACCTGTTATGGTAGTTATCTCGTTAACTGCCACATCCACAATCTTCTTGTCCTGTGTAGCATCACCGAGTCCCATATTGACAACAATCTTCTTCAGTACAGGAATCTGCATAGCGGAAGAGTAGTTGAACTGCTTCTGCAATTCAGGAGCTATGGTTTCCTTGTAGACTTTCTTTAACTGTGCTGTATCCATTATTTAATAACCTCCCCTGACTTTTTTGCAATCCTGACAACATTCTTGCCTTCGTGCTTTACAGAAACGCGAGTAGGCTTGCCGCTCTTAGGATCAATTAAACTCAAATTAGATATATGAATAGCAGCCTCCTGCTTGATTATGCCTCCCTGAGGATGCTTTGCCGAAGGCTTGGCACTCTTTGAGACAAGATTCAGTCCCTCAACAATGGCTCTGTTCTTGTCGACAAGAACTTTCAGCACCTTGCCTTTTTTACCTTTGTCTTCCCCTGAGAGGACAGCAACGGTATCACCTTTTCTGATATGTAATTTTGCCATTACTCTAACTTTATTTTAGATTAAAGAACCTCAGGTGCCAAAGAAACGACTTTCATGTTGACTGCACGCAACTCACGAGCAACGGGACCGAATATACGGCTGCCCCTAAGTTCGCCGGCATTGTTCAACAATACGCAAGCATTGTCGTCAAAACGGATGTACGAGCCATCAGCACGACGAATCTCTTTCTTTGTACGGACTATCAAAGCCTTTGATACTGCACCTTTCTTAACATCACTTGTCGGAATGGCGTTCTTGATAGCAACAACAATCACGTCACCAACACTTGCATAGCGGCGTTTGGTTCCGCCAAGCACTCGGATACACAGTGCCTCACGAGCACCGCTGTTATCACATACTGTAAGTCTTGATTCTGCCTGTATCATAATTACTTAGCTTTTTCGATTATATTTACCAATCTCCATCTCTTTGTCTTTGAGAGAGGACGTGTCTCCATAATGAGAACTGTATCGCCTACGTTGGCCTCATTGTTCTCGTCATGAACATGGTACTTCTTCGTCTTCTGAACAAACTTACCATAAATAGGGTGTTTCTCCTTGAATTTAGCGGCAATAACAATGGACTTGTCCATCTTGTTGCTTACGACAACACCCTGTCTTACTTTTCTTAAATTTCTTTCTTCCATCTGGACCATTGTTATTTGTTAAGTTCTCTTTGACGGAGTTCTGTTTTCATACGTGCGATATCACGACGTGTAGCCTTAATCTGTGATGGATTCTCAAGAGGAGAAACGGAATGGGTCAGTTTCATATTCTGAAGCTTTTCCTGTGCATTCTCTATTTTCTCTACCAATTCCTTGGTTTCGAGCTCTTTTACTTCTTTACTCTTCATAGTTTAAGCGTTTTTATCGTAATCACGTCTAACAATAAACTTAGTCTTAACCGGGAGTTTCTGTGCACCGAGACGCAATGCTTCCTTGGCAACGTCAAACGGAACACCCTCCACCTCAAACAGGATTCTTCCAGGTGTGACAGGAGCAACCCAGCCTGCTACATCACCCTTACCTTTACCCATTCGGACATCAGCAGGTTTGCGTGTTATCGGTTTGTCCGGGAAGATTCTGATCCAAACCTGTCCCTCACGGTTCATATAACGGTTGATGGCAACACGGGCAGCTTCTATCTGACGGCTGTCAATCCACTTGGCATCAAGTGTCTTGATACCGAAAGAACCGAAAGCCAACTCGGTACCACGGTGTGCATTTCCCTTATTGCCGCGACCATCTTGAGGTCTTCTGTATTTTACTCTTTTTGGCTGTAACATGATAACTTTCTTTTTTAGCGGTTATTGTTTCTTCTGCGGTTACCACCACGGCCAAGGCGACTGTTGCCACGATCCGTTCCCTGCTTCTCCTGTGAGAAGTTAGGAGAGAGATCACGCTTGCCATAGACTTCTCCACGGCAAATCCATACTTTGATTCCAAGAAGTCCCACTTTCGTAAGAGCCTCTGTCTGGCAATAATCTATGTCTGCGCGGAATGTATGGAGAGGAGTACGTCCTTCCTTGTACATTTCCTTACGAGCCATTTCTGCGCCGTTAAGACGACCGCAAATCTGAATCTTGATACCCTCAGCACCAGCACGCATTGTGTTCTGGATAGCCATCTTTATGGCACGACGGTATGAAATCTTTCCCTCCAACTGACGTGCGATGTTTGTACCCACGATAGTTGCATCAAGTTCGGGCTTTTTGATTTCAAAGATATTTATCTGGATATCCTTCTTGTAGAGTTTCTTCAGTTCCTCTCTCAGTTTATCCACATCCTGACCACCTTTTCCTATGACGATACCAGGTCTGGAGGTACATATCGTGATCGTGACGAGTTTGAGTGTGCGTTCGATGACAATGCGAGCTACGCTGGCATTTGCCAGACGCTCATTAAGATACTTGCGGATCTTCTTGTCTTCAACAAGATTCTCACCGAAGCTCTTACCACCGAACCAGTTTGACTCCCAACCACGGATAATGCCAAGTCGGTTTGCTATTGGATTAACTTTCTGTCCCATACCTATTAAATTTCGTCATTAGTTTTAGCGTCAACAAACAGAGTCACATGGTTACTGCGCTTGCGGATTCTGTATCCGCGACCCTGCGGTGCAGGTCTCATGCGCTTCATGGTAACACCCTCGTCAACGAACACCTTGGAAACGTAGAGTTCTACATCCTCTATCTTTTGCGCAGTCTTTGCTTCCCAGTTGGCAATAGCCGAGCGGAGAAGTTTCTCCACATCCTTAGCAGCCTGCTTCTTTGAGAAACGGAGTACACCTAAAGCACGGTTCACCTCCATGCCTCGTATCATGTCTACAACGTAGCGCATCTTACGAGGAGAAGAGGGTACTCCATTCAGCTTTGCGAAGTACTGTGTCTTCAATGCTGCCTTTCTTGCATCGGCAGCTATCCTTTTTCTTGCTCCCATTATTTTATTCCTGTTAAAATGGATTTAGCCTGTTTATTTCTTATTACCAGAGTGTCCACCGAAGCGACGTGTCGGTGCAAATTCGCCGAGCTTATGGCCAACCATGTTCTCTGTAACGTAAACAGGGATAAATTTGTTACCGTTATGAACTGCAATGGTGTGACCCACGAAATCGGGGCTGATCATTGAAGCTCTGGCCCATGTCTTGACAACGTTCTTCTTGCCGCTCTCGTTCATAGCGAGAACCTTCTTCTCAAGAGATACGTTGATGTATGGACCTTTTTTTAATGAACGACTCATAATTTACTCTTGTTAACTTAGTTATTTCTTGTTAGCTCTTTCGATAATGTACTTGTTGGAAAGCTTCTTAGGTGCACGTGTCCTGAGACCCTTAGCGTAAAGACCCTTACGAGAACGTGGATGTCCACCAGACTGGCGGCCTTCACCACCACCCATCGGGTGATCATGCGGGTTCATTACAACACCACGGTTGTGAGGACGACGACCCAGCCAGCGTGAACGTCCAGCCTTACCGGACTGTTCCAATGCATGGTCAGAGTTGCCTACACTACCTACAGTAGCTTTACAAGCGGAGAGAATCTTACGAGTCTCGCCTGAAGGAAGCTTAATCACGCAATAACTACCCTCACGGGAAGTCAACTGAGCAAAGTTACCAGCCGAACGGACAAGCAGTGCTCCCTGACCAGGACGCAATTCAATGTTGTGAATCACCGTACCCACAGGAATGTTTGCCAGAGGCAGGGCATTGCCAATCTCAGGTGCAGCATCTGCTCCTGACATCAGTTTTGTTCCTACCTTGAGTCCGTTAGGAGCAATTATGTAACGTTTTTCACCATCAGCATAGAATAGAAGCGCAATACGAGCAGAGCGGTTAGGATCATACTCTATTGTTTCTACTGTAGCTGGAACACCATCTTTCTCTCGTTTGAAGTCGATTAAACGATACTTCCTCTTGTGACCGCCGCCCATATAACGGACAGTCATCTTACCGGTGTTGTTTCGTCCGCCGGTAGAGCGCTTGCCATAAACGAGAGACTTTTCTGGCACGGATGCAGTAATATCCTCGAACGTGCCAATAATCTTGTGTCTTTGGCCAGGTGTAACTGGCTTTAATTTACGTACTGCCATTCTTTATTATATATTGCTATAAAAATCAATTGTATCGCCCTCTTTCAGAGTAACGACAGCCTTCTTGAACGCAGCCTTCTGCCCTTTGATGAGTCCAGCCTTTGTGTAACGGCTTGAACGCTTGCCGGCATAGTTCATTGTGTTCACGTCTACAACTGTAACATTATACTGACCCTCAACCTCAGCCTTAATCTGGAGCTTGTTGGCTTCCGGACGTACAATGAAACCAAAGCGGTTCGGACGCTTGTCTGTAATCTTGGTCATCTTTTCTGTGACCAGCGGTTTTATTATGAATGCCATATTCTTTGTCTCCTATTATTTAGTGAGGGTCTCCTCGATCTTGGCAAGTGAGCTTTCTGCCACTACAAGAACTTCAGCATCAAGCACCTTGTAAGCGTTGATTGTAGCCGCTGTCATCACGGTTGCATTCTGCAGGTTGCGTGCTGACAGGTATACGTTCTTGTTTGTCTCAGGCAGAACGAGCAATGTCTTTTTGCCTTCTACATTGAGGTTCTTTGTCAGTTCAACGAACTCTTTTGTCTTAGGAGCATCAAACGAGAAGTCCTCTACGACGATGATTGCATTCTCCTGAGCCTTGTATGAAAGAGCCGACTTGCGGGCGAGAGCCTTAACTTTCTTGTTGAGTTTGAAACTGTAGTCACGCGGTTTGGGACCGAAAACTCTACCTCCACCAACGAGTACAGGCGACTTGATGTCACCACGGCGAGCACCGCCACCGCCTTTCTGGCGACCGAGCTTACGTGTAGAGCCTGTTATCTCACTACGTTCCTTTGACTTAGCTGTTCCCTGACGCTGGTTGGCAAGATACTGCTTTACGTCAAGATAGAGAACATGGTCGTTAGGTTCAATTCCGAATACAGTTTCGTTCAGAGCGACCTTTCTTCCGGTCTCCTGTCCTTTGATATTCAATACGTTCACTTCCATGATTACATCTCTATTAAAACAGTTGAACCATTGTGTCCTGCTACAGAACCTTTCACGATGATAAGGTTGCTCTCAGGAATCACCTTTAACACTTTGAGGTTCTGAGTCTTCACTCTGTCACCTCCCATTTGGCCGGCCATACGCATTCCCTTGAACACCTTTGCAGGGTAAGAACATGCACCAATAGAACCCGGTGCGCGCAGACGGTCGTCCTGACCGTGTGTAGACTGACCTACACCGCCGAATCCGTGGCGCTTGACTACGCCCTGGAAGCCCTTACCTTTCGAAGTGCCTACCACGTCTACGAACTCTGCACCATTGAAGAGATCTACAGTGATAGTGTCTCCGAGGTTGTACTCCTCATCAAATTTGAACTCGGCCAAGTGCTTTTTTGGTGTTGTGCCGGCTTTCTTGTAGATTCCCATCATCGGCTTTGTAGTGTTCTTCTCCTTAGCCTCTGCGAAACCTAACTGAACAGCCTTGTAACCGTCTTTCTCAATAGACTTGACTTGGGTTACAACACAAGGACCAGCTTCGATAACAGTGCACGGTATGTTTTTACCGTCGGCACTGAAAACGGATGTCATTCCGATTTTTCTTCCAATTAATCCTGGCATTTCAATTAAATTTATTTATTGATAGTGTTTATAGATGTTTCTATATCTGTTTTTCAGACATTTTGTCGTGTCAGCGAGATGACTACACCTTTATCTCCACCTCTACTCCACTTGGAAGTTCGAGTTTCATCAGTGCGTCAACGGTCTTTGCTGTTGAACTGTAGATGTCGATCAGTCTCTTGTAATCTGAGAGTTGGAACTGCTCACGCGCCTTCTTGTTTACGAAAGTAGAACGGTTCACTGTGTAGATGCGCTTGTGTGTAGGCAACGGAATAGGACCGCTGACAACTGCACCCGTAGCCTTCACGGCCTTCACAATCTTGTCTGCCGACTTGTCTACCAACTGATGGTCATAAGACTTCAGCTTGATACGAATTTTCTGACTCATTTTCTTTGTTTGAATTCTTTGTTTGTTATTACTGTTCACAAGGCAACAGATACACCGGTTAAGAGTCATTCGCTAACCGGTGTCTGTTTGCCTCTTATTGTTAAAGGAGGTCTGTACGACCTTTCATTTCCTCAAGGATTGTCTTTGCTATTGAACTTGACACTGCCTCATGGTGGTCATATTCCATAGAAGAGGTGGCACGGCCGGAGGTAATCGTACGGAGAGCGGTCACATAACCGAACATCTCTGCCAGCGGAACCATCGCCTTCACGATGCGCGCACCGCTACGAGCCTCTTCCATACCCTGTACCATACCACGGCGCTTGTTGAGGTCACCGATTACGTCACCCATGTTTTCTTCTGGAGTAACGACTTCCACCTTCATGATAGGCTCCATAAGAACCGGTCCTGCCTTCGGGCAAGCGTTTTTGAACGCATTGTGCGCTGCAAGCTCAAATGACAACTGGTCAGAGTCTACCGGGTGGAAAGAACCGTCGGTAAGCACGACTTTGAGACCCACTACCGGGAAACCGCCGAGTACACCAGACTTCAGGCAATCTTCAAACCCTTTCTGTACGGAAGGAATGAACTCCTTGGGAATGTTACCGCCCTTGACTTCGTTGATGAACTGCAAGTCGCCCTCTTTGTAGTCTTCGTCCTTAGGACCGACTGTAACAATGATGTCAGCGAACTTACCGCGACCACCAGACTGCTTCTTGTAAACCTCACGGAGCGTAACCTCGCGTGTGATAGCCTCCTTGTAGTTAACCTGCGGCTTACCCTGGTTACATTCAACCTTGAACTCACGCTTCAGACGGTCGATGATGATATCGAGGTGAAGCTCACCCATACCGGAAATCACTGTCTGACCGGACTGCTCGTCTGTATGAACGGTGAAGGTCGGGTCTTCCTCTGCAAGTTTTGCGAGACCGTTGTCAAGTTTCGCGATGTCAGCCTGAGACTTCGGTTCAACGGCGATAGAGATAACAGTATCAGGGAATGTCATTGACTCCAGTACGATAGGATGAGCCTCGTCGCAGAGAGTATCGCCTGTACGGATATCCTTGAAACCAACTCCTGAACCTATATCACCTGCAGCGATGACATCAACAGGGTTCTGCTTGTTTGAGTGCATCTGGAAAAGACGGCTCACACGCTCTTTCTTTCCGGAACGTGGATTGTACACATAAGAACCGGCCTCAATCTTTCCAGAGTAGACACGGAAGAACACAAGACGACCTACATACGGGTCTGTTGCAATCTTGAATGCCAGTGCCGATGTCGGCTCATCCTCTGACGGTTTGCGGTCTTCTTCCTCTTCTGTAGAAGGATTCGTACCAACGATAGCCTCGGTATCCATTGGAGAAGGCAGGAATGCGCACACATAGTCTAGCATGGTCTGCACACCTTTGTTCTTGAATGAAGAACCGCAAAGCATAGGAACACACTGCAGAGAGATTGTGCCCTTACGTATTGCAGCGATGATTTCCTCTTCCGTGATAGTCGAAGGGTCGTCAAAGTATTTCTCCATCAGTGCCTCGTCATACTCAGAAGCAGCCTCAAGCAGTTTGTCGCGCCACTCGTTGCACTCGTCAACCATGTCTGCCGGTATGTCATCAATCTCATACTCTGCACCCATAGTCTCGTCATGCCACAGGATAGCCTTCATCTTGATTAGGTCAACCAATCCCTTGAAGTTCTCCTCTGCTCCTATCGGGCAGCAGATGTTCACCGGATTTGCACCGAGAACTTCCTTCATCTGCTTGATTACATCGTAGTAGTCAGCTCCGGAACGGTCCATCTTGTTGACGTAACCGATACGCGGAACGTTGTACTTGTCAGCCTGACGCCACACGGTCTCCGACTGCGGCTCTACACCGCCAACGGCACAGTATGTTGCGACAGCGCCATCGAGAACACGGAGAGAACGCTCCACCTCTGCGGTAAAGTCAACGTGTCCCGGAGTATCAATCAGGTTGATCTTGTACTGATGGTTGTTATAGTTCCAGAAACATGTCGTTGCGGCAGATGTAATGGTTATACCGCGCTCCTGCTCCTGTGCCATCCAGTCCATGGTAGCACCACCGTCATGCACCTCACCAATCTTGTGGGTCTTGCCGGTGTAGAAGAGTATACGCTCTGATGTTGTTGTCTTGCCGGCATCGATGTGAGCCATGATACCGATGTTTCTGGTCAAATGTAAATCGTGCTTTGCCATTTTCTCCTGTCTACTTTAAGTATTTTAGAAACGGAAGTGTGCGAAGGCACGGTTAGCCTCAGCCATACGGTGCATATCTTCCTTACGTTTGTATGCTCCACCCTGATTGTTGTAAGCATCCTGTATCTCGGCTGCGAGTTTCTCCGCCATGGACTTGCCGCCACGCTTGCGTGCAAAGATAATCAGGTTCTTCATGGAAACGCTCTCCTTACGGGTCGGACGTATCTCCGTAGGCACCTGGAATGTAGCACCACCGATACGGCGGCTCTTCACCTCAACCTGCGGTGTAATGTTGTCGAGAGCCTGCTTCCAGATTTCCAGAGGAGACTTCTCTTCCTTTGCCATCTTGTCTTTTACGATTTCGAGAGCGGTATAGAAAATCGTGTAAGCCACGCTCTTCTTTCCGTCATACATCAAGTGATTCACGAATCTGGTGACTTTCTGGTCACCGAACACGGGATCCGGGAGGATCACACGCTTCTTTGGTTTTGCTTTTCTCATTGTTTGATTTTGATGATTTGTTTTCTGGGGCTGTCTCGTTCTGATTTTCTTCAGTGCCATCTCTTTGGCGCTTACTCAACCGGCGTATCTAACTTTCTCCAGCAAAACTTCTTTTGTATTTTCCCTTGTCAGGCGACATCGCTGTCTCGGTACTCCGTTACGGAACTCGCATTCCACCTTATTATATAGAGCACCCTCCTGCTTCTTTTTTTATTTCTTAGCCTTAGGACGCTTTGCTCCGTACTTTGAACGACGCTGAGTACGGCTCGCAACACCGGCAGTATCAAGCGTACCGCGCACGATGTGGTAGCGCACACCAGGAAGGTCCTTTACACGACCACCGCGAACAAGCACGATTGAGTGCTCCTGCAGGTTGTGTCCCTCTCCCGGGATATAGGAGTTGACCTCCTTCTGGTTTGTTAAACGAACACGGGCAACCTTACGCATTGCCGAATTAGGCTTCTTTGGGGTCGTTGTATAAACACGAACACACACACCGCGACGCTGAGGACATGATTCCAAAGCTGGTGACTTGCTCTTTTCTACAAGAACCTTTCTGCCTTTTCTTACCAATTGTGAAATCGTAGGCATAATTGTTACTTTTTTGAATTTATATGTTTTTTGTTTCTGTTTTCTAACCTTCGGAATTCCCGGGCTTCCCATCCGCCAAGCGCACAAGAATCACACCACTCCACCCATATGGATATGGCGTGCCCTTTCCGAACTGCAAAGGTAGGCTTTTTTTCTTGAAACACATAATATATAGAGCCGTTTATGCAGACAAGAAGCGTATAAATCAGCAATATTAACACCGCTTAACGTAATTTAATAACGCATTATCAAAGAACAAGAGATTTTATCCTGCACCACGGGGGCGTCTCACATCCCGTTTTCCAACCGTTTTTTGTTGCGGCGAAAACGATTTTTCATCCATTGTTTTCGACATAAATATGCGTTTGTGAGAAACGGACACACATTTATAAAAATAATGTATTAACTTTGCACAACGGCGGCAGAACCACCGTTCTCACTACGGAACAAAGCAACAAGAACAAACCTTATGTGGAAATATTACGCCCTGCTCTCTGCATCATTTGCCGCATTGACCGCCATCTTTGCGAAGATTGGAGTAAAGGACATCAACTCCGACCTTGCCACAGCCATACGCACATCGGTTATACTGATTCTCACCTGGGGCATTGCCTTGGCAGGTTCTCACGGAGGAGAGGTGCGCAACATCAGCGGTCACACATGGCTTTTCCTTGTCCTTTCGGGCGTTGCCACCGGACTCTCATGGCTCTTCTACTTCAAGGCACTGCAACTCGGCAGCGTCTCAAGGGTCGCCCCGATAGACAAACTGAGCGTAGTAATCACCATCTGTCTGTCGTTCCTGTTGTTGAAAGAGCAGGTCAGCGCAAGGGTAATAGCCGGGGCTATACTGATAACATTGGGCAGTATTGTAATGCTTGTGAAGTAGTCTGCAACAAAGAAAAAGCAATCGAACACTAATAAAAACCATTGATGTTATGAAAAAGAAAATCCTTGCCGCGGCACTTGCTGTCCTCTCGTGCGTCGCGACGACCACTGCACAGAAGCAGCCAGTGGACTATGTCAACCCCTACATCGGCAACATAAGCCACTTGCTGGTGCCTACGTTCGCCACAATCCAGTTGCCAAACTCGCTGTTGCGCATCTATCCGAGCCGCTACTCCTACACTGACGAACTCGTAGAGGGTCTGCCTGTCATGGTCACCAACCACCGCGAGCACTCCGCCTTCTGCATTTCGCCGACACAGAACAAGGATTTGGCACCGCGCGTAAAGATGAACTGGGATCATGAGACCATAACTCCATACTCGAGCGATATGGAGTTGGCAGACAACACTATGCGTGCCCAGTTGGCCGTAGCGCACCAGAGCGCAATCTATGACATCAGTTTCTACGACAAGGACAAGACCTCCTATATTATCCTCAACTCCGAAAAGGGACAACTTTCGGTCAACGGCAACGTCATCAAAGGTTACCAGGACGTATGGGGAAAAGTCAACGTCTACATCTATGCGGAGTTGGATGTAACTCCCGAAGAGGGCGGCATACTGCGCGACGGCAAGATTTCCGCCGGCGAAAAGACTGCCAAAGGCGACGGCATAAGCGTTGCCCTGCGTATGCCGAAGGGTACTGGCAAGGTATCTCTGCGCTACGGCATCTCGCTCATCTCTGAAGAACAGGCACAGAAGAATCTCGTGCGTGAACAGGGCAGTGCCTTCGACCGCCTCGGCATAGAGAAGAAAGGCCGCAAGGAATGGAACGAAACTCTGTCGACGATTCAGGTCAAGGGCGGTACGGAAGACGAGAAAACGGTGCTCTACACATCCTATTACCGCACATTCGAGCGCCCCGTATGCCTCAGCGAAGACGGTCGCTACTTCAGCGCATACGACCATCAGGTACATGAAGACGGCGGCATTCCGTTCTACACGGATGACTGGATTTGGGACACTTACCGTGCCGCTCATCCTCTGCGTGCGTTGATCCAGCCCTCCAAAGAAGAGGCAATCATCGAGTCATACCTGCGTATGGCCGAGCAGATGGGTACAAAATGGATGCCCACATTCCCCGAAATCACAGGCGACTCACGCCGTATGAACAGCAACCACGGTGTCGCCATGGTTGCCGATGCCCTCTACAAAGGACTTAAGGTAGACGCTCCGCGCGCCTACGAATATTGCAAAAAAGGCATAACAGAAAAAACCCTCGCCCCGTGGTCGGGCAACAAGGCCGGCTGGATAGACAGTTTCTACTGGGAGCACGGCTACATCCCGGCACTCAACGAGGGCGAACCTGAGACCGACCCTAATGTTTCCGGCTTTGAGAAACGCCAGCCTGTGGCTGTCACACTCGGCACAGCATACGACACATGGTGCCTTTCCCGCATCGCAGACTTCATCGGCAACAAGACGGAAGCGAAGCATTTCTTCGACTTTTCCCACAATTACCGCACTGTATACAATAGTGAGACAGGCTTCTTCCACCCCAAGGACAAGGACGGAAAGTTCCTTCCCAACTTCTCCTATATATTCGGCGGCGGCATCGGAGTGCGTGACGCATACGACGAGAACAACGGCTGGACTTACCGGTGGGACGTGCAACACAACTTCGCAGACCTCATAAAGATGATGGGAGGACGCACAAAACTCATCGCCAATCTCGACCAGACATTCGCTGAACCCATGGGAGACGGCAAACGCGAGTTCTATTTCCGTCTGCCCGACCAGACCGGCAACATCGGCCAGTTCACCATGGCCAACGAGCCTTCTCTCCATATACCTTATATATATAACTACGCCGGACAACCATGGAAGACACAGAAGCGCGTGCGCCAGTGCCTGAAAACATGGTTCCGCAATGACCTCATGGGCATCCCCGGCGATGAAGATGGCGGTGGTCTCACCTCCTTCGTGGTGTTCTCCTCACTCGGCTTCTATCCTGTGACCCCAGGCCTCCCGAGTTACAACATAGGCAGTCCGCTGTTCTCCGACGTGAAAGTGCAGTTGCCGAACGGCAAGATATTCCACATAAAAGCCAACAACTGCAGCACGGAAAACAAGTACATACAAAGTGCAACCCTCAACGGCAAGGCATGGAACAAGCCCTGGTTCAGCCACGACGACATCAAGGACGGTGCCACACTTGTGCTTGAGATGGGGTCACACCCCAACAAGAACTGGGGAGCGGCAGTGGGTTCTGAGCCACCAAGTGCGGACAACATGAAGTAACACTCATTTTTCCATACTGCGTCATAGAAATCTTGGCGCACCAACAGCGGTCTTGTCGCAATGCGGCAAGACCGCTGTCATTGTGCAGGAACAGCGTTTTTTGTCACTGCGGCAGCATTTACAGTAAAGTCTGCAGAGTATTTTCCGCAAAAGGAAACACATATTTTGGATTTACAAGCCATTTGGTGTAATTTTGCAGTGGAATAGAGAAAGAAATGCAATAACAGACAAAAATGAAAAAGGCAATTATCACCGTAGTGGGCAAGGACACCGTTGGCATCATCGCCAGCGTGTGCGGTTACCTCGCCAAACAAAACATCAACATTCTGGACATCAGCCAGACCATCGTGCAGGAATACTTCAACATGATGATGATTGTGGACCTTGCGAAATGCGAAAAGGATTTCGACACAGTCAGCGCCGAACTCTCCGAACTGGGAAAAACCACAGGCGTACAGGTGAAATGCCAACTTGAGGAGATCTTCAACAAAATGCACAGGATATGATTAATATCAGCGAAGTTCTCGAAACCAACAGAATGGTGGAGCAGGAAAATCTCGACGTGCGCACCATTACCATGGGCATCAGTCTGCTCGACTGTGCCGACCACGACCTGAAGACCACCTGCGACAACATCTACAACAAGATTACGACCCTCGCAAAGGATCTCGTCGCGACAGGAGAAGCCATAAGCCGAGAGATAGCGACGCCCATTGTCAACAAGCGCATATCCATCACACCGATATCAATGGTCGGCGCCAACTGCTGCAAGACGCCCGACGACTATGTGGAAATAGCCAAGACCCTCGACAGGGCGGCTGCGACTACAGGCATAAACTTCCTCGGAGGCTACTCGGCAGTGGTGTCCAAAGGCATGACAAAGAGCGACGAACTGCTCATGAGATCTATCCCCAAGGCGATGGCAACGACCGAGCGCATCTGCTCAAGCGTAAATGTCGGTTCCACAAAGACCGGCATCAACATGGACGCAGTGCGGCTCATGGGCGAAATCATCAAGGAGACGGCAGAGGCCACCAAGGACAACAGTTCGATGGGATGCGCCAAACTGGTGGTGCTGTGCAATGCTCCCGACGACAATCCGTTTATGGCAGGGGCTTTCCACGGACCGAGTGAAGCAGACGCCATCATCAATGTGGGCGTCAGCGGACCTGGTGTCGTGAAACACGCACTGGAGCAAATGGACGCCAATTCAGCCGATGGCAAGCCGGTAAACTTCGAAACTCTCTGCGAGACAATAAAGAAAACAGCATTCAAGATTACCCGTGTGGGTCAGTTTGTGGCTCAGGAAGCGTCACGCAGACTTAACATTCCATTCGGCATCATAGACCTTTCCCTCGCCCCCACCCCAGCCATAGGCGACTCCGTTGCCGACATCCTGCACTGCATCGGCGTGGACCAGGCAGGTGCACCGGGCACCACTGCGGCACTGGCACTGCTCAATGACCAGGTGAAAAAGGGAGGTGTCATGGCGTCAAGTTATGTCGGAGGTCTCTCGGGAGCGTTCATCCCCGTCAGTGAAGACCAAGGAATGATCGACGCCGTCAACGCCGGTGCGCTCACAATAGAGAAACTCGAGGCCATGACATGCGTCTGCTCCGTGGGGCTTGACATGATTGCCATACCGGGAGACACACCTTCCACTACCATATCAGGCATCATTGCCGACGAGGCGGCCATAGGAATGGTAAACCAGAAGACCACTGCCGTGAGGATAATACCCGTTGTCGGCATGGGCGTGGGTGACACCGTGGAGTTCGGCGGACTGCTGGGCTACGCTCCCATAATGCCGGTCAATCCGTTCGGATGCAGCCGTCTTGTCAACAGACAGGGACGCATACCGGCACCGATACACAGTTTCAAGAACTGATGGATCACTGTATAAATATCTAAATATTCTGCATAAAATCAACAAATGTACTGTTTGTTTGTTGATTTTATGCAGTTTTATTTGCCCCATACCGTATCTTTTTGTAATTTTGCACCATCGCAAAAGACACGGGGAAAAGCGGATTGACATCCCACAAAAGGAAAGGTAACATCTATGAAAGTAAAGACAAGCAGGCTTGAAACCCTGAAGGTTCTCATCTCGAGCATGGAACTGTGCTCTCAGGAAGAAGTCCTGCGTGCCCTGAAAAAGGAGGGCTTCACACTGACACAGGCCACACTCAGCCGCGACTTGAAGCAGTTGAAGGTGGCGAAAGCCGCCAGCATGAGCGGCAAGTATGTATATGTGCTGCCCAACGACACCATGTACCGGCGTGTGTCAACACCCAGAAAGGCAAGCGAGATGCTCGCCACATCGGGTTTCGTGTCACTGAATTTCTCGGGCAACATCGGGGTTATAAAGACCCGTCCGGGCTATGCCAGCAGCATTGCCTACAACATCGACAACAGTGACATACCCGAAATACTGGGCACAATAGCCGGTGACGACACAATACTCATAATCATCCGCGAGGGAAGCGACACCGATGAACTCATCCAGAGCCTCGACACCATCATCCCCATAACGGACAAACAGACAACAGAGACATCTCTTTCGGGAAATGAATGAAATAGAAGTAAAAGTAGCAAGCAAAGAAGACGAAAAATATGTCGACTTCATCCTCAAGACAATAGAGGACGCCGCAAAGGTGAGAGGTACAGGCATAGCAAAACGCACACACGAATATCTCGCCACAAAGATGCGCGAGGCGAAGGCTGTAATAGCCCTCAGCGGCGAGACATTCGCCGGATTCAGTTACATCGAGACATGGGGCAACAAACAGTATGTCACCACATCGGGTCTCATCGTACACCCCGATTTCCGCGGACTTGGACTGTCCAAGCGCATCAAGGACATGACTTTCACACTGGCACGCACCCGCTGGCCCCATGCGAAAATATTCTCCCTGACCAGTGGAGCGGCTGTGATGAGGATGAACACCCAACTCGGTTACAAGCCGGTAACGTTTGCCGACCTCACCGACGACGAGGCATTCTGGCGCGGATGCGAGGGCTGCATCAATGTGGATGTGCTGCACCGTACAGGCAGGAAATACTGTATCTGCACGGCTATGATGTATGACCCCACGGAACATCTGCCAGCCTCACTGTCCAAAGACGTGCTTGAGAGAATAAAAGAACTTGACGGAAAACAAATAGGATAACGATTTATTATGGCAAAGAAGAAAGTAGTAGTAGCCTTTTCCGGAGGGCTCGACACAAGTTACAACGTGATGTATCTCACCAAAGAGATGGGTTATGACGTGTATGCGGCTTGTGCCAACACAGGCGGATTCAGCAAAGAACAGCTCAAGAAGAATGAAGAGAACGCCTACAAGTTGGGAGCTGTGAAGTATGTAACTCTTGACGTGACGCACGAATACTACGAGAAGTCACTGAAATACATGGTTTTCGGCAATGTACTGCGCAACAACTGCTACCCGATTTCCGTTTCCTCGGAGCGCATATTCCAGGCTCTCGCCATTGCTGAATACGCGAAAGAAATCGGTGCCGATGCCATTGCACACGGTTCGACAGGCGCCGGCAACGACCAGATACGCTTCGACATGACCTTCCTCGTGAAGGCTCCGGGCGTGGAAATCATCACTCTCACACGCGACAAGAACCTGTCACGCCAGGAGGAAGTTGACTACCTGAACGCCAACGGATATTTCGCTGACTTCACAAAGCTCAAATACAGTTACAACGTAGGCATCTGGGGCACCAGCATCTGCGGCGGCGAGATACTCGACTCCACCCAGGGACTGCCCGAAAGTGCCTATCTGAAGCACGTCACAAAGGAGGGGCCGGAAACGCTGAAACTCGGTTTCGAGAAAGGCGAACTCTGTTCTGTCAACGGAGAAAAGTTCGATGACAAAATCAAAGCCATACAGAAAGTGGAAGAGATTGGCTCTGCCTACGGCATCGGACGTGACTGCCATGTGGGCGACACCATAATAGGCATCAAGGGACGTGTCGGCTTCGAGGCAGCAGCACCTATGCTCATCATCGGCGCACACCGCTTCCTCGAGAAGTTTGTACTGTCGAAATGGCAACAGTACTGGAAAGACCAGGTGAGCAACTGGTACGGTATGTTCCTGCACGAGAGCCAGTATCTCGAACCGGTGATGCCCGACATCGAGGCAATGCTCACCTCTTCGCAGCGCAACGTGACCGGCGAGGTAACTCTCGAACTGCGTCCTCTGTGTTTCCAGACCGTAGGAGTGGACTCGCCCAACGACCTCGTAAAGAACAAACTCGGTGAATACGGCGAGACCGCAAAGGCATGGACTTCGGAAGATGCCAAAGGTTTCATCAAGGTCACTTCCACCCCACTCCGTGCCTATTATTTGGCTCACCCAGACGAGGAACGCTGATGATACGCATTGGAATACTGGGTGCCGCCGGATATACCGGCGGCGAACTCATCCGCATACTGCTCAACCACCCCGACGCAGAGATAGTATTCGCCAACTCGGAGAGCAATGCGGGCAACAAGATATACAGTGTCCACGAGGGTCTGATCGGCGAGACTGAGATGGAGTTCACCTCCGAAATGCCGTTCGACAAGGTGGACGTGGTGTTCTTCTGCTTCGGACACGGCAAGAGCGAGGCATTCCTCAATGAACACAGGATTCCCGACGGAGTGAAGATTATCGACCTTGCCCAGGACTTCCGCATAGCCGGTGGCCACGACTATGTGTACGGTTTGCCCGAGACACACAGGGAAAAGATCATGCAGGCGCACCACTTGGCAAATCCGGGATGCTTTGCGACATGTATCCAACTGGCACTTCTGCCGGCTCTGGAGGGCAACCTCATCAGTGGCGACATCCATGTCAACGGCATCACCGGCAGTACCGGAGCAGGCCAAAAGCCGGGCGCGACAACCCACTACTCGTGGCGCAACGACAACATCTCCGTCTACAAGACATTCACTCACCAGCACCTTCTGGAGATAAACCAGACCGTGCAGGAACTTCATCCGGGATATGACGGACGTGTGCTGTTCATTCCACAGCGTGGATGTTTTGCCCGCGGAATATTCGTGACCGCCTATGCCAAGTGCGACAAGAGCCTCGATGAGGTGCAGCAGGCATACGCCCAGTATTACAAAGATGCCGCTTTCACGCATTTCACCACCAAGTCGCCCGACATGAAACAGGTGGTCAACACCAACAAGGCAGTGGTATATGTGGAGCGTTATGAGGACCAACTCCTCATGATAAGTTGCATCGACAATCTGTTGAAAGGTGCTGTCGGACAGGCAGTACAGAATATGAACCTTATGTTCGGACTTGATGAAAAGACCGGACTGCATTTAAAAGCAAGCGCATTCTAATGAAACTATTCGACGTATATCCTCTTTTCGACATAGCAATAGCCAAGGGCAAAGGTTGCAAGGTGTGGGATTCCGAGGGACAGGAGTACCTCGATCTCTACGGAGGCCATGCCGTTGTCAGCATCGGGCATTGTCATCCCCACTATGTGGAGGCCATGACACACCAACTCAACACACTCAGTTTCTACAGCAACTCTGTGCAGAACCCTCTGCAACAGGAACTCGCGCAGCGGTTGGGGAAGGTGTGCGGTTATGACAACTACCAACTTTTCCTCATCAACTCGGGGGCAGAAGCCAACGAGAACGCACTGAAACTGGCATCTTTCTACAACGGACGCACACGCATACTGGCACTCGAAAAATCGTTCCACGGGCGCACTTCACTTGCTGTAGAGGCAACAAACAACCCTAAGATAATAGCCCCTGTCAACGACAACGGACACGTCACATACCTTCCTCTCAATGACCTTGACGCATGGAAGACAGAGATAGAAAAGGGTGATGTGTGCGCCGTGATACTCGAGTGCATACAGGGCGTAGGCGGAATACGCATGGCAGACAAGGCATTCGTGCAGGGGCTGCGCCGTCTGTGCGATGAATACAATACCGTACTCATATTCGATGAGATACAGTGTGGATACGGCAGGAGCGGCAAGTTCTTCGCTCACCAGCACCTTGATGTCAAGGGTGACATCATCACAGTGGCGAAAGGCATCTGCAATGGCTTCCCTATGGGCGGCGTAATCATCTCCCCCAAGTTCACGCCTGTATACGGCCAACTCGGCACGACATTCGGCGGCAATCACCTTGCGTGCGCCGGAGCCATCGCCGTACTGGACGTCATGGAAAACGAGCACCTCATAGAGAATGCCCGCGAGGTAGGTTCTCACCTCATCAACACTCTGAAAGAAGCACATCTGCCGCACGTTGTCGAAGTGCGCGGTGAGGGCCTTATGATTGGCATAGAACTCGATATACCGTATAAAGAAGTGCGCAACAGACTCGTGAAAGAGCAGCACTGCTTCACAGGATGCTCGGGAACAAACGTACTGAGACTGCTTCCTCCACTATGCATAACGCGGCAGGAAGCCGACGACTTCATCGAAAGACTAAAAAAAGCACTGGTATGAAAGTTACCGTAATCGGGGCTGGCAATATGGGCGGTGCCCTGACAAGGGGCTGGCTACGGGCAGGCATGGAGAATGACTTGACCGTTACGGCACACACACAGACAACTCTGGACAGGCTGAAAAACAGTTGTCCGGGGTTGTCTGTGTCTTTGTCCAACCGTGAAGCAGTGGCAGATGCCGATGTCATTGTGCTGGCCGTAAAACCTTGGATTATTGATGACGTGATAGAAGAGATCGGCAACTGCGCCAAGGGAAAGGTCATCGTGTCGGTGGCGGCGAATGCACGCAACGAGGCTATAAGTGTGTATGCCATGCCCAATATCGCTGCGGAGTTCGGCGAGAGCATGACTTTCATAGAGGAAAGCGGCAACAGCAAGGCCCTGGAAACGGCACTCACGCTTTTCCAACTGGTGGGAAAGACAAAGGTGGTGAGCCGCAAACAACTGGAAGCCGGGATGATGATGTCCGGCTGCGGCATAGCGTATGTGATGCGCTATCTGCGCGCCATGACGGAAGGAGGCGTGGAAATGGGTTTCCGCCCAGACGACTCCATGCAGATAGCAATGCAGACAATGCAGGGGGCAATAACTCTCTTGGAAGAGACGAAGTTACATCCCGAAGCCGCTATCGACCGGGTTACCACCCCGGGAGGAGTGACCATAAAGGGTCTTAACGAACTGAACCACGCCGGATTCAACTCCGCCGTGATAAGAAGCCTAAAGGCCGGACTGAAATGAAACAGCCTTTGACCGGGAAACACCGGATTGTGGTAAAAGTCGGCAGCAATGTGCTGACTACCGATGAGGGCAAACTCGACATCACAAGGATGTCCGCCCTTGTAGACCAGATTGCGTTTCTGCGGCGCAACGGCTTTGACATCATCTTGGTGTCAAGCGGTGCTGTGGCGTGTGGAAGGAAAGAACTGAAAGTCGGCCACAGTCTTGACTCCGTGGAACAACGGCAACTTTTCTCCGCCATGGGGCAGGTGAAACTCGTCAACCTCTACTATGACCTGTTCCGCGAGTACGGCATCCACATCGGACAGGTGCTCACCACGAAGGACAATTTCGCAACGGAGCGCACCTACCAGAACCAGCGTGCCTGCATGGAAGTGATGCTTGAGAATGACGTAATCCCCGTTGTCAACGAGAATGACACGGTCTGTGTAGAGGAACTTATGTTCACTGACAACGACGAACTCTCCGGTCTCATCGCACAGATGATGCACGTTGACCTTCTCATTCTGCTCACCAATGTGGACGGCATATATACAGGCGTTCCCGGCAAGGAGGGCAGCAGACTGATAGAAAAGGTCAATCCGTGTGACGACATATCCCAATACATACAGAAATCCACAAGCAAAGCCGGAAGAGGCGGCATGGCGTCGAAATACAACACGGCACGCAAAACGGCGGAAGCCGGCATAAGGGTAATCATCGCCAACGGCAACCGCGACAACATACTTGCCGCTCTTGTCATGCACCCCGACAGTACGGAACACACAGAATTTACGCTCTGATGCTGGAAACGATAAGGAAAACAAAAGAGTCTGCAAAGGTTGTGCAGGGCATAACCGACGAAAAGAGGCAGACCATACTCCGTGACTTGGCGGACAGAATCACTGCCAACGCAGACAGACTGCTCGCAGCCAACAGGCTCGACCTCGACAAAATGGACGCCACAAGTCCTCTCTACGACAGGCTGCTCCTCGATGCCGGACGGCTTGAAAGCATCGCTGGCGACATGAGGAAGGTGGCTGCACTGCCATCACCGCTCGGACACATCACGAAAGAGCGCACTCTTGACAACGGATTGTATATCCGCAGGGTGAGCGTACCGTTCGGTGTGATAGGAGTAATCTACGAAGCACGCCCCAATGTTTCATTTGACGTGTTCGCCCTGTGTTTCAAAAGCGGAAATGCCTGTCTGCTGAAAGGCAGCAAGAATGCAGAGAACAGCAACAACGCCATCGTGCAACTCATCCGTGGAGTACTGGCAGACCACGGTGTCAGTCCCGATGCCGTGAACCTTCTGCCCCCTACCCACGAAGCCACGGCAGAACTTCTCGGGGCTGTCGGATATGTCGATCTGTGCATCCCGAGAGGAGGAAAGAAACTCATAGAGTTTGTGCGCGACAATGCACGGGTGCCGGTCATAGAAACCGGAGCAGGAGTCGTTCATGCCTATTTCGACGCTGACGGCGACCTTGAAAAGGGCAAGGCTATCATCAACAATGCCAAGACACGCCGCGTGAGCGTGTGCAATGCGCTCGACTGCCTGCTTGTCCACAAGTCAAGGGTTGACGACATTGACGCCCTGACCAGCCCTATGAGAGGAAAAGTGGAGTTCGTCTACAGCGACTACGGAACGGAGTGGATGGACTACAAACTGGCAATAAAGGTGGTGGACTCCATAGACGAGGCGATAGACCATATCGGCAGATACGGCTCGGGACACTCCGAATGTATCATAACGAAGAACCCACAGGCTGCGGAGAAATTCCAGAGGGAAGTCGATGCGGCGTGTGTCTATGTCAATGCACCCACAAGTTTCACCGATGGAGCACAATTTGGACTTGGTGCAGAAATCGGAATCTCCACCCAGAAACTCGGTCCGCGCGGTCCGATGGCTCTTGAGGAGATGACAACATACAAATGGTTAATCAACGGAAACGGACAAACAAGAATATAACGATATGGCAATGATAGACAAATTCCTCGCAAAGACGGATTTCGAATCCTACGAGGACTTCATGCAAAACTACCGTGTCAATGTGCCGGAGGACTTCAATTTCGGCTACGATGTCATTGACGTGTACGCCGCAGAGCATCCGCACAAGGAGGCAGTGGTGTGGACCAATGACCGCGGAGACGTGAAACACATGAACTACAAGGAGTACAAGACATACACAGACCAGGCGGCAAGTTATTTCCTGCAACTGGGAATACGCCGCGGAGACTGTGTGATGCTGATACTCAAACGGCGCATCGAATGGTGGATTGCCATGGTTGCCCTGCACAAAATCGGGGCTATCGTAGTGCCGGCGACACACCTTCTCACCGACAAGGACATCATATACCGCTGCCATGAGGCAAACATACGGATGATAATATCCGTGGGCGATGTCGCCGTACTGCGCAATGTCATACGCGCAAGACCTTATTGTCCGAGCCTGAGACACTGCCTCTCGATAGGTCCTACAGTGCCTCAGCACTGGGAAAACTTCTGGCAAGGGACGATACTCGCACCGAAATTCCACAGCCAGAAGGGTCAGAACAAGGTCACCGACGACTTCCTGCTCTACTTCACAAGCGGCACGAGCAGCGAGCCGAAGATGGTAATGCACGACCATTCCTACCCTCTTGCCCACATCCTGACGGCGAAATACTGGCACAATCTGCACGAGGACTCGCTGCATCTCACCGTGGCTGACACAGGCTGGGGCAAGGCCGTGTGGGGCAAACTCTACGGACAGATGATAGCAGGAGCGACGGTTTTCATCTACGATTTCGAGGGGCGCTTCAACCCCACGAACATGTTGCGCACCATAGAAGAGTTCAAGGTGACTTCCTTCTGCGCCCCTCCCACCGTCTACAGATTCCTCATCCGCGAAGACCTTTCGCAGTATGACCTCTCCCATCTGGAATATTGCACCACCGCAGGCGAGGCTTTGAACCCGAATGTTTTCCTCGAATGGAAGGAGAAGACAGGACTTATGATTTACGAGGCTTACGGTCAGACGGAATCGACACTCATGCTCGGCACATATCCGTTCGTAACTCCAAGACCCGGCTCTATGGGTGTCCGCAATCCGCAATATGACATCGATGTCATCAACAACGACGGAGAGGTGTGCAAACCGGGGGAGAACGGCCGCCTCATAGTACGCACCAAGAACGGCAAGCCCCTGGGACTTTTCAAGGAATACTACCGCAATCCGGAGATGACAGCACAGGCTCACCACGACGGAATATACTTTACCGGCGACATAGCCTATCGTGACGAGGACGGCTATTTCTGGTTTGTGGGACGCGCGGACGACGTCATCAAGAGTTCAGGCTACCGCATCGGGCCTTTCGAAGTGGAGAGTGCGCTGATGAGCCACCCTGCTGTCGTGGAGTGCGCCATTACCGGCGTGCCCGACGAAATACGCGGCATGGTGGTGAAAGCCACCATAGTCTTGGCTGAAGAGTATAAGGACAAGGCTGGTCAGGAACTTGTAAAGGAGTTGCAGGATCACGTCAAGCATGAGACCGCTCCTTACAAATATCCGCGCGTAATAGAGTTTGTCGACGAACTGCCGAAGACCATCTCCGGCAAGATAAGACGAGTTGAAATAAGGGAAAAAGACAATTTATAAATATGAAGACATTTCTTAATGTAGACGATTTGGGCAATCTCAATGACGCATTGCGTGAAGCCCTGGAGATAAAGGCAGACCGTTTCAAGTATGACACCCTCGGCAAGCACAAGACATTGCTCATGGTGTTTTTCAACAATTCACTGCGCACGCGCCTGTCGACACAGAAAGCGGCCATGAACCTCGGCATGAATGTCATAGTGCTTGACGTGAACGCAGGGGCTTGGAAACTGGAAACGGAGCGCGGAGTGATAATGAACGGCGACAAGAGCGAGCACCTTCTGGAGGCAATACCGGTAATGGGTTCATTCTGTGACCTCATTGGCATACGCTCGTTCGCAGGACTTACAGACCGTGACTACGACTATGCCGAAACGGTATTCAACCAGTTTGTGAAATATTCCGGCAAGCCTGTGTTCGCCATGGAGACCGCCACAGTGCATCCTCTTCAGGCGTTTGCAGACCTCATAACAATAGAAGAATACAAGACCGTGAAACGTCCTAAAGTAGTGCTCACATGGGCTCCTCACTGCAGGGCGCTGCCTCAGGCCGTACCAAACTCGTTCGCACAGTGGATGAATGCCGCTGACGTGGATTTCGTCATCACCCAGCCTGAAGGCTACGAACTTGACCCGATGTTCGTGAAAGACGCTGTCGTGGAATACGACCAGAAGAAGGCTTTCGAGGGAGCGGACTTCATCTATGCGAAGAACTGGAGTTGTCCGGGCGTGACGAACCCTGCTGACTACGGCAAGATACTGCCTGTGGAGAATGCGGAGTCATGGACTGTCGACACCAGGCACATGGCTTGGACCAACAATGCGAAGTTCATGCACTGTCTGCCGGTAAGGCGTGGACTTATCGTCACCGACGATGTCATCGAGAGCGAGAACTCCATTGTCATCCCCGAAGCAGCCAACCGCGAAATCTCGGCACAGGTTGTCATCAAGCGGATGCTTGAGTCTCTGTAACCTCTAACGGTGCACGATTGTGCCGAGGCGGATGCTTTTGCACAATCGGCGCACCCATACCACAGTGACCGCTGCGGTCACGCGCGTACCTATTATCAACAGTGCATTGATGCCGGTAACGGAAAACAGTATCGTATCCTCCAGCATCGAGTGGTTCATAATAAGGTGATGATTCACGTCATCGGCTTCTTCACGGTTGATAATCCCCTTCTCTTCGAGGTCAAGCATCACCGCCAGACCGTAACTGATGCCAAGGACATTGCCCACAAGCCACATATATGCGGCATTGCGAGGCAGGCCAAAGACGGTCATAAGTGGTGCAATGAACCGTGACAAGGGGGCAAGCAACTTGTAACTCTCTATCAGCCGCTGCACTACCATCAGTGTATAGACGATGACGAATACAAGAAGCGTCATCTTCAACTGCGATATTCCCCACGTCACAAGCACATCCGTGAGAGTGCCCTCCTCGGCTGCCCCGAGATAGACATAGGAACTTGTAAGCGGCGGAAGCAACAGATTGAGGACAAAGGCGCACACAAATGCCATGACTATTCGTATGGCCGCCATCTTCCAGAATGACGAACCGGTCTTGCTGTTCACAGCACATTCCATAGGGAGAGCGTGGCACAGGCATATCATTATGCCGAGAATTGATGCCTGACGAAGGGTGAGTTGAATGGACATCATCGCCGCAAGACCGGGGTAAGTGCCCGCCACTGCACCCGACACGAATATCACGGCAGACTCTCCAGGCAGCCCAAGATAGCAGAACAAAGGGTTGAGATACTGGGCTATCCATGCTATGACACCCCAGTATTTCAGCAAAGCAACCGACAGAGAGACCGGTATCATCAGGCGGAGAAGCCACGAACAACTTCTCCATGTAGGATTTATGGCAGTCTTAAGGCACGACAACAGTCTTTCCAAGAACACCATTATAAGTATTTACAAGTAGGTTCAGAGTGTCACAATGGTTGAAACCGTCGAGCGGAACACTCGCATAGACGGCAGTCTTGTAGTATTCGGGCACTCCATTCTGGTCGTGGACAAGAGTCAGGGTGTAGGATTTGTACCGTGCATCAGGCGTCTGACGGTCTTGAGAAATGACCATCCCCAACACCTGCGACGTCGTTTTGCCGCTGTCGGCTACACCCTCCATCACACTCATGCCGAGGTTCAGGTACGCGCCGTTGGCACTTGTCCACACCGAGTTGAGCACCACCGGGTCATTCTTTATATTGTAACTGCCGCCTGCAATCTGAGGAATGAGAACATACACAGGCTTTATTCCGCGGAGGGTTGTACTCTTTGTGGCGGTCTCGTTGTAGTAGGCGAGCACACGGTAGACCGTGTCCGCCTCCGTGCCGAGTATGCTCACAGGCTCCTGGAGAGTATATTCCTTGTTGTCATCGGTGACAAACGACACGGCACGCCCGGTGCTGTTGGTCTTCAGCATCGAGAAAGCCGAGGTCAGATAGGAGTACTCGCCGTCGCCCGACTCATAGTTGTCGGTGGTGCAACCGCACACTACCGCTACCAGAAAAAGCGGCAGCCACCGCAAAAGACCTGTCGATTTGAGTGCATCCATATCGTTTGTTGTCATTCTGTCGCCTTGATGTAATTGCGCAGGGGATTGGCATACATCGTGAGCATCTTGTCCTTCAGGAACGCCTCATCCTTGTCAGGGAGTTTTATCTTGGCAAGTTGTCCTGCAATATACTCATCAAACTTCGCCTTGTCTGCGGCTGTATAGTGACTGGCATTGCCGTTGTCACCGTTCAGTTCGTCAAGTGCGATGTAGTTGCAAGGGTACAGTTCATAAGCGGAATGGATGTTCTTGTCAATCCTTTGCGCCAGTTTCTGGAAAAACTCATTGCCGTTGTATTCCGCAAGTTCGTCTATCCAACCGTTGACACACGGTGAACATCTGTAACGGATGCGCCCCTTGTAGCCGGTGATTCCCACCTTCATGTTCTCGAGATCGTCCTGCCGTGACTTCTTAAACGAAGGATTGTCACGTTTCATCTGAAATTCCTTGGCCTTCAGATAGTCACACGGGTCATACTCATAACTTATGGTCAGCGGAACGATATTGAGGTCTTTCAGCCGCTCCGCGGGCGTACCCTCGCCGCCAAGAGCCAGCATCTTCAGCACCGACTCCTGCGTGCGGTCATCGGAATCCTTGGCTCTGCCCTCACGCTGGGCGAGCCACACGTTCTCCCGTTTCTCGTTTATGGCAAAATGTATGTACTCGCTCATGTGCTGCGAACTGCGCAACATCTCGTGAGAAGAGAGAGCCCTGCGTACCGTGAACGCCCTGTTGAGCCTCACCAATGAGCGTATCCACGGATAGATGAGCAGATTGTCACCGATGCCTATTTCGCACACGGTGGCTGCACCGTCATTTATCAGGCAATAATCGAGTATCGCCGCATCGAGCACAATGTCGCGGTGATTGCTCAGAAACGTGTAACGGCGGTCATAGGAATTGCATTTCCGGTTCTCGAAAACGCAGCCGTCGGAATATTTCTTCAGCAGCCACGCCACGGCAGGCTTCATGAAGCGTTTCTGGAAACCGAGTGTCGTCTTCAGTCCGATAAGGCTTGTCTTGAGCACAAAGCGCAGCAACGGCTGCGGAAGCCAAGGCACAAAGCCCTTCAGGATAATCCTGAACTGCCGGTCTGAGAGTAGACCGGCAAGGGCAAGACGCAGTTCCTCGTCGGAATAAGGTCTGATATCGTCAAAGTCAGAAAGTGTTGCCATACCTGTTGTCAGTATTTTCCTTCTCTGAAAAACATTCCTCTCACTCTGCCGTCTGGTTCTCCACAATCTCCGACAGTACCTCCTTGATATCCATTCCGGCGGCACGCACCTGCTGCGGAATAAACGAGGTGGCAGTCATGCCCGGCGTCGTGTTGATTTCAAGCATATTGATTTTGTCACTGCCGTCGGTATTCCTGGAGATTATGTAGTCAACTCTGATGATGCCGTTGGCGTGGAGAATGTCGTAGATACGGCTTGTCTCGTCAGCCACTCTCGCCGCTGTCTCCGGGGCAAGGCGTGCCGGGGTAATCTCCTGGACCTGTCCGTTGTATTTCGCATCGTAGTCGAAAAACTCATTGTCCGTGACTACCTCTGTGGCAGGGAGGACTATCGACTTGTCCTTTGTCTTGTATACACCCTGCGAAATCTCCGTTCCATCGAGGAAAGCCTCTATCATCACCTCGTCACTTTCGCCGAACGCGAGTTGCAGAGCCTTTTCTATGTCAGCGGCAGACTTCACCTTGCTCACTCCGAAACTGGAACCGTCGGCAGCCGGTTTCACGAAGAACGGCAGTCCGAAACGTTCTATGAGTTCCGCATCAGAGGGGCGCTTGTCGCCCTTTCTCACCATTATCGAGTCCGCAACATTGACTCCGAACGTGCGGAGATAGTTGTTGAGTGCGAACTTGTCGAATGTCAGGGCCTCCACAAGCACGCCGCTTGTGGAATAAGGGATGTGCAGCAGTTCGAAGTAACCCTGCAGCACACCGTTCTCACCCGGTGCTCCATGAACGGTGATGTATATGTAGTCGAATCCCTCTTTCTTGCCTTCGTTCCGGTAAGAGAAGTCATTGAGGTCGACAGGAGTGCGCTTGTCACCGTCAAGATGCACCTGCCAGTCAAGTCCGCGCATCTCCACGATTTTCACGTCATAGCGTTCTTTGTCGAAGAACGAATACAATCCAGCGCCCGAGCGCATGGAAACGTCATGTTCGGAGGAGTCTCCTCCGCAGACGATAGCAATTCTCTTTTTCATATCAAGAATGTATCTTTCGTTGTGCCTTTCACATAGGCACGCCATTTTTCAATCAAGTTGCCGAGGTCGTCGGGCAGTTCCGACGTAAAGTCCATCTGCTTCCCGGTCTTGGGATGCACAAATCCGAGAGTGCGTGCGTGCAGAGCCTGTCGCGGACAGATGCTGAAACAGTTCTGGATAAACGCCTTGTAGGTGCTGCTGCGCTCGCCCCGGAGTATCTCCATCCCACCGTAGCGTTCATCGGCAAACAGCGGATGTCCGATGTGTCTCATGTGCGCCCTTATCTGGTGAGTGCGCCCTGTCTCGAGTATGCACTCCACGAGCGTGACGTAACCGAAGCGTTCCAGCACCCTGTAATGGGTCACCGCCTCCTTGCCGATACCTGAATCCGGCGAGGTGACAGTCATCCTGAGCCTGTCCTTCGGGTCTCGCGTGATGTTTCCCTCGATACGTCCCTCGTCCTCAACGAAGTGTCCCCACACGAGAGCCTCATAGGATCTGTGGGTCGTCTTGTTGAAGAACTGCGCACCGAGAGAGGTCTTCGCACCCGGTGTCTTCGCCACTACCAGCAGACCGGAGGTGTCCTTGTCTATCCTGTGGACAAGTCCCACCTCTGGGTCATTGGGGTCATAGGACGGCAGGTCGCGCAGGTAATAGGCAAGGGCATTCACCATCGTACCGGTGAAATTGCCCACACCGGGATGCACGACAAGTCCCGCCGGTTTGTTGACAACCAGCAGTTCGTCGTCTTCATACACTATATTCAGGGGAATATTCTCGGGCAATATCGAGGTGTCATGGCGCGGACGGTCAAGCATAAGCGTGACAACGTCTCCTGCCCTGACCTTGTAATTGCTCTTTACAGGACGGTCATTGACGTGTACAAATCCTGCATCGGCAGCCTTCTGTATGCGGTTTCGCGAAGAGTGCTGCAATTTTTCCGTCATGAACTTGTCCACACGGACAGGCTCTTGATGGGGGTCTGCCACAAGCCGGAAGTGCTCATAGAGCTGTCCCTGCTCGTCATCGGCAAGTTCTTCCAAGAGGTTGGTAGGTTCGTTTTCCATTATGGAATCTCCACAAAGTCATCCATGTCACTGCTGACATCGGAGAACCCGTCGCCGTCATCAATATTGTGATTAATGTAATAGGTACTGTCCTCGGCTTCCGTCAGACCGCTTCCAACCTGCAGCACGACTGTCGCATCGACGGGTATGCGGTCGCCGCCACTGACAGAGCGTCCGTTTACGGTAACCCCGTAAATCCAGTCTTTCTCCCCTTCCACATAATGCGGCGTCCCCACACGGAAGCCCATAGCCTTCAGTTTGGCCGTTGCCTCACGCAGGGAACTGTTCTGCACAATATCGGGAAGGGTGATTGTGGGCGTCCTCGAGGCATTCACGGTGAGGGACACGGCGTGTCCGCGCTTCACCAGTTCGCCACTTTCGGGATTCTGTTCCAACACATAGTCGGCAGGAAGGGTCTTCACATAGCCAGTGTCAGTGACCGTCACGACAAGCCCTTTCTCCTCAAGCAGACGCCTGACTTCTGTCATCGACTTGTGCCTGACCTCGGGAACGGCTATAGCCTCACCGTGTCTTGTGTAGACATCAAGACCTATCCATGCAGCCGCCAACAGCGCAATCACCACCACTATCATGGCGACGATGTTGCCCCAAAGGAACCAACTGCGAAACTTGCCGGTGATTTTAGAAAGACCCATCAGACTGCGGTTGTAGACATTACCGTCCGTCAATTACGCAAAAAGCAGCTTTCAGACCCTGTCGGACCGATGCTGCTTTTATTGCCAAGAGAACTCCGGTAAGGGAAATTGGTTACTTACCGTGGTTCTCGTCTGAAACTGTCAGTTTCTTGCGACCACGTGCACGGCGGCTCGCAAGTACTCTGCGGCCGTTCTTGGTGGCCATTCTCTCGCGGAAACCATGCTTGTTTACGCGGCGGCGGTTGTGCGGCTGGAATGTTCTTTTCATCTTTCTACTATATTATTTTATGTTGTTACACACAGAAAAAGGGAAATGGCCATACGAAAACCATTCCTATTTGGACTGCAAAATTACGCTTTTCTTTTGAAACAACCAAGAATTATCCCCTTTTTGCTCACTTTTTCTTGTTTTCCAATACCTTTGACGAAGATTATTCGTAACTTTGCATCCGAAATGCGGCCGGACGGAAACGAGTTTGCGGACGGATTCTTCTGCATTGCCAAGAAATCAGATTTCAAACAACAACAAAACATATAAGCAAAAGAAAATGATTGGTTCACAAGACATCAAAAAGGGCACCTGCATCCGTATGGACGGATATATATGGGTATGCATCGACTTCCAGCACATCAAGCCAGGCAAGGGTAACACCGTCATGCGCTGCAAGTTCAAGAACGTGGTCGACGGTCGTGTCATCGAGCGTACCTGGAACGTAGGCTTCAAACTCGAGGATGTTGTCATCGAGCACCGTGACTACCAGTACCTGTATCAGGAGGGCGAGGACTACATATTCATGAATCTCGAGACCTACGAGCAGGCTCCTATCGCCAAGGACCTCATCTCCGGCGTGGAGTACATGAAGGAGAGCGACACCGTGACAGTAGTAAGCGACACCACTGACGGCACCGTGCTCTATGCAGAGATGCCTATCAAGACCAACCTGAAGGTGGCTCACAGCGAGCCAGGCATAAAGGGCGACACCGCCACAAACACCCTCAAGCCCGCCACACTGGAAACTGGAGCGGAGATAAGAGTGCCTCTCTTCATCAACGAAGGCGACATTATCACCGTCGACACCCGTGACGGAAGCTACGTGGGAAGAGTAAAGGCGTAATGCTTTTTTCCGTTGTCGTTCCCGTATTCAACCGTCCCGGCGAAGTGGACGAGTTGCTGGAGAGTCTGACAAGGCAGACTTTCAAGGACTTCGAGGTGATTATCGTGGAGGACGGGAGCAGCATTCCATGCAGGGAAGTGTGCTCAAAATACGACAACAGACTACATCTTACTTATATAGAGAAGGAAAACTCCGGACCCGGACAGAGCCGCAACTGCGGCGCTGAAAGGGCTTCCGGAGATTTTTTGTTGATACTCGACAGCGACGTAGTGCTGCCCGAGGGCTACATGAAAGCCGTTTCCGACGAACTGCACCGCGATTCCGCCGATGCATTCGGCGGTCCCGACAGGGCGCACGCATCGTTTACACCGGTGCAAAGGGCCATCTCCTACTCCATGACCTCCTTTTTCACTACGGGAGGAATACGCGGAGGCAAGAAGAAACTCGACAAATTCTATCCGCGCTCGTTCAATATGGGCATCAGGAGGAACGTCTATCAGCGGTTGGGAGGCTTTTCCAACATGCGTTTCGGCGAGGACATAGACTTCTCAATCAGGATTTTCAAGGGCGGCTACAAGTGCCGTCTGTTCCCCGAAGCGTGGGTGTGGCACAAGCGGCGCACCGATTTCCGAAAGTTCTACCGTCAGGTCTACAACTCGGGAATAGCGCGCATAAACCTCTACAAGAAGTACCCCGACTCCCTAAAGGTTGTCCACCTGCTGCCGGCGGTGTTCACCGTGGGCACGGTCTGCTGCCTCCTGGTCGCACTGCTCGGCATGATAACCGTGATGGCAGGCATCTGGCTGGCGACAAAACCAGCGGAATACGACTGCATGACAGGTCCTGTAGCAATGACCATTGCCGGACAGTTTCTGACAGCGGCGGCTCTCTCGCCACTCATCCTATACTCCCTCATCATACTCATTGACTCATCCTTGCTCAACAAGAGTCTGAAAGTGGGACTGCTTAGCGTCCCGGCAGCCTTCGTGCAACTCACGGGCTACGGCATGGGATTTATCAATGCGTGGTGGAAGAGGTGCGTACGTGGCAAGGACGAGTTCTCCGCTTTCAGCAGGACTTTCTACAAATAGCCTGTCGATATGGGAATACTTGCGATACCGAAATGGGCTGAAGAGGACCGTCCGAGGGAGAAACTGCGCGACAAAGGGGCTGAGACCCTGTCGAAGGCGGAACTACTGGCGATTCTCATCGGGTCGGGAACGCCGAAGAAGACTGCCGTGGAACTCATGCAGGAGGTGCTCGACAGTTGCGGAGGAAACCTCAACACACTCGGCAAGATGACCGTACACGACCTGATGAGATTTGACGGCATCGGCGAGGCAAAGGCGATAACGATACTTGCAGCGTGCGAGTTCGGCAAGCGCCGACAGTCGGAAAAAGCCGCCGACAGGGAGAACCTTGATTCCGCAGAGGCGGTATACAATTACATGCACGGCCGTCTTCAGGACAAGGAAGTGGAGGAAGCGTGGTGTCTGATGATGAACCGCAACTTCAAACTCATCCGCGATTACCGCCTGTCACAGGGCGGACTGACCGAGACGGCGGTGGATGTCAGGCTGATAATACGCGAGGCAGTGCTGTGCAACGCCACGGTATTGGCACTCTGCCACAACCATCCGAGCGGCAACACCACGCCAAGCCGCAACGATGACGACATCACCCTGAGGGTGAAGACGGCGTGCGAGACAATGAGGATACATTTCCTCGACCATGTGATAGTGACCGACGGCGACTACTACAGTTACCGTGACAACGGAAGATTATGACCATAGAAGAAAAGAACAACATAGAATCCAGAATCGTCGACGTGCTGAAAACCGTCTACGACCCGGAGATTCCGGTAGACATCTACAGTCTCGGACTGATCTACAACATCGACCTCCACGACGACGGAACTCTCGACGTGGACATGACGCTGACCGCTCCCGGCTGCCCTGCCGCCGACTTCATCATGGAGGACGTGCGCCAGAAACTCGACAACATCAGCGGAGTGACGACGGCAAACGTCAACCTCGTCTTTGAACCCGAGTGGGACAAGTCGATGATGTCGGACGAGGCAAGAATGGAACTGGGATTTGACTAGAAACAAAAATACTGCAAAGTGAAACCGATATACTTCATTTCCGATGTTCATCTCGGCTCTCTCGCCATTGACCATCGACGTATGCAGGAGCGCAGGCTCGTGCGTTTCCTCGACACTATCAAGGGCAAAGCCGCGGCGGTATACATGCTCGGCGACATGTTCGACTTCTGGTACGAGTGGAAAAATGTCGTCCCCAAGGGCTTCACACGGTTCCTCGGAAAGGTCTCGGAACTCACTGACTCCGGCGTGGAGGTGCACTTCTTCACCGGCAACCACGACATCTGGGCGTTCAACTACCTCCAACGCGAGTGCGGAGCGGTCATACACTACGAACCGCTGACAACCGAACTCTACGGCAAACTGTTCTATCTCGCCCACGGCGACGGTATGGGCGACCCCGACAAATCATTCAAACTGATACGCAGCATCTTCCACAACAAGGTGTGCCAGTGGATGTTCTCCAATCTCCTCCACCCCAATTTCGCCATGAAAATCGGACTTACATGGGCGAAGCACAGCCGTCTGAAGCGCAAGGACGGACAGGAACCGCCCTATATGGGGGAAGACAAGGAGCACCTCGTGCTGTTCACCAAGGAGTACATGAAGACCCACCCGGACATCGACTTCTACCTCTACGGACACCGCCACATAGAACTCGACCTCATGCTTACCGCCAAATCGCGCATGATGATCCTCGGTGACTGGATTTCGCAGTTCACCTATGTCGTGTGGGACGGGGAGCACCTGTTCATGGAAAACTACATTGAGGGCGAAAGCAAACCGTAATCACGCATGACAAGAACACTGCTTTTCCTCCTCCTGCTCGCGGTTTTCACTCCGTCAAACGCCCAGTGCAGACCGGGCGGACACCCTTATGCCGAGTGGGACAGGGCGAAGACAATCCTCATGCACACCCCGGGAGAAGAACTGTTCAACGGAGTGATACATCCGTCAGCAGGACTTTTCGAACACTATTTCGACGTGCAGGCAGCAGCCGAAGAGCACCGTGGCTACATCAGGATGCTCGAGAAAAACGGCATAAAGGTCTACAACATCCCCGACATTCTCGGAAAAATCGGCATCGACACACTGCGCTCACTGGCAGCAACCACCCTGACCTACGACACAAAGGACGTAGCCCCTCAGGACAGTGCGGCAAACGGAGAGCAGTACAAACGCCTCGTGCTGGGGCAGATGACGAGAAGCGACCTCGTCAGGTGCATACTCCTGCAGCCCACAGTCGACCTGCACAGCACCGACAACAACACCAAGGTGGAGGCGGACTACATCCAGCATCCGCTCATGAACCTCTATTTCACGCGCGACCAGAGCATCAACACGCCACGGGGAACAGTCCTCTGCCGCATGAACTCATCGCAGCGCATGCCCGAGACTGACATCCTGCGTTGCTGCTACAGTCACTTGGGAATAACTCCAATCCTCGAAATCAAGGGGGAAGGACGCCTCGAAGGCGGCGACTACATACCTGCCGGAACAGTCTCGTTCATAGGTTGCGGAATGCGTACCAACCTCGATGCCATCACGCAGATGATGCAAGCGGACGCCTTCGGGCACGATACCGTCGTCGTGGTGCGCGACCACAAGTTATGGCAAATGCAGATGCACCTCGACACGCACTTCAACATCATCGACCGTGACCTTTGCACCATGGTGGCAAGCCGCTACAACGCCCGGCCGGGAAGTCCCGAGTTTGTCACCGTCGACATCTACGCACGCAGGCCCGACACAAAGCACTACCGCTGCCTGTCGCAAGGCGGTTCATTCGTGGAGTTTCTCGAAAAGCACGGTTTTACGGTCATTCCCATCGACGAGAGCGACGAGTTGCACTACGCCAACAACTACCTCACCATTGCCCCACGCCACATCATGATGGTCGGAGGGCAGTCGGAGAGACTGGCGGCAGACCTCAGACGCCACAACGTCACGGTGGAATGGATTCCCCTCGAGAACCTTATCAAGGGATACGGGGCAGCACACTGCATGACACAGGTGCTGGAGCGGCAACGCTAAAAAAAAGTGTTGCGGCAGCCTCCCATTTTGCCATATTGCGCTTTTTCTTACACATCAAGGCTCGGAATTTACATTTTACAACGGCATTTTTGACTAATTTTGCCGCCGATTCGGACTCTTGTACGAAACAAGAGCCGACAACCCGAACTATCAAACAACAATGAACAAACTCAAGTATCTGCTCTTTCTTGCGGCAGTGGCACTCCACGTGCAGACCGCAAGCGCCCAGAAGCACGACTTCGCATGGTGGTATCGCTTCGAGGGGAACAACAAGGAAATAGGTCTCCCGGCAAAAGGCGAGAAACGCGTCATCCTCTTCGGCAACTCCATCACGGAGTACTGGCCCTACAAACACGGCGACTGGTTCAAGGAGAACAACATCATCGGGCGCGGCATCGGAGGCCAGACGACCTACCAGTTCCTGCTCCGCTTCTATGACGACGTCATCAACCTCAAGCCGAAAGTGGTGGTCATCAACGGCGCCATCAACGACATCGCCGAGAACACCGGTCCCTACAACGAGGAACACACATTCGAGAACATCTGTTCAATGGTGGAAATGGCGCGCCAGAACAAGATTACCGTGGTGCTCGCAGCGGTGCTTCCGGCACACGCCTTCAACTGGCATCCGGGCATAGAAGACCCCATGGGCAAGGTGCGCAGTCTCAACGCACGCATCAAAGCCTATGCCGAGACCAACAAAATCATCTATGTGGACTATTTCTCCGCTATGGTCTCCGCCGACGGAACACGTATGCAGGAAGACCTTGCCGACGATGGCGTGCACCCAAATGACAAAGGATACAAGATAATGGAGGCGATGATACTGCCCGTAATCAACAAACTCAGAAAATAAAAGCGCAATGAAGAAAACTGTCATACTGCTGTTGTTCGCCCTGATGGGCATCCACACACAAACCGCATACGCACAAAGCCACGAGTTTGCCATGATTGACGCCTATGCCGAACAGAACAAGGAACTGGGCGAACCCAAGAAAGGCGAGAAACGCGTGGTGTTCATGGGCAACTCCATCACGTTCAACTGGGCGTGGACGAGGGGCGGTTTCTTCAACAACAACGGTCTCATCGGACGCGGCATAAGCGGCCAGACGAGTTACCAGTTCCTGCTCCGCTTCCGCCAGGACGTGATAAACCTCAAACCGAAAGTGGTGGTCATCAACTACGGCACCAACGACATTGCCGAGAACACCGGGGCTTACAGCGAAGAACACACGTTCAACAACATCAAGGCGATGTGCGACCTCGCACGCTACCACAAGATAAAGGTGGTGCTCGCCTCCACCCTTCCGCACAAGGGATTCGGCTGGAACACAGCCGTCAAGGACGCCATGGAGAAAATAAAAAGCCTCAACGCACGCGTCAAGGCCTATGCCAAGGAGAACAAAATCACCTATGTCGACTACTTCTCAGCCATGGTCAATGCCGACGGAACGGCAATGCGTGACGACCTGTCGGAGGACGGTGTCCACCCGAACGCCAAGGGCTACGAAGTCATGGAGGCTCTCATTCTGCCCGCAGTCAACAAGTTGAGATAGAGCACAATGTCCGTTCCCATGGCAAGAAGCACGGGAACGGCAACACAAGACATCAGAGAAGCGACGGCAAGCGGTACAGTCCCACGCCGTTGCTTCCCTTTATCAGTATACACCTGTGGGCGGGTTGTGTCTCGGCAACGGCACGCTCCACCGCCTCCACATCGGGGAACACCGGGAACGGAGTCTGCGTCTTCGCAAACTCGCTGCCCACAAGCCACACCGTGGGAATGCCCGAAGCAGCGAGCAAGTCCACAATCTTCTGGTGCTCGGCAACCGACACTTCGCCCAGTTCACGCATATCTCCTATTATCGCCATCTTGGGCTCTTCCGACTCAAGACGCGAGAAATCGTCGAGCGCAGCCGCCATACTCGTCGGGTTGGCGTTGTAGGCATCCACCACAAGACGGTTCTTTTCCGTCACCACCAACTGCGAACGGTTGTTGCTCGGCTGGTAGTTGCACAGAGCCTCCCTTATCTTCTCATCCTCCACGCCGAAGTGTCTGCCCACGGTAACGGCGGCAAGCACGTTGGCGAGATTGTATGTTCCGATGAGCCGTGTGGGTATTTCCATACCGTCATCGAGGCGCGCCGTGAGCAGAGGACTGCAACTCTCCACCCGTCCCTTGACATAAGGCACGGTGTCAACGCCGCGCTCCGACGCCATTTCCACGAGGTTCGGGTCCTCCGTATTGAGGAAAGCCGGCTTGCCGCGGAGGGCGAGATTGTCATAGAGTTCGCCCTTTGTGCGCTTCACCCCCTCGAAACTGCCGAAACCGAGCAGGTGCGCACGCCCCACATTGGTGATGAGTCCGCAGGTAGGCTCAGCCGTTTCCACCAGCGTCTTTATGTCGCCGGGGTGGCTTGCACCCATCTCCACGACCGCAATGTCATGGTCTTCCGTCAGGCGCAACAGGGTCTTCGGCACACCCACATCATTGTTGAAGTTGCCCTGAGTGTACATCACGTTGTACTTCATCCCCAGCACTGCCGCCACAAGTTCCTTGGTGGTGGTCTTGCCGTTGGTGCCGGTGATGCCGATTACGGGTATGTCGAAGCGGCGGCGATGCTCGCGTGCCACGTCCTTGAACGTCTGGAGCACGTCGTCAACGAGTATTATCCGCTCGTCCTCCACGTCCGAGAACATCTCCTTGTCATCCACCACGGCATAGCCGCAGCCCTTCTCCAGTGCGGCGAGAGCAAACTTGTTGCCGTCAAAAGACGCCCCTTTCAGGGCAAAGAACACCGAACCGGCAGGACAGTCACGGCTGTCGGTGGTGTACAGTCCCTGATGCGAATACAGTTCATACAGTACTTTTGTTGTCATCTTCATGTCATTCTACAGTCACGCAAAGTTACTTATTTCCTGTCTGTCCTACAAGCAATCGCCGTGAAAACGGTGTTGTAATGCCACGGGAGAGGTGCTTTGGAGGCGGCACATCACATGAAGTACGCTTGTACGACACATGGAGTACGGTCGTACCACGGTTGAAGTACGGTCGTACATCGACTGATGTACCGCTGCAAGAAAACCGTCCGCAGACCGCAAAAACGGCACTCTGACACCGCCAAAGCACCGCCCTGACACGACCCGCACACCTGACACTCACGACGGAAGAGGTCGTATGGGGCACACGTTTTTTCATTTATTTAGGTCAATATTGCTCACTGAAGATTGCAATTCCAGATATTATAAGTAATTTTGCATATGATGTCAGAGACCGAAATACCATACATCACTCTCCGCGGAAAACGCCACTGTTTTCCCGAGCCCGAGGTCATGGGCATACTGAACGCCACTCCCGACTCGTTCTTTGCCGACAGCAGGAAACAGACGGAGGCTGACATAGCGCAGCGTGCCGACGAAATCATAGCCGAAGGGGGCACGATTATCGACATCGGAGCGTGCTCCACGCGTCCCGGTTCGGAGCCTGTCACGGTGGAAGAAGAGATGAGGCGCATGAGAAACGCGCTCGTCACGGTGCGCCGCAACCATCCTGACGCCATACTGTCGATAGACACCTTCCGCCCGGAAGTGGCACGGATGAGCGTCGAGGAGTTCGGTGCAGACATCATCAACGACGTGTCGGGCGGTACGGAAGAGATGTTCCGCCTCGCCGCAAGGCTGCAGGCGACTTATCTGCTCATGTCCTCTGACCCCACGGCAGAGACCGTCGGGGCTATGTTCGACAGGAATATCGCCACGCTCAACCGCTTGGGTTGCGATGACATAATACTCGACCCGGGCTACGGTTTCGGCAAGGACGTGACGCAGAACTACGGTGTGCTGCGCCGCCAGCGGTCGTTGCGCCGCTCGCACTATCCGCTTCTCGCCGGCATGAGCCGCAAGCGCATGGTGTGGCAACTGCTCGGCTGCACTCCCGAAGAGGCTCTCGGAGGCACCACGGTGGTGAACGCCGTCGCCCTGCAGCAGGGTGCTGACATACTGAGGGTGCACGATGTGAAACAGGCAAAGGAAACAATCAAGACAATAAAAGCATGTTCCTGCATTTCGGAATAAAAGACGCTGTCGACATATTGCTCGTCGCACTGATGCTCTATTATGCCTACAGGGTGATGAAAGCGTCGCGTTCGCTCTATGTCTTCACAGGCATAGTGCTCTTCGTACTGATATGGCTCGTTGTCAGCCAGATGCTCGAGATGCGCCTGCTGGGCAGTATCATGAGCCAGTTGATAAACGTCGGCGTGATAGGACTTATCGTCCTGTTCCAGGAAGACGTGCGCAAATTCCTCTACAGTCTCGGCTCTCACCACCGCGTAAGGCGGCTTTCGCGCATGCTGGGTATCGGCGAGAAGCAGGAAGCGATGAGCAAGGAGTCGATAATGCCTATCGTCATGGCGTGCATAAACATGGCGAGACAGAAGACGGGAGCGCTCATCGTGGTGGAGAAAAGCATAAGTATCGACGACGTGGTTGCCACCGGTGACATCATAGACGCACGCATTGACCAGCGTCTGATAGAAAATATCTTTTTCAAGAACTCGCCCCTGCACGACGGAGCACTCGTCATCTCGAAGAAGAGGATGAAGGCTGCGGGATGCATACTGCCCGTGGCACACGACATGGACATACCGCGCGAGTTCGGCCTGAGACACCGTGCGGCAATGGGAATATCGCAGAGCAGCGACGCACTTGCCATTGTCGTGTCGGAAGAGACAGGCCGCATCACGGCGGCAAAGGACGGAAAGTTCCGCGTGAGACTGTCCGCCGAAGAACTGGAAAGCATTTTGACAGAGAACTAAAATAACAATGGATTTACTGAAACAGATTTGTATGCGTGCCCAGGGAAACAGGCAACGCATCGTGCTCCCCGAGGCTACCGAGGAGCGTACACTCCGTGCCGCCGACAAGGTTCTTGCCGACAAACTGGCCAATCTCATCCTTATCGGAAACCCTAAGGAGATAGCGGAACTGGCAGCAAAGTGGGGTCTCACACACATAGACGAGGCTACTGTCGTCGACCCTCTCGACAATCCGAAGAGCGAAGAGTACGCTCTGCTGCTCGCCGAACTGCGCAAAAGCAAAGGCATGACGGTGGAACAGGCTCGCGAACTCGTGAAAAATCCGCTCTATCTGGGTTGCATGATCATCAAGACAGAGGGTGCTGACGGACAGATTTCGGGCGCTCTCTCCACCACTGGCGACACCCTGCGCCCTGCGCTGCAGATTATCAAGTGCGCTCCGGGCGTGACTTGCGTGAGCGGAGCGATGCTCGTCCTCACACACGAACAGCAGTACGGAGAGAACGGCATCGTGGTTATGGGCGACGTGGCAGTAACCCCCAACCCCACGGCAGACCAGTTGGCACAGATAGCCTACACCACTTGCCAGACGGCAAAGAGCGTGGCTGGCTTCAAGGATCCGCACGTTGCGATGCTCAGTTTCTCTACAAAGGGTTCGGCAAAGGACGCCATTGACAAGGCGACAGGCAAGAGTGTCTACATCATCGACAAGGTGGTGGAGGCAACGAAGATTGCCAAAGAGCGCTATCCTGACCTGAAGGTGGACGGAGAACTGCAGGCTGACGCAGCCCTTGACCCTGCCACTGCGGCAAAGAAAGCACCGGGCAGCGACGTGGCCGGCAAGGCCAACGTGCTGGTAGTGCCCAACCTCGAGGTGGGCAACATCGGCTACAAACTCGTGCAGAGACTCGGTGGCGCAACGGCTATCGGCCCTATCCTCCAGGGCATAGCACGTCCTGTCAACGACCTGTCACGCGGTTGCTCCGTGGACGACATCTACTACATGGTGGCGATAACAGCCTGCCAGGCCATGGATGCCAAGGGCGAATAACGGGAAAAGGATTCTTACGTCAAACGAAAAAACAGCAAACGATATGAAGATATTGGTATTAAACTGCGGTAGCAGTTCGATAAAGTACAAACTCTACAACATGGACGACCACTCTGTAATGGCTGCCGGCGGTGCAGAGAGAATCGGTCTGGACGAGAGTTTCGTAAAGGTGACTCTGCCAAACGGCGAGAAGAAGAAAATCATGCACGACATGCCGGAGCACAACGAGGGCGTGAACTTCGTGCTGAGCCTGCTCACCGACCCCGAACTCGGTGCCATCAAGTCTCTCGACGAGATTGATGCTGTGGGGCACAGAGTGGTGCAGGGTGGCGACAAATACTGCGAAAGCGTCATCGTAGACCAGAGCGTAGAGGACGGAATAGAGGAACTCTGTGACCTCGCACCGGTGCACAATGCCGGTCACCTGAAGGGTCTGAAGGCTGTGGACAAGAACATGCCAGGCACGCCACAGGTGTGCGTGTTTGACAATGCGTTCCATTCCACCATGCCGGCAAAGGCTTATCTCTATGCCATTCCCTACAACCTCTATGAGAAATACCACGTCCGCCGCTACGGATTCCACGGCACTTCCCACCGCTATGTATCACAGCGTGTGTGCGAGATGCTCGGTGTGGACATCACCAAGCAGCGCATCATCACCTGCCACATAGGCAACGGAGCGTCAGTGAGCGCAGTGCAGTACGGCAAGTGTGTGGACACCTCCATGGGACTGACACCGCTTGCAGGCGTAATGATGGGCAGTCGCTCAGGCGATATAGACCCCTCTGCTGTCACCTACCTCATGGACAAACTGGGCAAGAAGCCGCAGGAGATGGCGGATTTCCTCAACAAGGAGAGCGGAGTACTGGGCATCTCGGGCATCGGATCGGATATGCGCGATGTGGAGAAAGCCGCTGCCGAGGGTCACGAACGTGCACGTCTGGCTCTTGACATGTACGCTTACCGCATCAAGAAATACATCGGTGCGTATGCCGCTGCCATGGGTGGCGTTGACATAATAGTGTGGACTGCCGGCGTGGGAGAGAACCAGATAGGTCTTAGAATGGACACTTGCGAGGGTCTGGAGTTCCTCGGCGTGAAGATGGATGCAGAGGCAAACAACGTGAAGGGCAAGGAAGCCATCATCTCTGCTCCTGACTCAAAGGTGACAGTCTGTGTCGTTCCTACTGACGAGGAACTCGTCATTGCAAAGGACACACAGGAGTTGCTGCTGAAGAACAAGTAAAAGCAGGAAACCACGACGTAAAAAGGTGCAGCGTGTTTGCTGCACCCACAACACAAAACCAGGGCATTGTCGCTTCGCAACTCTGCCCTGGTTTTTATTGGTAAGCCCGGTAACCGCTACCGTTGTTTTGCCTTGACGGGCGAGGCTACCGGACTTTTCATGCGTTCTGTTACTGGACTATAACCTTCATACTCCGGTTACCGTTCTTTATAATGTTAAGTCCTTTCTGTAGTCCTTCGTGGCGACGGCCCTCAGCATCATAGTATTCAGCATTGCTGCTGTCCTCTATCTTGTTGAGTTCTTCTATCGCCGTGGTCTCGTCGTCGGTGGTGATGCTGAGAGTTGCAGCCTTGGCTC
>CAVFZF010000004.1:0-131664 GCA_963627025.1 Bifidobacteriaceae bacterium | reverse complement strand
GTGGCGGCACATCAGTTGAGGGACGCTTGTACATCATGTGATGTACGGTCGTACTCCATGTGTGGTACGAACGTACTTCGGCTGATGTACCGCTGCAAAAGCGGCGGTTTAGAGTTGAGAAAACGGTGGTTTCATGCGTCTTGCCACGCTGGCAGAGCGAGGACGCACCGCCCGATAGGGTTGTCATCTGGAGTGAAAGGAAAGGGAAATAGAAAGGAAAAAGGTGTGCCGGGCAAGTAACTTGCGGCACACCCTGTTTTTGCTTATCAGTCGGGGTGAGGCGACTCGAACGCCCGACCCCTACGTCCCGAACGTAGTGCGCTACCAACTGCGCTACACCCCGAAAGCGTTTGCAAAGTTACAACAAAAGGACGAAACGAGCAAATTATGCCATATCGTTTTTTGAAAATAACGTTTTTGCGCTGCAGACGCTGCGTTATGTCTATTGGAAAAGTATCTTTTGCGACCTGTCACCCTTCTTCACAACCAACAGTCCCTTGGCGGGTGCCGAGAGGCGACGTCCCTGAAGGTCGTAGAGTTCGCCTCCGTCGAGAAGGTCCATGCCGTCCTGTGCGTCAAGACTGCTGATGTCTGTCGTTTCTTCCGCAGTGATATCGAGGCTGGCAGCCTTTGACTCGCTGCCCGAGACAACCACATAAGCCCTGTAGGGAGCCATCATGACGGACTTGGCGTCTGTCTTTTCGAGGAGCGAAGCCACATTCCAGAATTTGTCTCTGGAGAACACATAGTTGGCGGCATCGTCCTTGACAGCCTTTTTCTGGAACGTAGACTTGAGACAGGTAGTGTCGAGCGGCTTGGCAACGACATTCGCCCCATAGGTGCTGTATACACGAAAATCTTCCTTGTCGGTGTAGAAGAGCACCGGCGTTCCGCCCTTCACGGTACCCTCAATCTGCTTTACCGTTATCTTCGTCTCGTCGACTGAAGCAATCTCATAGAACGTTCCGTACTCCGTATTCTCCTCGGTGTCGAAGTCAAAGGGCAGACACAGCGTAGTCCAATGGCTTGCCACCGGGCGGCTATAGCTTGCCCTCCGTTCTGAAGAAAAGCAGAAATCGCCGTCAGCGGAGAACTCGTCTTCCGTATCAAAGATGACATATTCATCCAGCACAGCGGGCACTCCGTCGGCATGATAGGTATCATCGCCGACCGTGACATTGTAACGGCGCGTGAAGTAACCGCCGTTGTAGTTGGCTTTTTCCACACCTGTGCTGCCACTGTCGAAGCCCGGGAGAGACTCACATCCTCCGAATACGTCATGTTTGTAGCAGTTATCCGTCTTGAAATTGCCATTGACATAAATATGCTCAAGACTGGTGCAATTGTAGAACATATTGTCTATTTGATGGAGTTCTTCCGACGTAAAGGATGTCAAATCAAGCGATTTCAGACTGCTACAGCCTAAAAACGTCGACATCATGCGGATGACTTTTGACGTATCGAAACTCGAAACATCAAGCGAAGTCAGACTGCTGCAATAACTGAACATACAACCCAAATCTTTAAGTTTTGATGTATTGAAATGGGAAATGTCAAGACTTTCAAGAGCCATACAACTATCAAACATAGAGTATGTACAATTAAGGCTGTCGGTATAGAAACTGCTCAAGTCAAGAGACTGCAACTTCACGCATCCCTCAAACATACTTTCCATGTCCACCACCTTCGATGCGCTGAGTCCGGAAAGGTCCAGTGTCGTCAGATTTTTACAGTTATAGAACATCCCGGTCATCGCTTGCACATTCCCGGTGTCGAAACTGCGCAGGTCAAGAGAGGTCATGCCACACTCCTCAAACATACCGACCATAGATATGACCTCGGATGTATTGAGGTATTTCAGGTCTACTATCTCCGCAAGTTTTGCCATTCCACAAAACCAGTTATAGCAAGTGGTCGGACGGGCTTGGGCGAAACTGCTGTCAAACACGACCTTTGTGACATTCTCTGCCTGCTCCTGCCAACCTGGTTCGTCGTTCACTTTGGTTTGCATACTGTAGGTTGTCGCCGCAGAGTCGGCTTTCCTGTCGTTGTAATAGAACGTCAGTGTGCTGTCACTGTACTCCACCCAGGCTTCGTCATCAGCCTCAACAATGACGGGAACGGCCAACAGCGCGGCAAACACCGCTGACTTGACAATGGATGTAAATGTCGTATTCATCTGAGTTTCACTCCTTCTTTTTCGTTATAACGGCGCAAAGTTAAACAAAAAAGCGCAGGCTTTCCCCCCCCTAACGGCATTTTTTGCTGGTTATCCGGCATTTTTTTGACATAAAAAAGTTGGCCTACTCTACCAAGCAAGCCAACTTCGCACTGTAATCAAGAATTAACCCAAAAACTCTATCTAACCATACAACCTGTTTCTTGACGTTATCGGTTTACTGTTGCAAAGTTAACCAATACGCAAAAACGCCTCAACCACAATCTTTGCAGGTAGTGACACTATTCTGCCTTTCAATGATTTCGAGACACATACGGGTGTTGTGATAGGGGCATTTCCAGAATCCGGCATGATCATCACGCCTGTTTGGAGTGCCTTCCGGCGACACACTCCAGTACCACTCGCCGTTGTCCCAGTCGACAAGACTGCGCTTTATGTAGTCATAGCAGTCGAGAGCGCGCTTCATGTAGGCACGGCTCTCCCCGCCGGTGGTGCGCATTGCCATGTTCATCTCGCCGATGACACATTCGCACTGCACCCACCAGTCACGCTCCGTGGTGGTGTGTCCGTCAACCTTCCAACGCTCTCCTGTCAACGACCCGTCGGCATTGAGCCCCTCTTCCGAGGCATCGGCTATGCGCTTTACTATCGGTGCAAGGCGGCGTGTCAGCACTTCATCGCCGAGAACAGCGGCGGTCTCGTCGAGCAGCCACGACGCTTCGATGTCGTGTCCGAAACTCTCCAGGTCACGCCGTCCCTGCCACCGGGTGTTGAAGAACAGGTCAAGATGCCCGGTGGAAGGGTTGAGCAACTTGTCGGCAAACACGTCCACAAGACCGAGAATCTGCCGGCGCAGTCCCTCGTCACGCCACACACGGTAGAGATTTGTGTAGGGTTCGATGACGTGCAGGTGCGTGTTCATCGTCTTGTCGCAGTTCTCGTCCTTGTCGCTAAGTCGCATATCGCCAATCGGTTGCCACTCCCGTGTCAGGGCTTCATGGTATCCGCCGTTGACAGGGTCATAGGCATGAGCCTCTATCTGACGGTATAACTCCACGGCAGTGCGCAGAGACTGCCCGTCGCCAGTGGCGCGCGCATACTCCGAAAAGCCGTATATGGCAAAGCCTATGGCATAGGTCTGCTTCTTGGTGTCGAGGGGATTGCCGTTGGCATCGACCGACCAGAACACGCCACCGTACTCCCTGTCGATGAAATGGCGGAGCATATAGTCGCGCGCCCGGGTGGCAACGTCGAGGTATTCCCTGCGGTGCAGCACCCTGTAGGCAGCCGAAAACGACCACAGGATGCGGGCATTGAGGATGGCTCCGCGCGGGGCATCCTCGATGACAGTGCCGTTTCCGTCCTGTCTGCCGTAGAATCCGCCACGGCGGTTGTCGACCATCACGGTGCTCCAGAAAGGCAGTATGTTCGTCTCGAGCATCCTTTGGGCGTCGGATGCGAACTCCTTGCTATCCATTGTTGCGGTTCTTTGCTATCAACTTCATTATGTTCCCGACCGACGTTTCCGAGCGGTAGCCGTCCTCAGGAGTGTTCATGCAGTAGTCCACGAGGCGGTCTATGGTGCTCGTAGCGACGTGCATACGGGTGTCGGACGAGGCATAGTAGATGTAGACAGTGCCGTCAGGGGTGGCAATCCAACCGTTGGAGAAGACCACATTCATCACATCGCCGATGTATTCGCCGTCCTGCGGCGCGAGGAAATAGCCGCCCGGGGTGGCTATAACCTCAGAGGGGTCTTCCAGAGAGGTCATATAGAGGTAGAGCACATAGCGCAGCCCGCACGCCGTATTGCGCACTCCATGCGCAAGATGCAGCCAGCCCCGGCCGGTCTTTATGGGGGCAGGACCCTCGCCGTTCTTCACTTCAGTGATGGTGTGATAGTGGCGTTGGTTGATTATCTTCTCCTCTTTCACCTCGGCATTGGTGATGTCGTCGACCAACGCCCAACCGATGCCGCCGCCCGAACCGGTGTCGATGAAACCGTCCTGGGGGCGAGTGTAGAAAGCGTACTTGCCGTTGACGAACTCTGGATGCAGCACTACATTGCGCTGTTGGCTGCGTGTCTTCAGGTCGGGCAGACGCTGCCAGGTCTTAAGGTCCTTTGTCCTTGCTATGCCGGCAGTGGCTGTTGCCGCAGAGAGGTCGCCCGGCTGGCTGTCGTCATGACGCTCCGCGCAGAACACGCCGTATATCCAACCGTCCTCATGGAGGGTCAACCGCATATCGTAAACATTAGTTGCAGGCACCTCATCCTCAGGCATTGTCACCGGCTCATCCCAGAAACGGAAGTTGTCGACACCGTTGTCGCTCTCCGCAACGGCAAAGAACGACTTGCGGTCAGCACCCTCCACACGCACGACAAGCAGGAATTTGCCGTCCTTGTAGATTGCCCCCGAGTTGAGAGTGGCGTTCATCATGATGCGTTCCATGAGGTATGGGTTCGTCTGTTCATTGAAGTCGTAACGCCACTCAAGCGGAACGTGTGCGGCAGTGAGTATCGGGTTCTCATAACGCTCATAGATGCCGTTGGATGACTCTACTGGTTTGTTCTTCTTGGAAAGCAACGCCTCGTGTGCGCTACGGAGTTCTTTTTCTCTTGTCTTAAAGTTATTCATGTATATTGTGTTGTTGTTTCCTACAATTTTCGGTTGCCATCTATTTAGCCGTTCCGGCTATGTCCTTCACAAACAGAGTTCTTTCGTCAGCATGGAAGCGGCGGAAATCCTCCTCTGAAACCTTGCCCGGAGCCGCCATGTAGTTCTCCTCCGGCTTGTCCCAGGCATTGCGCCACAGCAGGACATAGCACAGCGGATATTCGCGGAGCACAGGCAGGAGCACTTGAGTGAACCATGTCGGGTCGGGCACATCGTTGTAGCCGGTCTCTGTGAGGGCAATCAGTTTGCGGCGTTTTGCACCCACCTGCTTTATGACATCCAGTTCCGAGCGCAGCCACTGCCGGTACTGAGCATTGTCGGGGTTGCGCTGATAGATGTCTATGCCGAGCAAGTCCACCACGTCGTCACCGGGATAGAACTTCTCGTAGTGCTGCACGGTCTCGGTGTCATCGGCAAGATTGGGCGAGTAAGCCCACACTATGTTGCGGCATCCGCGGCGTGTCAAGTACTTGTATGTGTAGCGGTAGAGGCTCTTGTACTGTTCTGCGGTGCAGCGAGTGTCGCCCCACCAGAACCACGCACCGCTCATCTCGTGCCACGGACGGAATATCACGGGAATCTGTTTGCCGTCAGCCGTGCGGAGTGAAGAGATGAACTGCGACACCCTGTCAAGCCAACCATTGAACTTGGAGTGCAGTTTTCCGCCGGGCAGAACCTGCGTTACAGCATCGCCGGAAGGGTCCCATGCGTTGTTGCCAGTCACCGGATTGTTGGGATGCCAACTGACAGTGACAATGCCGCCACGGTCGTGCTGGGCTACAATCTCACGGTGCATGCGTTCGAAAGGCACTCCGTCGAGATTGCAGTCATGTCCCAACTCCAGATCGCCGAGGTCGAATCCCATCACGGCAGGATAGTCTCCACACACCTCTTTCACGTCAGAGCGACCTTCGTCCCACTTCCAAGAGCAGCCGTATACAGGGTCGTCCTGATGACCAATCATCACTCCCTGCTTCTGCAATGCCTCCAAGCGGCAGATGAGACGTTTTGCCGGACGGCGAGAAACCGCCACCGACGGTATCGCCAAGGCAAGAGCCAGCACAGTCGCCGCCACCTTATTTATATATGTACTCATACTCTTACTGTTTTACAATCTCAAAAATACGGCTGGCATAGTCACCGTCGAGAGGCATCTCTATACCCACTTCCATGAGGAAATCACCTGTAAACACCTTGCCGTCGAGTGCCGACGGCTTGTCGTTGACCTTCACATTGCGCTCATGGAGGACATACGTCGCCGAGACATCCAGTCCGTCGAGTCGCAGACGGGACATCGGCTGGTTGACGAAGTTCTCCGTCTTATAGGCGAAGAGCACCGCCTTCTGCCGTGCGTCATCGACATACATAAGGGACGCAAGACCCTGTCTTGCATAGGGAGACACCAGTCTGTAGAGATTGCCGAGTTGCACGGTGCTGCGCAGGGACTTGTAGTCGGCAATGGCAGTGGTGCACTGTGAACGCTCCTCGTCGGTCATGTTGCGCGGCTGGAGTTCCATGCCGAGGCGGCCGCTCATGGCCACATCGCAGCGGAACTTTATCGGGACGACACGCCCTGTCATATGATAGGGAGAGCCGGCAATGTGCTGCGCCATGGCATTGGACGGAAAGAAGAGGCTCGTTCCCCACTGTATGTACACCCTTTGCAGGGCATCGTTATTGTCACTTGTCCAGAACTCGTCGAAGTAAGGGAGCAATCCGTAGTTCGCGCGCCCTCCTCCACTGGCGCAGTCCTGTATCACGATGTCGGGATATTTGGCGCGTATGCGCTCCATGACCTTTACAAGTCCACGGTGATAGTCGATGTAGAGGTTCTGCTGCTTGCCCATTGCGAGGTACTTGGAACCGCAGTTCTGTATCGACGCATTGGCATCCCACTTGATGTAGGCTATCTCCGGGTACTTTGTCAGCAGTTCATCGACAGTGTTGAACACGAAATCCTGCACCTTAGGATTTGTCATGTCGAGCACCAACTGAGTGCCACCGCGCCCGAGTTTCAGTTCACGTCCCTGCGTCTGCAGCATCCAGTCGGGATGCCTTTCGTAGAGTTCGCTCTTGGTATTGGCAGCCTCCGGCTCGAGCCAGATGCCGAACTTGATGCCACGTTCGTGTGCCGCCTTGCAGAGAGAAGCCAGTCCTCCGGGCAGTTTGTCGGTGTCTACGACCCAGTCGCCAAGCGATGTGGAGTCGTTGTTGCGCGGATATTTGTCACCGAACCAACCATCGTCCATGACGAAAAGTTCTCCTCCCATAGACTTGATGTCGTCCATCATGGCGACAATCTTCTCTTCCGTGATGTCGAAATAGATGCCTTCCCATGAATTGAGGAGGATGTCGCGCACGGCATTGCCGTTGTGGAGCATTCCCTCATGGCGTGCCCAGTAATGGTAGTTGCGGCTCACTCCGCCCATGCCTTTGTCTGAATAGGTCAGTGCAAGGTGCGGTGTGGCGAACGTTTCGCCGGGTTCAAGCACATATTCCGAGGACTGCGGATCAATGCCGGCATACACATGATGCGTCCTGGAGTCGGCAGTATTGATGCGTATCTCGTAGTTTCCGCTCCAGCAAAGCACCGCTCCTATGGTGCGGCCGCTCCTCTCCTGCGGCTTGCCGTCAAGCGACAGCATTATCTCGGGGGCATCACAGTGGGCGTTGCGGGCACCGTCGGTATTGCGTATCACCTTCATTCCCGGCGTGAGAGGTTCCTCCGTGGGCACTGCCTCCGCCGCCCAAGTGCCGTGCAAGTGCGTGAGCCACACGTCACCACGGCGCAGTGTCAACTGTCCGCTGTCGAATCTCTTCAACGTGACGGCACGCTTTTCCTTGTGGGAAATCTCCGTCCAGGTCTCTATGATGTCCACTGTCGTGTAGGCTTTGTAGCACAGACGCACCGTGACAGGATGCAACTTGTCCTTCATTGTCACCACCGTGACGCGGGCATCGGACACGTCGTGCGTCTCCACGGCATCGACCGTGAGTTCCAGATTGATGTCTCCGTTGGCGTGTTCCACCTGCAGAGCCGGGACATGAATCATGTCCACAGTGCCGAAAGCCGGCAGTGCCGAGAAATTGAAACTGTCGCCAGCCTCACTCACTTGCCACGGATTGGAAACCTTGGATCCGTAATATGCCATGCGCAAGTCCTCTCCCTCGTTGGCGGAAAGCAGCATTGTGGTGTTGGGGGTGCTCACTTCTATCTTCCCCTGCCATGCGTGTGCCGGAGCAAAGCACAGTGCAAGCAGTGCCGATGCGATGTATCTGTTCATACAAATCCTGTTGTTTGCGTTATTTCTTCACTATACGGATGTTGCCGATGCAGAAGTCTGCGTTGTAGGCAGCCGATGGCTGGAGTATCAGACGCAGTGTCTGCCATGCGTTGGCGTCACCTATTCCGTTGGTAGCCATGCCTGCCAGCGGCAAGGTGACGGTCTGCCAGTTGCCGAAAGTGTTTATTCCGGCACCGTCGGCAGGACTCCATGCCCAGTCGCTTCCCCAGTTGAAGCAGAACTTAAGGCCCGTTGCCTCTGTGAGAGGGTGGTCTTTTGTGTTGAGGACTTCAAACTTCAGCACATAGTCATCCACACTAATAACGTCACCAACGTCAATCATATTGTAACTCAGGTCAACAGTATTCCACGCCCAAGCGCTGAAGTCCCCCGTGAAGTGCAGGTGCTTGTGGCCGAGCGAAGAGGAGGCTGTGGACGTGGCATCATCGCCCTCCACGACAACTGACACGTCACCGCTGACACTCATGGACACTCCGTCGAAGTCGCCGTAGAGCAGATTGGATGTCGGCCGGAAAGGGAGTTCTGCCGTATTCTGCACACCGTCGCTCGACTGCCAACACAGAGTCACCGCAGAGTTATCGGGCGTATTCTGCGGCACGAGCACCTTCATTGACGACTTGGTGACATCGCCAACAGTAGCCTCGACACCGTTTACCAGCACCTTGGACTGAGAGCCGAAACCATAGACATCGAAGTTTGCTCCACTGACAGTGACATAGTCACCTGCATCGGCAAACTCGTTCTCCAAGCCGCTGACCGTGAGTGTGGGGAACGGCACGACGAAATCATAGAGTGCAGTACCCTTGTCGGTGACATATTCTATCTTGTTGACAGTCTCGAAAGAGAGTGTCTCGGGCACACGCACATTGGCGTAGGTGGAGGCGGTGTATGCCTCCTTGAGGTCAACCTCCACGGTATTGAATTTCACGGACTGCACATTATTGAGGTTCTTGCCCTCTATGCGCACCATCGTTCCTATCTCCGCCTGGGTGACAGGCGTAGTGAGAGCGGTGTCACCTATGTTGTACACAGCCTTTATCTCAGGCGCTCCGGTGTTTGCCAACTTGTCTGACGGCGTGTAACCGTCATTGTATTCCACGATGTTATCACACGATGCGAACGCCAATGTGAGCACTGCTGCGGTGCAGAATGCCGCAAACGGCCTTATGGAAAATATATTTCTGTTCATAGTAAGAGTTGTTTTTAGTTCCACCCAGGATTGTTCTTGTCAATATACTTGTTGGTGTTTATCTCCGATGCCGGCAGAGGATAGAGCAGGCAACGCTGCTGTCTGACCTTGCTGACACCCGAGTCGTCGCTACCTTCCAAGGCGTTCATGGCATCAAGATATATGCCCCAGCGTATCAAGTCCCAACGACGGTCGCCCTCGCAGGCAAACTCCTTGGCACGCTCCTCAAGGATTGCGGAGCGCAGTTTCTCCGTTGTGTCGAGAGCGCCGTTGCCCTCAAGTGTCGCCTCTGTGGCGTTGCTCCTGTCCCGAACCTCATTGAGATACTTCACTGCAACGTCAGCATGACCGAGTTCATTCTCCGCTTCGGCATACACAAGCAGCACATCGGCATAGCGAAGGAACGGCCAGTTGCAGTCAGCATCCTTGATTGCGTCATTGGTCACATCGTCATACTTGGTGGTAAACGCCAGGCATTGCGAATCCATGGAGTAGTAATAACTTACTCCGTCGGCATATACGCCGGTGGGATTGCCCACCTTGTCACCGTTGAGATTATAGCCTGTAGCCTTTATGGTGTACTCTTCATCCTTGGGATAGTAGAACCCAGAGTTGGACTGTTCCTGTGTGTAGGCACGCCAACGGTGTTTCACTCCCTTCACGATGCGCAGGTCGTCATGGTCGAAGAGGTCGTACCAGTGGCGCGTACAGCCTATCCAGCCGCCCTCCTGGATGAAGTCAGAGCCAGCGGCAGTCTTGTATCCTGCATACTGGGTGTGTATGGCATTCTTGTAAGTGGCATCTCCGCTCACACTGCCCACAGAGAACATGAACTCGCTCGCCGTGGCGTTGGCACGCTTCCACAGGTTGTCATAGTCAAGGAGTCCGTAGTCTCCATAGTCTCCTTCAATCACTGCCTTGGCCCACTGAGCCGCTTTGGTGTAGAGAGACCGGGCATCCAGGTCACCGTAACCGTCGACCGCCTGTTTCTGGAGAAGAATGCTGCGCAATGGAGCATAGGTCTTAGAGTCGCCCGAACCATTGTAAGCCTTGCCCGAGCGGATGGTTATCTCCGTACCGGCAGGCATCGCTGCCGAAGCCTCTGTGGCATACACCTTGGCGAGAAGTCCCGCTGCAGAACCGGCAGAGGCATGACCTGCCTGCCAGGCAGCATCGGTATTCTTGTACATCATCGAGGCTGCACTCTCGAGAGTAGACGTGATGTACTCATAGACTTTGGCTATCGGCTGGCGCGGTTGGCTGATATTCTCATACTTGGAGTCATTGGCCTGAATGGGTATCTCGCCGTAGGCACGCACGAGGAGGAAGTAGCACAGAGCCTTCTGGAAGCGCACTTCACCGATGAAATTGTTCTTTTGGGCTTCTGTAAGGCTCTTCATCTCGGCGATGCGGTTCTCTGCAAGGTTGGCGCGTTTTATGAGTCCGTAGCATCCTTTCCACAGAGCATCGGTCACATCACTCTCCCCTTGGAAGTTGCCGGTACCGAACTTGTTGAACATCCAGTCAGGCCCTGAGATGTAATCGGCATCAATCTCCAGCACGCGGGGGAAATATCCCCAGCAGAACATGTCGTAAATCCACTTGCTGTACACGCCTGTCACCCATGAGCCGGCAGCGTCCACGCTGTCACCCACCTTGTCTTCGGTAATCTGTCCGTCGGGATTTTCCTCTATCCAACTGCTGCAACCGGTCAGCGAAACGGTCGCTGTAGCAAAGAGAACGAGAACGGATAATATATTCTTTTTCATTGTCCTTTACTTTATTAAAATACTACATTCAGTCCCAAAGCGAAACTTCGCGAACTCGGATAGGAATAACTGTCGACGCCAGGGCAAGCGGCATTGCTTCCGCCGGCATTGACATCAGGGTCAAACCAACTGTAACTGGTTATGGTGAAGAGGTTGTTCGCAGTAAGCGAAAGACCTATCTTTTCGATGAACTTGAACGGTTTGATGAAATCATAGCCGAGTGTGATGTACTTCATCTTGAGGTAACTGCCGTTCTCTATGAAGCGGTCGCTCATCAGCCACGTCCTTGTGTAGCCGGCAGTAGCCTTGGGCCACTTTGCCGTTTCGGCTGTCTCGGCAGTCCAGCGCGAATTATAGGCATCTACTGTAATGTTGCCTATGTTGGACATCTGTATGTCCGTGAGGTTGTAGTTGAAGATGTCGTTGCCCTGACTGCCCTGAAGCATGAAACTCAGAGAGAAGTTCTTCCACGACAGGTTCGATGTAAATCCATAGGTAAAGTCGGGATTGGTGTCGCCGATAATGGTGCGGTCCTTTTCCGTGATGTATCCGTCGCCATTGAGGTCACGGTACTTTATCTCGCCGACATGCTTCAATGCCTCGGCATCACTGAGATTGGCATACTCCTTGAAAGCACGCACCTCGGCGATATTGTCGAAGAATCCGTCCTCCACATAACCGTAGACAGTACCGATAGGACAGCCGTTGCGTTGCAGGAACATCTGGTCTGCACGGCTCCACAGGGATGTGGCGTACTGGTCGCCGTCAAGTCCTCCGATGCGGTTGCGGTTCATGGAGAGGTTGGCAGAGATGTCCCACTTGAGCGGAGTCTTGGCAAGTACGGCGTAATTGAGAGTGAACTCCACACCTTCGTTGGTGACATTGCCGCTGTTGATCATCATCTGTCCGAAGCCGGAACTTGCCGGAATTGTCACGTTCTGCAACAAGTCGCGTGTCTTCTTGTAGTAGTAGTCTACGGTGAACTGCAGTCTGTTGTCGAAGAAACCGAAGTCTATGCCGGCATTAAACTGTGCCGTTGTCTCCCATTTCAGGTCGGGATTGGTCGGTCCGCGCCAGTCTATGAGCGACACGCCGTTGCTCAATGTGCCGTTGTAGGGGTAGTTTGCCGCATTGAGAAGTGACAGTGTGCGGTATGCGCCGATACCTTGGTTGCCCGTTTCACCGTAACTCAGGCGGAACTTCAGGTTGCTGAACACATTAAGGTTCTTTATAAACGTCTCGTCACTCGCACGCCATGCGAATGCGCCAGAGAGGAATGTTGCCCACTTGTGGTTCGCTGCGAACGACGAACTGCCGTCGGTTCGCACGCTGCCGGTAAACATGTACTTGCCGCAGAGTGTATAGTTGATGCGCGCGAGGAACGATTCCAGCGACTGTTCTGTCTTGCTGCTCGCAATGACAGGGCGGTCAAGAGCCAGCGACATGTCCGCTTCCTTGGTCAAATCGCTTGGGAAATTGGTCGCCGTCATGGACTCCGTCTCGCCAATGCCCCTCTCAAAGGTCATACCTGCAACGGCGTTTACAGCGTGCACGCCCCATGTCTTGTCGAACGTGAGGATGCTTTCTGCCGTAAGATTCTTCCATATATTCGACGCCTTACCGCCCTTGCCGTTGTAGGGAGACTTGCCTTCCTGGGTGTGGCGGTCATAGTAGGTGCCGCGGTGACCGTCGTTGTAGCCCAGTCCGAGGTTCTGTCTGAACTTGAGCCAGGAGGTGAATTTCGCCTCAAGATAGGAACTTGAGAACCACGAAATCTGTTTCAGTTCGTCCTTTGCACCGTGCACATAGTTATAAGGATTGGCTGCAAGCCAGTTGAGTTCGTCCAGTTGCTCGGTCGAAGTATGCACGCCGTAGGTAGACGGAAAGACCAGTGCAGAACGGATGATGCCAGTATTTTCAGAGTTGGTACGCTGGAAATTGGTCACCGTATTGGTAAAGAACGAACTCGTGCCTATCTCCACATACTTGTTGATATGGCGGCCTATGTTGAGCGAAACGCCATAGCGGTTGAAGCCCGTATTGCGTATTATACCGCCCTGATCGGTGTAGTTGCCCGAGAAGCTGTACCATCCCTGGTCGCTGCCACCGCTCACACTGAGGCTGTAATCCTGCTGCCAACCAGTGCGGTATATCTCGTCCTGCCAGTCAGCGCCAGCCACTTCATCCACATTACCATACTCGTCGGTGCGCAGACCGGGGGTGAGGAAGTCGTCGGGAGAAGGGTTGTAAGTGCCCTGAGCATACACATAACCACTGCCGACATAGGGATATTCCCATGTGCCCGAGTAGGGGTCTTTGGTCACAGACCCCTCATAATAGCGGCTGTTTGCCGCCGCCTCATTCTGGTAAAGGGCGTATGTGTAGGCGTCAAGCACCTTCACACGCTTGCCGATGTTGGAGATGCTCCACTTGGAATTGAACTCCACCTTCGGTTTGCCCTCGCCTTTCTGTCCGCGCTTGGTGGTGATGATGACCACGCCATTGGCACCTCGGGAACCGTAGATGGCCGTTGCGGAAGCGTCCTTGAGTACCTCTATCTTTTCGATGTCATTGGGATTGATCATCGAAAGCGGCGATGTCGACTGGTTGTTGCCGTCGTTTGCACCGCTCTTAGGCACTCCGTTGGGGTCAGTACCGTAGGGTACGCCGTCAACGATATACAGAGGTTGTGACGAGGTAGTGAACGAGTTGGCGCCACGCACGGTGATGTTGACGCCTGCACCCGGCGAACCGTCATTCTGCGAGATGTTCACTCCGGCAATCTTTCCCTGCAAGCCGTGAGCCACATCAGCCGCTCCTCCCTTCATGAGTTCATCGTTTTTAATCTGCGTCATGGAGCCCGTGAGGTCGCGTTTCTTCATTGTACCGTAGCCAACGACCACGACCTCGTCCATGAGTTCTGCGTCTTCCTTGAGCGTAACCTCAACGTAAGCCTTGCCTTTCACGTTGATCACCTGTGTCTTGTATCCAATCATGGACACCTGAATCGTGTTCTTTCCCTCGGGCATGGTGAATGAGAAGTTGCCGTCAATGTCGGTTACAGAACCCACTGACGTGCCCGGAACCTGCACACTCGCGCCTATCATCGGCTCGTTTGCCATGCTTCCGTCAAGCACCTTGCCCTTGATTGCCGTCTGTGCACTCAGTGTGATGCACACCGACAGCAACAACGCCATTAATGATAATTTCCGTTTCATGCTGTTGTTTTTAGTTATTGTACTCCACTTTCATAAGTTCTATTCTCTCAAATACAAATCTACGGTCTGTCACAACAAGTCCTTATTTTGCATTGTCCATAAGCGCTTTCATCTGGTCACGGTTCTCTCCTTCACACGACACGCACGTCAGTGCCAGCATCAACGCCACAGTCAACAATTCCCTTGCTTTCATTGATTGAGTTTTTAATTATTGTCTTACTTAATCAGACGGTTGCAAAGTTATTGCGATTATATTGCACCTGTTGACACAATTTTGCCCACAAACGACACTTTTTTGCAAATAAGAAAATACTGCAACAGGCATCATGCAGCACCGAAAGGTACTCTACGCTCCACCCAAGCCCCATTCCGACAACTCGGGAACGGCACTCAGGCAATGTAGAAACGGTGTTGTTAAGGTATCAGATGATGACTTTCGTCTTGAAATACTTTTCCCTGAACTCCGTGGGACTGCACCCTTTGTTCTTGCGGAAAAGCCGGTTGAAATTGCTCAACGTGTTGAAGCCGCAACTGTAACATATCTCGCTGACACTCTCGGTGGTGTCAATGAGACGGCGGGCGGCCATTCCAAGGCGGATGTCAACCATGTATTCGCTCAGCGTCTTGCTCGTACGCAGTTTGAAGAAACGGCTGAACGCACTCGGCGACATACCTGCCAGGTCAGCCAAATCGGCAAGTCGCAGTTCCTCGGTGAAGTGCTCCGCTATGTATTCTTTCACCTTCAGCACACGGCGACTGTCACTGTCGGCATTGACCTTGGCAAAGGATGTGGTGGACAGTTCACGCGTTCCGTCGGCGAGAGAGAGTTCGTAGAGGGCGGTGAGAAACTCGATGACGGCATGGAACTTGTCGGAAAAGGAGGACAGGCGGCATAGCCTCGGACTGACCTTTTCTATCGTTTCGCGCGAGAAAGCCACCCCTTTCCGCGCCTTTTCAAACAGGTTTTTTATCGGAAGAAAAGGCGTGCGGTGGAACAGGCTGTCACTGCTTGTGAAGTCAAAATAGAACTGTACGGTTATCTCACGGATGTCTTCGCTGTGGCAATCGCCCTGAAGCCAGACATGTTCAAGATCGGGACTGGTAATGAGAACGAGTTCACGGTCGGTTATGGTCTCGGAATTGTCGCCCACAATGCGCACAACTCCGGCAGCGTTCTCAACGTAATTGAGTTCAAAAACCTCATGCTTGTGTATCGGGTAAGTGAACTCTCGCTTACGCCTATCAGCCACATACATGAAGTCATTGTCCATGAGTGGCGGCAGTTCACGCAACACTCTGCCGTCCATAACCGTGTGATTTACGGTTGCAAATATAAGTATTATTTATACAATCTGCAACTGCCACACCAGAAAAAAAACTATCCCTTGCGCTCGGCACGCAGTTCCTCGGCTATCTGAGCCATGCGCTTCGTGGTGAGAGGATAGAAATGGACTATCGCAATGGCTATGAGCGACACCAACGCAGGCACGAAACTCATCAGCGAACGCAGACAGACAAGAGCCGACTCGGGCTGTACCGCTCCGGCGGAGAGTGCCGACGCATCTGTGATATAGCCGAAACTGCCGAGCAGGGTCAGCGTTGCCCAACCGCCAATGGCACTTCCGAACTTCTGCGCCATGGACGAACTGGAAAAGATCAGTCCCGTGGAAGCGGTGTGGAAGCGGTGCTCGGCATAGTCGCTGACATCGGCATACATACTCCAGACAAGGGGTGACATGATGCCGGTGAGGATGCTTGTCACCACCTGCATTATGAGCATGACCCAGTAACCGGCAGGTGTGGACGGCACAAAATAGAATGCCACGCTGAGCACAACGAGAAGTGCGTTGACAAGAATGAACGATGTCTTTTTGCCGAAACGCCCTGCCACCGGTACGGTTGCAGCCACACCGAGCATATTGGACACCTCGCCGACAGACAGGAACAGTCCTGCATAGAACGGCAACATCACAGCACCGAACACGAGAACGGCACTGTCGCCGATGATATCATTGAAATAATACGCCACAGTGGCGCCACGCACCGTGCAGAAGAGGTTGAACGACAGTGCTGCAACGATGAGTATCCACCACGGACGGTTATGAAAGAGTGCCTTGAAATCGCTTCCCACGGACACGTTTGACACAGTATGGATGTGCTCACGGGTGAGCGAGAAGCACAGCAGGAACAGCGCAAGGCAACAGGAAGCAATGACAAACATCGCCCAGAACCATCCTTCAGGAGACTGATAGCCACCGAACATTTTGGTGAGAGGTTCCCAGAAGAACATCGCAACGAACGAGCCGCCATAGGCAAAGAACATACGGAACGAGGAGAAGACGGTCTTCTCGCGACTGTCATCGGTCATCACGCCGAGCATGGCACCGTATGGCACATTGATAGCGGTGTAGACCGTCATCATAAGAAGATAGGTGGTGTAAGCCCACACAAGTTTCCCAGCGTAGTTGAAGTCGGGAGCGGCAAAGACGAGAATGCCGCAAACGGAAAAGAAAGGAGCCATCCACAACAGGTAAGGACGGTATTTTCCCCAGCGCGTTTTTGTCCTGTCGGCTATCACACCCATCATCGGGTCGCTCACAGCATCCCATATTCGGGTCACGAGAAGTATCACTCCGGCATCCGTGAGCGACAGTCCGAAGATGTTGCTGTAGAAGAACGGAAGGTAATAGGAGAATACTTTCCAAAACATAGACGACGCCATGTCGCCAAAGCCATAACCGATTTTCTCGGACAGATTGTTTGCTTTCATTTCCAGTTATTTGTTCATGAGGTAAGAAGCAGTTGCAAAGTTACTGCAATAGTGCAACTCACATTGACACAATTTTGACAACAAACGCCACAATCGTGCAAATGAATACGCTCACAGACTAATACTCTATATATGGTTCGAGCCGTCTGATTGATGCTTCGTCAAAGCCGTCAGCCAGCCTCAACTGATGGAGTGTCTCTATCCTGCCCTTCAGTTTGCGGTAACCGGTGATGCCCTTCGCACGCTTGTAACCGATGTAGGGATGCTTGGCAAGTTGCTGGAATGATGCCTTATTGACGTTTATCTTACTCACGCCACCGTCGGGAATGGTGAGGTATTGCAGTGCTTCCTCTGGAAAACCGCTCAGGTCGAGGAGTTGCGAAAGGTCGGTAAAACCGCCATACCGGGCACGCAGTTCCACCACCTTGGCAGCATAATAGGAACCTATGCCGGGCACTTTCTTCAGCGCATTGGTGTCGGCATCGTTGACGGAAAGACGCTCTCCGACGGTCAGTTTTTCGGGATAGACGACTGTGTCGCGGCTGTTTTCCTCCCTGTGGAATGTCCTCGGACCGACCAGTTCGGCGGCAGGACGATAGTCTTCACCTATTATTATATATGGGCGCAGGGTCTTGTAAAGTCCCGACGTGATGCCGTTCATGCGTGCAAAATCCTCGGGCGACTGGAATGTACCGCCTTTGGAGCGGTACTTGTAGATAGCCCTCACTGTCCAGGAGGGCAGTCCCAGACCGAGCAGGACGGTGCTGTCGGCCGTGTTGGGGTCAAAGTTGACGAGGCGTGGAGTCGGCTTTTGGTAATCGGAAAAATATCTTTCGCTGCGCACCTTCACCGTGTCTGCGGTGTCAGCCGGTGTATTCTCCGCAACAGTGACCTCCTTTCTGTCAACCAGAAAGAACAGTGCCACGAGGCAGACCACCACTGCAAGGCACGCCGCAACTACCCTGAAGTCGGATTTCATCGCCTATTTCAGCAAGCCGAACTGGTCGAGGAAAATGAACAGGATGGCTATCGGAGCGATGTAACGGACAAGTATGCGGTAGACACGGTAGAACTTAACCGCCACAGTGCCGCCGTTGGTAATCTCGTCACGGAGCATCTTCTTGTCGCAGAACCAGCCCACATAGAGTGCCGTGAGGAAGCCTCCTATCGGCAACATCACCTTTGCGGTGACGAAATCGAACAGGTCGAAGAGGTTAAGTCCGCCCACCTTGCAGTCGGACCACACTCCCATAGAGAGGCTACAGGCCACACCCACGATGATGCAGAAAACGGTGCAGCCTATGGCAGACCACCTGCGGCGGATATGAAACTCCTCTTTCAGGTATATCGTCGGCACCTCCAGCAAACCCATAGCGGAAGTGAGGGCTGCCAGAACGAGCAGCACATAAAACAGCAGGGAGAAGATGTAGCCTATCAGAGGCTGTCCGCTGAACACCTGGCTGAACACATTGGGCAGGGTGATGAAAACGAGCGAAGGTCCGGCATCAGGTTCTATTCCGACAGAAAAAGCCGCCGGGAAGATGATGATGCCCGACAATACGGCTACCATAGTATCGATTACCGCCACGTTGGTGGCGCTGTTGACAAGTTTGTCTTCTTTCCTGAAATAGGATGCATAGGTGGCAAGGCAGCCCATACTCAACGACAACGAGAAGAACGACTGACCCATTGCGGCAAGCAACGTGGAGGAGGTCACCTTGGAAAAATCGGGCTTGAACATGAACTCAAGTCCCTTCTCCGAACCCGGAAGCAGAACGCTCGCCACGGACAACACCACTATGCAGATGAACAGGAGCGGCATCAGAACCTTGGAACCGCGCTCTATTCCACCCTTGACTCCTGCGAGGATGACACCCAAATTGACCAGCATGAACACCACCATGCACACCACGGGGCGCACAGGATCGGACACGAAGGTGTTGAAATCAGAGGTGAACTGCTCGGGAGTGCGCCCTGCAAAACCGTTGACACCGGCCTTCAAGAGGTATTCGAGTGTCCAACCCGCCGCCACTCCATAGTAGCAAAGGATGAGAGTTCCAGAGAGTACACCGAGGAAGCCGACCCATTTCCAGTGACGGGAACCGCCCATCATGCCGAAAGCACGGGCGGTGTTGCTCTGCGCATGGCGACCTATGGCAAACTCGCTTATCATAAGCGGCAGGCCGAAAAGCAGTATGCAGAGTATGTAGACAAGCAGAAAGGCGGCACCGCCATCACGTCCCAACTCATAGGGAAAACGCCACACGTTGCCAAGACCCACCGCCGACCCGGCGGCAACAAGCACTCCTGCCAGACGGCTTCCGAAGTTTCCTCTGTTCTGTTCCATTACAGCAATCCTAATTCATTTATGAATATGAGAAATATGCACACCGGTGCGACATATCTCACCAGTAGTCTGTAGACAGTGAAAAGGGGTTGGCGGATTGTCCCGCCGTTGGTAATCTCGTCTTTCAGCACCTTCTTGTCCACCACCCACCCGGTGAATATGCATATCAGCATCGCACCTATTGGCATGAGGAACTTGGCAACGAGATAGTCGAAAAGTTCGAATATGGTCATGCCGAACACCGTGACGTCACGCCAAGCGCCGAACGACAGCGAACAGGCTATACCGAATACAAAGCACAGCAGCGTCACAACGACACAGGCAAGGAGACGGCTCATCCCGAACTTACGTATGAATATGGCTACCGACATCTCCAACATCGATATGGTGGAAGTGAGGGCTGCAAGCACAAGAAGGACATAGAAGAAAAGCGAGAAGGCATAGGACAGCACAGGAATGCCGGCAAACACCTGACTGAACACATTGGGCAAGGTGATAAACACAAGCGAAGGTCCGGCATCAGGCGACAGCCCCTGCACACTGTAAACGGCCGGGAAGATTATCAGACCGGACATCAACGCCACGAGAGTGTCGATGCTTGCCACGGTGAGAGAATCGTTTACGAGGTTCACATCCTTACGGAAATAGCAACCGTAGGTGCACATACAGCAGATGCCTACGGACAAGGAGAAGAACGTCTGTCCCATTGCCGCCAACGCCGTAGCGCCGGTCACCTTGGAAAAATCGGGGTAGAAGAAGAACTTAAGTCCCTTTTCCGCACCCGGCAGACTGAACGAACTAACCACAAGAATGGCGATGCAGACGAACAATATGGGCATCATTATCTTAGAGGCTTTCTCTATTCCCTTCTTCACTCCCAATGCCACGATGACACAGGTGAAGGCAAGGATAAGTCCAAGCAACACTACCGGGCGCACAGGATCGGACGTGAAGCGGTTGAAATCGGCGGCATACTCCGCCGGAGACTTGTCGGCAAGGTTGTTGGCACCAGCCTGCACGACATATTCAAGTGTCCAGCCCGCCACCACAGAGTAGTAACTCAGCACGAGCACCCCTGCCAACACAGGCAGCAACCCCATGTATGACCACACACGCTTGCCACCGCTCATGGTAAAAAAAGAGTGCGACACATTCTTCTGTCCATGCCTTCCTATGGCGATTTCTGATATCATCACCGGGACGCCAAAGAACAACATGGACAACACATATATGATAATGAAAGCCGCACCACCGTTGGCTCCCACCTCAGTAGGAAATCTCCAGACATTGCCGAGACCCACTGCCGAACCGGCAACGGCGAATATTGCCCCGGCTTTAGAGGCGAAACTGGAATTGTCACTGTTCATTTGCATACATTAACCACAAATATTCTGCAAAATTATAAAATAATATCTACTTTTGCATACAATCCAACGGAAATTAAGAGAAAAGCGCAACAATACGTCAAGAAAAGAATCTCCATTGGGCACTTTTCACCTAACAAAGCACCAAACAATCTATTATCATTGAGAACTTTTATTTGTAGAAAAAAGACTATCCATATTATTTATTCTTCATTTTTATTTTGACTTTCCCCAAAAACATACTAACTTAGCACGCGAGAACCGACGGTTCGAATTCTTAATAAGATTTGTCTAACTACCGAATTTCCAACTAAAAACGACACAAACAGATGAAACTACACTTTATCCTCATTTCTTCATTTTTATTATTGTCGGTCAGTTCTTATGCGCAATTGACAGTTGATAGCCTTGGTTGCATAACCATGGCAAACGAAGTAACTACAATTGGCAAAAACGTGACCATAGGAAAGAACAACAGTCTAAACCTTACCAATATTGGTCTTCAGTCAGTTCTCAATCATTTCAACTCGTCTGCCTCCGGCAATCTGGCCATATTGGGAGAATGCACAGGACAAAACGGCGGTGCCTCCATTGGAGTTGCAGGTGTTGCAGGCAAGGGATGGGGAAGCTACAATTTCGGAATTATTGGCACATTGAAAGATGCCACTTATGGAGCAGGGATTCTTGGATTAGACAATTTCGAGTTACCTGTATTAGTAGGAAAATATGCGGGCTACTTTAAAGGTAAAGTGAATGTAGAAGGTTCTGCATACATAAATGGCATATTAGCACAGGTTTCCGACGGACGTTACAAGAAAAACATCGTTCCTTTGCAGGAAGCATTCTCCTCATCGGGAGCTCTTGACAAAATTATAAAAATCAATTCATACCAATATGACTATAAAACTCAGGACGAAATCAACGGTGTGTCGCAAAACAACAACACCGAGATGATATCGGACGAGAATATAGACAACAAACATTTCGGTGTAATTGCCCAAGAAATAGAAACAATTTTGCCGGAACTGGTGGTAACAAGACCCGATGGAGTTAAAGCCGTCAATTACATAGAACTAATACCTATACTCGTAGAATCCATAAAGGAATTACAACGAGAAGTCGCGAATCTAAAAGAAATGTTTAATACCAACGGAAAATAAAGGAGGGGGTGTTATGAAAACAGGAAAAACATATCCACTATTCATATTGCTTATATTCTTCGCCACATCACACTGCAACGCATACAACAAAAAACCGCTGTATACAGTATTGGAGTCGACTGGCAACGGCATCGTGTATATGACTGACGATAAATTCTATTTGAACGGGGATCACACAAATACAACCAGCGAAATCGGCAAGTACTCGGAACTCCGCACTATATTCTCTTCTTCCCAAGAAGCATACGACAGTCTAAAATGTTATCTTTACTTTCATGTCAAGGCAGAGCCCGGTTATGGTTTAGTGGGATTTACCGAGACAAAACACGAAGATGGAATCTACCAAGACAAGGACTTCACACTTGACATCAATGGAGCCAAAGCAGTCAGTGGAAGTTGTATAGATGTCGATGACACGAACTGGCCTTGTATTGACACAAATTCAGAAGACTACGATGGAGATGACTCAAAATATTACAGTGAAACTCCCAACAAACATTATTATGCAGTCTTTACCGAAGTACCAGAGTTCCATATTGAGGATGGTATTGACATAAACACTATTCCCACATCCCCAACCGGCACCCATACTGTTGTGTACAAACGTCATCTAAAAGCGGGATGGAATGCAGTTTATTTGCCTTGCGAATTTAATGTCGAACAATTCAAGGCTACAATAGAAGGCAGTGATGTATATATGCTCTGGTCATATTCCAAGAGTATCAATTCCATAATATACGGTGTTGGAATGAAACAGATACCTCCCTGTACACCTATCATTATTTATTCTCCTATAGATTACGACCTCGAATATGTGGGAACAAACCATACGGTTACAACTGACGACAGTATTGCGGACAGTCCCGTAACAACAGCTGATGAGAATTATCATTTCGCCGGAACATTCACAAATAGAACCTTTAGGGGAATATGTTACAAGGTAACTTCAAATGGAAAGGAAGTCATGTTAACAGAATCCGACAACCATGTGTCTGCATTCCAGTTCGCATTGGTCTTCGACAACGAAGTCCTCGCTCCAAAATCCAAGCGCATAACGTTTGTTTCCAACACGAATGACATCCAACCGTTGAAAGGAAACAACGTCATTCCCATCGGAATATATTCTCTTGACGGAAAACTGTTGAATACAGAAACAAAAAAAGGTGTATACATCAAGAACGGGAAGAAAATCGCACAGTAACCCTCACAAATGTGACCATGCAAAAAACAAAAAAACTATTGGCTATCGTCTTGTTGTTACAGTGTGTATCCATTGTATCTGCTGTTGATACAGCAAAAAGCGACAATGCCAATTTGTTGATCCTAACAAGCCCTGCATACGAAACAGTTGTGAACGAATATGCAGATTGGAAACGAACAATAGGATTTCAAGTTGACGTCGTAGCTGAGTTCTGGAACAATTACGCTACTGTCCGTTCCCGTTTGGACGACATATACGACGAGAAAGACATCGACTATCTCCTCATTGTCGGCAACACGAATGTTGTACCGGCATATTACAGTTCCATTTATTTGAACACTGGTGCATACAATGGAGAAAGTGCTTATAGTTCAAAGACATACAGCCACTATACCGACTACAATTACTCTACTGTCGCAGGAGTCTCAGGACGAAGAGTGAAATGTGGGAGAATATCCGCTGCAAATCCGACATCTGCAAGAGCAGTGCTACAGAAAATTAAAAATTATGAGGAGAATTTACCTGTGGCGACCGAGGATTCTTTTTATAGTACAGCCTTGCACATTGCTTATTACGAAGACGAAGCAACGAGTCATTCCGATAACGATTCATTAGGATATGAGGACTACCGCTTTCTACATACCACGGAAGAAATAATAGACAAACTGAGTGCCGATACAGAGAATTCCATCACGGATTTCATAAAGGTTTACACAAAATCCAGTACAAATCCCAATGGTATTCTGCATTGGAACAACACTTTGTATGGGCAGGGAGAGGATGTTCCACCAACACTTACCTTCACTGGAACTTCTTCAGACATCATTTCTGCACTCAATCAGGGAGTGCTATACACCATGTATTATGACCATGGAAGTTATGGCGGCTGGGCGCATCCGTATACAACAACTTCGTCCATAAGCAATCTGAGCAACGGGAACAAGCTCCCAATTGTTTTCTGTTGCTGCTGCAATAACTTCCAATCATTGGGAAGCGGTTCATTTGCCGAAAAATTTCTAGAATGTTCCACTGGAGGAGCTGTCGGTCTCATCGCTGCTTCTGATATCATCTTGACGGGTCTGATGGATGTATTTATAGAGCGAACATTCAATGCAATTTGGCCTCATGAAGGTTTTTGGCCAATCTTGGGCATAGAATTACAAAACGCCATCAACATAGACTCTTTGAGGTGTAGTCCTGCCGTTTACCGTCTGGGCGACTTTGTCATGAACGGTCTTAATGACATGGAGAGGTGTTTCCACAATACCGTTCTTAATACAAATGGCGGAGAAAGTGACACGCCGAGAACATCAAGTGATTTTCCAGCATTTGTCCAACACATGAAAGAAATCATTCATATTGTAGGAGATCCCACCATGGAAATGTATACAGATGCACCACATGAGATAGCTGAACCTACAGTAATTTATGCAAATGACAGCATATATGTCGATGTCCATGGAGGTTGTGCAACATTGACCCTATTCAACAAAGACACGAAAGAAGTCATCTCCATTACAGGCGAGCATGCCGTTTTTCCTTGTTCACAAGACAGTCTATATCTGAGTACTCACAGACACAACAGCAATATATGGTCAACAAAGGTCAAAGACATATATCTACAGAATGCCATATATACTGACACTAACTCACTTTCTGCTCGTTCCGTAAACATCGGCAACCGTGTAACAGATATAGAATCGAGGGGTAATGTCATTTTCAGCACTGGAAGCGAAACCGTTCTAAAAGCGAACCGGATAAAACTTGCTCCCGGTACCACAATCAATAAAGGAGCTAAACTCTATGCAACATCGATAAATCACACACCATAGACCATGAGAAAAATCCTGACAATAATACTCGTTTCCATTCTTGCATCTACAGATGTTTTTGGATATACCCGTATATGGTTGAGAATGCAAGCATACCCTCGGAATGGAGGAACTGTTAAAGTCGGAGTTGAATGTTGGACTTCCGGGTTAATTCTTGACTTGCATGACCAAATGGGAGTTCGCTGGTACAGAGGTATGGACAACATATCTGTAAATTACATGGGAACAAATTGCATATTGGGAGAATCAGATTGGGGAGACAGTATTGACGCTGAATTCTTTCTTTACCCAATTTATTATTACGATAGAGACGTCGCCAAGAATCTCGACTACACAGGAGACGTGAATGTAAGTTTCAACAATGTAGTCTACATCGCCTCTGCAACAGTCAACGAAGGATATCATTTTCTCGGTTTCTCAAGAAGCAGATACAAAGACTACAAGAAAGTAGAAAAACCTGAAAATCCGGATGAATATTGGGAGGAACCGGTATATGAAGGCTACTGGGATGCTGACGCAGGCTTGTATATAAGCCCCTTCAAATACCCGGAGTCATCATTCATCTTCAATACAGATGTGGTACAGAAAAACAATCCCGGTTATATGATTATTCCTGCCGGACAAATTGTATTTGAACCCAGTGGTTCTCAATTTATAGAAAAACCCGAAACGCCCAATGAACGTTGTTATGCACTGTTTGCACGTGTAGTAGTCAACGATGCCGAGGGGGGCGTTTCCATGATAGAGAACCACAGTGACGAGTTGTCAGACAATACCAATGAGATTGGCGACAAGGTGTGCATCACTGCTATTGCAGACAATGTAATCGAACATCCGTTTCTCTATTGGATAGAGGGAAGCACAGGCAGACACATCAAGGAGAATCCATACACATTCACTGTAATAGGCAAAGAAACTTACACTCCATACTTTGGCATTGAGCCAGACGTTATAATAACTTCAGACAAAAAATCCGGCTACAGGGCAAATGCCGTTTACTCTATCGATGGAAAAAAACTCTACAGCAAACCCGAGCATGGAGTATTCATCAAAGGAAACAAGAAAATACTGAAATAAACTGTCATTTACAAAGTCCCTCCAAGCATAACAATATGAAACAAAAAGCATCTGCAATGAGAAGATACCTGAAGGAACAGCCGCTGTCAATACTTGCAATTGCCGCCGTGTGGGTGGTGTGCATGATTCCGATACCCGAAACTCCGCTCGACAATGTGGCGATGATAGACAAATGGACGCACTTTGTGATGTATTGCACGATAGTTGTCTGCATCATGGCGGAGTACGGACACAGGAAGAGGACGGTCAATTGGCGGCGGCTGACCGTAGGAGGCATCGTGCTGCCGGTAACAATGGGCGGTCTGGTAGAACTGGCACAGGCCTATCTGACAAACGGTGTGCGCTCGGGAGACTGGCTGGATTTCCTCGCCAACTCCGTCGGCGTGCTTATCGGATGCGTTATCGGTATTCCTCTGGCACTGTTTCTTTCCAGACGGAATAAGGGTGTTTAGCCATGTAAGCGTTGCGGAAATGCTTGTCGGAGGTGACCTCCGGCCCGATGAAACCGGGCTTTTCAAAAGCCGCATCAACTGATTCCAGTTCCACTTCTGCCATTACAAGCCCGTCGTTGTCACCGTGGAATTCGTCCACTTCAAAAGTATGGCGACCGCTACGGACGAGGTAACGGTGCTTGTCGATGGTGCCTCCGCTGCACAGTTTCATCAGTTCGAGAGCCTCGTCCATGAGTATCTCCTTCTCAAACTCATAGCGCGAGAGTCCTCCGTCGCGTGATTTCCCCTTGATAGTGAGGTATGCCTTGTCGTCACGGGTGCGCACCCTGACAGTCACATTGTCCGCAGGGATGTAGCCCTGCCGGATGTGGCTACAAGAGAAAGCGGCGCTCTTGTATGCGCCGCCTTTCTTCACGAGGAACTTACGTTCTATTTCCAGTCCGCTCATACTACGTTTACATCAGTCCGGCAGTGGAAACCATGAACACTATTGCGAGTATTATGAGCACCGCAATGATTGCGAAAACTATCTTTTCGGCTTTCTTCTTCTCTTCCTCCTCGTGGTGTGCACGCTGTTGTTTTCTTTTTTCTGACATAATAATATTGTTTTTTGGTTTAGTTATCTTCGTTCACTGGAAATTCCATAAGGTAGGCTTTGATGAACCCGTCAATCTTTCCGTCCATCACTCCGTCCACGTCTGTGGTCTGGTAATTGGTGCGATGATCCTTCACGCGCCTGTCATCGAAGACGTAAGAACGTATCTGGCTGCCCCACTCTATCTTCATCTTGCCTGCCTCAATCTTGGCTTGCGCCTCCAGACGCTTCTTCATGGCACGGTCATAGAGTTGTGACTTGAGCAGTCGCATGGCGTTTTCGCGGTTCTGCTGCTGCTTTCTCGACTCGGTATTGGCGATGAGTATCTCCTCTTCTTCGCCTGTGTCGGGGTCTGTATACATATATCGCAGTCGCACGCCAGTCTCCACCTTGTTGACGTTCTGACCTCCTGCGCCGCTCGAACGGAACGTATCCCACGACACCTTGGCAGGGTCTACATACACCTCGATGCTGTCATCGATGAGTGGAGAGACAAATACTGACGCAAAGGAAGTCATGCGTTTGCCCTGTGCATTGTAGGGAGAGACACGCACAAGACGGTGCACGCCGCTCTCCGACTTGAGAAATCCGTAGGCATATTCGCCGCCCTCTATCTGCATGGTGACGGATTTTATGCCGGCTTCGTCACCGTCCTGCAGGTCGGAAATGGTCACTTTGTAGCCACCTTTCTCCGCCCAGCGCATATACATACGCATGAGCATCTCCGCCCAATCCTGCGCCTCGGTGCCGCCGGCACCGGAGTTTATCTTCAGCACACAGTCCATAGGGTCTTCCTTCTGGCGGAGCATGTTTTTCAGTTCCAGAGCCTCCACGGCATCGACAGCCGCCTGATAGTCGGCATCGACCTCCTCTTCGGTCACCATGTCATCCTTGTAGAAGTCGAAAGCGAGTTGCAACTCATCGGCAGCAAGGCGCACCTTGTTGTACCCGACAATCCATTTCTCTATGTCTTTCACCTTCTTCATCTGCTCCTGAGCACGCTTCGGGTCGTCCCAGAAATCGGGAGCCTGCGTGCGCAACTGTTCCTCCTCGAACTCTATCTTCTTCCTGTCGATGTCGAGATAGCGGTGCAGAGCCTCAGCACGAGTCTGTATTTCTTTCAGTTGGTCTTGTGTAATCATCAGTCCTTATACATTGCGTCTATCACGTCTTTGTATCTTTTCGCCACAACATTACGCTTGATTTTCAGCGTGTTTGTCATTTCTCCGTTCTCTATGGAGAAATGGTGCGGCAGCAGCGTGAAGCGTTTTATCTTTTCATAATTGGCGAGTGTCTGCTGCAAGGTGTCTATTCTCTCCTTGAGCATGGCGTTCACCTTGGCATTGCGACAGAGGTCTTCGCGGTTGACGAACGGCACACCGTTCTCGCGCGCCCACTTTTCCAGCAGGTCGTAAACGGGCACTATGAGCGCCGAAACGAACTTCCGCTCGTCGGCGATAATGGTTATTGTCTCTATGTATTTGTCGACCAGTATCTTCGCCTCAATCATCTGCGGAGCGATATACTTGCCGTTAGAGGTCTTGAAAAGGTCCTTTATGCGCTCCGTGATGTAGAGTTCTCCGTTCTTCAGATAGCCCACATCGCCCGTACGGAAATAGCCGTCGGGAGTGAAAGCCTGTGCATTGAGGTCGGGACGGTTGTAGTATCCCTTGGTGATAGTGGGACCTTTGAGGAGTATCTCGCCCTCTTCGCTTATCTTGACGCTAAGTCCCGGCAGCGGACGACCTATACTTCCGATAGTGTAAGGCTCGTTCTTGTGGTCGTTGGAAGCGGTGGCAAAGGACTCCGTAAGCCCGTAGCCTACCATCATGAAGATGCCTATCGAGTGGATGAACTCTTCCACCTTGGGCGACACCGCCGCTCCTGCCGTGGGGAAGAAATTGGGGTTGAGCAGTCCCATCTCCTTGCGTATGAGCGAGAAAACAGTGCTGTTCACTATCTTGTAGTCGAGTGCCAGCGACAGTGGCGGACGCTTGCCGTGGCTCAGATATTCCACATTGTATTTATGTCCGACGCTCAGAGCATGGGAGAAAATCTTCTTTTTGAGCGGCCCCGCATTGTCTATCTGCGCCTGAACGGCGGCATACACCTTTTCCCAAAAACGCGGCACGGAGCACATACAGGTGGGATGCGTCTGCTTGATAGCGTCCTGCACCTCACGCGGATTGTTGAGTACTATCAGCGTACAGCCGGCTGTGATACAGAGCAGACTCCATCCTTTTTCGAAGATATGGGTGTAGGGAAGGAAGTTGAGTATCCTGTCGGCAGGTGTCAACGTAAGGGTTTTGTAGTTCGCTGCCACCGCCGCACGAGCCTGACCGTGCGAAAGCATCACGCCTTTGGAGTTGCCTGTGGTGCCGCTCGTGTAGAGTATGCTCATCAGGTCATCGTCGGAAGCGCTTGCATAGAGGCGTTCCAGTTCGGTCTGCCGTGGCAGTCCGTCACCGAACTTCATAAATTCATCGAAATAGATGCTTACCGGGTCGTGGGTGGAAATGCGCACCTTGCGACTGTAGACAATGACTTTCTCCAGCGAAGGGCACACCGCAAACAGGTGGCGTGCCTTGTCATACTGTTCCTGTTCGCCAGCAAAGATGAAGCGTATGTGCGCATCGTTCACCATGAACTGTATCTGTTCCTCGCTCGAGTTGGCATAGAACGGCACTGTGCAGGCACGCACGCCCCATGCACCGAAGTCGGTATATATGTACTGGAGGGAGTTTTGCGAAAAGATTCCTATCTTCTCCTGCACCCCGATTCCGAGGTTCAACATTGCGTTGGACACACGTTGTGTCTGTTGCGACGCCTCTTTCCAAGAAACGCTTTTCCACTCGCTGTCACCGAAATCCTGGTAAATGAACGCTTCACGGTTGCCGTATGTCTTCGCCTGTTCATTGAGCAGTACGGACAAATGACACTTTGCTTGCATTGGCATAATATATTTGTTTTCGCAAAATTAGTGCAAATATGACGAAATAGCAAATTATCCGTGCGTTATTTAAGTCTGCCTCAACTGAGCAGATTCACATATTTGCGGATAGCATCGGCAATCTCGCTGATGCAGATGAACTCGTCGGCAGAGTGAGAACGTGACGATTCGCCCGGCCCCAACTTGAACGAAGGGAAGCGCATAAGTGCCTGATCGCTAAGCGTGGGACTGCCAAACGGTGTCATGCCCATAGTCCTGCACTTATCCACAAGGGGATGTCCGGAATCTATACTTGACGACCGCAGACGGAAGGAACGTGCCTTCACGTCACTGCGACAGTGGCTTTTCACGATGTCAAACACCTCTTCGTTGGTGTAGAACTCATTGGTGCGCACGTCAACCACTGCGGTACAGGTGTCGGGAACGACATTGTGCTGGGTGCCCGCATTCACCTGCGTGACCTGCATGAGGACAGGTCCGAGCAGACTGCTGACACGGTCAAACCTGTAGTTTCTAATCCATTCCAGGTCATCGAGGATGCCGTAGATGGCGTTCACTCCCTCGCTGCGCGCGGCATGACCGCTCTTTCCATGCGCCGTAATGTCAAGAACCATCAGCCCTTTCTCGGCTATTGCCGGCTGCATACCTGTGGGTTCGCCCACTATGGCGACATCTATCTCCGGCAACAGGGGCAGCACCTGCGATATGCCGCCAGCCCCCGACACTTCCTCCTCGCACGATGCGAGATAGACAAAGTTGTATTTCGCCTTTGCCGTATCGGCGGTCATAATGCGGAAAACCTGCAGCAGCGACACCAGTCCACCACCGCAGTCATTGCTGCCAAGACCGTAAAGGCGGTCACCCTCCACCGTGGGCTCAAACGGATTGCGCTGCCATGACGCCACAGGTTTCACCGTGTCGATGTGTGCATTGAGCAGAATAGTCTTGCGAGAGGGGTCGAACGGCTCGGACACGACAAAGGTGTTGCATCCGCAGACCTGCGGTTTCAGTCCGTAACTCTCCATTGTCTGCACCATCAACCGGGCGCAATCACTCTCGTTGCGGCTTACCGACGGCACAGCAATGAGCCGTTTCAGCAGGGCTATAGCCTCGTCTGTATAGAATCCAAAGTCCGTCATCTGCCAAGCCAACTTTCGGGATTGAGTTTCGCTGTCTCCTTTCTCAACTGGAACTGGAGTATGTTGTCGGTGCCGAGAGTGCCGAGAGCCTGGCGTGCAGACACCTTCTGTCCTTTGCTGACACTCACCGAACGGAGATTGCAATATACTGATATGTATCTGCCGTGGCGCACAAGCACGAGCCAAGTGCCGCCGATATTGGCAACACCCGACACCTCTCCGTCGAAGATGCTGCGTGCCTGACAGCCGGCAGTACCGAGGATATTGATGCCCTTGTTGTCGAGTTTCACGTTCTTCAGACCTTCCACATTGTACTGTCCGAAGTGGCTCACGATGCGGTATTTACCGGTTATGGGGATTGGCAGACGCCCCTTGTTGCTCTCGAAATTGGACGACAGACGCTGGTCCACGCTGCTGTACATCGCCATATCGCTGCTCTCACGCGCGCGTTCCACTTCCTTTTTGCTGCGTGCATCGTCCACTTCCGCCTTGCGCTCGGCAGCCTCGCGTGCCGCCTCGGCCTCGCGTGCGAGTTGCTCCACACGCTCCTTGTTGCCACCGGAAGCCTTGGCCGCCTCCTCTTTCAGACGGCGTTCCTCCGCCCGAGCCCGCTCTATGCGCTGTTGGTTCTCGCGTGCCAGCCGTGCCGCCTCGGCTTTCTTGCGTGCCAGTTCCTCCGCTTTCTTCTTTGCGGCAGCCTCCGCTTCAGCCTTGCGCCGGGCCTCTGCCTGTTGGCGTGCCACCTCCTCGGCTATCAACTTGTCGATTTTCGCGTTGAGGGCAGCGTCCTTTTTCTTCTGGTCATCAATGACCTTCTGTATCGTCTTCTGCTGTTTCTGCAGGCTGGTCACCATTTTCTGTTGCTCAGCATGCTGGTTTTCGAGCGTCTTGCGCTCCTCCACGCCCTTGTTCAGGAGTACGTCCTTCTGGCTCTTTGCCGCCTGCAACTGACTGTGTTTCTCCTCTACCTGACGCTGTTTCACCTTGAGTATCTCGCCCTGGGCACGCTGAAAGGAGGCGTATTCCTTGACAAAGCGCAGACGGCGGTAGACCTGTCCGAAATCACGGGCAGAGAAAATGAACATCAGTTTGTCCTCAAACGAGTGGTGACGTGTGAGATACTGCAGCGAGCGGGCATACTTGCGCTTGCGCTCGTCGAGTTGTCCTTGCAAGGTTTCGAGTTGCGACTGCAGCAGACCTATGTTGTTGTTGAGGTGGCTGATGTCGCCCTCGATGGTCTCGATGGTCTTCTTTCTGTCCCTTATCTGGGTGTTGAGAGCCATGAGTTCATTGAGGCGTTTCTTTACATCTGCCTTGTTTGCCTTCAGAGCCTGTTCCTGTTTGCGTATGTCTTTCTGTATTCTCTCACGCTCGTTTTTCAGTCCCTGTATTGAGTTTGTGGATGTCGCAGAGGTCTTCTTCTTTGCTGTTGTTTTGGAGGACTTGGCTGTCGAAGTCTTTTTTGCGGTCTTCGACGTGGTCGTCTTCTTCGTCGTGGTGCGCTTGGTCTGTGCTGTCACGGGCATGGACAGCACAAGAAACGCGGCAAGAAACATGTAGGCAAATCGCTTCATATCAATACTTCATCATCTGTGACAGTGCATTCTTGGCATCCACCTGCTTGTATTTCGACGAGACAGTGGTCTCCGTGTCCCAGTCAGACGATGTCTTCACCTCGCTCATGTCTATCTTTATCGTTCCCTCCTGTTGTTTTCCGTCAACCGCAGTCTGGAATGTGAACTCCTGGGTGCGCGGGAATTTCTTGCCCGAAACTGAGGTGAAGTTGGAGTAAAGCCACGAAAGCATCGACGTGCCCGAGCCCGTGCTGTTGTAGGTAATCACCGCAGAGGTGAGCATACCGCCCGTGCGTGATGCGTTCCACTGGTATTTCATCTTGCCATGACTCAATGTCAGGGGCACATAGGCGGCATCACTGCCCATGTCAACGGAGTACTCGCGGGCATCGGCAGCCGTGACCCTGTCCTTGCCGGGCACGGCAAGTTGGTTCCAGAAGAGTGCCTGTAGCGAATAGAACGAGATGCCGTTGTCCTTCAGGAAATCCAGTTGGCTGTAGTCACCCTTGACATATTCCTTCGCCAGACGGTTCACCACAAGCACCTGACTGGGTGTAAACTCCAGCCTGCCTATCTCCGTTCCGAGTATCGGAACAAAGAGTTGGAGCCTGATAACCTTGTCCTTGCGCATACGGAGCGACCCTGGCACGGTGATGTTACGGTCACCAAGTTTGATGTTGACGGTGGCATTGCCCACGATGTTCTCCGTGGTGACAGCGTTGTCAACAATCTTCTCCACGAACGACACGGCACTCGCCGACGCCGCCGACGGTGCCGTGCCGCTGCCTGTTGCCGATTTCTGGGTTGCGCACGATGCCATCAGCATGATGCAGAGCACGGTGCAGAGTATGTCATTTCTCATGTTTCCTTATCTTTTTCCTTATGTCCGCCTCGTTGCCGGCATCCGTTTCCAATGCCTTGTACCAGTATTCCACCGCCTTCACGGTGTCGCCGCAAGCGGCATATATGTCGCCGGCATGGTCGTAGAGGGTACTGTTGTTCTCTTCAGCGTTCACATTCTCGAGCGTGCGGTCTATGAACTGGCGTGCCTCGGTGTAGCGTTCCTCGCAGTAGAGTATCCATGCGTAGGTGTCGAGATAGGTGGAGTTGTTTGGCTCACTGTTTATTGTCTTGAGGCTCATCGTCTCCGCTTTCTTCAGGTCACCGCCCTCCACGCTGAGGAAGTAGGCATAGTTGTTGAGACACGACATGTTGTCCGGCTTCCACTGCAGGCAACTGTCGTAGGCGGCATACGCCTCCTGACGCTTGCCCATCTCATGGTACAGGTCGCCCATAAGTCCGTAGAAATCGCTGACGATGCCCTTGTCGCTCTTGTCGTTGATGCGCCCGAGTCCTGTGCGGAATGCCTTCATGGCATTCTGGCTGTCCTCTTTCTGGTAGTATGCCATACCGAGGAAATAGCAGAAAGCCATCTCGTCGGGATTGTATTCCAGTGCCGGCCGGCAGAGGGAGATGATGTCGTCCCACGCCTTGTCACCCCACTTCATCTGCAGGAGTTGCAGTCTCACGGCGGCACGGTCGGGCGCTATGTCGAGCACATGGCCGTAGGCGGCATACTGCACTTCCTTAGGCATATTCTCCCTTGTCGTGTACACGGCGTTGTATTCGGCGATGTCGGCATTCTGCGGGTCTGCATCCATCATGCGCGAGAGCAGTTGCATCACCTTCAGACTGTCGCTTCCTTGTTCATCAGAGGCGGCAACCACATTCTGCAGCATGGTGAGTTTGGTGCGTGTGGCGGTGTATTTGTTGAGAAGAATCTTGTCACGGTAGACATTGGCGAGGGAGTCTTCTCCGCCGAGACGGTAGAAGTCATAGAGCGATGCCGCCACATATTCGTTGTTGGGTTCGTCGGCCTGTGCCTTGAGAAATATCTCGCGTGCCTCGTCACTGCGTCCGTTCTGCACGAGCCAGTTGCCCATCATCACCTTGTAATTGATGTCATTGGGATGCTCGTCGGCAAGTTCCTTCAGCGAAGAGTACGCCGCCTGCTTGTCGCCCTTGAGTTGGTAGACCTGCATCTTCGACAGTGTGGTCTCCTCGGAAGAGCCTTCTATCTGCTCTATGCGGTCTATTGTAGAGAGCATCTTGTCGTAGTCCTTCTTCTGTTGGTACAGTTGCAGCAGTATCTGGAGCACGTCGGAGCGGCTGCGGTTGTTGGCAAAGAGATGTTCATAGGCATCTGTTGCCTTGGCATAGTCGCGCGTCTGGATATACCACTGCGCAAGCCGCTCGTGATAATAGTCGTTCTTGGGGTTGAGCGCAACTGCTTTCTGCAGACACACACTCGCCATGGAGTCGTTGTCGAGGTCGGAATAGTACGCCCCGAGTTCATAGTAGGCGTCAGGGGCAAGGGAGTCAATCTCTGTGCAATGGCGGAACAGATCAAAAGCGGCAGCATAGTCGCCCTTGTTCTGCAGGCGTACTGCCTCGAGGAAAAAGTAGTTGTATGTGGCATCAGGTTCGTGCTTCACCACGACAGTCTGTTGCCGTGACGTGCGCACACTGCCGCATGACGACAGCACCAACGCCGCCGCTGCGCACAGCCAAAGGATTGCTTTCCCGCCCATCATACGCGACTTCTTTCTCCGGAAAAAATTCATTTCACTCCCGTGTGACCGTATCCTCCGTCGCCGCGCTCGGTGTCGTCGAGGGCTTCTACCTCGGCAAAGACACACAGTTCGTGCTTGGCGAAGACGAGTTGGGCTATGCGTTCACCGTCGTTGACAACAAAGTCTTCATTGGAAAGGTTCACCAACAGTACGCCGAGTTCGCCTCTGTAGTCGGCATCAATGGTACCTGGGGTGTTGAGAACGGTTATGCCGTGCTTCAGGGCAAGTCCCGACCGGGGACGCACCTGGCACTCATAGCCTGCCGGAATGGCTATCTTCAGTCCTGTGGGGATGAGTTTCCGCTCCATCGGATGCAGCACTACCGGGGCGTCGATGTTGGCCCTTATGTCCATGCCGGCACTCTGACCAGTGGCGTAAGCCGGCAATTGCTGACGGCCGACATTAACTATTTTCACTTCAATCATACGGTATATAATATGCTGCAAAAGTACTACTTTTCAACCGAATAATGGTGTGGCTTAATATAAAATTATGTATTTTTGTAACATGAAATGGCAAGAATTGATTTCAAACATCCGCTTGGGTCAGGAGAGCCGCCACAGCGAGCGTCACGACGACCGTTCCGAGTTCAAACGCGACTATGACAGACTGATATTCTCTGCTCCGTTCCGGCGGCTGCAGAACAAGACTCAGGTGTTCCCTCTGCCGGGCAGCATCTTTGTGCACAACCGCCTCACGCACTCTCTGGAGGTGGCTTCCGTGGGCATGTCTCTGGGAAATGACGCTGCGAAAACCATCATCGCGCGCCGCCCGGAACTGGCAGGAAGCCTCTTTGAGGAGATAGGCACGATAGTGGCGACGGCGTGTTTGGCGCACGATATGGGCAATCCGCCCTTCGGACATTCTGGAGAAAAGGCCATGCAGACGTTCTTCACCGAGGGAGAAGGGGCTTTTCTGAAAGAGCGGCTCAAGCCGGAGATATGGTCGGACATCACCCATTTCGAGGGCAACGCCAACGCTTTCCGGCTGCTGGCGCACCGTTTCTGCGGCAGACGCGAGGGCGGTTTCGACATGACCTACACCACTCTGGCGTCGATAGTGAAATATCCCTGTTCGTCGATGGCTGCCGGCGGCAAAGGCAAGTTCGGCTTTTTTGAGGAGGAAAGACCCATATATGAGAAGATAGCGGCAAAACTCGGGCTGAAGAAACTCTCCGTAGAGGGCGAACCGCTGCGCTACGCACGGCATCCGCTGGTGTATCTCGTAGAGGCGGCAGACGACATCTGCTATGAGATAATGGACTTGGAGGACGCCTACAAACTGAAGATTCTGAGTTTCACGGAGGCATCGGGACTGATGCTGGGGTTCTTCTCCGAGGAGGAGCAAAGGCACATCATGCAGCGCATAGAGCACGAATGCATCACCGACGGCAACGAACAGATAAACTACATCCGCGCATGTGCCATTGGCAAACTGGTGAACTTGTGCACCGCCGCCTTTGTCAATAACGAACAAGAGATTCTCGACGGTACGTTCAGCGGCAGCCTCATCGACCACATAGACGAAGGTCCGCGCGAGGCATACAGGCACTGTTCGGAGGTGTCGAGGCGGAAGATATACAACAGCAAGCCTGTGCTTGACATCGAACTGTCGGGTTACCGCATCATCGACACACTGATGCAGAGCATGACGGAGGCGGCAGTCCACCCCGACAGGTTCTACTCCAAGCAACTGATTAACCGTGTGTCGAGCCAGTATGACATCCATTCCGACAGCCTCGACAGCCGTATCCTCGCCGTCGTCGACTACATCTCGGGCATGACAGACGTCTATGCCCTCGACATCTACCAAAAGATCAACGGCATCTCACTGCCGATTGTATAATCAGCCAAATAATATTAAAAATGTGCAATCTTGCCGTTTTTTTATACGAGAAAAGTGTATTTTTGCCGAAAAGACATATTAACAATATGTATATGACCGATTATTCACATTGACAGATACAGATATGGCAGAGATACAAAGAGAAATAATCGATGAACTAAAGGCATGGAAGGAGAGTCCACGCCGTAAACCTTTAGTACTGCAAGGAGCACGACAGGTAGGCAAATCATGGTCTTTGAAAAAATTCGGCAAAGAACATTTTGACGACACCATATATATCAACTTTGACACGATGCCCGGTCTCAAGGAAGATTTCAAGAGAACCAAGGAACCACAGAAACTCATCAAGTCAATGGAGATGACTGCCGGCAGAGCCATATCCCCTTCTTCCACGCTTGTCATACTTGACGAAATACAAGAATGTAACGAAGCTCTTAACAGCCTGAAATATTTCTGTGAGGATGCCCCTGAATATACCATCGTCTGCGCAGGGTCACTTTTAGGTGTGGCACTTAACCGCACTGGAGCATCCTTTCCCGTAGGCAAAGTAGATTTCAAGACCCTATATCCTGTGTCGTTTGGAGAGTTTCTGAGAGCAACAGACCTTCGTCTCTATGGCATTTACCAGATGATAGACGGGATAATGACGATACCGGAAACCGTGCATCAACAACTGACTGAAGTATACAAACTATATCTTCTGACAGGAGGGATGCCCGAGGCAGTCAGCACTTTTATAGACACTCACGCCTGGAATGAAGTAAGGACAGTGCAGGATGCCATCATACAGTCATATTCGCTTGATTTTGCAAAGCACATCAGCAATAAAGACATTCCGCGTGTATTCCAAGTATGGAACAACCTACAAGACCAGTTGGCACGCGAAGACCGCAAATTCCGCTATGGAGATGTCCAGAAAGGAGGACGGGCAAGAGAGTATGAAGGTGCCATAGAGTGGCTTTGCCTTGCAGGACTGGTACATCGCGTTTCTGCCGTAGAAACCCCACGGTTGCCATTGTCTGCCTATAGGAAAAGCAATGCCTTCAAACTCTATCTCAATGATGTCGGTCTTCTTGGACGCAAGTTTAATCTTGACAGTAGTACTATAATTGCGGGAGATGCTTTGTTTACGGAGTTTAAGGGTATAATGGCAGAGAATTATGTACTGCAGTCACTGGTGCGACAGTATGGTCAACAAATATACTACTGGACATCAGGCAATACAGCCGAAGTGGAATTTATCCTGCAAGATTCCGGACATATCATACCCGTAGAGGTAAAGTCAGACAGGAACGTCACTGCCAAAAGTCTTGCATTCTACAGAAAGCAGCACAATCCCGCTCTCTCCATTCGTCTGTCAACGCTCAACATACGAAAAGATGACGACCTGCTCAATCTACCTCTCTATCTCGCAGACAAAGCGAAGATGTTCATATCTCACTGCATATCTTGCCTGTGAGGTTGACGTGAGGTCACGTCAACTACTATGACCTCCATTGCCAGCAAGTGCTGTGCACCCACTGCACACATTGCATTCTGTAAACACCGCTTACAGTCGGGTAAAGCAAGAGCGTTTCACATACAAAAACAGTATTGGCCGTTCACTTACAGGTACAATTTCAACAAGACTCACCGTCTTTTATGCCCACTATAACCTTATAATCTCCATATCAGGCAGGGAAATCATTCCATTCAAAAAAACAAAGTTGACGTATCTTTGTTATAACCCAAGGGTTATTGCAAACACCAATCGAGGGGACACTCCACTGTGGTGCATCCCCTCGATTATTGTTATCAACATAGATAGCAGTGCCGTCTATATCGTCATCTACATCTTACTCAGGAAGATTGTCTTCCCATCCCTCGTTCTGATCCTTCAAGAAACCTGCATTGATTTCAGCTGCAGGAATTGGGAACACGAAGTTTGCTGGTTTGAACGTGTCACACATACCGTCCATCACAGTGATGGTTTTGTCGAGACGACGTGCTTCAGCATAGAAGTGGCCTTCACCGAAGAACTCACGGGTGTTCTCTTCCCAAATGAATTCGAGAAGCTTTTCCTGTGTATCAGGCAGCAAGTCGAGATTGCAGAAGCCTTCCTCATCAGTATACTCGCTGTCACGCTTTGCTGTGTAGCCTACATACTCGCGTGCTTCGTCAAGATTACCCTTACGTGCCTCACACTCTGCAACAATAAGCGCCATCTCCGACTTACGGAAGATAGGAATATTGCTTACAGCCTGTGCTGACTCCAGTCCCTGATACTTCATGCAGGAACCAGAATTTTTGTCGACAATACCAATCAGACTTGAACGTACGTCCGTTGAATTAAAGAAGCTCTTGCAGTATTTTGAAACCTTAGCATCGTAAGATCCATAGAGTGTGTTAAGCGCATTTGCCGACAGGTTGTCTGCCTCGGTTTTGCAGATAGTGAAAATATCCTCATCTGTCACACTGTTGGATGCCCACATATTGACATAAGCCTCATTAGATGGTGTAAGGTCGTTATATTTTCCTTCACCCTTAAACTTCAGTGAGATGGCCATCTTTGCTGCAGTTTCAGCCTCGTCATACTTGCCCATATAGAGCATCACACGGGCTTTGAGTGCATATATGGCAGCCTTATTCATATAGAAATACTGCAAAGAAGCAATTCCTGACTCCTCATTGTATTGAAGGGCCTTCTCTATATCCTCACAGATGAAATCATAAGTCTCGCCAATTGTAGCACGTGTCAGTGTCTGGAAGGCCTCCACAGGCTGGTCTTTCACCAAAGGCAGTCCCTTAGCTTCTGTGCCCTTGTTGTATGGCATACAGAAGTAGTTTGTCATGGTGAAGTAAGCCAAGGCACGGAGTGCATAACACTGTGAGATGTTATAATAAAGAGTATTCTTGTTTTCGTCAGTCAGCTTAGTATTTGTCTCAAGCACGTGGTTTGCACCATTGATAGTGCGCACTGCACTGTCTATCACTTTGAAGCCATAGAACCACACATACTCCATCTCTTCGTCAGTATCAGTAATAGACCAGTATGTCTGATAATAGAAGTGGCCTGAAGATGCGCTACCGTTGGTAAGACCGCCACAAACATCACCATAAGCGATGGCATAGTTACCGAGAAAGCCGTAATGTCCCAAGGCATAGTAAGCTCCAATAGTTCCGTTCTCCACATCCTGCACACTCTCGTATGCACTTGCACTGTCTCTGTTCTGTTCAAGATCCGCATCAAGACTGCAGGCACTCACTGTCAATGCCAAGGAGAGAACGCAAGATAATTTATATAATATTTTCATTGTCTTGTCCTTATTTAATTATACGATTAACTAACAATTTAGAAACCCAATGTCAAACCGAACACTATAGAACGTGCCAATGGGTAGTTCCACCACTGCACACCGTTGGCGCCTACACCTGAAGGGTCGAAGCCACGATAGTTCTTGGCTGTCCATGTGTAGAGGTTCTCTGCATTCACGAAGACGCGCAGATTGTCGATGTATGCATTCTTCAGAAGTTCCTTCGGGAATGTGTAGCCAAGAGACAGCGAACGGAGCTTCAAGTAGCTGCGGTCCATAAGGAATCGGCTTGAAGCACGATTTGCATAGTTATCATCAGTGCTCAGGCGTGGCACGTCTGTGATATCACCAGGCTTCTGCCAGCGGTTGTTGTATACATACTCAGTGTAGTTCTCATAGAACGAAGTACCGATTTGTTCGTCATAACGGAGGTTGTTACCATAGATCTTGCCACCAAGTGAATAGTTGAACTGGAATGAGAAGTCCACGCCCTTCCACTTCAATGTATTCTGTATAGAACCGAAGAATGAAGGATTGGCATCACCTACATAGCGTTTTGCTGCCTTATTGTAGTTCTCGGTGGTCTCTGTTCCTGTCTCGTTGAGATACCACATGGCATGACCGTTCTCAGGGTTAACACCAGCATACTCCTTCATCTTGAAAGTGTAGAGCGGACGTCCAGCTTCAGTGATAGAGTAAGTACCCTCAATTGGATCGTCTGTGCTGAGTGCAATAACCTTGTTCTTGTTGTGCGAGCCAGTCACTGTCATGTTCCACAACCAATCCTTGTTTTGGATGATGTTTGCACCGAGTGAGAACTCTATACCCTTATTAGAGAGTGAACCGATGTTCTTGTAATATTCTGATAGACCTGTCACGTAAGACACTGGCACTGCAAACACCATATCGGTGGTCTTGTGGCTATAATAGTCGAAGGTGAGGAAGATACGGTTGAAGAATGTGGCATCGATACCTACATTGAACTTGCCTGTCTTCTCCCACTTCAGGTCTGCATTACCCCACTGCTCATGGGCACTACCAGGCTTGCCGTTGTAGTTGTAGCCATAACCGAACACGTCGCTGGCAACAATCCATGAATAATAGTCGGCATCGGTGTGGTCACCCACATCCTGGTTACCTGTAGTACCATAGCTGGCACGCACTGTAAGGTCACTCAACCAGTTCTTTGCAGTCTCCATGAATTTCTCCTCTGTGATGCGATACTTTGCACCTACTGACCAGAAGGATGCCCAACGGTTGTCCTTACCGAAACGTGAAGAACCATCTGTACGGAATGATGCCGACACATAGTACTTGTTGGCATAGTCATACTGCACATTAGAGAAGAATGAGTTGAGTTTGAGGTTATATTTGTATGTGGCCGCTGTGGAAGGGCTTGATGCCAAACCAAGTTGGATGAGATCCTGCACAGGGAAGTTACTATTCTCCATAGCCTGGCTATTGATAGTGGTCTGCTGACCTTCCTGACCCACGAGAATGTTCAGATGATGCAGGTCATTGAATGTCTTGATGTAATTGAGCGTATTTGTGATATTGAGCAGCGAGCGCATATTTGAATGGTTGGAGCCATAACCATTCATGGAAGATCCCTGAGGATTGAGGAATGACCATATCTCATGCTCATTTACATAATAGAGATCCAGACCGCCTTTTGTCATCCAGGTAAGACCCGGCAAGATGTTTATCTGCACATAAGGAGAGATGGTGGCATGATACTGCTTTGCCTCGTTCTTGTCACCTTGTGCACTACGCAGTGCCACAGGGTTATATTGTGTAGAAGTGTCGAAATTGAAGTCACCGTTCTCGTCATACACAGTTGTCAGAGGATTCATCATATATGCCTGCGTCAAAGGGTCAGAGAAGTAACCGCCACTTGCACCATTGTTGGTCACGTTATAACTGAAGCTGGTATTGATGCCATACTTGAACACCTTGTTCACTTGCTGATCGAGATTGAAACGCAGAGTGTGGCGTTTCAAGTCCTTTCCCTTCATAAAACTCTCGTTGTTGAGATAGTTGTAGGAGAGATAGAACACTGGCGATGTCTTACTCTTGGCACCGCTATTGATGTCAAAACCATACTCCTGCACCATGCCTGTGCGTGTAATCTCCTTCAACCAGTCTGTGCCCTTGCCTGACTTACGGTAGTTTGAAAGCCAACCACCAGTATACCAGTCATAGAAATCCTCAGCGCCTGTCTGGTCATAAGTAGCACCTATTTCGTTATAGTATCCGAAGGTTGAATCGAAACCATTCTCTTTATAGCTGTTAAGCAGTGCCTCAGTGGCAAGTTCGATGTGCTGGTCAGCATTCACAAGCTTGTAGTTCTTTGCAGCAGGCAGTGACTCCCAACCCAATTTGGCAGTAAAATTCACCTTTGTCTTACCCTGAGAACCATGCTTGGTGGTAATAACGATAACACCGTTGGCAGCACGCGAACCATAAATAGAAGTAGCAGTAGCATCTTTCAGCACAGTGATGCTCTCGATGTCGCTCGAACTAAGGCTCGATAGTGGGCTTAGGGTCACACCCTCGCTCATACGCGCACCCACAGGGTCAGCATTGAACGGAATTCCGTCTACAACATAGAGTGGCTGTGTGCCTGAGTTGATAGAGTTTCGACCACGAATAAAGATGGTCTGTGGTGCACCTGGCTGACCTGAAGTGGTAGACAACTGAAGACCTGGCACAGTGCCTTCGAGTGCCTTTATAGGGTTGGCATCGTTTCGGGAATCAATAACATCCTTACCCAAAACAGATGCGGCACCAGTGAAGGCAGCCTTACGTGTTACACCATAACCGGTCACCACCACTTCGTCAAGACTCTTTGAGTCTGCCACAAGTGTGATTGTCATGTTGTCCTTGGCCTTCACGGTCTTTGACTCCATGCCGATATAAGAAATCTCAAGTTTAGAATCCTCAGGAACTTTCAAAGAGAAGTTTCCGTCGATGTCTGTGACAGCACCCATCTTAGTTCCAACAACCTTGACTGAAGCACCTACTACTGGCTCTCCATCGGAACTTGAAACTACGGTACCTTTAATTTGAGTCTGTGCCAATGCTGTCCCTACACAGAGAAACAGTCCGGCAAGAAACATCAAAAGTTTCTTTTCCATAAATTTCCTTTTGTTTAATTAATAACTCTTATAACTACTAAATACATAAAATCAACCTTCGGCGAACACTTTTCCCGTGTTTCGCACCACTTTTCCCGTCCTGCGGAGAGTGGTATAAAATTTCAAGTTGCAAAAGTATTGCAAAATTATTTAACACGCAAATAATATTCAAGAAAAATGTTATTTTCATGCCAAAAATTAACAAAACGCCCGTTTTTGAAAGCCAAACGTCACTTTTATCGCCACTTTTGCACACTAAAGAGCATTTTATCACAAAAACGAAAAGGAGGATGTGTCAAAAGAAACAAATTTTATGATGAACGGGCTTACAGCCCGTAGAAAGAAAGACGCCGGTGCTCTTTTGACACGCCCCCATTCCGTTTTCCAATCGTCAACCAAACAGGGGGTGTTATATTAACCAGTCTAAAACAACTATATTAATAATGTGTAAAGGTTAACTTCCATTTTACTTGTCACCGTAGTGTCCCTCCACATCGAGGACAAGCACCTCTATAATATCATCATGGATATCGTAGATGATTCTGTTTTTGGCATCTATCCTTCTGGAATAGGTCACATCCCCACCACCGACAAGGGCTTCAGGCCGACCAAGTCCCGTGCGAGGATGGTCTGCAATATCGTGGATTATCTTCATAAACTTCTTGAAAAGTACAGGGTCTGACTTCTTCCATTTCACAACGACACGCTCCACATTGCGGCTAACCTTTATACTGTAAGTCATAATCCTTCCAACCAACTGTCTATTTCCTCATGCGAACGCAACTCCTTATAATCTCCCTGTGCCACAAGTTCACGCGCTGCCTGTAGACGGTTCGCCAGTTCAGGAGTGATTACTGGAGCCATTTCCACTTTCGAAACGAGAAAATACTCGTTTCCACGAGTGATGACTACATTCTCGCCATTGCTTGCACGGTCGAGCAAAGCCTTCATGTTCTGACGGAAATCCCTTGCTGATATTGTACTCATAAACTCTTTCTTTTAATACACACTTACACAAAATCCGTACAAACGGGAGGAACGAGAACCCGCCCTTTTATTCCCGAATGAAACGAGACCGATGCAAAGATAGAAACAAAACTTGACACGAACAAGCCTTTTGGTACTTTTTTGTGTACCAAAACAAAGGTAAAAGACACAAGGAAAGGGCGCAAAAAAGCGTGGGAAAACAAAAAGTCCACTACGCTGCCCCTATAATCAAAAGGCGTTAGCGTAGTGGATTTCTTATTCTGACCGCCGGTCAGTGTCCGCAAGCGGGACGGAGTCCGCCCCTGCGGAGGGTCATTCCTTGGTGATGATGCCCAGTTTCGTCTCGTCGAGGAACTTGACCACGGCATCTATCTCCTTGCCGCCCGGCACCTGTTCCTTTATCTGGCGCACGGCATCGAAGACACTTGTCTGTCCGTGGAACACAAGTCTGTAGGCATTGGCGATATGGCTTATCACCTTCTCCGATGTGCCCGAGTCGTGGAGGAGCGTCATGTTGAGACCGCCATAGCGCACCGGGTTGTCTGTAGCGACGATGAACGGGGGAACGTCACGGCTCACACGCACACCGCCTGTCACCATGGATGCTCCGCCGATACGCACGCCGGCATTGAGGATGACGCCGGAAGAGAAGATGACACCGCCGTTGATTTCGCAGTCACCTGCCACCTTTGTACCGTATCCGAACGTACAGAGGTCGTCCACCTTGGTGTCGTGCGAGACATGCACACCCTCCATGAAGAAGTTGCGGTTGCCTATCCTTGTCTCGCCTCCGGGCAGTGTCGCGCGGTTGATAACGACATTCTCACGGAAGATGTTGCCGTCGCCGATGACGAGCACCGTCTTGTCTCCCTCCTTGTAATTGAAGTCCTGGGGACGTGCGCCGAGCACTGTGTTCTGGTAGACATAGTTGGCGCGTCCCATGCGGGTGCCGCTCATGATGCTGGCATAGGGATATATCACGCAGTCATCGCCTATCACCGTGTCGTCCTCTATATAGGCGAAAGGATAAACGGTGACGTTGTTGCCGAGTTTCGCTCCCGGTGCTATGTATGCTTTTTCACTGATGTTGCTCATAATTTTCACCTTATTTATATAGTTAGTTCCTTCCTCCGCCGAGAGCGTAGTAGAGGTTTACCACCGCCTGCATCTTGTAGAAGTCGTCGGCAACCTTTGAGAGTTGTGCGTTGAGCAGGCTCTGCTGTGCCGAGATGACCTCAAGATAGGTGCTGCTGCCCTCGTTGAAGAGCATCTTGGTGTACTCCACGTTCTTGGTGAGACTTTCCACTTGCTGTGCCTCGAGTTTGCTCTTCTCGTCGGAAGAGTTGTAGAGCACGAGGGCATTGCTTACCTCAGAGCCTGCCGAAAGTACCGCGTTCTGCCATGTGTTGTAAGCCTGTTCCTCCTGAGCCTTTGCCACCTTGAGCCCTGCGACAAGTTGTCCCTTGGCGAAGATGGGCTGCACGAGGCTGCCGACAGCATTCCACAGCATCTTGCCGGGGTTCACTATGCCGGCGCCGGAATTGTTGGTGTAGGCACCCGAGCCGCTGATGGTGATGCTCGGATAGAAGCGTGAGCGTGCCTGGTTGGTGTTGTAGAAACACTGTGCGAGGCTCATCTCGGCGTAGTGCACGTCGGGACGGTTGCTGAGCATCTGTATTCCTATGCCGGTGCTGAACTCCGTCGGCAGCGACTGGTCGGCGAGTTTGCCGCGGCTGATGGTCTGTGCCGGCTGCCCAAGGAGCAGAGACAGCGAGTTCTCAGTCTCGCGTATCTGCCTCTTCAGGTCGGCTGACTGAGCCAAGACCGAATAGTAGTTGGCCTCTGCACTCTGTACGCTGGTCTCCTTGGCGCGGCCCAGTTCCTTCTGCAGTTTCATCATGTCCCATGTGTCCTTTGTCAACGTCGCCATGTTGTCCACCAGTGACAGTTGCTCGTCGAGCATCATGAGGGTGTAGTACATGTTTGCGATGTTGGAGACAAGGCTTGTCTTCACCACGAGTTGATAGTCCTTGGTGGCGAGGAGAGCCATCTGCGACGAACGCTTGGCGTTGAGCAGGTTGCCGAAGAGGTCTATGCTCCAACTTGCCTGCACCGGCAGCGAGTAGGTCTTGGTGGGCGTATTGCCGTCCCAGGAGGTTATCGTCCCCTGCGGAGAGAATGTGAACGAGGGCACGAAGGCGAGTTTCGCCGCCGTGAGTTGCGCCTCGCACATCTTCACATTGAGGGCGGCGTTGAGCATATTGGTGTTGTGCGCCAGTCCCTGTTCGATAAGGCTCTGGAGCCGCTCGTCGGTGAAGACGCTGCGCCAGGGCAGGTTGCCGAAACTCGCAGTGTCGGTGACGGCGAGCGTGTCGGTGGCGGACACCGCATCACGCACCAGTCCCTTGGTGTTCACTTCGGGGCGTTCGTACTTGTTGTATATTCCGCAACTGCCCAGAACCATGCCGGCAGCGGCGAAAGCGATTATACTCTTTATATTCATATCCGTCTATTCAATCAGTTTGAAAAACTCTTATTTCTTCGCACTTTCATCCAGTTTTGCCTGGAGCATCCCGGCAACGTAAGGATTGGTGTACTGTTTTACCTCCGACTCTACCGAGGCGTTGTCCTCCTCGAACTGGATCGGGCTGATCTTCTCCTGCAGTGTCTGGAAGATGTAGAACAGTGCCGGAACGACCATAATCTGGCAAAGCATACCGATGAGCATACCTCCTACGGCGGCGGCACCGAGGGTCTGGTTTCCGTTATAGCCTACTCCCCACGGCATCAACAGCGGCAACAGACCGATAATCATCGCCAGAGAGGTCATCAGAATCGGGCGCAGACGGGCGGAAGCACCGAGCACTGCCGACCAAGAGATTGCCATACCCGTGCGTCGGCGCTCGAGGGCGAACTGCACGATGAGGATTGCGTTCTTGGCGAGAAGTCCCATAAGCATGATGAGAGCAATCTGCATGTAGATGTCGTTGTTCTTTCCGAACAGGTTGGTGAAGATGAATGCTCCGGCAAGACCGAACGGAATGGAGAGGATAACCGAGAACGGCAGGATGTAACTCTCATACTGTGCCGACAGAATCAGGTAGACGAAAGTCAGACAGAGGATGAAAATCATCGCCGTGGAGTTGCTCGACTCCTGCTCCGTACGGGTCAGTCCCGAGTACTCGTAGGTATATCCCGTGGGCAGCGATGTCTTTGCCACCTCGGCGATAGCGTTGAGGGCGTCACCCGAAGAGTAGCCGTCGGCAGCAGCCGCATTGACGTTGATGGAGGTGAACAGGTTGAAACGGTCTATCTCCTGCGGGCCGTAGACACGGCTCAACGACACATACTCCTTTATAGGCGACATCGTGCCGCTCGCTGTGCGGACATAGATGTTGTCGAGACTCTTCAGGTCCTTGCGGTCCTTCGGGTCTGCCTGGATGTAGACACGGTAGAGTTTACCGTAACTGTTGAAGTTACTTGCGTACATACCGCCATAGTATCCCTGCATCGTGGTGAGCACTGTCGATGGGTCAAGGCCGCTCTGCTTGCACTTGGCCACGTCGACATCAATCTTGTATTGCGGATATTTGGTGTCGTAGGACGTCATGGCATTGGTAATCTCTGGACGCTTGTTGAGTTCTGCGAGGAACTTCTTTGTCACCTCGTTGAACTTTGTCACGTCACCGCCGGTGCGGTCCTGCATGGAGAGGGTGATACCGTTGGTAGCGGAGAAACCCTGCACCATAGGCGGCTGGAAGGCGAGAATCTGCGCTCCCTTGATGGCTGCCGTCTGCTTGTATATCATGCCGAGCACCATGCCCGAACCGAGATTGTGCACGCCGAGGTACTTCAGAGGACCTTCAAGTTTCTGTCTCTCCTCGAAAGACTTCAGTTTTATGATGAATGTTCCCTGGTTTGAACCCTGTCCGGCGATGAAGTTGTAACCGGTGATGCGCATACGGTTGTCGATAGCCGGGTTGGTAGCGAGCATCTTGTCCACCTCGTCCATCACGGCGTTGGTCTTCTGCATGGATGTTCCCGGAGGTGTCGAGACGGTACAGAACACCGTACCCGTATCCTCATCTGGCACAAGTCCCGTCTTGGTAGTGCCCATAAGGATTGCCATGACGCCAATGCCGACAACGACAGAGCCTATGGCTATGACAGGCCGTTCCACGATGCGGCGCACACCCTTGGTGTACTTCTCCTGCACCTTTCCGTAGGCTGCGTTGAACGAAGCGTGGAATCTGTCGACGAGAGACATCTTCCTTGACGAACCGTCTTCGTTCTTCGGCTTAAGCAAAACGGCACAAAGCGCCGGCGAAAGTGTCAAGGCGTTGACAGCCGAGATGACAATTGAGATTGCCATCGTGATACCGAACTCACGGTAGAAAGTACCCGACGTACCGCCCATGAACGACACAGGAATGAACACTGCCGCCATTACGAGGGTGATGGAAATGATTGCTCCGGAGATTTCGTTCATCGCATCGATGGACGCAAGACGTGCCGACTTGTAGCCAAGGTCGAGTTTCGCGTGCACCGCTTCCACCACCACTATGGCGTCATCGACCACTATGGCTATCGCAAGCACCAAGGCTGCAAGTGTCAAGAGGTTGAGAGAGAAGCCGAAGACATAGAGGAAGAAGAACGTACCGACGAGTGACACAGGCACCGCAATAAGCGGAATGAGTGTCGAACGCCAGTCCTGAAGGAAGATGTAAACCACGATGAACACGAGGATGAACGCCTCGATGAGGGTCTTGACGAGGTCTTCGATAGACGCGAAGAGGAACTCCGTGACATCCTGCATGATGTTGAACTCCAGGCCTGGGGGCAGAGTCTTCTCCTGCTCCTTGAGGAGTTTCTTGATGTTGCCGGCGATTTCCGTCGCATTGGAACCGGCAGTCTGCGTCACCATCATGGTGACTGAGGACATTCCGTTGAGTTTAGAGTCGACGCTGTAGGACTGTGCTCCGAGTTCAACGCGGGCAACATCCTTCACGCGGATGGTCTGTCCGTCCTTCGTACTCGTTATTATCATGTCGCCGAACTCCTCTGCGGTCTTCAGACGACCCTTGTAGCGGAAGGTGTATTCATACTGGTTGTCGCTCTGCTCACCCACAGAACCCGGGGCAGCCTCGATGTTCTGCTGCGAGAGGACACCTGTGAGGTCGGTGGGAATCAGTCCGTAACTCTTCATCTTCACCGGGTCTATCCACAGACGCATGGTGTAGGTCTTCGCCGAGAACGCCTGACACTCACCCACACCGTTCACACGCTTGATGGCAGGAACGATGTTGATGTCGGCATAGTTGGCGAGGAACTCGTCGTCATAGCGGTCGTCCGTAGCGGTCAGACCGAAGAGGAGCACCGTCGAAGACTGTCGTTTGATGACCGTCACACCGGCTTTTGTCACCTCGGCAGGCAGAAGTGCCGATGCCTGGGAGACGCGGTTCTGCACGTTGACCTGGCACATGTCGGCATCCATACCCTGTTTGAAGAACACCGTAATGGAGGCCGAACCGTCATTGGTGGCGGAAGAGGTCATGTAGGTCATGCCTTCCACACCGTTGATCTGCTCCTCCAGCGGTGCAAGGACGGAGTTGAGCACGGTCTCGGCATTCGCTCCGGTATAGGAAGCACGCACCATGATAGTAGGCGGTGCTATGTTCGGATACTGCTCGATAGGCAGTGATATAAGTCCGATAAGACCAAGTATCACCACCACAATGGAGATCACCGTGGACAGCACCGGACGCTTGATAAAATTATCTAGTCTCATTTATTTCTTCTTTTTCTGTTTTACACAATATCCATCTACAGGAAAAAGGCTTTGCGGAGAAGCGTCGCTTACTGTCCGAAGTCTTTCTTCAGTTTGCTCAGGTCGCCCTGGTCGGCACCCATGGCCTGTGTCTTCTTGAGTTTGGCCTGGTACTGAGCCTCCGTAATCGGCGTTATCTTCTGACCGTCGGTGAGAGACGTGATTCCCTGGATTACGATACGGTCGCCCACATTAAGTCCGCTGGTGATGATATAGTTCTTTCCGTCGTTGTTGGAGTTGATAGTCACCGGGGTGTACTTCACTGTGTTGTCCTTGCCGACAACATATACGAAATACTTGTCCTGCACCTGTGACACTGCGTCCTGGGGGATTATGACAGCCGAATTTGCCACATGGGGCACGACGATGCTGCCTGACGCTCCGCTGCGGAGGACGTGCTGGGGATTGGAGAAATCGGCACGGATAGACACTGTGCCGGTGCTTGAGTCGATGACACCGCTGACTGCGGCAACGTGACCCTCCTGGTCATAGATGGTTCCGTCTGCCAACTGCAGTTTCACAGCAGGGTAGTCCTTGATGGCAGCCTTCATTCCGCCCACGTTCTTGGTCATCTCCAGCAGGTCTTTCTCGGTCATCGAGAAGTACACCTGCATAGTGCCGATGCTGGAAACAGTGGTGAGCGGCGATGCGCTTGATGCGCTCACGAGCGCTCCGACCTTGTAGGGCAGGTCGCCGACAACGCCGTCAGCAGGGCTGGAAACATAGCAGAAGTCGAGGTTCTGCTTTGCTGCCACATAGTTGGCTTCGGCCTGCGCCACAGCGGCAACAGCCGACTCGTAGGCGTTCTTGGAAGAAGCCAGTTCATAAGAACCTATGACATTGTTGGAAAAAAGTTTCTCGCTGTTCTCGTAAGTCAACTTTGACGTGTTCAACTGAGCCTTGGCGGAATTGACGGCAGCCTTTGCCTGGCGCACCGATGCCTGGTAAGTCTCGTTGTCGATGACAAAAAGCAACTGGCCTTTCTTCACCGACTGGCCTTCCTGAACACACATCTTTGTGATGAAGCCTGACACTTTCGGACGGATCTCCACGTCCTGCACACCTTTCACGACCGCAGGGTACACAGTCTGCAACTCGGCGTTCTGACCACTGATTGTCCTGACTGCATACTCGTCATCGCCGAAATTCGGCTTACCACTCTGCTTGCTGCCGCACGAAACCATGAGTACGGAGAGGAGCAGAATCAACAAATTACTTTTCTTGTTCATACCTTATAATATTATTCTCACCTAAATTTATAATTTCAATGTTATCCGAAGTGGTGTCCGGCAATGGCATCTGCCTGTCTGCAAGGTGGTTGTTTTCTCCGCCAAACCCTCCCTCGGGAACACTGCGGAAAGGAAATTATGAACACCTCTGCCATTGCACAACTAAATTTCCACAGTGCAAAATTAGCCAACAAATCCCATTTCGACAACTGCAAATAACAGACCTTTGACTGTTTTAACAATATTTCTCATCACCGAAAACCCATTGCGGAAATATGGAATACCGCAAGGGAAAATTGGACTACATTTGGTCTTGAACACCTATTGCCAGTCCATACAAAGACACACATTTCTCCATGCAGCAAAGAACCCTCCATACCTTCAGCGCAAAGCATATTTTTGGTAAGCACAAGAGATTTCCGCAACAACCAGACCAAGTATCTGAATTTGGCAAAGTCGGGCGAGCACGTCATCCTCAAGTCACGCCTGGGCAGTTTCCGCATCTTTCCCGAGCACGGCAAGGAGGACGCTTCTTCCTTGAAAACCGATGCCGTGAAAGAATTGGTACGCAGTTTGGGTTTGGAAACAACGTCGGACAAACATTGCAAATAAAATTGAAAAAACGGGCGCACACATTAATTATATGGTGCGATTTCAGTAACTTTGCACAAGTAAAGAATTGATATCGGGACAGTTGTCCCACAACAAAACAAGACCAAACACAAATCATGGCAAAGAAAGCTCTATTGATGATCCTCGACGGATGGGGGATCGGCAAGCACGGAGAAGGCGATGTCATCTACAACACACCTACCCCTTATCTTGATTATCTCACTTCTGTATCGGCTCATTCACACCTCCAGGCAAGCGGCGAGGACGTAGGTCTGCCCGACGGACAGATGGGAAACTCGGAAGTAGGCCACCTCAACATCGGCGCAGGACGTGTGGTTTACCAGGACCTTGTGAAGATTAACCGCGCCTGCAAGGACGGTTCGATATCCAAGAACCCGCAGATTGTCGAGGCGTTCACCTACGCCAAGGAGAACGGAAAGAAACTCCACCTGATGGGACTGGCATCCAACGGCGGCGTGCACTCATCGCTCGACCACCTCTTCAAACTCATCGAACTGGGCAAAGAGTTCGGTCTCAAGCAGCAGGTTTTTGTGCACTGCTTCATGGACGGCCGTGATACTGACCCGAAATCGGGGCATGGCTTCATCGGTCAAATCACCGAAAAGTGCAACGAGAACGACGCTAACATAGCATCAATCATAGGACGCTTCTACGCCATGGACCGCGACAAGCGTTGGGAGAGAGTGAAAGAGGCTTACGATCTGCTGGTGTCCGGCAAGGGCAAAGCAGCCGACGACATGGCGAAGGCAATGGAAGAGAGTTATGCAGACGGCGTGACCGACGAGTTCGTAAAGCCGATTGTAAACTCCACAGTCAACGGAAAGATTGAGGAAGGCGACGTTGTCATATTCATAAACTTCCGCAATGACCGCGCCAAAGAACTCACTCAGGTGTTCACACAGCAGGACATGCCGGAGCAGGGAATGCACACCATCCCGGGCCTTAAGTACTATTGCATGACCCCATACGACGCTTCTTTCAAGGGAGTAGGCATCCTCTTCCCGAAAGAGAACGTGGCAAACACCCTCGGCGAGTACCTCTCGCAGCAGGGCAAGAAGCAACTCCACACCGCCGAAACGGAAAAGTACGCACATGTGACTTTCTTCTTCAACGGCGGCCGCGAGGCTGCTTTCGAGGGTGAAGACCGCATCCTCGTACCTTCACCAAAGGTGGCTACATACGACCTGAAGCCGGAAATGAGCGCATATGAAGTGAAGGACAAACTCGTGGGAGCAATCAACACACAGGAGTATGACTTCATCGTGGTGAACTTCGCCAACGGCGATATGGTGGGACACACTGGTGTCTACAACGCCATAGCCAAGGCTGTGTGGGCGGTGGACCACTGCGTACACGACGTGATAGAGGCAGCCAAGGCCAACGGCTACGAGGCTATCATCATCGCCGACCACGGCAATGCCGACAACGCCATCAACCCCGACGGCACTCCCAACACGGCACACTCGCTCAACCCGGTGCCGTTCATCTATGTGACAGACAACAACTCCGCCACAGTGAAAGACGGCCGTCTTGCTGACGTGGCGCCCTCTATCCTGCACATAATGGGACTTGAGCAGCCCGAGGACATGACCGGCGAGAACCTCATCAGCGACAACCGATAGGCTGGAGCACGGTTCAAGGCCAGCAAAAACATGAAAGTCAATATCGACCCGGCGTGGGCTGAGATACTGAGAGGTGAGTTTGACAAAGATTATTTTGTCAAACTCACTGATTTTGTACGCAGCGAATACGCCACACAACGCTGCTATCCGCCGGCGAAGGAAATCTTCAACGCCTTCAACCTGTGCCCCTTTGACAAGGTGAGAGTGGTCATCCTCGGACAAGACCCCTACCACGGACCGGGACAAGCGGAGGGATTGTGCTTTTCCGTAAAGGACGGAATGGAACTGCCGCCGTCACTTGTCAACATCTTCAAGGAGGTGAAAGGCGACACGGGAGCAGTGCCGCAACTGTCGGAGACAGCCCTTGCCAAAGGGAAAAGGATGTACAACGGTTCGCTCCGTAGGTGGGCAAAACAGGGTGTACTCCTGCTCAACGCCACTCTGACAGTGCGCGAACACCAGGCAGGTTCACACCAGCGGCACGGTTGGGAGACGTTTACCGATGCAGTGATAAAGGCCGTTTCCGACCGCAAGGAGCACGTCGTGTTCATCCTCTGGGGCGGTTACGCACGGAGCAAGAAGAACCTCATTGACAGCAACAGGCATCTCATACTGGAGTCGGTGCATCCCTCTCCGCTGTCAGCCAACAGGGGCGGATGGTTCGGAAACCGCCATTTCTCACGCTGCAACGAATATCTCACCGCCCACAACCTGCCCGCAATAGAATGGTGAGGACAGGTTTCATCCACACACGACAACGATGATAGTAGAAATAGACAACGTTCTGGTGTCGACAGACATCATCACAGAGAAATTCTGTTGCGACCTCAGCAAATGCAAGGGGGCTTGCTGCATCGAGGGCGATGCCGGCGCTCCCGTAGCCTTTGACGAGATTGCAGACATCGAAAACTCCGCCGACACAGTGTGGAGCGGTCTCTCCGCCTCCGCACAATCAGTGATAGAGCGGCAGGGAGTGGTCTACAACGACCGCGACGGCGACCTTGTGACAAGCATCGTCAACGGCAAGGACTGCGTGTTCACCTGCTACAGGGACATCGACATCGACGGCCAGACAGTGGAAGACTGCTGCCTCTGCGCCCTGGAGTCGGCATTCCGTGAGGGCAAGAGCAGTTTCTGCAAGCCGCAGAGTTGCAGCCTCTACCCCATCAGGGAAAAGAAGATGGCCAACGGCTACATCGGTCTGACATACCACCAGTGGGACATCTGCCGCGACGCACGTGCCAAAGGGAACGCCATAAACCTGCCTGTCTACAAGTTTCTGCGCGAGCCTCTCATCAGAAGATTCGGCAAAGAGTGGTACAGGGAACTCGAATTGGTCGCCGAGCAGTATCTCTTGCAGGGACTGCAATAACCCTTATCATATTATAGAATAGGTGTAATCACCCCATTAAGAAGGTGCTGTTTCAAATCAGAAACAGCATCTTTCCTTTTACGGGCTGAAAGCCCAGTTACACATAGCCCAGGGTAACACCCTGGGTAAAAAAGTTCCGCTAACCCTTGCACCCTGCAAGGGCAACTACATTGTATCGGTTTGATTATTACGCACTTGCCCTTACAGGGCGCATTGTTTACTTTGCCGTCCACCCCCAGGGTGACGTTGCTCCGCAACTCTGCCCTGGGCTGCGTGCAGTTGGGCTTTCAGCCCGTTTACCAGAGAACTTGTCTCTTTTGACACACTCTTCCTTTTTGCAAGGCAAGAACAGCGTTTTGGCAATGCGAGAAGGCGGCTTTGGGGACGGCACACCGATTGAAGTACGGACGTACATCAGTTGAAGTACAGTCGTACATCGGGCGTGGTACGAGCGTACATCAGACGATGTACCGCTGCAAGAACGGCGTTTACGGTCTGCAAAAACGGTATTTGCAGATTGCAAGAACTATGTTTCCAAACTGCCTGAACGGCGGTCACACACAACAAAAAACGACGGTTTTATCGGGAAAAGAGACCCTTCGGGTCTCAAGAAAAGGGTTACCAACAAAGGCGGGTATGGTCTGCTGGTGACAAGGCGATGCCCTCAACCTTGACGACATGGGATTTCTTGAAATTCCTGTCTCCCGAGACGATGATTCTTCTGATGCTCTTCAACACGAAACGACCGACGAACTGCTCGTCAAGAACACCACGGCAGACATATTCCGAACCGCCTGCCCATATTCTTTCCCCTGCCTTCGCATTGCGCACGGCCAGACGGAATGTTCCGTAAAAAGGTTTGTTGAAATTATAGGAAACGGCATTCTCGTCATCAAGGACATCAAAGGACGACGGTTTGACAATCTGCACTGCGCTGTCGGAAAATCCTCTGCCGCGAAGAACCGGGGACATCTGCGTCCACAATACGCCCGAATTTACAGAATTGCCCCATTTCATCGGCACTGGAGCATCGTCCAGATTCCCTCCCGAGACATATTCCAAAGCATTTTCAATCTCACCCTCCGACGAGGAGAGAACATTCAAGGGTGCACACAGCCAAGTGGTGTCAGTGGCAAAAACGAACGGTTTTTCCGAGACATAACGCCCATAGAGGCACAGTGCGACCATAGGACAAGCACCACCGGAAGGACACTGCGCACACCGTACATCGGGCGCATACCACACTGCAACGGTATTGGAATCGTTGCGCATATAGGGCGTCACATCAAGCGTAACGCCGTTGTCGCCACAAGGAAAGAAGGAAGTGAAAACCGCCCTGCCGTTGACGAACAGGCGGAAAGAGCCGTTGGCAGCAATGGTGACATTCGCTTCCGCCACAGCGGAATCACTGACACAGGTACGGCGGAAGAGGTATTGCCGTCCCTGTTCCGCCTTTTCCACAGACAGCCAGGAACACAAAGCCCCCTGAGCGTCAGCGTTCAGGAGGCTTAGAAATTGTATTGCCGTTATCAGCAGAAACCGTCTGCTATGCGTCGATATTGGCATAAGTGGCATTCTGTTCGATGAACTGCCGGCGCGGTTCGACATCATCGCCCATGAGCATGGAGAATATCTCGTCAGCCTCGGCGGCGTTCTCAATCGTCACTTGCTTCAACAGACGCGTCTCGGGATTCATTGTCGTGTCCCAAAGTTGCTCCGGGTTCATCTCACCGAGACCTTTGTAACGCTGCGTGTGCACCGCTCCCTCATCACCCGAGGCATACTTGTCGATGAACTGCTGGCGCTGCTGGTCTGTGTAGCAGTATTCCTTGACGTCCTTGTAGTGGCACAGATAGAGCGGCGGAGTGGCGATATAGAGGTGTCCCTCCTGTATCACGCGCGGCATGAAACGGTAGAAGAGTGTCATGATAAGGGTGTCGATGTGCGATCCATCGACATCGGCATCGGTCATGATGATAATCTTGTCGTAGCGCAACTTGTCGACATTGGCTTCCTTGGAGTCCTCTCCGTCGACACCGAAGCGCACTCCGATGCTCTGGATAATGTTCATCACGGACTCCGCCTCGAAGACTTTGTGCCACTGGACTTTTTCCACATTGAGAATCTTACCGCGGAGCGGAAGGATAGCCTGACAGTAACGGTCGCGTCCCTGCTTGGCAGAACCGCCGGCAGAGTCTCCCTCGACGAGGAATATCTCGGATGTCTTGGGGTCTTTGTTGGAACAGTCCGCCAGTTTGCCGGGCAGTCCGCCGCCGGTCATGAAGTTCTTTCGCTGGACGCTTTCGCGGGCCTTGCGGGCTGCGATGCGCGCTGTGGCAGCGAGGATGACCTTGTCACAGATGAGTTTGGCCTCGTCCGGGTGCTCTTCGAGGTAGTTGCTGAGAGCCTCGCCCACGGCCTGCTGCACGGCACCTGCCACCTCGCTGTTGCCGAGTTTGGTCTTGGTCTGACCCTCAAACTGCGGTTCCGACACCTTGACGGATATCACCGCCGTGATGCCTTCGCGGAAGTCCTCGCCCGAAATCTCTATTTTCGCCTTTTCAATCTGCTTCGACAGCGACGGATCATTGTCGGCATAAGCCTTCAGAGTGCGTGTCAGCGCAGTGCGGAAACCCTGGAGATGAGTACCGCCCTCTATGGTGTTGATGTTGTTGACGTAGGAATGGATGTTTTCGGAATAGTCCGTGTTGTACATTATAGCCGCCTCGATGGGCACGTTGTTCTTCTCTGTCTTGAGATAGATGACGTCATCGAAGAGGTGTGTGCGGTGGCGGTCAATGTAGCGGACAAACTCTTTCAGACCGTCCTTGGCGTGGAACACCTCGGTGCGTGTCTTGCCCTCATCATCGGGACGCAGGTCTGTAAGGGTTATCTTTATGCCTGCATTGAGGAATGCAAGTTCGCGCATACGGCGCGCAACGATGTCCCACTGGTAGACAGTGGTGTTGAATATCGAACCGTCAGGCCAGAACTGCTGGCGCGTACCGCGCTTGTCGGTCTCGCCGACGACCTTTACGGGATAGAGCGGTTTGCCCTTTTCGTATTCCTGTTGGTAGATTTTTCCGTCGCGGTAGACCTGCGACATCATGTGTGTTGACAAGGCGTTGACACAACTGACACCAACTCCATGGAGACCGCCTGAAACCTTGTACGAGCCTTTGTCAAATTTTCCGCCGGCGTGGAGCACTGTCATCACGACCTCAAGGGCTGACTTGTGCATCTTGGGATGCTCGTCCACGGGGATTCCGCGACCGTTGTCCTCCACCGTTATGGAGTTGTCTTCGTTGATGGTAACCTCGATATCGGTGCAGTAACCTGCCATTGCCTCGTCGATGGAGTTGTCCACCGTTTCGTTGACAAGATGATGCAGACCTTTCTCACTGATATCCCCTATATACATGGCAGGGCGTTTGCGCACCGCCTCAAGTCCCTCAAGCACCTGTATACTACTGCCAGTATAACTTTTTTCGGTGCTCTCGCTGTTAAGATTTTCTTCCATTTTGATAATTGCAAAGATATATGCAAAGATACCAAAAATACCTTGTATTGAGAAATTTGCGAGGCTTAAAACACAATAAAAAAAGCCGCATCCCTTAGGGATACGGCTTGTATGGTCGTATTTTCTACAAGAATCAACTTTGCTGTCGGAGACCTTAATCTATCCAGATGCTTCCATCATCATCAGCAGCCGGCTTCTGGTCATCAGGTGTACTATCCCAATCACTAACAGAGCCAGCCTTGATTGAAGCACATATCAGAGACTCTGCCTCTACATTGGCAATCTCGATTGCCGGACTAAAGTATACTTTCTTCTCCATTTTTGCTATGTATTCTTATATAACCACCGTAAAACGCCAAGCCAAACCGGGCTGTCTGCGGTTTACAGACTGTTGATATGCTTTACAAGACCAGACTTGATGTTCGCCGCCTTGTTGTCATGGATGACATTGATTTTGGCGAGTTTGTCAATCATCTTCTGTACTGCAGGATACTGCTTCAATGCCTCTTCCTTGTCGGTTACGGCGCGCAACTTGCGCACAGCGTTACGCATTGTCTTAGCATAGTACTTGTTGTGAAGAGTTCTTGTCTTCTCCTGACGGATTCTCTTCAGTGAGCTTTTGTGGTTTGCCATTTTGATTGGATTTGTTGATAAGTTGAATTAAGCCTATGGGTCTTGCGTCTCTGCGACAGCCCTGGGCGGATTATAAAAACCCTCTGCCACCTGATCAAGCTTTAAGCCGACGGTCAACTCGCTATACATCGCATCTCTGCGAGATGACAGATTGTAGTCCCTAGGAGAGTCGAACTCCTCTTTAGAGAATGAAAATCTCTCGTCCTAACCGATAGACGAAGGGACCGCAATACACATTTGCGGGTGCAAAGGTAGTCATTTCGGCGCAACCTGCCAAATTTTACATTGTATTTTTGGCACAGGATAACGTTTTTTGTAATTTTGCAGCCATTATGATGACCTGTTCAAAGGCTATTGTCCTGAACACGACAAAGTATGGCGACACCCGTATTTTCGTCAACACATACAGCAGGGAGCACGGTATGGTGACCCTTTCCTGTTCTGTGGCGAAGGGAAAGAGGGGGAACGGCAGGAAGAACTGTTTCCAACCGCTGAACATGATTGAGGCGGAGTTTGAGATGAAGCCCCACTCCGACATCTTCCCGCTGAAGGACGTGCGCATCTACTGCCCTGCTCCGGGCATCGCCTTCGACGCATACAAACTGCCGATATCCCTTTTCCTGGCGGAGTTTCTGAGGGCTGCACTGAGGAACGAACAGAAGAACGGCACGCTCTATGACTATATCACGCAGAGCATAGAGTGGCTTGACGCGGCAAAAGAGGGCTTTTCCAACTTCCACATTGTGTTCATGATGAAACTCACGAGGTTCATCGGCTTCTACCCCAACATATCGAGTTACAGTCCCGGAAGCCGGTTCTGCCTGCGCAGCGGGGCTTTCTCCACGCAGCAGGAAGGTGGCGGAGAGATGCTGGGCACTGCCGAGTCGGAGTTTCTGACCGTCCTCGACAGGCTGTCATTCTCGTCAATGCACCTGCTGAAACTCAACCGCCAGCAGCGCAACAGGTGTACGGAGATGATATTGGAGTACTACCGTTGTCATCTGCCTTCGTTTCCCGAACTGAAGTCGTTCGACATTCTGAAAGAACTGTTTGTATAAAACGGACATCACAGGCACGGCACTATCCCTCATGCGAGTTTATCTCCCAGACCCCTAAGTGCCAAAGTGTGCTTGATCTGTTTTGCCACATGATAGGCCAGATTCACAGGAACTGCATTGCCAATCATCTTGTATCCGTAGTTTACATCCGTATAAATAAACTTGAAATCGTCCGGGAACGTCTGGATGCGTGCCACTTCCCTCACGGTCATACGGCGATACAGCGACTCCTTACCCGGGACAAAGCCCTGCAAATTCTTCCCTACCTTAATCATCTTAGGGGCTTGCGGATGAAGTTGACACTGGCGACCGCTTGCCTGAACAGTAAAACCCGGTTCCTCCCAACTGCGTACACGGTTGCGAGACATAAATATCGGCGAGAATGCGCCTATGAAATACTCGTGATTGGGAACTTTACAAGCCGCCCCATTGGTATGGTTTTTCTCCTTTGCAGGTATTGCCGTATCTTTCAAATCCCAAATTGCCTCACGGAGCGTCGGGCGATGCCGTTGTGGCGTAGGATATGAAAAATCGTTGATGCAAAGGTCTTTTCTAAAGCCGATATAGAAGACCCTGTCACGGTCTTCAGGTACATCAAAATCGCTGGCATTAAGCATCTGCATATTGACATCATAGCCTGCATCGTCGAAAAGAGCCAAGAAACCCTTGACAGCCTCCGCATTTCGCGCCGCCAACATACCCGACACGTTTTCGGCAACAAAGAACAAAGGTTGCTTATCCTTTAATATTCTGATGTAATCATAGAACAATTGTCCTCTCGCATCCTTTATTCCCTTTAGCGAACCGGCTTCACTCCAAGACTGGCACGGAGGACCTCCGATAATGCCGTCTATGTTATCGGGGAAATCAGAGGAAGACAACTTTCTTATATCTCCCTCTATCAATTTCACACCAGGAAAATTCGCCCTATATGTAGGACAGATTTTCGCATCAAACTCATTGGCTGCCACCGTTCTGAAGCCTGCCTTATGAAAACCCAAGTCCAAACCGCCGGCACCGGAAAACAAACTAATCAAGTTCATTGGTCAGATATAATAGGTTATCAATTTTGCCGATTTCAACCTTGCAGGATTGTCCGGGTCTTTGACTTTTACATTCGAAACATTCAAGTGTTCATGCGTTTCCACCAACTTCACCAATTCTCCTTTATTGTTCAAAGATTCCCATTTCGTGTCATTAACAATACACATGAAATTAAAGTCAGCACCGTTATGGGGAGTATAGACATAATCAAAAACCTTGACAGGATTGTCTATTCCCCACATACCTCTTACTCTAAGGTATGTAACACCCAGAGGATCCACTTTGTTTATATGCCCTATTTCTCTCGTCTCTTCGGACTCCACACCCGGTGTATTCTCTACAGAGTCCTTTATTCTGTCACGGATTCTCAGATAAACTTCATCCGAAGCACAATACTCAGTCCCATAAACCATACACAAACTCCGCAGTTGTTGTCCATCAACTGTTCCGACAGCATATATCATATCCTTTTCCGTCCAAGTCTCAGCCTCTTTACACGCATTGTTTATCAAGGGATTTGTACTCTTAAGCGTATGCTTTGGATAACTGCTGTTCAATGCAATGCGAGAACCTTTTGTCTGTATTTTCTTCACCTCAACAGCATCTCCATTTTTCAGCATGATATCCGGTGGATTGGAATTGTTTCCCAAATAGGAGAATACCTCCTGCCATTTCTCCATTTTTGACTTTGCTTTCAGACCACAAGAACCGGCAAACAAATCCTTTATATAGTCTTCAAAGGCCGTCCCCATATCGTTTGCACGGTTACCATTGCCCTTTCCTCTCCCAATAGCCAAAGTGGTTTGGCCAACCAAATTGACAATTGCATCAATGACATTACACTCCATACCGTTTCCCCTTCATTTCGCTTAATTGCAGACAAAAGTAAGATTTTTCCCTGTAAAATTCAAGGAAAAGCCCCACAAAGGCAATCAAAGCGGCTTACATTCCGTCTTTTCCAAAACATAGTGGGCTACCCCTGCTACGAGGGGCAGCCCACACTGTGTATTAGTAAGATCCGGCTTATGCGCCGATACCTGTCGGCTTATATGTCAACAGCATGCAGTTCCGGTGAAATCAGACGAAACTGATTATTCCCTGAACGGCATCATTACCCGTAGAAGGGTCTGCCTCCTGATGATCCTGACCGTCCGCCTGATTTCTTATGCTCTTTACTGTTGTCGACGTACGCTTGTAGGTCGGAGTTGTCTCGACGGCATAGATGACATCCTCGTTGTCGAGGTCTTCCTGACGGAAAAGGAATATATGGCGCGCCCGGCGTGTCTGTCCGTTGATGCCGTCACCGTAGTAGTCCTTCCTTCTCTCGTTCTTTGCGTTGGCGGCGTCCTGCTCTGCCGCCATACGGTCCAGTTCCTCCTGGCTCTTTCTCTTTTCGATATGACTGCTCATGACATCCATGTCACGCAGACCGAAACCGGTGGCAAGGATTGTCACTTTCACCTTCTTGCCGAGGTCGGGGAGTTTGCCGAGACCCCACTTTATCTCAAATCCGTTGCTGAACTTCGCCATGAAGTCGTGCACATCGTTCATTTCCTCCATCATGAGACTTGAACTTTCGTCCGCCTCATCACCGAACTTGATGTTCAGGAGTATCTTCTTGGAGTTGAACACATCGTTGTCGTTGAGCAGAGGAGAGTTGAGTGCATCCTCTATAGCGTGCTTCACACGACCGTCACCTTCACCGTAACCGGTGGATATTATTGCCACTCCGCCGTCCTTGAGCACTGTTTTCACGTCGTTGAAGTCGAGGTTTATGATGTCGTGATTGGTGATTATCTCCGATATGCTCCTTGCTGCCACGCTGAGTGTCTCGTCCGCCTTGCCGAAAGCAGAGAGGACGGAGAGATCCGGGTACACGTCACGCAGACGCTCGTTGTTTATCACGAGCAGTGCGTCCACGTTCTTTGCCATCTCCTCAACACCGTCGAGAGCCTGGTCTATCTTTCGTTCTCCCTCGAAGCGGAAGGGTATGGTGACGATGCCGACGGTGAGAATGCCGAGGTCTTTGCTCACCTTTGCTATCACGGGAGCGGCTCCCGTGCCGGTGCCTCCGCCCATTCCGGCTGTTATGAACGCCATTTTCGTGCCGTCGGAAAGCATATTCTTTATGTCGTCCATACTCTCCTCTGCCGCCTGACGTGCCCTCTCAGGTTTGTTGCCGGCACCAAGTCCCTCGCTTCCGAGTTGCAAGTGCACCGGCACAGGAGAGTCATTGAGTGCCTGGTTGTCAGTATTGCAGAGCACAAAACTCACATCGTGTATACCTTCCCGGTACATATGGGTCACGGCATTGCCGCCGCCGCCACCTACACCGATAACCTTGATGATGCTCTTCGGGCGTTCCGGCTCACCGAAATCGAGCAATGTACCTAAATTGTCAGCCATATATCTTCTGTTTTTCTTGTTTTTTGCCTATTGTCATTCTTCTTGTCCGTCACGCAGGTTGTTGCCTTTGCCACACCGCAAGGATTATTCCTCTTCGGATACAGCCTTGTTGGCGAGATCCTTGAACCACTTCATCATCTTGTGAGAGAAACTGTTCTCGCGTCTCTGCCGTTCCTCTTCCTCGCGCCTCTTCTTTTCCTCAAGGCGTCTTGCCTCTTCTTCTTCCTCCCGTTTACGGCGCTCTTCCTCCTCCTGGCGTTGTTTTTCCGCCTCGGTCAACACATTGCCTTTGCCCTGAAGGCCGCCTTGCGCTGCCCCCGTGTGGGGCGTTTCCGCACCCTGTCCATTGTCATCACCGTTCACCGGATTAAACAGGTCTGTACCCAATTCAGCACCAGCGCAGTTCATGTCACCCTTTGCCAGCAGTCCTATTACTGTGTTCATCCGGCAGTCGTTGGCTTTCACCTCAGGCAGAGTGGAGTCTATTGTCTGCATGACAGTCTTGGCTATGCGCACCTTCTCCACCCGTTTCTTGTTGCGGAACACCTTGTCTACGTTCGGCATATTCGCTCCGCCGCCGGTGAGGATGACACCTCCGAGCAGTCTGTTGCAGTATTCTGCCGGCACCTGATTCCATACATTCTCGACGATCTCCTCCATACGGGCCTCCACAATATCGACGAAACGGCGTTTCGGCAGAGACCTCTCGCTGTCAATAGGCAGCGTCTCCTCGTTGTCAATGTCCGCATAGTTGGTATAGGCAGAGCCGTATTTCAGTTTCATCTTTTCCGCATCCACCTCGTCTATCTGTTCCGTTGCGATGTCGCGTGTGATGTTATTGCCTCCCAGAGGTATCACTGCAAGGTGGCGCAGCACGTTCTTGTAGTATACCGACACGGTGGTAGTGTCCGCACCCATGTCCACGAGCACGCAGCCTGAGTGGCGTTCACTCTCGGTGAGCACACTGTCGGCGAGAGCCAGCGGAGCGAGGTACATCTCTGCAATGGGTATTCTGGCGTCATTGAAGCACTTGTTGAGATTGCGGTAGAAAGTCTTCCTCCAGAGTATGTTGAGGAAGTTGCCCTCAAGATGCGAACACTGTATGCCGACAGGGTCTGCCTGCATCTGCGTGTCGACCTTGTATTCCAGCGTTATGGCATCGAGTATTTCTCGGTCAGGATAGTCCATGTTGCGGTTCGCATCCATGAGTTCGTTGACCATTTCCTGCTTGACAACGGTATCTTCCGGCAGGTCTTTGACAATCACGTTCTTCACTCCGATGATACTCTGTCCGCCCACTCCGACATATACTTGCTGTATTCTGGTGTGCAACTGGTTCTCAAGGCGCTTCCTTATGTTTATGAGCGACTGCATCGTCTTGTCGAGATTGTAGACCACGCCCCTGCGTATGTAGGACGAAGAATTCTCCTGTACGACTGCAAGAACCGAGATACTGCCGTCGAGGTTTTTCTTTCCGGCGATACCTGTAACCTTGGATGAGCCGAGTTCAATGGCCACGATAAATTCCTTTGCCATACCTTATTATGTTTTTCTTGTTGTTTTCCTTTTTGTCAGATGCCGTCTCATTCGGCACGTTTACATATTATCTGATTGTCAAACTCGAGATTTATCTCCGAGTATTTGTTCCATCCTGCCACCGACAGACCATACTTGTAGAACGCCTTCAGGCGCTTCATCTTCCTGTCGACGAAAGCGTTGATGAGTTCCGCACGCTCGCCTTTCACCCTGCTCTCCGGCATGTGTCCGAGATAAATCACGCTGTTGCCGAGACGAGGCACCAGTTCCACACCGAGGTCACGGGTGATGTTTATCTGCAAGAACATGTTTCTGCAAAAGTCATCGGACATCAGTCGACGTGCCAAAGGCGACACATAGAGCGTGGCAAACGACCTGCTGATGTAGCCGGTGGCTATTATCAAATCCGACGTATAGACGGAGTTTGGCATTATGCAGTCCCTGTCGTCGACATAGAAATCATCGTTGTTGACGGACTTTATCCTCACTACCGGCAGCCGTTGGGTGATGCTCACGTTCACCATTCCCGCCTCGTCCTTGTAGCAGTCGGCAGTTTTCACAAACGGGGTGGCAAGCAGTGCATCCTCTATCTTGCGGCAACTGACGGTGGAAAGTTCCCTTCCTTTCGGATAGAGGTGCAGTCCCTTGAGGCGGTTCTGCACTTCCGTGACGTTGATAAAGCCGTTTGTGGCGGCATCCTCCACCGTTATGTTGACCTCCTTGCACACGCGGTGCTTCCTCTCCGGCTTGTTGAAAGCCGAGAATGCGACCACTATGTAAGCCGCAATGCATAGGTCTGCTATCACCAGACAGGCTTTCTTGACACGCGCCGACATCAGTTTTCTTTTTCTTCTATCAGTTTTGCTATCTCCGGCACATAGTTGTCGAGGTCTCCCGCACCGAGAATCACCAGCACGTCAAAGTCACGTCCCTTCACATAGTCCAGCACGTCGGTGACCTTTATCATGTTCTTCTCCACACCGTCAGCCAGGTTGTCGTAGATCAGACTGCTCGTCACACCGGGTATGGGAAGTTCCCTTGCCGGATAGATATCGCACAACACGACCTCGTCAAGTTGGCTCAACGCTGCGGCAAAGTCACGGTAGAAATCGCGTGTACGGGTGTAGAGATGCGGCTGGAATATCGCCGTTATCTTGCGTCCGGCATACAGTTCCCTGATGCTCTTGGCACTCTGGTATATCTCTTTCGGGTGATGAGCATAGTCAGAGATGAGCACATGGCGGTCGTTCTTTATCTTGAAGTCAAAACGGCGGTCCACTCCCTTGAAGGTCTTCATGCCGTAGCGCAGTTCCTCTGCCGTGCATCCGTTGAGTTGAGCCATAGCCATGGCGGCGACACCGTTCTCTATATTGATTGGTATCGGCTGTCCCAACTCCACTCCGCCGACACGTTCTATGGGCGAGATGAAGTCAAATGTTATCCTGCCGTCACCTATCCTGATGTTCTCGGCATGGAAATCGCCCTCGTCACGGCTGTACTCATAGACGTTCACACCTGCCTGCACATCGGCTTTCATCTCCAGTCCTTTGCGGACGATGAGTGCTCCTCCCGGTTGGATAAGCGTGGTGTAGTGGCGGAAACTCTCGAGATACGCTTCCTTTGTACCGTATATGTCGAGATGGTCCGGGTCGGTGCTGGTTATCACACTCATCCATGGGCGAAGCCAATGGAACGACCTGTCAAACTCGTCTGCCTCGATTACAACATAGTCACTCTCTGGCGAAAGGATGCAGTTTGTGCCGTAATTCTTTGAGATTCCGCCCAGGAAGGCGTTGCAGTCAAGTCGGCTCTGGTGCATGATATGGGCGCACATGGTCGATGTGGTGGTCTTTCCGTGCGTTCCCGCGACACACAGTCCCTTGTGTGAACGTGTGAGTGTGCCGAGCACCTGCGCCCTTTTCTCTATCTCAAAGCCTCCCTCTTGGAAGTACGCCAGTTCCTTGTGGTCGTGCGGCACTGCCGGAGTGTAGACCACAAGACACGACTGCGGATTGCGGCAAGCCTGCGGTATGAGGTCTACGTTCTCCTCATAGTGCAGGAGCATGCCCTCCTTTTCCAGTCTGCCGGTAAGTTCCGAGGGGGTCTTGTCATATCCTGCCACAACCATTCCCTTGCTTATGAAGAAACGTGCAATGGCGCTCATGCCTATGCCGCCGGCACCTACGAAATAAACAGCCTTTATGTCTTTAAGTTCCATTTCCCTTTTTATTCTGCGAGTTTCAGCACTTCCTCCGCTATGACATCGGCGGAATCGGCAAACGCCATCGTCTTTGCATTCCTGCCGAGAGTGGCGAGACGGTCGGCATCAGCCACGGTTTCCAGTGCCAGTGGAATGAGTTTCGCCTCTGCTTCGGCGTCTTTCACGAGTATGGCAGCATCCTTGTCGACGAGTGCCATGGCATTGTGAGTCTGGTGGTCTTCCGCCACATTGGGCGAAGGAACGAGGATTGAGGGTTTCCCAAGCAGGCAAAGTTCGCTGATACTGCTTGCCCCTGCCCTCGACACAACGAGGTCGGCGGCACAGTAAGCCTCATCCATTGCCGACACAAAGTCGGTGACATAGAGATTGGAAGGTTTGCCTTTCTTTTCCAACTCCTCCGCTATGGCACTGCTATAGTACTTGCCTGTCTGCCACACAAACTGCACCTCTGACGACGATATCAGGTCAAGGTTCTCCAGCACACTCCTGTTGACAGTGCGCGCTCCGAGGCTTCCGCCGATGATAAGCACCAATGGTTTGTCGGCAGAGAAGCCGAACTGCGCGGCACATTCGTCTTTCTTCAGTTCCGGATTGAGCAGTCCCTGACGCACCGGGTTGCCCGTGAGCATTATGCGGTCTTTGGGGAAGAAGCGTTCCATGCCTTCGTAAGCCACGCATATCTTGCGTGCCTTCTTCGCCAATGACTTGTTTGTCACTCCTGCATAGGAGTTTTGTTCCTGGATAAGACAGGGCACTCCCATTGCGGCAGCGGCGTTCAGGGTCGGTGCAGAGGCATACCCTCCCACCCCGACTGCTGCGTCAGGACGGAACTCGCGTATAGTTTGCTTTATTTTTCTTTTGCTTTTCAGGTAGTCGAGCATCACTCCGATGTTCTTCAGACTGTAAAGCGGACGTATCAGACCGCGTACCGGCAAGCCTACAATCTCATATCCGGCAGCCGGAACGCGCTGCATTTCCATGCGTCCCTCAGCCCCCACGAAGAGTATTTTCGCATCCGGACGCTTTGCCTTTATGGCATTTGCAATGGAGACAGCAGGGAAGATATGTCCCCCGGTGCCGCCACCGCTGATGATAATTCTCGGTTCTTTGTTCATTACAACTGTCTGTTAACCAAACTTTGTTTGGGCAAAAGTAATAAAAAAAACATACTCTGCCGAATGTTTCACATACATTTTTTCGCCACGGCAAACATAATTTATCATACCCCAAAAAGGAGTTTCTCCGCCGAATGAACCGTGTGCTGCAAGACGTTACTCCGTGCGCCTCTTGGCGGAACTGCTGACGCTGAGTATCACTCCGATGTAGACACAGTTGATAACGACAGATGTGCCGCCCTTGCTGACAAGTGGCAGAGGCTGGCCTGTCACCGGCGCAATGCCGACAGCCACGCACATGTTCACCAAAGCCTGTGTCACAAGCATGAGGGCAAGCCCCATGACAAGGAAAGCCGGGAAGTTGTTTGCACACCTGCGGGCTATCACCCCGGCACGAAACAGCAGTATGAAGTAGAGAAACGGCACAAGGACAAGACCGAAGACACCCATTTCCTCGATGATGATGGAAAAGATGAAGTCGGAGAAAGCCTGTGGAAGGAAGTCGCGTATCTCGGAATTGCCGGGACCGACACCGGTGCCTCCCGATGAAGCGATGGCGATTTTGGAGAATGCCACCTGCGCTCCGTTGTCCCTAAGGTCAACGGAATCGGGCGGAATATCCCTGGTGTCAACATGAGCAAGGATGCGCTTTTTCCACAGAGAAGCACGGTGGAAAATCTTGCCGCCCACCCCTTCGTCTTTCTTCTCGGACACACTGCCGTCGGCCACAAGAACGGTGTCATGCTGCGCACGCTGCTCGTCAGCATCCTTGGTATCTCCTATCAACAGGATACTGGCACCTGCCACAACAACAAAAATCGCCAATATGCTGAACAGGCTGCCCACCTGACGGACGGGAACACGCCCGATGAACATCATCATCAGCAGAGTGACAACCATCAGTGCCGCCGTAGAGAAGTTCTCGGGAACTATGAGGGCAATCATCGGAAAGCATATCACGAGTATCCATTTGAACGCATGACTGTCGGCTCCCTTGTCGGTCTGCGTGGCGGCAAGTATCTGCGCCGTGGCGAGAACCATTGTCCCCTTTGCCACTTCTGAGGGTTGGAACTGCACTCCAAACAGACTCACCCAGCGTGCGGCATCGTTTGTCGAATGTCCTGCCACCAGTACCCAAAAGAGCATCATATAAGAAGCGAGTATCAGGAACGGTGTAACCAACTTGAAATACTTGCACTTTGTATAACTCAGAGTCATCATAAACACAAATCCCATCAGAAGAGTAGCGCCGTGCTTCACCAGCGGTGACCAGTAATTTCCGCCCTTGTAGGTAAGTGAGGACGATGCCGAGAACACCTCAATGACACTGATGAGTGAAAGGATAAGGAATACCATCCACACCACCTTGTCGCCTCTGAAGATATTGAAAATGGACTTTTTCATTGTCAGTGCAAAGCGTTCAACTATTACAGATTACAGTCCTCTCACCAAAGACTTGAACTGTTCACCCCTGTCCTCCATGTTCTTGAACAGGTCAAAACTGGCGCAACAGGGACTCAACAGCACCACATCGCCTTCATGAGCCATGTCACGACACGCCGCCACACAGTCTTTCATGGAGTGGGTGTCGGAAACAGGCAGTCCGAGAGCATCGAAACTGGCGTGCAGTTTGGCGTTATCGGCACCAAGATAGACCAGTCCGCGGCATTTCTCACGCACGAGTTGCATTATCTGATTGTAGTCGTTGCCCTTGTCTTTGCCGCCGACGATGAGCACCGTGGGGCGTGTCATGGCTTCGAGAGCGACATGGCAGGCATCCACATTGGTGGCTTTGGAGTCATTGATATAGCGCACTCCGCCTTTGTCAGCGACAAACTCCAGACGATGTTCCACCCCGGGGAAGTTCTTCAGACACTCCCTTATCACTGTCTCATCAACACCTGCGGCCTTCGTGGCGTGATATGCAGCGAGGGCATTGCGCTTGTTGTGCTGACCGGGAAGGCTGAACTCAAGCCTCAGTTTCTCGAAATCCTCATCGTAGAAAGGGCACAGTGTGGGATTGCCGGGTGCGGCTTCCCTCGACGAAGGAGTCGGTGCAGGGATATGCTCACCCTGTTTCCGCCTCACAAGTTCACGGTCTATGTACTGGTCGCCAGTCCAATATATGAACTTGTCGTCGGGTGTCTGGTTCTGCAAGATGCGCATCTTGGAGTCCACATAGTGCTGCATCTGGAAGTCATAGCGGTCGAGATGGTCGGCGGTGATGTTCATCAGCACGCCTATGTCGGCACGGAAGGAGAAGCAGTTGTCGAGTTGGAACGAACTGAGTTCCACCACATACCAGTCCTTGTCGTCCTCTGCTATCTGCAGTGCGAGTGACTTTCCTATGTTGCCGCCAAGTCCCACGTTCTTGCCGGACTGCTGCATGATGTAATGGATGAGTGTCGTTGTGGTGGTCTTGCCGTTGCTTCCGGTGATGCAGATCATCTTTCCCTTGGTGTAGCGGCTACAGAACTCTATCTCGGAAAGTATGGGCGTACCCTGCGCTATCAGTTGCTGCACCATGGGCGAACTGTCGGGAATGCCCGGGCTTTTCACCACCTCATCGGCAGAAAGTATCTTTTCCGCAGTGTGATGCCCTTCCTCCCACTCTATTCCGTGAGCATCAAGCATCGCCTTGTAGCGGTCCTTTACCGTCCCCATATCGGAGACAAAAACCTCATATCCCTGTTTTTTCGCCAGTACGGCAGTGCCCGCTCCGCTCTCGCCGGCACCCAACACAACAAGTCTCTTCATCGTATCTTCAGTGTTATTATGGTCATTGCAGCCAGGATAATCGTGGTTATCCAGAAACGTATCGTTATCTTCGACTCATGGAAAACACGTCCCGAACCCTTGAATACATATTTACAGTCAGGGTCAAGTTGCTCATCCTGCGTTCTATAAGCATCGTGTATAGGGGTGCGGCGGAACAGTCTCTGTTTCACACCACGGCGTTTGCCCAACTTGAACCAGTACACCTGAAGCATGACACTGAGGCTTTCCACGAAGAAGACACCGCAAAGGATGGGCAACAGCAGTTCCTTATGGATGATGATGGCACACACACCGATGATTCCGCCGATAGTAAGCGAGCCGGTATCTCCCATGAACACCTGCGCCGGATAGGCGTTATACCACAGGAAACCAATCATTGCCCCGACGAAAGCACACATGAACACGACCAGTTCTTCCGATCCCGGGATGAACATGATGTTAAGGTATGAGGCGAACTCCACATGGCTGCTGACATACGCAAGGATACCCAACGCGACGCCGATAATGGCGGAATTGCCGGCACACATACCGTCCATACCGTCGTTGAGGTTCGCCCCGTTGCTCACAGCAGTGACCACAAGGATTGTCATTATCACGAAGAGAATCCACCCGGCGGCAACATAATGCTTGCCGACGAACTTCATCACCTTGCTGTAATCGAGGTTATGGGACTTCACGAACGGTATTGTGGTCTTCAGGGACTTTTCCGACCGTGTCTTGTAAGTGAACTCCGCAGCGTCAGACTCGGCACTTTCCGCACCACCGACAGCCGCCGTTTTCTCCACAGGAATCCTGTCCACCTGCTTCACGTCAGGCGATGCCCACAGGGTAAGACCCACAATGAAGCCCACGCCGACCTGACCCACAATCTTGTATTTGCCCTTCAGTCCCTCCTTGTTCTTGCGGAATATCTTTATGAAATCGTCCATTCCACCGAGGAAACCAAGCCAGACGGTGGTGACAATCATAAGTATGAGGTAGATGTTGCGCAAGCGTCCGAGCAGCAGGACAGGCACGAGTATCGACACAATGATGATGATTCCGCCCATTGTGGGCACGCCTATCTTTTGCGTGCCGAACGGATCTATCTTCGCATCGCGTGCCGTCTCGGTAATCTGACGGCGTTTCATGAACTTTATGAACTTTTCTCCGAACCATGCAGAGATGACAAGCGAGAGTATCAGGGCGAGCAATGAGCGGAACGAGATGTAACCCCAGATATGGGAACCCGATATTCCGAACTGCTCAAGAAATCTGAATATGTAGTACAGCATTTTCCTTCTTCTATTGGTTAAACAGGACGTTTATTCGCCGAAAGCGGCGCGCACTTCCTCCTTGTCATCGAAATGGTGCTTCACATCGCCTATTATCTGGTAGTCCTCATGCCCCTTTCCGGCTATGAGGATGACATCTCCCGGCTGGGCAATCGCCACAGCCGTGCGTATGGCCTGACGGCGGTCGGTAATGCGGAGCACCGCTTTCTTCTCCGCAGGAGTAAGCCCTGCCTCCATGTCATCGAGGATTGCCTCAGGGTCTTCCTTCCTCGGATTGTCGGAAGTGAGCACCACTTTGTCACTGGCTTTCACCGCTTCGCGCGCCATAATCGGTCTTTTGCCCTTGTCACGGTTGCCTCCGCATCCGCAGACTGTTATCAGTTGACCCTTGCCGTTCATGACATCTCGCAAAGCCTGGATAACGTTTACGATAGCGTCGGGCGTGTGTGCATAGTCCACGACAGCCGTCACGCCATTGCCGCTGCGCACCGGTTCGAGCCTGCCGCTGACACTCTTGAGGGTGCTGAGCACAAGAAGCACCTCGTCAGGAGTCTTGCCCAACTGCACGGCAGCGGAGTAGACGGCGAGCAGGTTGCTCACATTGAACTTGCCTATGAACTGCACTCCCACCTCCTTGCCGTCGATATCGAGATACATCCCCTCAAAATGACACTCCAGAATACGCGCCTTGTGGTCAGCCATGGAGCGCGTGCTGTAAGTCAAGACCTTTGCCTTGCAGTTCTGCACCATGAACATTCCGTTCTTGTCATCGGCGTTTGTAACGGCGAAAGCGTCCTTGTCAAGCATATCGAAAAATGCCTTCTTGGCATCCCGGTAGTTCTCAAATGTCTTGTGATAGTCCAGATGGTCGCGCGTGAGATTGGTGAATATGCCGCCACGGAATTTCAAGCCTCCGATGCGTTTCTGGTGTATTGCGTGCGACGAACACTCCATAAAGGCATATTCGCAGCCTGCTTCCACCATGCGGGAGAGCAGGAAGTTGAGTTCAATAGGGTCGGGAGTGGTGTGGTCGGCAGGCACCGCTTCACCGTCGATATAGTTGCACACGGTGGACAGAAGTCCGCATTTATGCCCCATCTTGCGGAACATATTGTAGAGCAGAGTAGCTATTGTGGTCTTGCCGTTGGTACCAGTCACACCCACAAGTCGGAGTTTTTCCGACGGGTAACCGTAGAAGGCGGTCGCCACCTTGCCCGATGCGTCCTCGGTGCTCTCTACCTTTATATATGTCACGCCCTCGGCTTTGTCGTCGGGCATATCCTCAAGCAGTATGGCGGAAGCCCCCAACTCTATCGCCTTGGGTATATACTTGTGTCCGTCAACCTGCGTGCCCTTCATGGCAATGAACAGGTGTCCGTCCTTAACAAGTCTCGAATCGATGCTCACACCGGCAATCTCCTTGTCGGCAGACCCTACCGTCTCTATCGGCGAGACGTTCTTCAACAGTTCTGATAGTTTCATTTCCGTTATGTTTTTGGGGCTTATCCGTGCACGCTGAGTGTCAGTATGCAGACATCGCCCTTGCTTATTTTCTTTCCCGGAGCAAGGCTCTGCTTCGTCACCTTGCCTCGTCCTGTAATCTTTACTTTCACCCCACGGCTCTCAAGGAGGAAGACGGCATCGCGTGCGCCCATACCCGCCACGTCGGGAACAACACTCTTGCCATACTGGCGTTCACGCTTCAGGGTCACGGTGTTGTTGTCTGTCTTGAAGCCGTTGCCCCAGATAGGGTTGCCCGAAGCATAGGAACCGTTCCACCCGTCACGGCATTTGAATCCGAGATTCGACAACACATAGTCGGCGGCAAGGATGTTTCCGCGCATCACGCTGGGCGTCGACTCCGAGTCTTCGTCGTGTGCATCCTTGATGTCAAGTTTCAGGTCACGCGCCATGACACCCTCCGCTATCTTGCGGAACACCACTCCGCTCATACCGCCACCCGATGCCGGAAGTCCCCATTTCTTTATGCAGACAATACAGGAGTAGCGTGGATTGTCGGAAGGGAAGTATCCTGCGAAACTGAGCCAATAGCCCACCGTGCCACTCTTATAACCCTCTTTACCTTTTGACACCTGTGCCGTGCCGGTCTTGCCCGACACCTGAAAAAGCCGGCTACCGGCTTTCTTGCCAAGTCCCTGGCTTACCACATGACGCAGAATAGTCTGCATTGTCTTCAGCGTTGACTCCTTGCAGATGCTCGCCTTCAGTTCTTCCACGGGATATTCCGCAAGTGTCACGCCGTCCTTTACTACCGACTTGACAAACCGGGGCTTCACCATTCTGCCGTTGTTGGCTATGGCGTTGTAGAAGGTAAGGGTGTTTATGGGGGCTATCTGGGTGCCGTAGCCGATACTCATCCACGGGAGCATGGTCTTGTCTTCCACTCCTCCGCTCGGATTGCGCTTGGGATAGCGTATGATGGGACGGTTGTATCCCACGATGGGAAGTTGCAAATCCTCGTGCATACCGATGCGATAGAGACCGTCGATATATTTTTCCGGGTTCTTGCCATAGTAGTGGTCGATGATCCAACTCACTCCAATGTTGGAACTGACCTCAAGCGAACGCGCCACGTTGATGTCGCCATAACCGCCCTGAGTCTTCCAGTTGTGGTCTTTCATCAGACGCGAGTGCATCTCCATTACTCCTCCTCCGGTATGGATTATTTGGCTTGTATCGCACACTCCATCGTCAAGAGCCACCATGATAGACGCCGGCTTGAACACCGAACCCGGTTCGCAACGGTAGTTGATGGCGGAGTTCACTACCTCACGATATTCCCCGTCTTCACACTTGGTCATGTTTACTATAGCCTTGATGTCACCCGTACTCACTTCCATGAGTATGGCCACGCCCATCTCGCCATTGACTGTCGGCTCCTTGAGTTCCGCCACCAGCGCACGCTCCGCTATGTCCTGCATATCCACATCAATGGTTGTCACGAGGTCGGCACCGTTGATTGCCGGAGCGTCAACAATGGACAGGTACTTGTTGAACACCTTTCTGCGGTGCATGATACCGTTCTGTCCACGCAGCAGAGAGTCGTAGGAGAGTTCCAGACCACACCGTGCCGTATCCTTTGCGCCGAACATATCACCGATGGTACGGGCGGCTATAGACCCGTAAGGACGCTTTCTCGCATTATAGTTCTCCGTATAGAAACCGCCCTTATATGACCTCATGTTGAATATGGGCAAGTCCCTGACAGCCGAATAGGTGGAATAATTCACACGTTTCGGCCACAAGGAGCAACGGCGCGACTGCTCGCTCTTGGCCTTGCGGAGCATCTTCCGAAACTCTTCCGCAGACTTTTCCGGGAATGCATCGTGAAGTCCTGCACAGATAGAGTCCTCCTTGGCATCCCACAGAGTGTCGGTCTTGGACTCGTGCATCGCCTTGAAATCCACAAACAAACGGTATTCCGGCAGCGAACTCGCCAGGAGTTGGCCGTCACAACTGAGTATGTTGCCACGCACAGGAGACACTATCGCACTGTCAGACTTTATCCTCTCGCTCACCTCAAGCCAATAACTGCGCTTGGCGGACATAACGTATCCCGCCTTGACAATTACTCCCACGGCAAGCAATCCCATAATAGTCACGAACATGAAGTAGCGTGGTATTATCTTGTCATTCTCGAATTTACTCATCGGAATTTCTGCTTATGGACGTTATTCTGGCACTTCTATTATAAACGGAGGGAGAGTCGAGGGATGCAGGAGCGTGTCATTGTTTATCCTGAGCATATCGAGAACCTTGCTCTCACGCGTCTTTTCCGTCAGGTCACTCTTTGAAGAGAGAGCCTTGTACTTGGCATCTTCGAGCGTCTTTGTGAGTTTGTCGATTTCCAGAATATACTTTTTATAACTGTAGCCTTCGGCTATGTAGACAATGAGAAAAAACGCCACGAGAAGCAACAGCCATATCTGCTTGCGCACGGCGGTTGCCATAAGGACATCTCCTCCGATGATCTTCCTCAGCGAGAGATCATTTTTTGAGACCGGGGCATCCTCTTCCTTGACCTGTTCACGGATGATCTCGCTCAGGCTCTGACCTGTAGCGGCATCGTCAGCCACGGCTTCCGCCGCTGCGTCAACGGAGAGTTTTGTCTCCTCGTCCTTTATCTTTTCCTGTCCGTTCATATTTTTGCTGCTATTCTCAGTTTGGCACTGCGCGAACGCGGATTGCGCTCCTGTTCCTCGGCAGACGGCAGTATGACCTTGCTGTTGACCAGTTCAAAAGGCGTTTCAACCCTTCCGAAGAAGTCCTGACGACGTTTCCCCTCTACGTTTCCAGTCTTCATGACATTCTTCACGAGCCTGTCTTCCAGCGAATGATAGGTGATTACCGACAGGCGACCGCCCGGACGGAGCAACCCGGTGGCAGCCTTGAGCATATCGCACAGGGCATCCATCTCATGGTTTACCTCGATGCGGAGAGCCTGAAAGAGTTTTGCCATGTCCTTTTTCTCACGTTCACGAAGGAAAACAGGCTCACACACATCAAGCAAATCCTGTGTGGTGAGTATCGGTTTCTGCCCCCTTGCCTTGACGACAAGCGAGGCTATGCGCCGCGACTGCTTCAGTTCGCCGTAGAGATAGAATATGTCGGCGAGCCTATCTTCTCCGTCCTCATTGAGTATGTCCGCTGCTGTCCTGCCACCACGCTTGTTCATGCGCATATCAAGAGGGGCGTCGAAACGGAACGAGAAACCGCGTGTCTCGTCATCGAAATGGTGGCTCGACACGCCGAGATCCGCCAACAGTCCGTCGATATGTTCCTCACCGTAGTAGCGCATCCAGTTTTTCAGGTAACGGAAATTACTTCTCACGAACGTGAAACCCTCGTGCGGTTCCACATTGCGCTCTGCATCGGCATCCTGATCGAAACTATACAGATGACCGCCTCCTGCCTCGTCTATCCTCCGGAGAATCTCTTTGGAGTGACCGCCTCCGCCGAACGTGACATCCACATACACTCCTCCGCGACGGACATCAAGTCCGCCGACGCTCTCATCCAGAAGAACTGGCACATGATAAGCCTCTGCCGTTTTTGCCATTACTGCCTCTCCGCGGATGCCTAACACACACCGAGCCAAGGGGCTTCGGTGCATCTTGCGGCACTGCTGCGACATTATGCCGCATTTTTACCGCAAAAGTAAAGGTTTTATATCTAACAGCCAAGAAATCCACTGACATTTTTAGGCTGATGTGACATAAGGAAAACCGAGGTCAAGAAACGGTCACGCTGAAGTGAAAAAGATGACAATCAAACGGGGAAAAACGCTTTTTGGCAGTACAGCAGACCGAAAAGGACAAAAAAAGCGACAAAACGGATGCAGTGGAATGGAAAAATCCGTAACTTTGCAACGCTGATAAAAGCGCACCGGACCACTCTCCACAGACTGCGGAGAGACCGTCTACAGAACAAAACATTCGACCGTTTGGAAGTTAGAATCGACATTGACAGGATAGTAAAGGACAAAATGGGGAAGAAAGCCCGTTATGTTCCGCGTTTCCTGATATCCTACTTGAAGCACATCGTACATCAGGATTGGGTCAACGGATTCCTCGTCAGCGCAGAGAATCTAAAGGGTTCGGCGTGGCTGAAGGCGTGTCTTGAGTACCAGGACATAAAAATCCGGGTGCGCGGAATGGAGAATCTTCCGACAGCAGATGGCGGCAAACTCTACACATTCGTATCCAACCACCCCCTCGGAGGCATCGATGGCGTGGCGGTAGGAGCAGTTATCGGCGAGCGCTACAACGACAATTTCAAGTATCTGGTCAACGATTTGCTGATGAACCTGCCCGGTCTGGCACCGCTCTGCGTGGGCATCAACAAGACCGGGAAGAACGGCCGCAACTTTCCGAAGACAGTGGAAGCCACGTTCAGAGAAAGGCAACATATCGTCATGTTCCCCGCCGGTCTGTGCTCAAGAAAGAACGGCAGCGTGATAAGAGACATACCATGGAAGAGCACGTTCATAAAAAAGAGCGTGGAAACGGGACGCGACATCGTGCCGATACATTTCGACGGACGCAATTCCAACTTCTTCTACAATCTGGCAAACGTATGCAAGAAGTTGCGCATAAAGTTCAATTTCGCCCAACTGTACCTCGCCGACGAGATGTACAAGAACAACCACAAGACATTCACTATAACCATTGGCAAGCCGATACCTGCCAGTACGTTTGACGCGACAAGGAAAAGCAGCGAATGGGCACAGTGGGTCTACGACAAGGTCTATGCCCTTGCCGACAGCAACGCTTTTTAGAAGACAATACGATATGGAAGAACCTATTATCCAGCCAGTGGACAAAGAACTGCTCAAGAGTGAACTTACGCCCGACAAGCAGCTCCGCATGACCAACAAAAGCAGCAACAGGATCTATGTGATAACAGCCCACACGGCACCCAACGTGATGCGTGAGATAGGGCGTCTGCGCGAAGAAGCCTTTCGTGCTGCAGGTGGCGGAACAGGCAAAAGTATGGATATTGACGACTTCGACACCTGTGAGAACTGCTACAAACAACTCATCGTGTGGAATCCTGAGGCGGAGGAGATAATCGGAGGTTACCGCTATATCTTCGGCAAGAATGTCAACTACGACGACAAGGGGCAGCCTATACTCGCCACAAGCCATATGTTCCATTTCTCGGAAAAGTTCATCAAGGACTATATGCCGCAGACTGTGGAACTCGGCAGGTCGTTCGTTTCCATCCCATACCAGAACGTGCGCCTCAACGCAAAGAGCATCTTCGCCCTCGACAACCTGTGGGATGGACTGGCGGCACTCACGGTACTGTTTCCCGACATCAAGTATTTCTTCGGCAAGATGACCATGTATCCGTCATATATACGCAAGGGGCGGGACATGATACTCTACTTTCTGAAAAAGCATTTCGATGACAAGGAGAACCTGATAATACCGCTCAAGCCCCTGCAACTGGAGCATGACCCGAAAGAATTTGAGGCTTTGTTCTGCGAGGACGACTTCCGCAAGGACTACAAGATTCTCAATCAGGAGATACGCAAGATGGGATACAACATCCCGCCACTTATCAATGCGTATATGAATCTCTCGCCGACGATGAAACTGTTTGGCACTGCCATCAACTACGGATTTGGCGACGTGGAGGAGACCGGCATACTTATCGCCATGGACGAGATATATGACGAGAAGCGCATACGCCACATCGACTCGTTTATAAAGGAGCATCCCGAAGCGCTGAAGATCACTTCCGGTGCCAACAAGATTATCTACAAGGATAACCAATTATCATAATCCAGATAACAAAAACGACGCTTTCGGGCGTCGTTTTCATTTGAAGTCAAGTTCCAGTTGGGTATCTCCAAGCAAGTTGTAACTCTTGCGGTGATAGGGAGAGATGCCGTGCTGGCGTATGCCCTCACGATGTTTTTTCGTCGGATAGCCAGCATTGTGTTCCCAGTCATAGTATGGATATTCCGCGGCAAGGGCGTTCATGTAGTCGTCACGACAGGTCTTGGCGAGTATGCTCGCCGCCGCTATCGCCTGATACTTGCCGTCGCCCTTGACGATAGTGGTGTAAGGGATGTCATTATAAGGCACAAAGCGGTTGCCGTCGACGATTATTGCCTCAGGACGGACAGCAAGTTGGTCGAGCGCACGGTGCATGGCGAGAAAACTCGAACGCAGGATGTTCAGCCTGTCAATCTCCTCTGGGGTTACCACGCCTACCGCCCACGCCACGGCATCACGCATGATCTGCTCCCTGAGAGCGAGGCGGCGCTTCAGCGAGAGTTGCTTTGAGTCGTTGAGTTCGGCATTGTCATAGTCAGCAGGAAGGATGACCGCAGCAGCATAGACACTGCCGGCGAGACATCCTCTGCCGGCTTCGTCGCAGCCAGCCTCTATGAGATCTTTGTAGAAATGCGGTTCGAGTGCCATAAGGGAATGTCGTCTCTGCGGGTCTTTTTCAGAACATCTTCCGTGTACGCTCTATGCCCTCAACCAGCACATCTATCTCTTCATGAGTGTTATAGAGGGCAAACGAGGCACGGATAGTACCGAGCACGCCCAACCTGTCCATAAGCGGCTGGGCGCAATGGTGACCTGTGCGCACCGCTATACCGAGTCTGTCGAGCAACGTACCCATATCCATGTGATGGATAGTCTCGCCTGTCGATGAACTGACAAGGAAACTTATGACGGCATCACGGTGCTCTTCGCTGCCGAAGATGCGCATCCCCGGCACTGTCTGCATACATTCCATAGCGTATGTGACCAGTTCCTGTTCGTGACGGAAGATATTGTCCATGCCGAGCGAAGACACATAGTCGAGGGCTGTGGCAAGTCCACGCGTTGCCACATAGTCGGGAGTGCCTGCCTCAAACTTCAGCGGAGGACGCTCGAAAACGGTTTTTTCGAAACTCACACTGGCTATCATCTCGCCGCCGCCCATATACGGAGGCATAGCCTCAAGCCATTTCTCCTTGCCGTAGAGTACGCCTATGCCCGTCGGCCCGTACACCTTATGACCAGAGAAAGCGAGGAAATCGCAGTCCAGTTTCTGCACATCAACGGCAAAATGAGGGACACTCTGAGCCCCGTCAACCATAACTGGCACATCGTGGGAATGGGCTATACTGATGATGTCCTCTATGGGATTGACCGTGCCGAGCACATTGCTCACATGGGCAACGCTGACGATACGCGTCTTTTCAGAAAAGAGTTGGCGGTAGGCATCCATATCAAGCGCACCGTCATCGGTCATGGGAATGACCTTGAGAACAATGCCTTTCTTCTGCGCCTGCAACTGCCACGGCACGATGTTGGAGTGATGTTCCATGACGGAAACTATCACCTCGTCGCCCTCATGCATAAAAGCGTCGGCGAAGCAACTCGCCACAAGGTTGAGCCCCTCAGTCGTTCCGCGCGTAAAGACAATCTCCGACGTTGACCCGGCATTGATAAAACGGCGCACCGTTTCGCGTGCCGCCTCATGCAGTTCGGTGGCCTGCTGCGACAGATAGTGTACGCCGCGGTGCACATTGGCATTGACATTGAGATACTCGTCACGCATGGCGTCAAGCACACAGAGGGGTTTCTGCGTGGTGGCAGCATTGTCGAGATAGACAAGAGGCTTGCCATAGACCTCACGGCTGAGTATCGGAAAATCCTCGCGTACCTTATTTATATCATACATATCGTCTGTTCCTTATAACGGTGAAGGGACTTCCTACCGGCACAGCCGGCAGCCCTCGCACTTGTTGAGTTGTCCACGGAAACGCTGTTCCACCAGATAGTGGAGCCTGTCTTTCAGGGGTTCGAGTTTTATATTGTCTATCACTTCGTTGACAAAGGCAAACTGCAGGAGCATCTTCGCCTCGTCGAGAGGGATGCCGCGCTGCCTCATGTAGAAGAGAGCCGTGTCGTTGAGTTGTCCGACCGTACTGCCGTGGGAGCACTTGACATCATCGGCATAAATCTCAAGCATGGGCTGTGTGTACATGCGTGCCTGCTTTGTGGCGCCCAGGTTCTGGTTTGTCATCGACGAAGAAGTCTTCTGGGCATCTTTTTCTACGAGCACCCTGCCGGCAAAAGCACCTGTAGCCTCGCCATTGAGAACGTACTTGTAGAGTTCATGACTTTCGCAATGGCTCGCAGAGTGAACGATGAGTGTGTTGTTGTCAACGTGCTGTGTCTTGTCGATAATGGCGCATCCGTTGCAGTCGCACGTCGCTCCCTCACCCTTGAACACAAGATCCAGTTGATTGCGTGTCAGTCCATTGTGCAGTGTTATGGAGTTATGGCAGACACTGGAATTGCGCTGCTGTTCAATGAAAGTGGTGCTTACAAGGCTGCTTTGTGCATGTGTCTCCTCCAGACAGTATAGGTCAAGCGAGGCATTGTCGCCGACAAAAGCCTCCGTGACCTGCGTGGCGAGGAAGTTCTTGTCGTCTGCGGCATGGTCGCAAAAGAGGAGTTTTATCTCCGCATTCTCCTCCAGGACGATGAGTACACGGCGGTTTACCATGAGGTCTACATCGGAACGGAGAATGTTTATCACCTGAACGGGACGCTCCACCCTGACATTTCTCGGCACATAGACGAACAGTCCGTCCTGTGCAAACATGGTGTTAAGACCGCTGACGGCATCCTTGTTGTCTGCCAGACGGTTGTAATAGCGTGCCACAAGGTCGGGATTGCTGCGCGAGACATCGGCAAGGGAACCGATGACAACACCCTCTGGCAACGGTGTCTTGGGCAATGACTGCGAACGGAAGGTGTCGTTCACCATGAAATAGAGCGATGTGCTGAGATTGGGAACATCACAACGGAACGCCTCATAGGGGTCTACAGGTATCGCCAGACGGTTGAGGTTCACACCGTAATCGGGTGCGAACACGTCCTGCAGGTTGGTATATCTGAACCGTTCCTCTTTCCTGTCGGGCAGTCCTATCCTGCGGAACGCAGCACAGGCACCGTCTCTCTCCGCATTCATGACTTCGGACGAGTGACCGAAAATCATTTCGCGACAAGAGTCATACAAGTCTATGTATTGCTTTTCTGCACCCACAGTCTATTCCTCCACTTCCTGTTTTATCCAGTCGTAACCGCGCTCCTGAATCTCGACAGCGAGTTCCGGACCGGCCGTTTTCACTATTCTTCCCTTGTAGAGGACGTGTACCACCTGCGGGCGAATCATCTCCAGCAGACGGTCATAGTGGGTAATGACGATGCAAGACTTCTCTGGAGACATCAGTTTGTTGACACCTTCAGCCACGATACGCATGGCATCGACATCCAGACCCGAGTCTGTCTCGTCGAGAATAGCCAGTTTCGGCTCAAGCATAGCCATCTGGAATATCTCGTTGCGTTTCTTTTCTCCGCCGGAAAAGCCCTCGTTTACCGAACGGTTTGCCAGTTTCGAGTCAAGTTCGACAATCTTTCTCTTCTCACGGGAGAGTTTCATAAACTCCGACGCATTCAGCGGTTCAAGTCCCTGATACTTGCGTTTCTCGTTGACGGCAGTGCGCATGAAACTGTTCATTGAGACCCCGGGGATTTCCACAGGATACTGAAACGAGAGGAACAATCCCTCGTGCGCACGGTCTTCAGGTTTCATTCCGAGCAGGTTCTTGCCATTGAACCACACCTCACCGGCTGTCACTTCATACATGGGATTGCCAACGAGGACGGCACTGAGAGTGGATTTCCCTGAACCGTTGGGTCCCATTATGGCGTGGGTCTCACCGTCTTTTATAGTGAGGTTGATGCCACGCAGTATTTCCTTATCGCCTATCCGGGCGTGAAGATTCTTTATTTCCAACATACTATTCTTCAATTTATATATTAATTGAGGACTGTCATTTTCAGTATACGGACATCATCCAGCGGACGGTCCAACTTGTCTGTGGGCACTTGCTGTATCTTTTCCACGACATCAAGTCCCTCTATGACCTCACCAAATACGGTGTAGCCGCCGTCGAGCCATGCCGTACCGGGTTCGTTATCATCTTTGTAATAAGGCAGGAGAGGTACATATGGATTCCTGCCAGCGGTAGTCGGACAGCGTCCCCAGACGATATAGAACTGCGAAGAACTGCTCTTCCGCTCCGGATTTACATCGTCTCCCTCGCGGGCGGAAGCAAGTGCCCCACGCTTATGGAACGCTTTCGGGTAAATGATTTCCGCCTGTATGGTCTTCTCTCCATCGGCTGTGGGTACGTCGGCATTGCCGAGTTCGGGTGCAGGACTGTCCAAAGAGGTCTGTGGAGCGGACGCTGAGGTCGGGTCACCGCCCTGTATCATGAAATCCTTTATTACCCTATGGAAAAGAGTCTTCTCCAATGCTCCGCTCTGGGCGAGGTGCAGGAAGTTGTCACGATGACGCGGCGTCTCGTTGTAGAGTTCCACTATGATGTCACCGTCGGAGGTCTCTATCTTCACCAGTTTGCGGTCATAGGCGGCACAGTTCTGTCCGTTTGCCAAGGCACGCATGATGTCCGTGGGATGTCCGTCCTCTGTGAATGCGCCTAATTTGTACTGTGAAGGACGGCACTCGGGCTCCCAATAGAACACCCCTTTGCACTTTCCTCCGGTCTCATTCTTCGCCCTGCGGATGAGTTCGGCAAACTGTTCGCGTCCCTGAACCATCTTCCACGGATTCTGTTCGTCCACCTCAAAACCAGTCTCAACTATCATCACATCGCATCCGTACTTGGCAGAGACCTTGCGGATGTTACGTATGCAGTCGACTATTGTACGCTGGGCGGTAGGCTCTTTGCCAGCCTGCATCGACCAATAAGGATACAGCGACATGCCTATGACATCCCACTTGCCGCCGCCAGCCTTTATTATATCGAGGTTTTTGTTGTAGAGGTCGTTGTCAAAACCGTTGTCGAGATGCACTATTACCAGTGCTTCGGGGCACACGGACTTCACCGCATCGTAGCCGGCACGGATAAATCCGGCATACTGTTTGGGATTGCGTTCCCAGTGCCCCATACTCTTCGTTATGGTGGTATTGCCGTTCTCGTCTTTTTTCTCCCACCCTGTCACCGGGTCTTTCTCCACAGACCAGAGCATACCGTTGGAGGTCTCGTTGCCCACCTGCACCCATTTCGGCGTCACACCATTGTCTTTCAGAAATGTGAGAACCTCGACCGTATGGTCTTTAAGGTCACGGAGCATCCGTTTGTAACTGTGGTTCTCCCACGCCTCGGGGATATTCTGTTTGGCAGGATCGCACCACCAGTCGCTGTAGTGGAAATCTATCATGATGTCCATACCGAGTTTCCGCGCACGCAGAGCCTTGGCAAGGACATCCTCCTTGTTGCACCAGTTGTCGTGTTTTGCCGGGTTTACCCACACGCGAAGACGCACGGCATTCATCCCCAACTCCTGCATCAGGGCTGTACACTCACGCTCCTCGCCTTTCCAATTATACCATTTCTGTCCCTTGGATTCCAGTTCGGTAATCCAACTGATGTCCGCTCCCAAGGTAAAATCCTGTGCCACGGCAGCGAAGGAGACAAAAAACAACAGAACTGAGAACAATTTTCTTTTCATAAGAACCGTATTATCCGACCGTACCTTCAAGACTTACACTGAGCAGTTTCTGTGCTTCCACTGCAAATTCCATGGGAAGTTTATTGAGCACATCCTTGGCATAGCCGTTGACAATTAGCCCTACAGCCTGTTCGGTGGGTATTCCACGCTGGTTGCAATAGAACAACTGGTCTTCGGAAATCTTTGATGTGGTCGCCTCATGTTCAAACACTGCCGTGTCATTATGCACATCCATATAGGGGAAAGTGTGCGCTCCGCAAGTGCTGCCGAGCAGCAGGGAGTCACACGAAGAGTAGTTCCGGGCATTGTCAGCCGAGGACGTGGCACGCACAAGCCCACGGTAGGAATTCTGGGAATGTCCTGCGGAGATGCCCTTTGATATGATTGTGGACTTCGTGTCCTTGCCCATGTGTATCATCTTGGTGCCCGTATCCGCCTCCTGATAGTTGTTGGTCACGGCAACGGAATAGAACTCCGCCTGCGAACGGTCGCCACGCAACACGCACGAGGGGTATTTCCATGTTATGGCAGATCCGGTCTCCACCTGTGTCCACGACAGTTTGGAGTCATCGCCGCGCAGGTCACCGCGCTTTGTAACGAGGTTGAGCACGCCTCCCTTACCCTCTTTGTCACCGGGATACCAGTTCTGTACGGTGGAATATTTCACCTCCGCACGGTTCATGACAATGATTTCCACAATGGCGGCATGGAGTTGGTTCTCGTCACGCATGGGGGCTGTGCAACCCTCAAGATAGGAAACGTAAGCGTCATCGTCGGCTATTATCAGCGTGCGTTCGAACTGCCCGGTGTTCCTGGCGTTGATTCTGAAATAACTGGAGAGTTCCATCGGACAGCGCACTCCTTTGGGTATGTAGACGAAAGAGCCGTCTGAGAACACTGCGGAGTTGAGTGCCGCAAAAAAGTTGTCACGGTATGGCACGACAGAACCGAGGTACTGGCGCACAAGGTCGGGGTGTGTCTGCACCGCTTCGCCTATAGACATGAAGATGATGCCCTTCTCCGCCAACTTGTCCTTGAAGGTTGTCTTCACAGAAACGGAGTCCATAATGGCATCAACAGCCGTACCGCTCAGGGCAAGACGCTCCTCCAGGGGGATGCCAAGTTTATCAAATGTCTTTGTCAACTCCGGGTCTATCTCGTCCACAGTCTTCGGACCGTCTTTCTTTGCCAAAGGATCGGCATAATAGGAAATTGCCTGATAGTCGATATCAGGCACATGCACATGACCCCATTTCGGTTCTTTCATGGTGAGCCAGTGGCGATAGGCTTTCAACCGAAAGTCCAACAGCCAGTCCGGTTCGTTCTTTTTCCGGGAGATAAGGCGCACCACATCCTCGGAAAGGCCCTTGTCTATGATGTCGGTATGGATGTCGGTGGTGAAGCCGTATTCGTATTGCCGGTCTGCCACCTGACGCACATATATGTTTTTCTCAGACATTCTCTATAGATGTATCCTGAAATTCGGGACTGCCCATCCAGGCAGTCTGCGACAACAAAAAAAGACAAGCACCGACTTTGTCTACAACAAAGCACGGTGTCTGTCTTCCATATTACGATTACAGTTTCTGCTCTACCTCTATCTCGGTGAACGTCTCTATGGTGTCGCCCACCTGTATGTCATTGCAGTTTACAAGTGAGATACCGCACTCGAGACCGGTAGCCACTTCCTTGGCATCGTCCTTGTAACGCTTCAGGGCATTGATTGCACCGGTGAAGATGACGATTCCGTCGCGTATCAGGCGAGCCTTGTCGGAGCGGTGAACCTTGCCTTCGGTGACCATTGCACCTGCAACAGTGCCGACCTTGGAAATCTTGAACACTTCCTTGACTTCCACCTGACCGGTCGCAACCTCCTTCTTTATCTTGTCGAGCATACCCTCCATGGCTGCCCTTATGTCGTCGATGGCATCATAGATGACAGAGTAGGTGTTGATTTCCACGCCCTCATGCTCCGCCAGTTTCTTCGCTGCGGACGACGGACGGACATTAAAGCCGACAATCATTCCGTTCTCTGCGGTGGATGCAAGCATGACATCGTTTTCCGAAATCTGTCCCACTGCCTTCTGTATCACGTTCACCTGTATCTTCTCCGTAGAGAGTTTGATGAACGAATCGGACAAAGCCTCAACTGAACCCTGCACGTCTCCCTTGACGATAAGGTTGAGTTCGTGGAACTCGCCGAGTGCAATGCGGTGGGCAATCTCCTCCAGCGACAGTGTCTTTGTGGTGCGGAGGCTCTGCTCACGCTGCAGTTGCAGTCGTTTGTTGGTGATTTCGCGCGCTTCCTGTTCGGTCTCCATGATATGGAAAGAGTCTCCTGCCTGAGGTGCTCCGTTAAGTCCGAGAATGATAGCAGGCTCTGACGGACCGACCTTCTCAAGTTTCTGGTTACGCTCATTGAACATGGCCTTTATCTTACCATAACTTGTTCCGGCCACCACGACATCACCGACTTTCAGAGTTCCGTTGGACACCAGCACGGTGGAAACATAGCCACGACCCTTGTCAAGTGACGATTCGATGACCGAACCAGTCGCTTTTCTGTTGGGATTGGCTTTCAGGTCGAGCATCTCAGCCTCCAGCAGAACCTTTTCCAACAGGTCGTTCACGCCGATACCCTTCTTTGCGGATATCTCCTGACACTGGTATTTGCCGCCCCACTCCTCTACAAGGAGATTCATCTGGGCAAGGTCTTCGCGTATCTTATCGGGATTTGCACCCGGCTTGTCAATCTTGTTTATAGCAAACACCATAGGCACATTGGCAGCCTGAGCATGGGCTATAGCCTCCTTGGTGGTAGGCATCACAGAGTCATCGGCTGCAATTATGATGATTGCAATATCCGTTACCTGTGTTCCGCGGGCACGCATGGCGGTGAAAGCCTCGTGTCCGGGAGTATCGAGGAACGTTATACGGCGACCGTCTTCCAACTTCACGTTGTATGCACCGATATGCTGGGTGATGCCTCCGGCCTCTCCTGCAATGACGTTTGTCTTGCGGATGTAGTCGAGAAGCGATGTCTTTCCGTGGTCGACATGACCCATGACAGTGACAATCGGGGCGCGTGAAGTGAGGTCATTCTCGTCGTCAGCCTCTTCGGTGATGGCATTCTGCACCTCGGCACTTACATATTCGGTCGTGAAACCGAACTCCTCAGCCACTATATTGATGGTTTCCGCATCCAGACGCTGGTTGATAGACACCATGATACCTATGGACATGAGCGTGCCGATAACCTGGTTGACACCTACATTCATCATCGTAGCAAGTTCCGAAACTGTGACAAACTCCGTCAACTTGAGCACCTTGCTCTCTGCATTCTCTGCTGCGAGTTCCGCCTCGCGCTGTTCCACAAATGCATCACGGCGCTCCTTGCGGTATTTAGCGCCTTTCTTGTTCTGCGTCTGCTTGTTGGTGAGTCGCGCAAGCGTCTCCTTTACCTGGCGTGCTACTGCCTCGTCATCTACCTCAAGCGAGCGTTGATTTCCCTTCTTCTTGTTCTTTTTCCTGTTGCCGCCCTGCTGTTGGTTCTGGTTACCGGCACCGGCATTGTTGTTTCTCTTTGCCGGAGTCTGGTTGGCAGCATCGTTTATATTGACACGCTCCCTGCCAATGCGGACGCGTTTCTTCTTCTCACCACCGTCGTTACGGCCGGTTGTCTTGTCCTCACGCTCCTTTCTGCGCTCTTCCTTTGTCTTCTTTTTAGGACGAGTACTCTGGTTTATGGCATCAAGATCAATCTTTCCGACAACGGTCATCTTAGGAGCGTTGGCAACATTAAGGTCGCTCTGCAACTGGAATATCTCCACTTTCGCACCCTCAACAGCAGGTTTCGCAGGTTTCTCCTCTACAGGTGCTTCTGCCTTAGGCATGGCTTTCTCCACCGGTTTCTCTTCCGGTTTGGCTTTCTGCACTGGTGCTTCCGGTTTCTTTTCCACCTCAACAGGTTTCTTCTGTTCGGGCTTTTCCACCGGCTTGACGACCTCAACCTTCGGTTCCGGGGCCTTCTCTACAGGTTTTGCCACAGGAGTTTCAACCTTCACCTCTGGCTCTTTCTTAGGCTCTTTCACCACAGGTGCAGCCTTCGGAGCAGCCTCTGGTTCCACCTTAGGCTCTGCCGCAGGTTTCTTTGCTCCACCGTCAAGGTCAATCTTGCCTATCGGCTTGAATTGCTGTTTTTCCGGTTGCGCAAGCAAAGCCTCTCCTCTCACCTCCGTCTCCGGCTTCTTCGGCTTTTGCTCCTTCTGCTTTTTGGGGAACAGTTTCTCTGCCTGCGAACGAACTTCCGCATCGCCCTTGAAGTGTGAGACGAGTGCTCCAAACTGCTCTTCGCTGAGTTTGAAGTTAAGATCTGCCTTTATCTCTCCCAGACCAGACTCCTTTTCAAGGAACTCCACGGCGGTCTGCATGCCGATGTTTAATTCTCTTAATGCTTTGCTTAATCTAACGCTCATCTATACTTTTCTACTTTTTGGAACTTGTTATCTTACATTCGGAGCGACTTCTTACACGGAAGCCATCAGAAGACTAATCCTCAAATTCGGCTTTGAGAATCTCAAGCAGTTTGTCAACAGTCTCCTCTTCGAGGTCGGCTTTTTCTATAAGGAACTCACGCGGAGCCTTCAGCACCTGTCTTGCAGTGTCGAATCCGAGACCCTTGATGGCATCTATCACCCACTGGTCAACCTCGTCTGAGAACTCGTCGAGGTAGATATCCTCTTCCTTGTCCTCGTCGTCAATCTCACGGAATACGTCGATAGTGTACTCTGTCAACATTGACGCAAGTTTTATGTTAAGTCCGCCACGACCGATAGCGAGGCTTACCTCCTCCGGCTTCAGGAACACCTCAGCCTTGTGGTTCTCCTCGTCGATGTTGATGCTGCTTATCTTTGCGGGGCTAAGAGCACGCTGGATAAACAGTTTAGTGTTGGTCGTATAGTTGATGACATCGATATTCTCGTTGCAAAGTTCACGCACGATGCCATGTACACGGCTACCGCGTACACCGACACAAGCGCCTACCGGGTCGATGCGGTCATCGTAACTCTCCACCGCAATCTTGGCACGCTCACCGGGCATACGCACGATTTTCTTTATTGAAATAAGGCCGTCGTTTATCTCGGGTACCTCTGCCTCGAGGAGTCTCTCAAGGAACATCGGGCTTGTCCGTGACAAGATAATCTTCGGATTGTTGTTTTCATTGTCCACCCTTGCTATCACTGCACGGATAGTATCGCCCTTGCGGTAGTTGTCGCTCGGTATTTGCTCCGACTTGGGAAGAATAAGTTCGTTGTTCTCATCGTCGACCAGAAGCACCTCGCGCTTCCAAACCTGATAGACTTCACAACTGATTATCTCGCCCACACGGTTCTTGTACTTGTTGTAAAGCGAGTCATGCTCCAGTTCAAGTATCTTGCTTGCCAGTGTCTGGCGGAGGTTCAGGATGGCACGGCGACCGAATTTCGCAAAGTCAACCGACTCCGACACTTCCTCGCCCACCTCGTAGTCAGCCTCTATCTTCTGTGCTTCGCTGAGGGAAATCTCCTTATTTTCGTCCTGCACTTCTCCGTCAGGCACTACTATGCGGTTTCTGTAGATTTCGAAGTCACCCTTGTCAGGGTTCACGATAACGTCGATATTCTCGTCGCTTCCGAAGATTTTGGCAAGCGCATTGCGGAAACTTTCCTCCAGCACACTTACCAGTGTAGCACGGTCGATATTCTTTGTCTCGTTAAATTCACGAAACGTGTCGATCATGCTTGTGGTCATTTCAGTTTTCTTTACCATGATTATATTGTCATTATTATTTTCTATTTGAAACTGATGAGATACTTGCAGTATTTCACTTTGTCCATATTGTAGGTATGGTCAACGTCCATTTTCACCGGACGTTTCTTTCCTTCCACAGCCACTTTCTCGTTCACCGTCACCACAAAATCAGTACCGTCGACACTCTTGAGCACCCCTTTCACTTTGATGCCGTCGCCGTCGAGCACTTCCACTTCCTGACCTATAAAGTTGCGATACTGCTGAGGTACCTTGAAAGGCTGCCCCAGTCCGGCAGAGCCGACCTCAAGTTCATAGTCCGTGTCGTTGCGGTCGAGATTCTCTTCTATGTATCTGCTCAGCGCAGCACAGTCCTCTATCCACACTCCATCGGCATGGTCTATTTCCACTACCACGCAGTTGTCTTCGCTCACTTCCACATCCACAAGGAAATATTCCTTGTCTTCAAGCCACTTTTCGGCGATGTCGGTTACTTTTTGTTTGTCTATCATATCGTTGTCTAAAAACGTGGAATCAAGTTCATTCCAGTCCTTATTATGCAAGAATGAGAAGTCTCGGCTGAGACCTCTCATTCCTCTGAACGGTTGCAAAGTTACTAATAATGTGCCAATTCGGCAAGTTTTTCCTATATTTTTTCATTTTTGCAGCATCCCCGCAGAGTGTTTCCGCAGGTCACTTGAAATAATAGAGGAATGTGGCTATACCCTGCAGGGCCGGCTTGCGCTGTCCTTCGATTTCAATCTTTATCTCCACTTCCGTCTTGCAAATGCCGCGCAGGTTCTGTATGTCATGCAGTTTCGCCACGAGCCTAACCCGACTTCCTGTCACCACAGCCTGGCCGAAGCGCATCTTGTCCATGCCATAGTTGACAAGCATGGTGATGTTGTTCACCTCGACAATCTGCTCCCAAAGGTGCGGAAGCAGCGACAGAGTGAGGTAGCCATGCGCAATGGTACTCTTGTAGGGGCTCTCCACCGCCGCGCGCGCTGTGTCCACATGTATCCACTGGTGGTCAAGCGTGGCATCGGCAAACATGTTTATACGTTCCTGATCGACTGTAAGCCAATCGGAACATCCCAGTTCCTTACCGCTATAAGCGGCAAATTCCTCGTAGGAATTTATTGTCAGTTTCTCCATAATCCAATTGTGCCGCATCTGTTCCGGCATTGCAAAAGTAGGAAAAAACGGTGTAACCGCCAACAAGTATCCCTACAAATTGCCACCAAGCGAACGGTCACATCGCCACCTTCACTGTTTCCATACCACAGCCTGTGTCCACCTTTATTATATATATGCCGCTCTTCAGACCTCCTATGCACACACTCGCATTGGATGAGGTGTTCTTTTCCGAAGCGATTTCCTTGCCACTGAGATCATAGACACTCACTGCGGCAACTTTTCCATCGTGACTTGTGACAGTAACGGCATTGCCCACGGCACAGACCTTCACCTCTTTTGCAGACCCATTGCCGTCATCCACGTCAGAGATTCCTGTGGTGCTGTTCTTCGCAATGCGGTATATCCGTGCGTCCTTCGGTGCCACTCTCACCGTGATACCGTCATTTTCAGGCGTGACAATCTCGCCTGTCCAGAGTTCCTTTATCTCTCCCACATCCGCATTTTCCATGCACAAGTCCTTGAAACTTATACTTGTATTCAGATAAGTGAGTATCGTATTGTAGTTGATACAAGCCAGATAGACGTACTTGTCGTTCTCGTAGGTCATGTAGTTCTCGGCGTTCTTGCTCTGCGAACCGTTGCCGTAGAGAGGGCGGAACGTGCTGCAGGTGCGCGGAATCTCGTTTATCTCGTCTACAGTAAGGAACTTCTCGGCACGCTCACGCGATGTTGCGGGACTGCCACCGTCCATTATCACGTTGTCGCTAAAATTGTCTCCGACGATGAAAGCGCCCGTAACAGCACCGTTGGTGATGCGCGCACGGTTCTCCGCTTCAGTCTCCTTGCCGTCGCCATGTCCCTTGAACGAGGAGAGAACCATATTGTCCGGGTCATTGGCAAGATAGACTTCACGCAACCACCAGCCGTAAGACGTGCTGTTCATCACATACCTTGTATTGTTGATATTGCCCCATGCGTCGCAACTGATCCGCCGTCCGTGGGCGTATTGCGACGGGAAAAGCGGTGCGATAGACAGCACCAGATACATACTGTGGCCGTCTTCATAGGTGGCTTGTTTGCGTACTATCTTCATGCCAAAGTTGTATGCCTGGATTCCAGTGGTGATTTTACTGTTGTAATAACTGTCAGCCTCTATTGCGCCATTGCACAGGAAATCGAGTTTGACATACTCTATGCCCAACGACTTGAAATAGTTCATCTGGTTGGTTATCTCCGCCTTTGTACCCGGATGCGTAGGATCAAGACAGTAAGCACCGTCAAGTTTGCGATATTTGCCGTTCTGTTTGAGCCACATATCCTTGAGTTTGTAGTTGGTGTTGCTCACCGTCCGGTTCGGGTCACCCGACCAATCTGTAAACGGGCCGTAGTAAAGTCCGGGTATCATGTTGTTCTCCTTGCAGTAGGCAACAAACTGTTTGAGTTGTGCGTTGGAAAGATTCTCGTTCCACCAAGAGTCAAGACTCAACACTATACGACCCTTCTCGTCATGGAAGCCGTGTACTCTGATTTTCTTGTCCAGAAATTCCGCCACATCCATCACGCCCTCATACGACACCTTGGTCTCCATTCCGCCCCAACTGCTCCAGCCGTAGGGCACGCCGCCTTCCCATGTGCGCGGTGCAGCCACCGCGGCACACGCCTTGCCGTAAGTTTCCATTCCCGTGCGCCAGTCATCGAAATCGCCAAGCACGAAACGTGACGATGCCACCGACGTGCCGCATACAAATCCGTGAGGCATATCCAGTCCGGATGTCTCGGAAGCCTCATAAGTGTCGGCATCCACCAGCGTTGCCTTTCCCTTGTCACGGCTATAGTAGTCCGTGTACCCGGATATGAGTTCTAAAGACGACACCTTGTCAGGCGAGACTGCAGCCACATGAATGGCGCTTTTCCAGTTGTCATGATCCACCGCACCGGCGACAATGCCGTAACGGGACGAGGGATTGTAGAGGCAAGTGGCGTTGTAGGAGTATTCTTCTGTATTGAAACTGTTTGACCTGTACTCCACAAAACCATCGTTGTCCCACGGAATCCAGAGCATCCTGTTGCTTGTCGTACTGAGCACCTGCTGCTCCGTGACCGTTGCCACGGGCACCATAGTGTTGCTCTTTATCGTGGTTGTGGCGGCATCCGTCGTGAGTTTCAGTTGCGTAATGATGTAGTCGCGCTCAGAATAAAAGGCGAAACTCTGTGTCATCGTCACACCGTTGCCGAAGCGGTAACTGTAGTTGTACTGCACTCCAGTGCCGAAACAGTCTTCCACATTCTCCTGGGTTTGCGTCACCGACAACGCCGATGTAGACTTCAAGGTTGTTGTCACGTCTGTTCCCTCAAAGCCGCACGTCGCCCATGCATACACGCCTTTCAGCACGAAACCAGTACTATTGTCGGTTATTGTCAGCATTTTTGTCGCTTGGTCAAGGTCTATTGACCACGAACCACAGGTTATCTGCTGCGCCTTTACGGTGAAAGGCAACAGCAGAAACACTGTACAGAAAACTAACTTAATCATCTTTCTCTATCTTTTAATGTCTCTTACCTGTCTGAAACGGAATATCATGGCATCCTTTGCGCCGAGCGTCTGCACTTCGGAAATGTCCACCTTGGTTCCGCTCCACAGTTCCTTCGCCTCGTCCGGGACTGCCATTCCCATCCTTTCTACAGGCAACTTGAACTGCAGAGGCTCATCTGTATAGTTGAATACCGCAAGATATGACGTACCGTCAGCATCGGTTCTGACAAACATATTCTCTGCCCTGTTGTCGTCACCGTCAAGCGGACGGAACGAGCGACCGGTTGCTATGGCGTTCACATCGGCATTTGTAAGAAATCTGCGGGCACGCTGCTTCACCTCTTCCGGCCCGGTCTTACTGTAGTCATCACCCGTTATGAACAGTCCGGTGATTACCGACGAGGTGATGCGGGCACGGTTTTCACCCTCTGTAGCGTCACGCAATACCACATGGTCAGCGTCATTATACTGGTAGACACGATCTATCCACCAACCCCATGACAGTGCGTTCATCGTGTATTCCGTGTCCTTTATCTTGTTCCATGCATCGCAGGCGATGCGTCGGGACTGGGCATACTGGGCTGGGAATATGGGAGAAATCGACAGGTTGAGATACATATCACAAAATATACTGTCCAGCAGATGCAAACCGTAATTATACGCCTCTGTACCGGTAGAGATATTCTTGTCATACCAACTGTCGGCTTCCATGCGCCCGTGTGTCATGAAATCCATTTTCACATACTTGTAACCGCACTTGCGGAACAATGCCGACACATCCTCCATCATCTTCTTTATGGCAGGATGAGTGGGGTCTACGGCATAAGCGCCGTCAAGTTCCTGAGGCTTGCCCCCGGCATACAGGTATACATCCTTGTATTTACAGAACGTCCCGGGCACTTGTCGTTCGGGGTCTTTTCCCCAGTCTGTGAACGGTGTCCAGTAGATGCACGGCACCTGATTATTGGCTTTGCATCTGTCGGCGAAATCCTTCAAATCCGGTTCACTGAAACTGTTCCAACCCGAATCCAGTCCTGTATAGAGCAGTCCTTCGGCATTTGCAAACGAGTTTGGCTGTAGTTCGTCGGCAAAGAAGTCCACCACCTCGGTACTGTTGGTGTGGTTCACCCCAAAAGCCAGTGCTCCCCAACTGTTCCAACCTATCGGCATCGCCTTGTCCCAATGGCGGCGCGGTGCCACCACTGCATTGTTGTCGGCATATGTCTCCATGCCTTTCCGCCAGTCTTCAAAGCGACCTATCATGAATATAGCGGAACGCACGGTGTCACCTTTCACACTTCCATGAGGATTCACGTCGCGCGTCAGACGGTCGGCAACGCCGCTATAGAGCCGCACGGTCTTGGTTCTGTCGTCCAGTTCTACGGCATTTTTCCACTTGTCATGCTCTATTGCACCCATCACGACACCGTTTCTCCCAGCGGCATCATACACACTTGTCACCTCATAACTGCGCAACACGGAGTCCGTATCATGCGTACTGTAGTAGCGAATCCATGTGTCATTATCAAAAGGGACAAACAGTTTCCTCCTTTCCGGCGAATATAGCACCGTGTCGGAAGTAGCCACCACCGGTGCCATATAATTTGTCTTCAATGCTCCCGATGCCGATGTCACCTCTATATCGGCAAGCATAAAGTCCTTATAGAGGCGGAATTTCTGTTTCAGCGAAGGCAGTTCCGGTGAAGAGTACACCACATTCAGGAACCGCCCTTTACCGAAAGCATCACTCGTTTTCCCCTTCTCTATCTTGCGGGATGTGTAGTTACGGCTGTTCACAACACCATTTTCACATGCATATTCCGCACCGACTCCGTGCATCACGGGAATCCCCTTGTGATATATGTTGACACCGTCGGTACAGTCAATGTGCCATTCTCCAAATTCGCAACCGAGCCGGCTGCCACACGAACAAAGCGTCAGCGAGCCCAGCACCGCGGAAAACAACAAATCTTTAGCGTTCATCTTTTGATTTTACAGTCTTTAGTCCTTAATCCGAAAGCAAAGTTAGCACAATGCTCCAACAAAGACAAGCACCAGCCTCAGCATTGAAACGATGCCACACAACAATGATTAAAATGTATTATCCAGTACTACATTTCTTCCATCCGACAAAGTTTCAGAGTGCCTGTTTCTGTATTACCGCATTTCCTCACGTCATTCTTTCTTGTCGGCAAATTCCTTTGGTGTCATGCCAAACTGGCGATGGAAGAGTTTGATAAAATAAGAAGGAGAGTTTATTCCCACCATTTCGCACACCTCAACCACTCTGTAGTTATACTCACGGATGAGTTCAGCTGCTTTTTTAAGCCGTACAAGACGGATGAAATCCACAGGTGTCAGGTTTGAGACATCCTTTATCTTGCGGTGCAGACTGGAGCGGCTCATACACATGGCAGACGCCAACTGTTCCACATTGAACTCCGGTTGGCGTATGTGTTCCATGATAAGACCGGTCATCTTGTTCATAAACTCCTCATCAGCCTTGTTGATGCCCGACTTCGAAGAGGGCAGATAGGGCTTGTGGATGAAACTCTCGCGCTCACGTTTGCGGTTCTCCAACAGATTCTGTATCTGGGTCAGGAGGTGCGTGGCCGAGAAAGGCTTTACAATATAGGCATCCGCTCCCGACTTCAGTCCCTCTATGTTGCTGTCCATAGTCTGCCGTGCCGTCAGCAGAATCACCGGTATATGACTTGTCTCTACGTTTGCCTTTATCTTCTGCGTCATCTGCAAGCCGTCCATGACAGGCATCATTATGTCGCTTATCACTATGTCGACATGAGACTTAGACAACATCTCCAGACCTTCTTCTCCGTCTTTGGCGAGCAGCACATCATAAGTGTCGGTCAGTTTCTCCGCCACCATTTCAGCCACTTCGGCATTGTCTTCCACCACAAGCACGGTGTATTCTTTCCTCGCAACACCCATTGCAGCATCGTCAGAGACGACATCATCCGTTGCCATTGCCTCGTCATTAATCAGCGACTTCTCCTCTGACAGATGTACCACCGTACCCTCTTTCTGTTTCAGAGGCATCACAAGTACAAACTTGTTGTACTCCGAGGTCTTGTCGACAGTAAGCGTTCCTCCGTGGATTTCCGCCAACGAACGTGCCATGGGAAGTCCTATCCCCGAACCTGATATGCGTCCCGAGTCGTCAAGACGCTCAAACGGTTGGAATATCAGTTCCGTTTTGTCTGCCGGTATCAGAGTACCGTCATTGATGACTGAAATCCACAGACAGTCTCCCTGGACATAGAGTTCCACTTGGATAAACGTCTCAGAATATTTGCGTGCGTTGTTGAGAAGGTTGCTTATTATCTTTGTGAACGCCTCCCTGTCCGCCTGCAGCATCACATCATCCTCCTTCAGGTCAAGCGTTATCAGTTTTCTGAGGTTGGTGACAGCCGGTTCAAAACGGTCGACAATGGATGTCATCAACTTGCAGACATCAAATTCAGTGATACTGAGACTTGTTGCATTCGACTCTATCTTGCGGAAGTCGAGCAACTGGTTGGTTAGATTCAGCAACCGTTTGCAGTTCTTGTCAATGGCATTGATATTGCGGTTGAGTTTCGGATTGTCCACTTTCTCCTGCGTGATGTTCTCCACCGACCCGTTGATGAGTGTAAGCGGAGTGCGCAACTCATGGGTTATATTGGTAAAGAACGATATCTTTGCCTTCAGCAACTCCTTGTCACGCTCTTCGTTCATGGCTCTTTCACGGCGTTTCAGATGACGTATCTGGCGTTGATGATACATCCGGAGCAGCAGATAGACTACACAACAAAGCATCAAGAAGTATACTGTCTTCGCCCAGATTGTCGAGTACCACGGATGATTCACCACTATCACGAGTTTGCGAACCGCCTTCTCGTTTCCGGCAGGACGCACCATAAAAGTGTATTTTCCGGGCTGCAACCGCGTGTAAGCGATTGCCGTTCCGCCCAGCGAACGGTTCCACTCTCCGTCAACGCCCTCCATTTTGTATTCATACAACTTGCTTTGCGTGCCGTCATAGTTCTGGTTTGACACGTCAAACGACACGTTGTTCATGTCGTGCGGCAGGTGTATCTTTTCTGTCTGAAGGATATTTCCGTCAAGGATACCCTCTCCGGGACGTTGCTCACAGCCGTTTATGCGTATGTTGGTGATGAATATCCGCTGCGCCTTGGGAGTTATGACAAGCGGGTCAAACTCCACCAAACCGCTCATACCACCGAAAAGGAACGTTCCTTTCGCCGTCTTTACAGCCGATTTGTAACTGAACTGGTTATCTATAAGACCATTCCAACTACCGTAGACTGCCACAGAATGACTGGTGGGATTGAAGCAAACGAGACCATGATTGGTACCAAACCAGAGGTTGCCGTTTTTGTCTTCCAACATCTTGTAGGTGACATCGTCAGGCAAAAAGTTGCCGGAAGAAAACGACTCGAAGCGTTTCGTTTTCATGTCATAGCGGCAGATGCCTCCTCTATCGGTGGCAAACCACGGATTTCCGTTGTGGTCAAACGAAACGCTGCTTACCGAATTGGAACTTATGCTGTTTCCTTTTCCGTTGACACAGAATCGTTTCACCTTTCCTGTCTGGGGACTATAGACATACACGCCGCTGCCCATTGAAGCCACCCAGATATTCCCGTTGCGGTCTTCAGCGATATCCTGGATAAAGGCATCCTCCAGAACATCTATCTTGAAAAAGTGCATTCCTTCGCCTTTCAGGTAGACGCCACGGCCCGTACCCATCCATATCCGGGACTTGCTGTCCTTGAACAATGCGTAAGGGGAACCCTCTGCATAAATCCCGAGTTGCGAAGGCGAGTAGTGGTTTGACTGCAGGCTGTGGATGTCTATCACATCAACACCGTTCTTGAATACCCCTACCCACATCTTGTCTCCGTCTTGCATGAGCGCAAGGCGGTTGTTGCCGCCCTTGTATTTCGTCACATCGACATTCCGGAACAAGCCGGTGTACGGATCATACACGTCGAGAGTACCCTCCTCCGATGCTATCCACACACGCCCCATAGAGTCATTGCGCAGTTCACGGATATTACGGCCACTCAGCGAGTTCTGCCCTGGAATGGGGATAAAGTTCCTGAATTTCATTCCGTTTCGGGGCATATAGAACACTCCGTTGTAGATTGTGCCAACCCAAAGACCACCGTCGCGGTCGTGATAGAGCGAGTATATCATGTTTGAAGCCAAACCGTAAGGGTGCAGATTGTTGGCTTTGATTTGTTCCTCACGGCCGACAGCCTCATCAACAAAGTAGAGCCCGTCCTGTGTTCCCACGCAAAGTTCCTTGCCGTCATAGAGCAATGCACGCAACAGTTTGTAGTGCACGTTCGGCGCATTCACGTCTTTCAGTTCTTTTGTCGTGGGATTGTATTTCATGAGCCTGCCTTCATGGTCGGCAATGGCTATCCATTCACCGTAGTCGCACATGGCATAGAACTCGTAACCGCACAGGGTATTGCCGTTCCTGTCTTCGGCCACAACCGTCATCCTCTGTTCTTTACTGTCGTAGTGGAGCAGTCCTCCGCCGTCGGTAGCGAACCATACATCTCCGTTTTGGCGCATACAGATGCACGAAGGATTGTCATGATAGTCGTAGGCGGCGTGCGAATAGTTGTAGAGAAAGAGCCTCTTGGTAGACAACTCATAACGGAACGCACCCTGGTTGGGGGCTATTATCCACACGTTTCCGTGTCTGTCACCCATTATCCGGGCTATCCAGTTGTCTATTTTCTCGCCACTGCTCACTGTAGTATCAAAGAGGGTGAATGTCTCCTGCACAGGATCAAAGATGTAGACGCCCTTATCTGTACCCACCCAAAGTCGGTGACTGTTGTCTTCATAGAGTGCCGACACATTGTGGTTGCCACATTTTTTCACGTAGTCATCCACATTGTAGAGTTTGAAAGAGACTCCGTCATAGCGGTTAAGTCCGTTCTTCGTACCGAACCACATAAATCCGGCGTTGTCCTGGACAATGCATTTCACATTGTTCTCCGACAGTCCGTTACGGGTGTCAAGGGGCAAGAAGAAACGTTGCTGTGCCTGCACCGGGGCGAGAAATCCCAGCAAAAATATCGCCGAGACAACCTTACAAATATATAATTTTATATACAAGCGGACAATCTTGTTTGTTTTCATCAGTGGATTGTAATAGATTTGTTTACAAATTTAGGAAAAACCGCCGATACGCACAACCCTCTTCCTGCAAAAAAGGCACGGTTTCCCGATTGCGTATCGGCGGCAATTGCCTCAATAAGTATCGGCAAGTGACAGCACCTCCAGTTCCTTGCGGAAGGTGGAGATATCCTTTGCGGAACGCACATATACCGTTCGGCTCGTACCGGGAAGCATATCAAAGTAGTTGTCAGCGAAGAAATCATCTGTGCCTTTGACTGACATATACACGCCTCTGGCAAAAACATCCGTCGTCAGAGTGACATTATAGCCGCCGTCCGCCGCCGTCACCTCCGCCTTAATCCGGGGTTTCAGATAGTTCATGTTTTTCTGGCTTTCCGCATAAGCGATGTTTGAGTACACCTTTCCACCTGTAGTGAATGTCACATAGAACACCACGTCCTCTCTGCGCTCGCCTCCAAGCATTGCGTCCACACTGCGTGTCAGCACATTTGCTGCGTCATTCTTTGGAATCTTTACGGTGAATTTGTCACTGTAGACCGTGCGTCCGTCCATCGTTACCGTCTGTATGCACAGCACGCCTTTTGCCGCCGTGCGACGGTCGTTCACGAGTTTTATCTCCAACTCCTTGTCCTCTCCCACTGTCGAATCGCCGTTTACGGCAAGTTGTGCATTGGCCTCACTCGGCAGATTCGACACTTGACGGTCGGATTTCTTTGTCGTTCCGCCCACCTTTCTCATGCGTGGAGACACCAAAATGTCATCATAGGCGTAGCGTGTGAAGTAGTGCAGCGCTTTCCAACGGCCGTAATAGTCACGGCTGCTCCACGAAGCGACAGGCCAACAGTCGTTGAGTTGCCACACAATACTGCCCATACAATACGGACGGTCACGGCGGTAAGCCTCCATACCGACCTTGACTCCGTCACCCTGCATCAGTTGACTGACATAGAGGAAGTGCCTGAAATCTGCCGGCACATGATAGTCACGCCTCATGTATTCCTCTATTCGGTGATTGGCATAAGTACCTGCCTTCTGGTGCTGCATCATCACTTCGGAGTAGATGTTGTGGTCTTCCGCAAATGGTGCGAACCGCAATACCGACTCGTATTCGGGAAACGACTGGAATCCGTACTCGCTTTGGAAGCGCACACGATGGTCATTGTAGGCATCAAACGGCTCTGCTCCATGCCATACTCCCCAATAATGGTCATCACCGTTTATGCCGTCACTTGGCGTATCTTCAAAGGCATAGGGACTTGAGGGACGGTAACTGATGTTGGGAGCATACTCCTTCACTACCTCGGGAAGAAGTTCATGGAAAAGCGCGTGCTGCTGTTTCCCCACTTCCTCACCGTACCCCATCTCGTCGAGTTGTTTCTTTTTGTTGCCCCAACCGTACCACACGTCCTGACATTCATTGTTGCCTACCAATACGGCAAGGCAGGCATGGTTGCGCAAACGCCTCACATTGTAGATTGCTTCATGGCGCACGCTCTCCAGAAAAGCGGAGTCCGCAGGATAGGTGCAACACGCAAACATGAAGTCTTGCCACACCAAGATGCCGTTTCTGTCACATTCTTCATAGAAGGAGTCGTCCTCATAGACACCTCCGCCCCATACTCTTATGATGTTCATATTTACCGCCTTGGCATCCTGCACCACGGCTTTGTAAACGGAATCGGTGCATCTGCTGAGGAAATTGTCGTTGGGTATCATGTTTGACCCCTTTGCATACAGTGGTTCACCGTTGAGTTCGAAATAGAGATTATGTCCGTACTGGTCCTTGTCGTTGTGGAGTTTGAGCGAGCGTATGCCTATCTTTTCCTCTTCTGCATCCAACTCGTTGCCGACGGCATCCGCCACTGTCGTCTTGAAATCATACAGATAAGCCTCTCCCAAACCGTTTGTCCACCACAGCCGGGGCTTGTTCATCACATAGTCAAGACGCACTTTGTTGATGCCTTTCTTCAGGGAAACCGTTTGCGAGGCAAGGCTCTTTCCGTCAGCGGAAACCGACACCACACACTGCTTTTCGCCTGTCGCTTCTATCTCCACTACGGTGGAAAGGGAAGCCCGACGGGCATTCACGTCATTCTGGATGTGCCAGACATTGGCTATCTTCTGTCCGTTCCACGTCTCCAACTGTACCGGACGCCATATCCCGAACGTCACAAGGCGCGGTCCCCAGTCCCATCCGTACTCATAACTTGCAGTACGCGCAAACGGGCTTACCGTCTTGTCGAAGATGCCGCCGAGCCACGATTGGTCGGGACCTGTATTGTGCCGATAGGGCAAAGCGTCAAATTTCGGGATGTTGCGGCGTATCGGAGAGTGAAAATAAACCTCGAAATGGTTCTTTCCCTCCTTTAATATTCCCTTGACATTGCACCTCCATTCACGATGCATATTGTCGGTGCACACCAGTTGATGACTATTGAGGTAAACGTCGGCATAGGTGTCCAGCCCCTTGAATACTATCTCCTGATTCTCCGCCTGCAGTTCTTCTGCCGTAGGTTCTATGTACGTCTCATACATCCAGTCCGCCTTGTCAATCCACTGTACCCCACGTTCGTTGAGCCTGTAGTAAGGGTCATCGATAATATTTGCACGCATAAGGTCAAGATGAACATTGCCAGGCACCTTGGCATCATGCCATATCTCTGAGTCTCCCTGACGGAAACGCCAACCCGAATGCAACGGTCTCACTGTTACCGAAGCGTATGTCTGCACCGCAAAAGCCAACAACGTCAACAGCAACAAAATTTTCTTCCTCATATCTCTATTTCCTTTTATCTCCATATCTTAAATTCTCCTGTTATATATCTCCTATACTATGCGCGTCTTCTTGCCTGCTTTGAGTGCCACCTTGCGCTTCTTTCCATTGACCTTGACGGTCACCGACTGACTGCTCTTGCTTGTGACTGACGCCGCCACAACCTTGCCGTCACGCCATGTGATGTCCGCTTCCATTCCTCCACGGGCACATATTCCCCTCACGCTACCGTCTTTCCATTGCGAGGGTAGCGAGGGAAGGAAATCCAGATAACCGTCGTAACTCTGCAACAGCATCTCGCACACGCCAGCCACGGCAGCCTCGGTGGCATCGAAACTGAATATGTCGTGCTCTGCACCGGCTATGCCTGCCGGTGAAACTGTCATAAGATTCTCACGCATAAAACCGGTGTACAACCCGACGAGGGCGGCGTAGGCTTCATCTGGATTCTTCAGCCTTGCATAGAAATTTATCATGTTTCCCCGGCTCCACTCATTGTCTTCCCAACGTCCGTTGTGGGTTTGTCTGTCAAGAAACGTCTCACAGGCCTTTGCCAGGGTCGGATTGCGCTCAGGCGAAATCTCCCCGAAAGGATAGAGCCCCAGCAGATGAGAAGCGTGTCGGTGAGACATATCGGTGCGGCTGACATCAAGATACCACTCGTTCAATGTACCGTCTGCCCCTATTTTATATGGCGGCAGGAGGCGGATGTCATGCTCAAGCCGTTTGCGGAAAGCCGTATCTATACCGAGCACCTCACTCGACTTGATACATGCATTGTATATGTCGTGCACCACGGCACGGTCTATTGTCGGCATCATCGACAGACTATAGCCGCGCCCGGCATACATAAAACTGTTCTCTGGCGATATGCTCGGCCCTGTGAGCAGGTAGCCGTTAGCCGGATCTTCCACCATATAGTCGACGAAAAACTCCGCCGTGCGCTTCATGAGCGGATAGCCTTCACGGCGCAGCCACTCCACATCATGGGTGTAATCATAGTGAGCCCACAGTTGCGTAGCGAGCCATGCGCCCGCCGTAACGTTCATTGCCCAACCCACTCCACTGCCCGGTGCCGTGTCGCCCCACACGTTGTTGATGGTGTGGGCAACCCATCCGCGGCAGCCATACATGCGCTTCGCCGTCTCACTGCCATAGTCTGCAAGAAGTCTGATATAGGCAAACAGGGGCATATTGGTCTCCGCCATATTGGCGATATTTGCCGACCAGTAGTTCTGCTGGATGTTTATGTCGAGATGATAGTCGCACGTCCACGGCATATTACACGCCAGATTATCGTTCCAGATTCCTTGAAGGTTGGCCGGAAGAGGCGAGTTTTCGCGTGACGAAGAGATTAGCATATAGCGTCCGTACTGGAAAAACAGGGCGTCGAAAGCCGGGGACGGCTTTCCCGAGTGGGCATCGGCGAAGAGCGTATCTGTATTTGTTGACGCCTGGAGGCTGCCCCCGAGGTCAATGTCCATACGGTTGAAGATGTGCGAAAAGTCAGCCGTATGTGCCTTCTTCAACGATTTCCAACCCTTCTTGGCGGCATTCTCCACCGTAGAAACCACCTGTTGGCGATAACCGGAATTGCGGTAATCGGTACGGATGTCCATGACAAGCATCACCTCATCGGCATTCTCTATTGTCACCGACGCCGCATCGTGGCTCACCTTACCGCCCACAGGAATGACCCGCACCATTCCCCTGAACCGTACGCCGCCCTCTCCGTTCTTGTCAAAGCGGGCATCACCCTCAATATCAAGGCCGCTGTTGTCTGCCGTCACGGTGCTGTGACGCAGCATATCCACGCCAAGTCGCAGTGAAACACTGTGCTTACGGTCAGCCCTCAGGCGCAACACTGACACCTGATCGGGATTGCTCGTGAAATATTCATTGGTATATGTTACCGCCCCACACTTGAACGAGACTGTTGCCACGGCATCGTTCATGCAGAGCGAACGTCTGTAGTCCGTCACCAGCGGAGCGGATATGCCGGGACGTTCTATCCTCAGACTGCCGAAAGGCAGGTGTGTGCCGAAACTCTTACCGTGACCCGAGAGGTACTTTTCGCCCAGTTCGTTGCCCTTGGACACGTCTCCACGGAAAAACGCCTCACGCATCTCACGCAGACGTTCCGCCCCACAGAGGTCATTGGCTGACGGGTCTTCCTGTCCCGACCAGAGTGTCACCTCATTGAGAGCCACCGTTTCAATGGCCGTGCCGCCGTAGACCATTGTGCCCAGGCGGCCGTTGCCCATGGGCAAAGCCTCTATCCATTCGCCGGCAGGTCGGGAATAATTCAACACATATTGGCGTTCTGCGGCAACCGAAGGTACGGATATTGCCAGACAGAGCGCACAAACAATTTTCTTGAAACTTAAAGTCAGCATTTTCTTGCAGTCGTTAGTATAACTTGTCTTCAGTTTTTCCCGACTGCAAAATTAGGAACATTACACAGTAAAGGGACAATACATTTGCCCCAGTAAATGCAATATTTGTGCAGAAAGCCTGGTTTCAGCCGCCTTTACAGCCTGTTTCCCAGCCGCAAAAGCCAATAGGCAAGACCGGCAAAGCCGAGCACCGAACCGGCAAAACCTATATAGGCGATTGTGCCGTGGGTACAGATAGCACCGCCAAGGAATGCTCCGCTGCCTATGCCAAGGTTGAAGATGCCTGAAAAAATGGACATTGCCACCGACGTGCTCTCGGGTGTCGTGACAAGAATGATATTGGATTGCATCGCCACATTATAGGCTGTAGCCGCCATACCCCACAACACGCACACCGCCAAGACAAGCGGCACACTGAAAGAGACGGGATAGAGCAGAGCAAGACAGACGGACATGCACGCCACGACTGCAGTTATGAACCGCTTCCTGTTGCGGTTGTAGAATTTTGAAAATGCTATGCTGCCCAAGAATCCGGCACCGCCGTAGACCATCAAGGAGGCAGTCACCGTCGTGTCCGCCATATGCACGACCTGCTTGAGGAACGGTTCTATGTAACTGTAGGCCACATAGTAACTCGACGAGATGAGCAGCGTGAAGATATAAATGCCCACAATGCCTTTCTGGTTAAGCAGTTTCGGCAGTTTGCTGACAGAGAAGCCTCCGCGGCTCGGCAACTTCGGCAAACGAAAGGCGGCATACACAAACGTGAAGGCAGAGAAGATGCCAATGCTCAGGAACGTCATTCTCCAACCGACATGGAGACCTATCACACGCCCGAGAGGCATTCCGAGAATCATCGCTATGGACGAACCTGTGACCACCATGCTAAGTGCTAGGGAACGGAAACGGTCGGGCACGATGCGCACGGCAATGGGTGATATTACCGACCAGAAAACCGCATGGGTGCAGGCGACACCCAATCGGGAGCACATGAGCATGGCATAACTCGTGGAAAGGAACGACATGACCTGAAACAGAGTGAACAGTCCCAGAAGCCAGAGCATGAGTTTGCGCAGTTCCATCCTCGACACAAGCAGCATCAGAGGAAGCGAAAGAATCATCACAGCCCACGCATAGACAGACACAAGCATACCCACCGTTGCCTCCGTAAGACCGAAATCGTTCTTTATATCGGAAAGAAGCCCGATGGGAACGAACTCCGACGTGTTGAATATAAACGAGGCAAAGGTGAGGCTGAGCAGCGACATCCAAAGCCCGAGGGACATCTTCTCCTTCATGGTCAGTGTGTACCGGCTGCGTCAGTGACGGTTTTCTTTCCTGCGAGAATGTTCATCAAGGTGTCGCATTCCTGGTCACTCACTCCGCACTCACTGAGGTAATTGCGTGCGGCTGCCTGCAGTTCGTCGCTCTTTATGGCAAGAACGTCTATGTCATCCCAACGTATTTCCTTGTAGTTGGCAAGTGACTCCTCGTTGCACAGCACCCATATCATGCGGTCTATGGCTATCGTCTGGCGCAACCGGTAGGACTCTCCGCCCTTTTCTATCTGGTAGAAATTGAGCATCGTCTCCATATAGTCGTCACGCAGTTCCTCGGCACTCGCGCCCTGCAGAGCCTCAAACAGCATCGACACAAAGCCGCATCTGTCCTTGCCTTCGTTGCAATGGACGAGGTAAGGCGGTTCGTGGGCTATCATGAACTTCACAATCTGTCCCATTTTAGCCTTGAACGCATCGTCGAAAATGGCGGCAGACATACCGCAGGTTATGGTATTTCCTGCTCTGAACAGTTGTGGACAGTACTCCGACTCATACCCTTCGGTAGCCATATACTTTTCCACTTTCTCCTCTGTATCGGCGAGGTCTATCTCCGTCTTGATGCCTACCACACGGGCAAGACTGTCAGCCACACGGTAGCGGCAGGCGTTGTTGACACAGTTGAGAGGATTGCTCGAACGGTAGATGACACCCTCTGCCATGCCCGAAGTCGTTATCATGCGGAAATTGGCATACTGTTCCGCCGTCTCATTGGCACGCCTTTCCTCGGGGTAGACGGATCTCAGCAGGTCGTAGTTCTTCTTGTAGCCGCCTTTTTTCGCCAGTGTCATCACGACCTTGTCACCCACCTTGCCTCCCACGAACTTGTGGAAGTCACCGTTGAGAAGTCCGAATCCGTAGTCCGTACCCTTGGCATTGTAGTCCACATACGACAGTTCGAGTACACCGCTCTCGTTGAACGACGTCAGGAAAGGCACGTTTTCCACCTTCGTGTCATCACCGATTGTGGCATTAATCAGGTCGGCATAATCGAAACCCGCCTTCTTCATGTCCTCCGGAGTGAAGTCCGGCACGACCTGTCCGTAACTGTTTATCTCTGCCACACGTCCCGAAATCTTCGCTACAACGGTTTCGCTCTCCTTGTCACTGCACGCCGCCAGCGCCAGCAACACCGTGAGGACAAATGTCCATCTCATTTTTCCGACTGTCATAACAATCACCTTTATTATAATATATACTGCATACTGCCGATGGCAGAAATACCGCTGCAAAAGTACGGAAAAAAACGCACAACAGCCACAACGGCCGAAATGAAAATTCATTTCGACCGTTGTCACATTACCCAAACACCTGTCTGACGACACGGAAAGGGCATTTTCTGAAAGCGGGACTACTCTTTCACGACTTCAATGATGTGGCTCACCATATCGTTGCTCGACAGTATCTTGATGCCAACATTCATGAGATAGTCGCCGGTATATACCTTTCCGTCACACGGCAGCCACGATTGGCGGCCGGGCATGAGGCTCACCTCCGTCACACGATAGCGCGCCTCGGCATCAAGTCCCTGCAGTTTGACAGGCAGGAGGTTCTCGTTGTAGCGAGGATGGATGTCGTAAGCCAGCACTACAGCACGGCTCTTGTCGGGAGCGACACGCTCCAGCACACAGTGGTTACCCTCATAGGGCGACACCAGACGATACAGTTCGGGACTGAAGATGACCGGTTTCAGCCTGTCATACTCCTTCAGTGCATTGCGGCAATACTGGCGGTCCTCGTCGCTAATCTTCTTCATACCGATGTCAAAACCAAGTTTACAGCCGAAGGCAACATCCACACGGAACTTCACGCTGGCACGTCCGTTCCAGTCGGTGACATGGGCGCACATCGCCTTTGAGGGCATGAAGTGCGAGAAACCCCACTGAATGAAGAGGCGTTCCACCGGGTCGGTGTTGTCGCTACACCAGTATTCGGTGAAATATTTCAGTGCTTCATAGTCGCAACGGCCGCTGCCTCCCGAACAAAGCATCATGCGCAGGTCGGGGTATTTGGCGTGTATGCGGTCGAGCACACTGTACAGTCCGCGCACGAAATCATAGTAGAGATTGCCCTGCGTCTGCTTTTCGTAGTGCGAATAGATGTTTGTTATAGGACTGTTACAATCCCACTTGAAGAACTTGAGTGTGGGGTTGGCGGTCATCAACTTGTCCACCACGCCGAAGACATAGTCCTGCACCTTGGGGTTGGACAGGTCAAGAACCAACTGGTTACGGAAATAATAGGTCTCGCGACCGGGCAACTGAAGTATCCAGTCGGGGTGTTTCTCTGCCAGTTCACTCTTCGGACTGACCATCTCCGGTTCAATCCAGAGTCCGAAACCGATGCCTTTGTCGTTTGCGGTCTTTACCAAGTGAGGGATTCCATGGGGCAGTTTCTCCCTGTTTTCGTCCCAATCGCCCAATGCGGCGTTGTCTGCATTGCGCTGATACTTGTTGCCGAACCAACCGTCATCAAGCAGGAACATGTCCACGCCAAGGTCTTTTGCCTCGCCGATGAGGTCAACAAGTTTCTCCTCCGTAAAGTCAAAATAGGTGTTTTCCCAGTTGTTGAGCAGTGTGAGACGATCTTCCTGCCCCTTGAACAACTGGTGACGGAGAGCCCAACGCTGGAATTTGCGGCTTCCCTCGCCCAATCCCTTGTCGCTTATGGTGAAGTAAAACTCAGGAGTGACAAATGTCTGGCCCTTCTTGAGCGTGTATGCCGAAGCGTCAGGATTGATACCGCTGATGACACGAAGGGCGTTGTTGTGGTCCACTTCAAAAGTAAAGCGGAAGTTGCCCGTCCATCCTACCGTACCCATCAGGACGCGTCCCTCGTTCTCACGAACCGTTCCGCCAAGTCCAATCTCAAAGAACGGCTGCACAAACATATTGGTACGCGAGCCCAGACGGGTGTCCACCACCTTCTTGCCGTATGCCAGAGGTGTCTCCTTTGCCTGCATCTCCTTCGCCCAGTCGCCGGAGAACTCGGTCAGGTAATAGGAACTGTCCTCAAAATAGAGCATTGATGAAGCATAGCGGCTTATCGTCACCGCACCTTTCTCCTGATGAGAAATCTCGCTCCACTGCTTGATTATGTCCTCTTCCGGATATGCCGCATAGTGCAGGGTGACACTTACCGGATAGAGGGAGTCCTTCAAACGGATGACGGTTTCCTGCACTCCGTCAACCGTTTTCTGTTCGTGCGAGACATAACTCAGCACCGATGTGGGGTTGCCGTCGGCGTGCCTTATCTCGAAAGCCGGCTCATAATAGTCCTCTGTGCCCATTACCGGGTAGACTTCAAAGCCCTTTATGCCCGAACTCGACGGCGTGACATAGGGCATACACAGGTCGTCAAGACTGGTGTTGGCATTCAGTCTGGCTCCGAGATAGGTCTGGTAGAGCCTGCCATTGTCTTTCACCTGTAGCACAAGTTGTAGATTGTCGGTAGTGATGGAAATGTTTGGGTGCGCCAGTATGGCAACCGGCACACCCAGAAAGACTACCAACGTGAGAAGCAATTTCTTCATGTTGTTCATCCTAAAAAATCGTTGTTGTTATTTTACTGTCACTTTCTTGGCAGTTCCGTTCACCTTTACAAGATAGAGACCGGAGACATTCACTGCCACAGGAGCATTGGTCACACCGGCAGCGACGAGTTGTCCCTCTGCATTGTAAACGTTCACAGCCTGACCGTCAGCACCCTGCACGGTTATCGTGCGGTCTGCCACCGTTACCTTTATGTCGCCGGCTGACTGGTCTACAGTCTTGATGCCGTTGGCTACAGCATGGTCTTTCTTGGTGAATACACTTGCCACTGCGTCGGGATTTACTGCCGACACGCCGACCTCATAGTCTGCATCGGCGATATTGAGAGTGTAAGACATCTCAGAGTGATCGTCGCTGCGGAGTGTTGTCTGCAGTTCCTGAAGGGTCTTCAACTGTCCTGTTTCCGTGTCAGCGGGGATAATCATGGACAGCCAGCCTGTGGTCTTGTTCTTCACATAGACATTGTATCCGACACCGTTTCCGTTGTCTTCGCCCTTCCAAGTCACGGTAAGTTTGCCGTCAGCATAGGATGTGTTGACGTCAGTCGGAGCAGCAGGAATCTCCACTTCATCGGCATCATAGACATTGGAGAATATGTCTGTCGACGTACCGTAGGGTCCATAGTAACCGGTAGTGACGAGATCAAGGGATGTCTTGGATGTAAAGTGACCGAAAGAGAAACTTCCCGAGTCAAGTCCGCCTGTCTGTATGTCACCCACACTGGTCTCTTCCGTGAAACCGGTCTCACTGCCTTTGAGCAGGACAGTAGCCCAATTGCCTTTCACAGGCGACCAACCTGTGTACAGGAGATCCACCATTCCGTCGTGGTCTATGTCGATTGCTGCCATGACAGACTCGTTTGCAGCGACCATGCCGTTGCCTTCGTCAGCCGTACTGCGTGCAAAGGTAAACTCACCGTCACCTGCATTGATGTAGAGTTCGGCAGTCTTGACCCACTGTTGTTCCTGACTGTAGATTTCACCTGTGAGGGCGAAGTCAAGCCAACCGTCGTTATTGAAGTCAGCAACGGCAATTGTTCCGTTGGTCACGCCCGGGAAATTCTGGGCAGTGAGGTCTACCTCGCTGAATGTGCCGTCCTGGTTGTTCTTGTAGATTGTGAGGTTTGAACCGCTGAGATTGTTGTCTCCGTCAGCCCAACCCACGGTGATGATGTCGGCATAACCGTCATTGTTGAGGTCTGCGAATGTCACTGCACCTCCTGTCATCGGGCGCATACACTTTATAGGAGTATAAGTGGTCTCTGACTCGGGGTCGTCAGGATCGCCCTCATCTATGGTGAAGAGATTCTTCGGATTGGGATTCTGTGCGTAAGGAATAGGTTCAAACACGTTCATCTCGCTGAATGTGCCGTCTCCGTTGTTTCTGAGCAGAACCACCTTGCGTACAGACACCGTCGTCTCGTCGCCTTCCTTTACCTTGTAGTACATCTGGACCACGATGTCGGTCAGGCCGTCATGGTCGTAGTCTGCAAAGGAGAAGTTGGACTTGTTGCGTGCCTTGCCGTCGCCCTCATTGTAGCCTTGCGGGATATTTCCGTTGTTTGCCACCTGCTCAAAGACATATCCTTTGTCGGCACCGCCGTTCTTAAACAACAGCACATACCTCTTGTCATATTCCTCATTGATGTCAAATCCCCAGCCGTCACAACACCCCATGGAGATGTAATCCATATTTCCGTCATTGTCGAAGTCAAACCAACGGGTCGTGTTCCATAGCGATGGCGGCAAGCCAAACGAATCCATGCGGTCGCCAAAGGACAGTGTCGGGTAAGCGAACTGGCCGTTGCCCTGATTTACCATAAGCGAACCGAACACCCACCAGTTGCCGAGTTCCGGGACTACTACATGCTGTTCAACGGCATCATCACCCTCGCCGACGGTCTCGTTGTTGCCGTCACAACGCTGGCCACAGAGATACAAATCCATGTAACCGTCGTTGTTGACATCGACAAATGTCGGCATGCCACGGTGGGTTGTGGGAAGATTGTCCACTGAAAGTTTCTCGAACACCTGAGCCTGCGCTCCGGTTCCGGCTGCGAAGAATGCAGCCGACAACAAAGATGTTGCGAATAATGAGTTTAAGTGTTTCATAATTAAAAAAGGTTTTAAGTGTTTATTTTTCTTTTTCCGAGTGTCAATGTCTCTGGTGCAAAGGTAAACATACCGCACAAAACAGGCATAAAACGAATGTATCTAAAAGTATAAATAATGTATTGTTGTTTATCCGACTGTTTTCACTTTACCCACCAGTTGACCAAATCATACAGTTTCCGGCGGAGAGCGTCGCCTACCGACGATTTGCGGGCTACCTTTTCCGCCATGAATGCCGGATGATTGTCGCGGTGACGTGACATCCTCAACAAGTCGAAGAAGCGGTTTCCCTCAAAACAGGTCTCCGCTGCCATCTCCTGCAAGATACATTCCTCGACATATTCTATACTGTCCTTCTTGTCGGCACACTGAGGTATGACATACAGCCGGGTGTCAAACTGGATACCCTGACCGCATCCTCTGGCAGCCGTACCCACGTTGGAGGCATATTTGTTTGCCTTGAAACTGATGTAGGAAGGCAACTGTTTCACCTCGTTGCTGTCCACCTTGAGCGTGTCACCGAGAGTGGTGCTGTTGAGTCCGTATTTCAGGACGGCAAAGGCAATGGTAGGTTTGCCCAGTCTGTTTATCGCCTCCGCATAGCGCAGATAGAGTGTTGAGGGGCGATACAGGGCAAGCGATGTGAGAGGACGGTTGACGAGTTCGTCACTCTCAGAACCCGAGAGGTTGTTGTAATACTTTGTTATGAGCGTGCGCTCCGCAGCATTTTCCACCGACACGGGACCATAGGCGGCAGGCTTCTTCTTTCCGTTTGACAACTCCGTACAACCGCGCAGGTCACCGTCAAAATAACGGGAGATACCCTGTCCTGTCGTGGTGTGGAAGTGCGTACGCAGGTTCATGTCGGCAACAAACCATGAAGCCGGGAGCAGCGAAGGGGTCTCGCTGTAGGTCAGATGACGCATCCGGCTGTGCCGACTGCGCAAATCGCTGTCGAAAACCAACCGTGACAGGACTTCGTCACGATAGGCGTTGTTGTTGCCGAGCGTGGCATCGGTGCGTGTATCGGTAGTATAGGTGCTGGCATACGATGCATTCACGGTGACATTGCGCTCGTCTATGAGTTGGTAATAGCACTGTGCCGCTTTCTCATAATCGTTGTTATACAGGTAGAGATCGCCCAACAGCATCTTTACCGGCACGAAAAATTCCGCCGAATTCCAGCCGTCAACGCTGCCGTAGTCGAGTGCCCGTTCTGCCGCATACGGTTCTATGTCTGAAATAAGGAGGCCGGCAAGTTCGTCGATGGAGACCGTCTTCATGTCGCTTTGGGCGGTATCGGCATCAAGCAAAGGTGTAGTGAAATAGTTGACCTTGCCGAATATCAGCGCCATCTGCCAGTAAGTCCATGCCCTGAGGGTCTTTATCTGCGCATACTCGGCACGCATCACCTTGGTCTGCCCTTCGGTAATGGTGGTGTCCATGTGGGCAATGACATAGTTGCAGTTGTTTATTATATCGTAGAAATCCCGCTTGTCGGCATACTGGTTGGTGCTGTTGACCTCGAAATTTTCTATCTCCTGCAAATCGGTAATGGCATTTGCGGCATCGACAGTCATCAGGTCGCCACGCAGTTCGCCCATTATTATGCACCTGTCGGCGACAGCCTGTATCTTGGACAGTATGCCCATGACAGAATAAATGGAGTCATTGGCATTGTCAATGCGGTGGTCTTTCTCAAACGCCACACGGTCGGAGTCGATGTCCATCATGTCTCCGCACGAAAGGAAGGTGAGGGACACAAATGCCAGAGAGATTGCTGTCTTTATCTTATTTGCTGTTTTCATAATCAGAAATCACACTATATGTTCAACTTTATTCCGATGTTGTAACTACGGGCGGACGGCGTGAGACCGGCATCAACTCCCTGATAGAGGAGGCTGTTGCCGTAGAAGAATTCGGGATCAGCCCCAAGATACTTGCTCAGTGTGAACACATTGTTCACAGAGACCCATATCTTCGCACCCTGTATGAGCCGTGGCTTTATCGGCAATGTATATGATGCCGTAATCTGTTTGAGCCTCAGATAGGAGGCATCTTCTATCCAACGGTCGCTGAAACGGGCATTGCCCATCGGATCACCGTAGGTCACACGCGGCACGGAAGTCACCTGTCCGTCGGCTGTCCAACGGTTCACGAGGTTGACCGTCTGGTTGTGCAGGTCTTTTCCGCTCTCAAGACTGGCACGCAAGGAGTTGTACGCATCGTTGCCGAGAGAATATGTGAACAACGTCTCAAGGGCAAATCTCCGATACTGTAAGTTAAGGTGGAAATTTCCGTAAATGTCTGGATTGGGGTCGCCTATCACCGTCCTGTCATTCTCGTCAATTATGCCATCGGCATGCAAGTCGGCAAAATGCATATCGCCCGCACCAAACTTTGACTTTGCTCCCGTTTCCGAAACGACAGAGAGGTTAGCCTCATCTGCTGCCTGCTTGGTGGCAAACACGCCGAGCGTCTTGTAGCCATAGAACACTCCGAGGGGTTGTCCTACTGCGGTAAGCACCGTCCCGTCCAACACGGAAGTGGTGAATCCGCCGTTGCCAAGCGACTTGATTTCATTCTTGTAGTGACCCAGAGAGAGTCCGGCATTGAGTCTCCAGTCTTTTCCCTCGACAATTCTGGCATCCACATTGACATTAAATCCACGGTTACCGAGTTTGCCGTCGTTGGTCCAATAGTATTTCAGTCCATACTCTTCTCCCAACTGTTTCTGCACAAGGAGATTGTTTGTCGTGGAGATATAGTACTCTGCACCGACACTCAATCTGTTGCCGAAAGCCCTCAAGTCAATGCCCACGTTCCATGTTGCGGTTTTCTCAAAGGTCAGTTTGCCGTTTCCGACGTTGCTGATGGCAAGTCCGTTGGCAAGTCCGGCATAATTCACGTTCTCGAAATAGGCACGCGAAGCGTTGACGGGGATGTCGTCATTGCCGGTAATCTCATAGCCTGTGTACACTTTAAGGAAGTCTACGAACGGCAGACCTTTCATGAATCTCTCGTTGCTTACTACCCATGCGCCGGTGACAGAGGGGAATATGCCCCACTGTGTTCCGCAGAAACGGAACGCGTCTTTTGCCTTGTCACCAAATCTGGAGTTGCTCTCCATTGCAGCAATGGCGGTGATGAAATAACGGTGACGGAAGTTATAGTCTGCCACAAGATTCCAGCGCACCGAACGCCAGTTGTCATCAAGGCCGAGCATAGTGCGGAGGTCGGAATTCGTGACGGAAAGGTTCTTCAGGTTATCACTACCCGTATTGTAACCCATACCGTAATTGCTCTCGTAGGTATTGTTCATAAACGAGAAACCTCCATGGAGTGACAGTGTATTTACCCCCTTGAGGGCATCCCACACGACATCCGCTCCCAGAGTGACGGTGCTGTGGCGTGTCATCAGCGAAGCGACACTGTTGTTGCCATCTCCATACCAATCGCCCTGGTCATTATAGAGCGGACGTTCGGCAAGACCGAAGTCGGGAGTGAACGCACTCTCCTTTATCTTGTCCCAAGAGAAGCCCACCAAGGCAGAAACATAGGCATTGGAAAGGAACTGGTATTTCGGAACGAAGGATGCCGTGAAGCGGTAGTTCTTGACCTTTCCGTCCGCATTGCCGATGACGGCAAGGGGATTGCCGACTCCCAACTCGTCCTTGTCGGAAATCTTGTCGAAGAGATTGCCCGACGTGTCATACTGATAGGGACTGTACAACGGCGACTTTATGTATGACAGATACAGCGGAGAGGCATACTCATCCATGCCGTCATTAAACAGGTTGCGTGTAATCTGGGCAAACGAGATGTCCGCTTTCGCCGTGAAACTCTTTGTGAATTTGATGTCAGAATTGAACCTCACATTCAACCTGCTGAAGTCTGTGTTGTCTATATTGCCGTCATTGTGGGCATAGCCAAGTGAGAACGAGTACAGCGCAATGTCATCTCCGCCACGCACTCCGATACTGTAGTTCTGCGTGAAGGCAGACTTGTTGACAACATCATTCCAGTCTGTGTCATTGTGAGTCGCCGCATAATATGAGCCGGAAGCATCGTCATCGGTGAAATGCAACTGGTCAACCACACTGCCGGCATCTTTCATCCCCCGCATTATGTCAGTGGCATAGGTGCGGTAATCCGATGCGTTCATCATCGGAATGCTCTTGAATGGAGACTTCATTCCAGCCCACACGTTCACAGAGATTTCCGTAGCCATATTGTGGCTGCGCTTCGTATTGATGACGACAACACCGTTTGAAGCCTTTGCACCATAGAGTGCAGTACCGTTTCTCAGCACTTGGATACTCTCTATATCATCGGGCGAGATGAGCGCAAGTGGATTGCTGTAATAGCCGGAGAGGATAGACTGCTGGTCATCCCGAGACTGCCAGATTACGCCATCAACGACAAAGAGGGGCGCATTTGCCATGTTTATGGAATGGATGCCGCGAATCAGCATCGCGCTTCCTGCCGCGTCTATTCCCGACTGGGCAATGCTGCGCACATCGCCATTGAGTTTCGCACCTATCACATCGGATGCAGAGAGTGCCGCATCGTTCATTCCGTTGACGGAAACAGTGGCAAACGGTGACAGAGAGCCGTCGGAATAAAACGGCTGGGTATCTGATTTCGGGGTAAGGGATATAACGATGTCGTTCCTGTCACGTACTGCCACAAACTGCATCTCACAGCCCGGAGCCTCAACAAGGAGTACATCATCCTTTTTGGCATTGCCCAGACTGAACTGTCCTTCCCCGTCACTCATTGCCACGACATCCGTTCCGACAACGGTGATGCTGGCACCTGCGAATTTCTCATGTGTCAACGAATTGACAACAGAACCCGTAACTGTATTTTGCGCCAGGACGGCAGAAGGAGCAGCAACCGTGAGCGAGATGGCAGTGACGACAAGTCTGATAATATATTTTCTATTCATAGGTCGTGGAAAATTAATTCTTGATCGGTTCCAATACTATGCGGTCAAGACGGAAAGTCCGTGAATATTTCTTTGAAGAATACTCTTTTGTCGTGACATTGGTACTTACCGTCATGGACGTTTTAGTCTCAACATCTTCCGCATTGTTGTTGTCGTCGGTCAGCCAAAGGCGGTCTGTATAGTCGGAAACGGGGAACTCAAATTCCTGAAAAGCGAGCATCTTGGTGACTTCCCTGCTGTTGGTAACCAGCGTTTTGCTCGTATTCTTCTTGTTCACGACACGACCGTCCGCATTGGAATAGTAGAGTGTGAACGAGACAACCGTAGAGTCCAACTCGGCGGTGCTGCCGTCTACCGTGGCAGGAAGCAGCACAACATAGATATTGTACTTGCCTGCCAACACATTGGGAATCTCAAACTGAACCGTCGGATTGGTGGCTGAAGTATTCGGCTGCACCTCTATATAACTGTCACCGCTTATGTCTGTGACAAGGCTTTCGTTCTTCAGAGTGCGTGTGTAGACACTTGTCGTGGTGTTGTTATAGTTGCGGCCATTCTGTTCTTCAGCCTCCACGGACACCTCCTTGTTCCATGTTTCCACATTGTTATACGCCAAATCTGCCACCGTAAACACATAGCCGTTTGACACGTCATGCCGTTCGGCGGCAGCGAAAAGTCCGTTTGGCGAATGGATAACGCTCCCTGTCGTCGACACCAACGAGTCCTTATCCCCAGGATTGGCATCCTTTCCACGGTAGACAAGGTCACTGAGGATTGCCAGACCGGTGCGCACATCCCGAACGGAATCGGCATGTTCGGCATCGGCTCCGCACACCTTATAATAAGGTGAAATCCTGTCGTAGGCTTTGTCCCAAGCGTCATTGTCGGGCAGAAGCACCGTGTATAGGGAATCCTCGTCGGCTATATGGCCGATGCCATAGACCTTGTCCTCAAGCAAACGGTTGTAGTTCACCATAATGGAGTCATAGACCGGGCGTCCCTCATCGTCTATTCCCGTCTCCACACTGTGCTCTTCATCAAACTTGGTCTCGTCAAACCGGCTTATGAAAGAGTAGAGTTTTGAGAACCCGGGGGTCTCCTTTATGTACTCCAGGATGTTGTATGAGTAGGGTATTATGCCGTTGACATGATGCACGATGCCGTTTTTCGTCCTGATGTTCGCATCCTCTATGGAACATCCCTGGAAACAGTCGGCACTGTCAAAGTAGTAGTTTTTGCCGGTAAGCATCTTCACTCCCTGAACCGTGCCGGTAGATGTCGGTATCGTATAGCGTGCTATATGGTTTGCCACCAGGCGTCTTGCGGTCACATCGTCGCTGAGGTCAACACCAGCCAATGCCTCGTTTGTCGGGGCGAAAACGGTGTATGTCTGCGACGAAGACAGTGTCTTGTCATAACCGAGACGTGCGGCAAGGGCTGCGAAGTCTGTCGTTTCGGCATCCTTGGCAAGCGTTTCGTAGAGATTGCTTGACCGTTGGCTGCCTGCGCCGGCATCGTAATGGTCATTCCAGTCGCTGCATGACGACACGGCAAACACCAATGCCGACAGTGCCAATGCATCCGATATTATCAATGATATGCGTCTCATATTATATCTGTTTGTCGTTTTCAGTCAATACCTTCATTCTCTATGTAACTCACAGGAACAAGTTCTATGTAGTCAAGATGGAACTCTCTGTCCGACGCTTCCACGTTTTTCGCGCGGAGATAGTGCGGAGCGTAATCCTGCCAAGTGTACTGTCCGACGATGATGCGCAGGTCATTCTTCGCATCACGAAGGTTCATCTTGTATCCGGAATTGATTATTGAGTTGGGTGCTTTCATATATCCGCGGTTGCGCAACATCTTGTCATTCTCGATGCCGCCGTCGGTTGTCTCGTCATCTTTCACCCAACCTATCTTGGGGTCAAGACCGTCTATGCGGAGGTTGACAGGTATTCCGGCAATCTTGCCGTCGACAAACAACTGCGCAATACCGCGCCAATCGGTCTTGTTGTAGCCTATGCGTATCTCGTAAGTACCGGGCGGAAGCGGTACCGTGCGCAGGGTAAAGTCATACCATCCACGGAATGACATCTCGTCAGCCTGGTGGTCATCCCAACTCTCACTGCCCCACATGATGAGTTTTGTGTCGTCATTGAACTTGAGATGACGGCCGCAATATGACGGCGGCATGGTGTAACTGACACCGTTGACGAGTTGCCAACGCACGTTGTTATTGGTCAGTTCGGGCATAAGGGAGTAGGCATCGACGCGGATTCTCTTGTTCAGCACGTCATTGCGCATATTGTCCTCATCATAGACCAGTATCCGGTTAAGGCAATGGATATAGCCGTTCAGACCGCTGATATTGCTCCTTGCGGCATCCACGGTGACACAGTCGCCGCTCTTCAGCGTGTTGATTTTGTTGCCTGCCTTTATCTCCATAATGCGGTTTTCGAGCATTGTCTCATAGTATTCGTAGCGTTTGTCCATGGCGGTAGTGGCGGTGTTCGCCCCAGTGTAGACAAAAGAGTTGGTAGACATCTGGCGGTCAAGGATGTGATAGGAGATGAACTTGTTGAGCGCATTGTTGCGGCTCGCATAGTCTCCACGGTCTTCCGTGCCGTAGTAACCTTCCGCGTAAGCCACAAGACCGTCGATGTCGCCGATGCCGTTCTGTGCGAACACGTCGTCAGGCTCTGCGAATATCGTGTAGCCCAGTTTCTTCTGCGCCAGTCCCTTTACCGAATAGCCCACCACATTCACATATTCCGTCGTATAGGGAGACTTGTAAGTCATGTCATAGGCTTCCTTTATGGAGTCCGTGAGGTGCGTCAAGTCAAGAGCCTTCGAGAAGAGAGAGAACTCGGGAAGTGTCTCCAACTGGCTGCCGAGGTTCTCCTGCGACGGCACCAGCACCTTGTCTATGGCGTGCACGACACCGTTGTGAACCTCGTTGTCGGCGGATATTATCCGCGAGGACTTGTTGACCCATATCTCCGTAGTGCCCGATTCGGTCTGCGAATAAGAGATTACCACAAAACGGTTGCTCATGTTTGTGGTGCTGATAGCACCCTCATTGAAATCCTTGGTCATGAAATCCTGTGTCACACTGCGTATGACATGGTTGTAGATTATCGTGTCCTTTGCTCCCTTTGTCATGGTCTCAAGAGACAGGTTGTTCTCCTTGAAATAGACATTGAACGCCGAATCGGTGGGAATGAAGGCGGTGTAATGTCCGTAGGAAGCCAACAGAGGCTCCTCGCCGGCATCCTTGAGCAACTGTGAGAAGACGGAGAAATGCTCCGGATTGTTCTCGCAATAACTCGCCACAGTCTGTTCCGTGAACGTGTAGTAACTGTCTGTCGAAACATTATCCCCACATCCCGACAACAGAAGGGGTGCTCCGATTGTCATTATGGAAAGAAATGAATATATACGTTTCATCGTGTATGTTTGTTTTATCGCCGTTAATATCAGTTTTTCTCTATGCCCGAAGATGTCTTGTAGAACGGATTCTGCTTAAGCAAGGCATTGAGTTTCAACTCGTCTTTGTTGATTGGCATATAGAGGGCATCGACTGTTGCCAGACGGGAAGTGACCGTCGTCTGGTCCAGAGTGGAGTATTTGCGCATCAGGTAGGTCTGAACCACACTCTGAGTACTGCCCTCACGGCGCACCCTCCTCAACAGATCGAAATAGCGTTTACCCTCAAAGAGGAACTCCCTCTGACGCTCGTCAAACACGAGGTTGCGCATTGCCGACTGCTGGTTGTACTTGGAAAAGTCCAGCGAACCTGCCGTCTTCGACGGATTGGCACGGTCGTAGGTCTTGCACAACATGTCGTATGCCTCCTGCAAATCGCCCTCTCCGTTGCGCTCTACCAGAGCCTCCGCCTTCATGGTGTATATGTCGGAGAGCCTGTAGAATATCCAGTTCTGGGTGTTGGCATTGGCTACATAGTCGGCTTCCGACACATTCGAGCCGGACGACTCTTTGCGGTAAGCCACATATTTCTTTATAGGGATAGACGTTGACGACGTGCTTCCGAACATCGCATCGTTGAAGCGGCTGTCGCTGTGCCTGTCAATGAACGTCTCATAGTTGCTGAACTGCAACGATGAAAGGTGGCTGTAGGAGTTGCGGCCGCCTGTCGTGTTGTACATCTCGTTGACCACATAGTCGGGAGTATCGGTGCTGAACTGCAGTTCAAAGATACTTTCCCTGGAGTTGCCTGTGCCGAATACGTTCTGGTTATAGACCGACGACTGCTCCAACTGCAGCGGGTTGGTCTTCAGAGTGAGCACCTTGTCGCAGCAGTCAATACAGGAATCATACTGTCCGAGCCAGAGATACATGTCCGCCATCAGCGTCAGCACCGCCTTTTGGGTGATGTGTCCCTTGGTGTCCGAGGTGGTGCTGTAGACCGCCTTGGCCTGCATCGTCACAGCATTGAGGTCTTCCAGCAACGTCTGGAGAATCCCGTTGCCGTCGGTCTGCGCCACTTGGAACGGGCGGCTTGTGTCGACATAGGGTTCTGTGATGAACGGAACATCCTTGAAAGTCCTGACAAGCCAGAAATAGCAAAGGGCGCGCAGGGTCTTCGCCTCCGCCATATAGGCGAGGAGTTCGCTCTGCTTGAAGTTCGGGTCTCGCTGCATCACGCCGGGTGCATTCTTTATCACCGTGTTGCAATAGTTTATCGCCGTGTAGACGCATCCCCAACTTGTGTATCCGTTGGTCGCGTCAATATTGAGTTTCAAGATGTTGTCTATCGCCTCGTTACAGTTGTAACCGCGGAGCACATTGTCTGATCTCACCTCGCCCCAGACGATGAAACGCTCCATGACATCAGGTTCCTGAAGGGCGCGGTAGCAAGCCGCGACGCTGCTCTCGACATCGCTTTTCGACTGCCAGAAATCCTCGCTGACAAGTTCCGACTCGGGCTTTATGTCAAAGAACTGGTCGCACGATGCCAACACAAGCACGGTTGACAGGCTGACAAACACTTTTGTGATATTGTATAGTTTCATAGTCGTATGTCCTAAATGTTATGTATCAGAATCCCAATGTCACGCCCAGCGTGAAGTATTTGGAGCGCGGTGTCTTGCTGTAATCGGCGCAGATGCCCTGGCTGTTGGGGGATATCTCGGGGTCGACACCCGTATATTTCGTAAAGGTCAGGATGTTGTTGAGCGTGAAGGACAGTCCAAGTTGCGTCAGTCCAAGCGGCTGCAGCGTCTTGCGGTCAAAGGAATAGTTCACCGTCAGTTGCTTGAAGCGCAGGAAAGAGCCGTCTTCCACAAACCTGTCACTGCCCAGCCAGTTTCTGCCGTCCTGATAGAGGGCGCGCGGAATCTCCGTTATGTCGCCGTCTTTGCGCCATCTCCAGTTCACGGCAATGCTCTGGTTGTCGTTGCCATACATGTTTTCGGCGTACATACGCGCATAGTTGATGACCTTGTTGCCGTAACGGAAATTGAAGAAAGCGTTTATCGAGAGCCTCTGGTTGTATTTCACCGTAAGACCGAAACCGCCGTTTATCTTCGGGTTGCAGTTGCCGAGATACACTATGTCAAGTTCATCTATCGTTCCGTCGTGATTGATGTCCTCATAGATGGCGTCGCCTCCGCGGAACTTGCGGGCATTGGTCGTTCCATAGGCGAAGTACATCGGTATGGCCTCACCGTAACTGTCCTTTATCACGTTGCCGGCGGCATCCTTCACGACAGGACACGTTCCCTCGCGCCCCTCAACGTATTTGTCGTACTGGTAGACGCCTTTGTAACGGAAACCGTAGATGCTTCCAAACGAGTTTCCCACCTGCACACGGCTCAGATACGAACCGTTGTTGTAGTCGAAGTCGCCGTTGTAACTGGCGAGCACATTGTCGTCGAGTGCCTTGATGGTATTGCTGTAGTTGGAAAGGTTGGCATTGAAATCCACAACCCACTTGCCCGCCTTGATCAGGTTGTTGGTGTAGACATTGAGTTCCCAACCGTCATTGTCCATCGTTCCAGCGTTGATGTAACTTATGGAACCGAATCCTGTCGACGACGGGATGCTCTGGTTCTCAAACAGAAGGTCGGTCGTGCGGCGGTGATAGACATTTATGTCGCTCACGAAGAGGTTGTCAAACAATGCCAGATTGAAGCCCAGGTTGTATGAAGCGGAGCGTTCCCACCTCAGGTTGTCGAGTTTCAGCGACGAGGGCTTGATTGTCGACGTGCCGTTATAGTTGTTGCCGCCGCTGCTCCAGTTGCCGTTGTAGCGGCTGTAGTAGAGGTATTCCGAGTTGGGCTGGTTGCCCGTCACGCCCCAACCGGCACGTATCGACAGTTCGGAGAGCCATTTGCGGCAACTCTCAAGGAACTTCTCGTCGCTGACAATCCATTTTCCCGAGACAGAGGGGAAACTGCCCCAGCGGTTGTTGCTGCCGAAACGGCTGCTGCCGTCATATCTCACGGTGCCGTCAAGGATGTAACGTCCCTGGTAAGAGTAGTGGAATCGTCCCAATACAGCCATCGAACGCCACTGACCAGCGCCACTTGCCGTGTAGTAAGGGTTAGCACCTGCCGTGCCGCTTACTATCGAACCGGATGCCGAACCGTAGGTCTGGAACTGCTGATACTGCGAACTTCCCGATGTCAGTTGCCACGAACCGTAGAGCATGAGCGAGTGGTCATTCCCCAGATTGGGCTGCCATGTGATGTTCTGATCGGTCATCACGGTCAATCCCTCCTGCTCCTGGTCTTCCGCACGGTTGATATCGATGTTGAGCCAACTCTTCGGAACAATCTCCTTTGGCAGGAACTTGTTGTACTTGTTGTTCTCTATGTCAAACGAGATATAGCCGTTGTAGCGCAGACGCTGGTAGTCCGACGGCTGGATGAAGTCATATTGTATGCGCAGCGTGGGGATGATGCGCATGTTCTTCTGCACGTTCTTTGCCAGATGAGCCACCGCCACGGGGTTGAGCAATTCCTTCTGTTCCGAACTGATACCGGCGTTCTCGAGCACATTGTAGTATGTATTGGTGAGGTTGCCGTACATGTCCTTGCGGTAGACAGTGAGGTTGGGCATCTTGCGGTAGGCATTGTCGAGCAGACCAATACTGCTGCCCTGGTATGTCTGTTCGTAGTTCTTGTTGTTGTCGGTATAGGTCATCGAGAAGTCGCTTATGAACTTCAGACGGTCTGAGACCTGGTATTCCAGATTCATGCGGGAGGACAGACGGTCCATGCGCTGCTCGATGACGGTGCCCGTCTGGGAATAGTAGCCGAGAGAGGCACGGAACTTAGCCTTCGAACCGCCGCCGCTCACGGCGAGCGAGTGGTCGTGGGTCAGGCCGAACTGGCTCACCTCCTTCACCCAGTCGGTATTGTTGTTGTACTGCTGATACTCCGAAAACGTGGGGTCATAGTTGAACTCCGGTATGTCACACTCCGACTCGTCCTGGTTGCGGTTGAAGTAGGCCTGCTTCATGAGCATCGTGTAGTCATCGCCATTGAGCATCTTCATGCCTGCCGGCTGCCACGACCCGGAGAAACGGTAGGAATAGGACACGCGCGTGGGACCGGTCACACCCTTCTTGGTATGTATGCTTATGATGCCGTTGGCACCCCGTGAGCCCCAGATGGCACACGCCGCACCGTCCTTCATGACGGTGATGTCCTCGATGTCATTGGGCGATATGCTCAGCAGAGTGGCAAACTGGTCGTTGGTGGCAGTGTTGAAATCGAACGACGCATCGAGATTGCTCTCAAAGGGAATGTCATTGAGCAGGATGAGCGGAGTGGAACTTGAGTTGATGGAAGTGGTGCCCCGCACACGGAGAGCGGAGCCGCTTCCGAGGTCGCCGGAGTTGGCGACGATGTCCAGACCGGCAATCCGTCCCTGCAGGGCATCGTCGACCGATGCCACCGACATGCCCTCAAAGGTCTTCATGCTGATGGATTGCGTGGCGCCGGAGACCTCCCTTTCGGGTATCATGAACGTGCCGTCGTTGTGCAGCCTCTTGGCTGTGACCTGCACTTCCTGCACCATGTTGCTCTCGTCCTCCATGGTCAGGTCAAAGCGGCGACGGTCTTTTATCGGGACTATTATGGTCTTGAACCCGACGTAAGACACCTTCAGACTGTTGTCGGTGTTCTTTACCGACAGGGAGAAATTGCCGTTGATGTCGGTCACCACTGACGACACGATACGTCCGCCCTTGTCTTGCTCTATGACATTGGCACCTATGATGTCACCCATAGTCTCGCCCACATGGCCTGTGATGACGACATCCTGCGCCATGGACAGGTGCGACACCAGCAGGGCAAGTAATATTAACGCTGTATGCTTCATTGTTGAGTATTGCTTATCGGTAGTTTGTCTGTTTTATTCCGGCAGAAGTGCCTTGTCAACAAGGTGGATGACAGAGAACGAGGAGGACTCTATCCGGTCGGCTTTGGAGTAGTCGGCATTGTTGACAATGATGTCGCGGCCCTGCACATTGTAAAGTCCTGCCTGGCGAACCACATGGGCAGAGTTGCCGTGTGCGTCGGTTACGGTGAGGGAAGTGCCGTCGGTTGACACCCTTAGAGTCTGGAACTTGCTGTCGTCATTGCGTGCCGCTGTCTCGAAAGTGCGGGTGCTTGACGCCTTGCCGTCGATGTAGATGGAGTTGTCCATGAAGTGGTATTTCAGGAAACGGATGAGGTGCACGGCCCACTGACGCTTCAGTGTGGCATTGTCCTGAGCCTCTATCTCGTCCCATGTATGCAGGTCCGCATCGTTGCGGAACGCCTCTTCCACGGCGGCATTGGTCGGGACGAACACCGTGTAGCGGAAGTTGTTGAACGACAGGACAACCTCACCCAGACCCGACGTGCCGGATGTCTTGTTGAGTCCGAAGATACTCTTTATCTCCTTGTCGTTCTCGAAATACTTGAACACGGCACTGTTGCCGAGCAGCAGATTGTAGAATTCGGAGTACTCGGGGTGGCTGCCCAGTATCTCCTTGACCGACATCACCGGGTCCTGCAGCACCTTGTCGATGAACCAGATGCGTCCGTTGTCGGCATCATAGCGCTCGAGTTTGCCCGTCGTCTCATTGGCCGTTATGCGTGCAGGCACTGCATTCTGCTCTATGTCGCCGCCGCCCCTGACGCGCAGACCGTCGCCCGAACCGCTGATTTCAAGCGTGGAGCCGCCCTTGCTCTGGACAAACTGCGCCGTGCCGTCGTCTATATAGCCGCCCATGTTGCCCTCGCTGTCCATGTCGCCCACGATGATGTGGCGGTCACAAATGTCGTTCAGGCGGTTGCGGATGACCGATTTGTCAGTGATGGTGCGCTCCACCTTGTCTTTCTGACCGAGGTCGTCGACGGTGTAGACATCCACACTCACGGGGTTTTCATCGCCCTCTGCATACTTGAACTCCCATATCCGGCGCTGGCTCTTGCCCCGGGCCCAGGATATGGGGTCACGGTAGTTTTTCAGCGCATCGTCCGTGGGGACAAGCAGATTGTACATGTTCTCCATTGAGCGCAGGTAGAGATAGAACTTCATCTCCTTGTCCTGTATGGCCCAGTTCATTATCTTGCTGCCGGGATTTGTCATCGATGCGGCATACACGGTCTGGTAGTCTATCGGGGGATAGACCTTGTTGGTGACAAACACCACGCCGTTGCTGCCGATGTAGGACGCCGCTATGTCGTCCTCGCTCACGTCCATAGGGAAACTCGACTCGTCGTTCATGTCCTCCCACATCGAGGGGAGGCTGGTCATGAGAGACTTCTTCTGGTGGTTCTTGACGAAAAGTGCCAGCAGGCTGGAGGGCACGTCGTCCCACGTCCCGTAGGCGTCGCGGAGATACTGTCCCTTGCCGCTCGTGAGGTAATCGGTCATGGCTTGGTCAGTGGGAACGAACATCACGCCCATGTCCTGCATGCTGTTGTAACTGTTCTGCGAGGGGTCATAGTAGAGGAGACCGTAGTTTGTCATGTCGTTGCCGGCGGGATCGGTGGTGCGGCTCTCGGTGAAATAGCGTTTCACAAACACACTGTCGGTTATCAGACCGTGGCCTGCGTCGTTGCCGGCATAGAGTTCATGCACCGCATCATTGCAGGACGAACTGAAATAGGGGGCGGAAAACTTGTTCATCAAGCGGTTGAACAGCGATGTCTGACCGTTGGAGGCGATTATCTGCGAGAGGTTCCTGTTGGGCGTGAGCACCTCGTCGACGATGTGGATGTAGCCGTTCTTGCAGGTGATGTCACCGTGGCTGACCTTCACACCGTTTATATATACGGCGTCGGGGTCATACTCCTTGCCCATGACCAGACCCCAGTCTGACGACGCGACACCCTTTGCCGCAGTGTTCTCCGGAGTGAAATGCACGATGTAGGGAGTGCTCTCGTCGTCGACAAGATAAAGTCCACGGCCGCTGAACCGAGTCCAATACGGATTTGCAAACAGGGTCTCGTCCTTGACGAAAGCCACACTGTCGAGATAGGAATACGACGTCGGACGCCTGATGGCAGTGCCCTCGTTGGACTCGTTGCCGCCCATCACCGGGTTGGCGAGCATATTGCAGAGGTAAGCCATGTTGACCATGCTCGAGTTGAGCAGGCTGCGCTTCTGCGCCGGAGAGAGTTTTTCGTAACTGTCCACACCGTAGACATTGTCACGGAAAAAACGTTCGAAAGCCTCATCCCTGGCAGGAAACACCGTCTTGCTGCCCGTCAGGGACAGCACCTTGTCATAACCGAGGTCGTCAATCAGGCGGAGATAATAGCCGAACTCACCGCTCTTTTGGAGATATTCGTAGATGCTGCCGCCGAGGAAGTCGGGCTCACGGTCATTGTAGACATAGCCGTCGGAACATGAACCGAGCGCAGACACCAGCACAACAGCCGAAGATGCCAGACGGACAACAAGCCTGTGACTGAAATGTAGTTTCATTGTTATGGTGATAAATTCTTAGTTACACTTTTCGGTAATTCCGGTTGCAAAGGTAGCAAGACAGGGATAAAAGACAATAATTTATTTATTCCACATTATGAAACAAATGTAGAATACGCGCCCATGCAGCGTCTTGCCACGCCACAAACGCCGTTCGGGCGGCGCAGGAGCGGTGCTTTCGCAGCGGCAAAGCGGCGGAATGGCGGCAGCACAGCAAATGGAGTACGGGTGTACATCACCTGTTGTACGAACGTACCACGACCGATGTACGGTCGTACTTCACATGATGTGCCGCCACGAAAACGGTCGTTTCTGACAACGCAAACGCCGCCTGCGCAGTGCGCAGACGGCGTTGACACCACACAAAAGAACAGCCTTTGCCCGGCACAAGGGTGCGGGGCAAAGGCTTATAGTGTCTGACTATGGAACCTGACTCAACGCTGAGCCTTAATCCAAGTCACGATGGTGTCAATCACTTCGGGCGAAATCGTTTCCTCTATCTGCTGGTACTCCATGACGCTTCCTGTCTGGCTGTGCTGGAAAAGGTGGTTGAGACCGTCAAGCGCACGGACAGTATGCTTGCTGTTGGAGAGCCCTTTCTCCAGCGCACTGATATTGGAGTCGCAGTCAACCTGCGTGTCGTTCTTGCCGTTAAGAGCCAAGACAGGGCACGTCACAAGCGGCAACTGCTTGCTGACGTCCATTTTCAGGAAGTGCAGCATATAGGGGGTGTTGAGCGGTTCCTTTATTTTCTCCAAGAGCGGACGGGTGTTTTCACCCAAGCCCTCAATCTTGATGTCGTCAAAGTTCTTGCCTTCTGCCAAGGCAGAGAAGACTGTGTTGATGATGGAAGTGGTCTTGTCCAGCATGTCGGCGGACAGTCCGACCATTGACAAGGCGCGCCGGTTCTGCTGCAACAGGGTCTCCTTGCCGGAGATGGCCATGGCTGCGAGCGACACGATGAAGTCTACCTTGTGACCGGCACCGAGCATCAGGGCGACGGTTCCGCCCTCGCTGTGTCCCAGAACGCCCACTTTGCCAAAACGGGTGCGCAGCATGTTGACGCCGGCTTCGGCGTCCTGACAGAAGTCATCGGTGGTGAAGTCGGTGAAATTGACCGAACTGTCGCCGTAGCCACGGTCGTCATAGCGCAGGGAAGCGATGCCCTGACGCGCCAGAGCGTCTGCCAACACGGCAAAGGGCTTGTGTTCGAATATTTCTTCGTCGCGGTTCTGCTGCCCGCTTCCTGTCACCATCAGCACCACGGGTGTGTCTTTGGTGTAGCCGTCGGGCAGGGTCAGAGTGCCGTTAAGGGTGAACTTGCCGCTGGTGAAACTGACATCCTCCTCTTTGTAAGGGAACGGCGGCACCGGTGTCTGGGGACGTTTCACCTCGACGGTGCCCGGCTTGAGCGTCAACGGAACGGACAGACCGCCCTGTCCGAACGTGCCACAGATGCTGTCGCCGTAGTTGGTGCCTTCGAAGACTGCGCCCAATGACGCTATCTTTACTATTATCTTGTTGTTCTCCGAGGAAGATTTCTCTGCCGCGATGCCTTTGACTCCCTGCGAAGGAGAATCGACCGTGCAGCCGTCAGCCGTAAAATTGAATACCAGCGGCAACTTGAAACCTTGTACGCCAAGTTCGCCTTTCCAACTTCCTGTCTGTGCATTCACGCTGACAACTGCCAGCAATGAGAGCAATGCGAGGATTTTTCTTGCCATTCCAAATAGAGTTTTGACTGTTACACTTAGAGCCAAGAGCAGGGTCATCGGCTATGTGGTGCAAAGGTACAACATTTGGACGGACAATCAATAGCCGTCACGCAATTATCTCATTTGAAATTGACAACGCAGGAAAAGAGGGGAAGGAAAAGGGCAGGACTTCCCGACGGAAATCCTGCCCTTG